>DATATB010000115.1:0-48899 GCA_036268995.1 Pirellulales bacterium | reverse complement strand
TGCCAAACGGCGACCAAACGCAAAACCACCACGCTTCGCTAGCAGAAGGCTAAGCCGAGAAAAGGCAACCAGTTCGCAACGAATTACGCGACTCAGCACGATGCCGGAAACCTGGGTAAAGACAAGGGCGTGAGCCCCTGGATGCTCGGCCAAATTTTCTGCGTAAGCCCCGAAGGGGCGACAGTGACTGTCGCCCCTTCGGGGCTCGCCGATTTCTTCGTGTGTTTTTCCAGGGGCTCACGCCCCTGGCTAACGACTTTCGGCCCTCCGGGCCTTCCGTGCATCGCCACCGGCTTTCGGGACGCACACACGCGAGTCCATATAGAAGCACATCCTATCTCGCGCCGATTCTAACAGAAACGGCCGACCAATTCCGGCCGGTGTACGCCATCGGCTCACTCGCCCAACCGCCGGCGGGCGAATAGCCGCAGCATCGCCACGAGCATCGCCAGGTTGAGCGCGATATAGAACAGCACGAACCGGAACCAGCCGCCCCAGTGGCCGGCCAGCGGTTCGCTGGTGGGAGCATCGGCCGCCAGCGGCAAGTCAAATAGCGTGCTGAAAGGACTCAAGAAGCCCAGTTCTGAGGCCACCGATAGTATGGAACTGTTCGGGTAAAACGCGCCCACGAACAATCGCATCGCAGGCACTCCCGCAAACAACACGGCCAGCACCAGGAACGAAACCGTGAGACTGACCACCGTTTTGCGAAACAGCACCGAGCAAAGCTGGGCCGCGGTGGCCGTCGTCCAGCAGGTGACAACGACTACCACTAGATAGCCGGCCACCGTCGGCAATTGGGTCCAGTAATATGAGACCATCAGGCAGGCCAGGATCAGCGGCCAGAGCAAGAAGGCGGTCAGCACGCCCGAGACGCGCAGTCCGGCCAGCAGCTTGCCGCCGACAATCTGCCACGGCGAAAGCGTGGTGACCAGCAGCAGGTCGAGCGTCTGGCGTTCGCGCTCGTTGGTGATACTGCCGGCCGAAAACACCGGACCGACCAGCATGTTGAACAGCAGACAATAGCTCACGTACCACGGGACTTCTTGCGGAAAAAAGTACAGGCAGCGGGCCATCAGCGGCAGCGAGAGCCCCAAGCTAACCTGAATCACCAGCCGCAGCATCAGCGTGCCCTGGCTGAAAACTTCGCTCCGCATTTCCTTGTCATAGACCGGATTGGCGTCGTCGGGCAGCAGGTCCGTGCGCTTCGGCGGAGCGAAGAGCCGATCGGGAAAGGCGTCGCGCTGGATGACCATGCCCACCGCGTGGCGAAACTCCTGCTCTTCGTCGACGACTTCTTTACCTTCGCTGCCGACGTCGGGCGGATACAGCAGCCGGCGGCTCACCAGCAGCAGCAACACGATGCACAGCGGCGCACACACGATCGGCAGCACGACGGCGGCCAGCGAGAGCCGCCCGGCGGGGTTATGTTCCAGGGCCGTCCAGATGCCGATGCCGGCCAGCGCCAGCGGTAGAATCAACAGGTAGGCCACAACCAGCGCGGCTGCCGTGCGGCCGAAATAGCTGCTCGCGGCGATGCTGATCATGCCGGACGTGAGCACGGTCCAGAGCAGTGCCCAGTAGAGCACGAGCACTTCGTAGAACGACACGCCGCCCAGCGGCAAACACAGCATCACGATCGGCACGCTGGCCGCCAGCAGCACCGACACAAAGCACAGCGCGGCCAGCAGCTTGCCCAGCACGATGGCCACCGGTTTGAGCGGGCTGGCCAGCAGCATCTCGTAGCTTTTGCGTTCCTTCTCGCCGGCAATGGCCCCGGCCCCCAAGCTCGGTGCCAGCAACAAGGCCAGCACGTACTGCCCCAGAAAAAACATGCCCACCAGCCGCCGGGCAGCTTCGGGGTTGGTCATGTCGATCTTGCGGCTCTCGGGCCAGGCGGCCAGCACCACGGCCCCCAAAAACGCCACGTAGGCAAACAGCACGGCAAACGACCTTGGCCGCCGCAAGTTCACCAGCAGCTCGCGCTGCAACACAGGGTTTTCGAGGAGATACATGGGAAATGCAAAGTGAAAAGTGAATAGTGGAAAGTGAAAAGTGGTGGATCGGCAGCGGGCATCGCGGGTATCAACCCGCCTGCTATATTCTTCACTTTTCACTTTTCACTGTTCACTTAAATCACGAGTCCTTTAGTCACGAGCATAAAGATGTCTTCCAGCGTGGGGTCTTTTTCGGCGAAGGAGCGCAGGCGGATGCCCGAGGCCAGCAGTTGCTCGAGCAATCGGGCCAGGTCCTCGTCGCTGCCGGCCATTTCGACCGTGATGCGGCTACCGGCGACTTGCACGTCCTCAATGCCAGGCACGCTGCGCACGGCCGCCAGCGCCGGCTCCACGTCGCCCAACGGGCGAATCTCGATCACACGCGTGGTGCGAATGCGACTGTAAACTTCGTCGATCGGCCCGGAAAGCAGCAACTGCCCCCGCTCCAGAATGCCGATCGACGTGCAGCAGTCGGCCAGCTCCGAGAGGATATGGCTGCTGATCAGAATCGTCTTGCCCATGCGGCGCAGCTCTTTCAGCAGCGCCTTAACCTCGAGCCGGGCCCGCGGGTCGAGGCCGCTGGTAGGCTCGTCGAGGATCAGCACCGGCGGGTCGTGTACCAGCGTCTTGGCCAGGCATAGCCGCTGCTTCATGCCGCGCGACAGGCCGTTGACGAAGTCTTCGCGTTTGTGTCCCAGGTCCAGCAGCTCCAGGCAGTCGTTGATTACCTGCTTGCGCCGCGTGCGTGGAATCTGGTAGGCCACGGCAAAAAAATCGAGAAACTCCCAGACCTTCATGCCGTCGTAGACGCCGAAGTTGTCGGGCATGTAGCCCACGCTGCGGCGCACGCCGCGCGGATCGCGCGTCACGCTATGGCCGTTGACGGTGCCTTCGCCCTGCGTGGCCTGCAACAGCGTGGCCAGAAAGCGGATGGTCGTGCTCTTGCCGGCGCCATTGGGGCCGATAAAGCCGTACAGCTCGCCGGCCGGAATATTGAGGGTCAAGCCTTCGACGGCCGTGAAATCGCCGTATTGCTTGCGGAAGTTGATGAGCTCGATCATGCGTGACCGTTAAGGGACGAAACGTGCTATTCGGGCTGCTGGATCGGCCCCGCTGCGGGACGAACGTTTTTGTCTACATTTGGTGCACCCAGCGGCCCGTAGTCCAGATGGGCCATCACCAAATTGGCGATGTGCGCCGGCACCGTGGCCGGCTCGATCTCGAGCCCCGGAATCGGCCCGGCAACCAGGCCGACCAGGCACAGTCCGTCAGACTCGAGGTTGCTCTTGGCAGTCGCGATCGCAATCAGCTTGCGTAGATCGAGTCCTTCGATCGTCGTCGAAGGAAAAAGCCGCTCGTCGGCAGCAGATTGATCGACGAGCGACACTTCGCGCTGCTCGCCCGGGCCGAACGTGCCGACGATTGCGGATTCCTGCTGGCCCACGAGCGCCGCGTGCTCAACTTTCCAAGGCGTGCGATTCTCCAGACGGCAACGCCGGCCGGACAGCCGCACCAGTCGAATGCCGCCGGTCAGCGGCAGCGTTTGCTCGCTGTGGACCATGCCGGTCGAGTTGGACGCGACTTGAAAGCCGTCGAGGCTCACCAGGCCCGCCCGATCATCGTCGGCCGCGGCCGGCAGGCGCCGCAGCTTGACGGTGTCTCGATGCTGCCCTGCCAGAACTTGCACGCCGGTAAAAAACGGCAGGGCCACGGCCGAGGGGTCATCGAACTGGAGCCGGTAGCTCGCGCCCAGCGAACTGTAGATGGCCGTGTAGCGCGTGAGATGTGCCCGATCGCAGTCGGGCTGCAGTTCGATGATGCCCACTTCGCTGTGAGCGTGGGAAAACCCGATGTTCAACTGGGCCGACCAGATGACCCCAACCGCGCCAGCCAGTGCTACCACGGGAGCCGCTGCCCAGGCCCATTCGACTCGACCGACGAGTTTGAAGACGAGCCAATTCACGGGCACTAGCGCCGTCAGATACAAGGCCAAGGCCCAAAACACAAAGCTCGCCGGCGGCACCGTGATGCCGGCCGCCTCGCGCAGCGCATCGCGGGCCGCATTGGAAACGGCGCTCAGATCATCCCAGCCCGCCACGCCGGGCGGTGCAAACGCCTGGTATTCGTCTGAATACCAGTCGGTCCTATTACCCGAAGCGTTCTCATTCGCATCGGATTGCTCAGATTCATTGGTTTTTCGTTTTGGCAGCTCGTGGGCATCGCGAGAGAAGTAACGCACCTGCGACGTGCGCGCCGGATCAGGCGGCAAGCGCGAGTCCGGATCCCAATCTGACCATCGTATGGTGGATAAACCATCGACCAGGTCAACATATCTCCGGCCCACGCGGCGCAGCAGGCAAGCGTTGAAGAAGGCGTCAAATTCCGGCCACTCGCGCAGTTTTCGCTCGCCCAGAGAAAATGCCGTGACCACCACGCGCCCTCGGCCGACGCGGCGTTCCAGCAGCAGCGGCGGCTTAAAATCTTGCTGGAGTTTTTGCGGACAGGTGGCGCCTGGTTTGGGAATCAATTTCACGCCCGACCACGGCTTATACACGCGCAGCGGCTCGTCGTACGGTGTGAGAGCAACCAGAGGGGCCAGGGCGGCGCTGTCGATTTCGGCCGTGCCGCCCGCCGAAGCAGGCAAGTGCGGCTCCAAAAAACTGCCGCGCAGCGTGGAGAGCGTCTCCGGTCCGCTGACGATGAGCTGGCCGCCCCAGTGCAGCCAGTCGAGCATGGCCTGCTGCTGATCGGCCGAAAGATCGCTGGGCTCGCGATCGTCCCACAGCACATAGGCCGTCGAGGTCCAACCCTGGCCGCTGGGGGCCAATTCCAGCCGCGTGCCGGGGGCCATGATGCGTACCCGATAATGGGGCACGCGCTCGTCGCCTGGATGTTCCGCGTCGGGTGCCCGAATGCTATCCAGATCCGGCAGAAACCGATAGCGGTCGCCCTGCCGAGCCAGTACGACGAAATACCACTGGTGCCGGTCGAGCAATGATACCGGCGAGCGCGTGCCGAATAGCTCGCGGCCCTGGTCGCCCGCCATGCGACTGACGGCCTGCTTGGGGTCCGTGTAAGCCGGGCAGTAGAGGCTGGCTTCGATTTGGCGAAGTTGCCCTTTCGCGAGCACTACCGGCCGCGCGAACACCACGCGAAACGGCGTGGGGCCGACGTCGATCGGCACGCCCGGCCCGTCGAATAATTGAGCCGTGAGCTGGCCGCGGGCGTCGCCGCGGTTGGCGATCGCCTCCAAATCGGTCGAAGACCAGTGCCCTCGCTTGAGCGCCATTTCGGAGCGCACGCCGTCGTTGGGCCGCGTGACAAACTTTTGCGGTTCGAAATCCGGCTTGGTTTCGGCTTTCAGCTTGTCCTTGGCAGTCCCATCGGCCGGCGCTCGTTTGCGGCAACCGCCCGAGGTCAATAGCCCGGCGCAGATGAGCAGTGCCACGACGATCCGCCAGCTCGCACTCGACCGCCGGTCACCTGGTTGCCAACCCAAAGCCGTCAACTATCTTCTCCCAAGTTTCGCGGCAACCCTGGCCGGCCGAACTCCGGCGACGATTTTGTGCCGCAAACTTGAGTGTAGACGCTGGAGCGTAGGCAGGAAAGCAATCGGCATGTCGTAGCGCAAATAAGACACTCACAGCTCAACGCGGTTGGCCGGCAAGCTTGCGGCGTCCGAAGTAGCCGAGGGTTTGCATCTCGCTCACGAGCCGTTTGACGATCGGGCCGGCCGCTTCGCCACCGCCGCCGGCATGCTCCAGGGCCACGACGATCGCGACGCGGGGAGCATCGCTGGGAGCATAGGCGGCCAGCCAGGCATGATCGGCTCGGCCGGGACCAGTTTCGGCCGTGCCTGTCTTGCCGGCGATCGACACGCTTTCCAGATAGACGCTCGGGTGGGCCGTCCCTTCCGGCGAGGCCACGGCGGCCTCGAGGCCGTTGCGCACGGCGAGCAAGGTGCTAGCGCGCAGACCGTCGACGCGGCGCGATTGCCCGGGCGCAATGGTCTCGGCTTCGCCAAGCGAGGTTTCCGGCGAGTCGTCCAGCGCCAGGCTGCGGGCAACGCGCGGCTGGACCATCGATCCGCCATTGGCCACGGCAGCCATCAAGCGCGCGACTTGCAGCGGCGTGACGAGCAGCTCGCTCTGCCCGATGGCCAGGGCTTGCGTGTCCGCCGCGCTCCATGCCGGCCGGCCGCCGATGCGCTCGACTGGCGAAGGAACCCGGCCGCGAACTTCGCCTTCGAGATCGATGCCCGTCGGCTGGCCAAACCCCAACCGACGCGCCCAATCCACGATCGGACCGGGGCCGCTTTCGGTGGCAAAATGAAAGAAGTACACGTTGCAGCTTTGGGCCAGCGCGCCGGCCAGATCGATCGGCCCGTGGCCGATGCCGCGGTTCTTGAAGATCAGGCAGCGCTGGCGGTCGGGCCGGTCGAGGTAGCCGCGGCACTGGAACGGCTCGTCGGCCAACACCGTGCCCGTTTCGAGCAAGGCGATGGCCGACAGCGTTTTGAACACCGAGCCGGGCGGAATCGCCATCTTGATCGAACGATCCAGCAGTGGCTTGCCGGCAGCGGCCAGCCAAGCCGTCATCTGTCGCGAATCAGCGGCCAGGCCGGGATCGAACCGCGGGGCCGAGGCGGCGGCCAAAACATTTCCGCTCTGCACTTGCAAGACCACGACGGCCCCGCCGGCCGACTCGTCGTTGTTCGTGCGGTGCGAGACGGCAAGAGCGGCATCCAGCAACGATTCGGCCGCCCGTTGCAAATGCGGATCAAGCGCGAGCACCACGTCGCGCCCAGGCTGGCTGGCACGCTCGACGCGCCAACCGAGCTGCCGGCCGCTGTGGTCCAACTGCTCGACCGCTTTACCGGGTTTGCCCGCCAACAGCGATTCGTAACGCTGCTCGATGCCTACGATGCCGACCAGTTGGCGCGGGCTGTCGGCATCGGCACTCTCGACAGCGCCGCCCAGCGGCGAACCGGTGTAGCCGATCAAGTGCGCTGCTAGCGCGCCCGATGAATAAATGCGCCGAGTCCGCTGGACCACGCGCACGCCGGGATAGCGCCACGGCTCGGCGCCGATGGCCGCCACCGCCTCGAGGCTGAGCGACTCCCAGACAATGTGGTCGGCCAATTGTTCGGCGAGCGTGATCGGAGCCGGCGGGCCTTCGTCCTGGCCGGCGCTGAACAATCGTTCGAGTTCGCCGCCGGCCCGCTGCCACCATGACGACTCGTTGCCGGCAACTCGCGCGCCGCTGGCCTGAGCATGCTGGGCCGCACGGCGCTGGTTGACATGTGTCGCGGTTCGCTCGACGCGCTGTTGAATCGCCGCGGTCCGCGCGCGAAACTGTTCGAGCGAGATGCCGCAGAGCGAAGCCAGGCGGCGATGCAGATCTTCGCGCTCGGCCAGCACCTGCTCTTCGGCAGCCGCGACTTGCGCCTGATCGCGCCGCTGCTGTCGATTGAGCCGCGAGCGGGCCACGCGCCGCAGCCAATCGGCCGTAGGCGGTTCTTCCAGCCAACGGTAGCGGACCGCCAACGACGCCAGCGGCTCGTCGCAGGCCAGCACCGTGCCGTCGGCAGCCAGAATGCGGCCGCGCACCGCCGGCAGCACGATCGTCCGCTCTAGCGGCCGATCGGCCAGCTCGCGATAGGTCGACCCGTAGGTGACCTCGAGCGAAATGATTCGCGCGCCGACCACCGCCAGCGAAAGCACGAACAGGGCCAACAGCCAGCGCAGGCGGCTGCGCGGATCGGCGGACACCGGTCCTGGCTCGGCCAGGCCGGGCACATCGAAAGCATGCCAGTCGTGCGGTGCGTTCATGCAACTGCTGGTCGCGCGTGCGCGCGGGCTATGAGAACGTGTGCCGCCGCCGGCGATGCACGGCTGCCAGCAGCGGCCAGGCAACGACAGCGGTGTACATGCCGGTGATGGCCGACCACCGAGCCAGTTGCGGCCATTCGATTTCGGCGAAGGGCGGAGTTGGTCCGAGGCAAGAAATCAGCAGGACGCCGGCAGCCGTGCCGGCGCTCACCACTGCGAATTGCTTCAGCGGTCGATCGAGCGGGAACCTGCGGCCGAGCACCTGCATCATCAAGGCCAGCCCCGTAAGCAAGCCGAAACCAATGCCGAGGCGGCCGGTTCCCGAAATATCGGCGACCAGGCCGGCCAGCGCGGCGCCGACGTAAGCTTTGCGTCCGCGATAGACGGCGATCCACACGAGCCCGGTCAGGAGCATGAGCTGCGGAGAGGTGCCGGCCAACTGGAAATGCGGCATCACCGCCGCATCCAGCGCGGGCGCCAAGTAAAGTGCCAACCCCAAGAGCAGGTAACTCATCGGCGCGCCTCGGCGATCGGGTCATCGCTCGAGGGCGCGACTGCCTCGCGCTGGGCCAGTCGGGCCGCGTTGAGCGACACGCGCACCACGGTGACGTGGTCGGGATCGTCCGTCGCGGCCGGCTCCATCCAGAGATCCCAGTGCAGACCGCCGCGCGGGCGCTCGGCCCGCACGATGCGGCCATACACGAGCGGCGTGGGCAGCAGTTCGTCGCCGCCGGCCGAAAGGACCAGGTCGCCGGCCTCGACCGGCTCGGTGGACGGCACCAAGCGCACGCGGCATAGCGGCTCGCCGACGCCCTCGAGCACGCCGCGCGCTCCTGGTCGCGGCCCCTCGGCCGATTGGCCGGCTAACTGCACGAGATCGCGATAGCCGGCCGCAGTGACCTTTTGCACCGTCGACACGTGCGTCCCGACTTCGCGCACCTGTCCCCATACGCGGCGGCCGGCCAACACCAGGTGGCCGCGCTCGACTCCCGACGATTGCCCTTGATCCACCAGCGGCAGCGACGGATTCAGCACCCAGGCGCCCGGCAACACCGCGTCGGCCAGGCCGACGTCGAGGTCCACCGTGTGCGCAAAGAAACTGCGCCCCTGGCGGCCGATGATCCGGGCTTCGATGGCCGTGGGCACGAGCAAGCGCTGCGCCTGGCTGGGATCGGCGGCCTGCTCGTCGTCCAGGCGCGCCAGTGCGGCCTCGACGGCCGCGGTGACTTCCGTGCGGCGCTCGTCGATCGCTTTCAAGTCGCGCGCCATTTGCTCCGACTCGGCAAATGTGGCTGGCGAGCGCGGGGCTTGCACGGCGCTGGCCAACAGCGTTTGCACCGGCAAGACGCATTGCCGCTGGCACTGGCGCAGGCGCGCGACGAGCGGTGCCGGCGCGTTGGCCAGCGCGAGCGTCGCCAGAGCGGTCAGCGCGCAGGCTGCCAGCGTGCTACCGGAAAAACGCCGGACCGGGCGGCGCTCAAACATCGTCGTCGCTCGATTCCAGCGCCTTGCGCCAACGCGGCAATTGCTCGAGGCAGATGAGCGTGCCCTTGGCCACGGCGCACATCGCGTCGGGCGAAACGCGCGCCGGCAGGCCAGTTTGCTCGGCGATGAAATGGTCCAGACCGCGCAGCAGCGAGCCTCCGCCGGCCAGCACCAGCCCGTGGTCCACCAAGTCGCCGGCCAAGTCGGGGCTGCAACCGTCGAGCGTGAGCTTGATGGCGTCGATGATCCGCGCCAGCGGCTCGTCGAGCGCCTCGCGAATTTGTTCGCTGGTCACGGTGGCCTTGCGCGGCAGTCCGCTGGCCGTGTCGACGCCGCTGACCTCGTCCACCAGTTCGCGATCCAGCGGGTAGGCGCTGCCGATGTCGATGCGCAGGCGTTCGGCGCTGGAGATGCCGATGCGCAGGCTGAACTGCCGCCGGAGATAATCGACGATCGATTGATCCATCGAGTCGCCGCCGACGCGGATCGACTGCTGCGAGACGATGTCGGACAAGCTAATCACCGCGATTTCGGTGGTGCCGCCGCCGATGTCGCAGATCATGCTAGCCACCGGCTCGGCCACGGGCAGGCCCACGCCGATGGCCGCGGCCTTGGCCTCGGGCACCAGAAACACTTGCCGGGCGCCGGCGCGGTGGGCGCTGTTGAACAGCGCCCGTTTTTCCACGCTGGTGATCGAGGCCGGCGCGCCGACCACGACGCGGGGGCGCAGCATCCAGCCGTGGCGCTGTGCCTTGCGCATGAAGTAGCGCAGCATGGCTTCGCAGAGTTCGAAGTTCGTGATCACGCCGGCGGAGAGCGGCCGCACGACCGAGATCGAGCCGGGCGTGCGCCCGAGCATCTGCCGGGCCAGATGGCCGACGGCCGAACCACCGCCGAGGATGCGATGGCTGTTGCCTTCGACGGCCACGACCGAAGGCTCGTTGACGACCAGGCCTTCGCCCGCCACGCTGACCAGCGTGTTGGCCGTGCCCAGGTCGATCGCCAGGTCGGCGGTGAACAGTCCCGAGATTCGATTGAGCATCCTTGCTCGGCGATTGGGGGAAAAGTGGTTTCGGTCGGATCCTTCCGATTGCCTGGCGAGGAGCTAGGCTAGGCGCGGTGCGGCTCGATCGAGCGAGACGCGATCATGCGAGACAATGGCACCGTGCGGCGCGGAAGCCTGCGCAACGCCCTTGGCCTTGATGTTCCACTTGTAGCGGCCCAGCTCCATCGACAACAGCACGCAGCCCATGACGATGGCCAAAAAGGCCACGCCGAGCATGACGGTGTAGACGTTGAACATGGAGAGGAAGCCGCGGCTATTGGAGTCTTGTGGCGACACGGTCGTCCCTCGCGATTTTGCCCTTCTGGTAGCCCGGCACGACTTTGGCCACGGACTTGTCCGGAGCGGTCCTCAAGACTTCGACGCGGCCCAAGTAATTCGCTCCGCGCGAAACTTCCAGCATGTTGCCGGGATGCAGGCCGTCGTCGGCGCCCAGCGAAATCTCGACTAGCCCATTGGTGCCCGTGGCCAGAACGATGCCGTCCACCTTGGGCGGCATGTTGCCCACCGGCGTGTGCGGGCTCAGACCGTGGAGATCGAGCACCACCTTGGATTGCGCTGCCTGCTCGGCGAGGCGGGCACTCATCTCTTTGGCCTTGCTCAGTTCGGCTTCAGCGACGTTGTACTTGTCTTGCAAGGCGACATACTCGTTGAATTTTTCATCGCGTTTCGCATGCGCCGTGACCACGTCGTTGCGCAGGTCGTCGATTTGTTTGAGGCGCGCGTCGAGCGAGGTTTGGGCCGTCGTCAAGGCCGCCAACTGCTTGGCCGATTCTTCCTTGAGCGCGGCCAGCTGCGCGTCGACCGCCGTCTTTTCTTTGTTGAGATCGTCGAACTTCTGGCTGAGCTTGGCGATGGCTTCGTCGTGGCCCTTCTTCTCGGTGGTGACTTGTTCCTTGTAGGCGTCGAGCGCAGCCTGTGCTTTTTGCGTCTCGGCTTGCGAGTCCTGCAATTGCTGCTGCGTGCGCTGGGCCACCTCGATCCAGTTTTTATGCGTGGAATACACCGAGACGGCGAAGCCCATGAACACGAGGCTCATCACGAAGATGAGGAACACCAGAATTTTGCCGACGAGGTTCATACGCGCTCTCTCTTGTGGCCGATCGCCGCCCTAAGATGCCCAGTGGCCGATTGATTCGCACTCGCCCGTGCGTCGCCAGCGGTTAAGCCGGCTCAGCGGACCACTCTTTTGAACCCAAACGATGGTTATGACTAGAGATAGACCCGCACCAGAATGGTCCGCTCAGTATAACTTGGCCGTTTTGGGAGCGTCAATAAAAACAGTTCAAAATTGGCAATTTAGGGAATCGAGGTCAATAGCCTCCGAGGTTTTCGCGGCGGGCCACCCATACGCTCAAACTACTTATCAATCAATCACTTAAGTCTTATTATCGGCCGCCTTTCGGCGAAAGCGATCGGTCAACCCGACACTTGCCAGGACGCCACAAACGGCCAGGCACGCCCCGGCCGGCAAATCGCCATATTTCATGTACAGACTGTGGCGCCCGTCTAGTTTTACGTCGGCGATGATCACATCGTTCTGACCGCGTTTGCTTTGCTGAACGACGCGCCCCAACGAGTCAATCGCGGCCGAAAATCCCGTATTGGCGGCGATGACAAACGGCTTGCGGCATTCGACCGCGCGAAACACGTCGCAGGCCAGGTGCATGTCCAACTCGGTCGAGCCGCGGAACCAGCCGTCGTTGGTCAGATTCACCAGCACGTCGGGCTCTTCGCCACGATCGACGAGCGCCACGACCTGGCGACGAATGACGTGGGCCAGTGCGCTCTCGTAGCAAATGTTCGCGGCCAGCCGATGCCCGGCCACGCGAAAGGCCGTGGTCCGCGTGCCCCACTCGATGCCCGAGCCCAGCGGCGTGAGCCGATACAGCACGGGAAATGTTTTGGCCAGCGGAACGTACTCGCCGAACGGCACGGGATGCGACTTGTCGTAGCGCGGGCCGAAGCGGCCATCGGCCTCGACCAGCAGCGCCGAGTTGTAGCGCTCGTAGCCGGCGCTGGTGTAATCGATCGCCTCGACGCCCAACAGCATGGGCTTGCCCAGCTTGGGCACCAACTGGCGAAAGATGCGATGATTCTCGGCCACCTGGGCTTTGAACTTTGGCAGCGTCCAATCCTCGTCGGTCGGCAGCTGCGCGTCGTCCGTGCAATTGACGTACGGCCAGCGGAACATCGTTTCGGGCCAGACGAGCAAATCGAGCCCGGGCCGCTGGGAGCAGGCCAGCGCGCTCAGCTCGCAGTATTGCTGATGAATCAACTCCTGCTCGGCCGGATCTTGCTTCATGACCGTATTGACCGAGCCCTGCACCAGCCCGATCACGGGGCCCGGCGTGGTCACCGTCGTGGCGATGCGCCACTGGCCGTAGCCGCAAGCGGCCGCCACCAGCAGCAAGGCCGGCAGCAGCGCCAGCGCACGTTTCGCGATGCTGGGGGCCGTCCACGTCTGGTAGATCGCCGCAGCGCCAAACACGACGACGAAGGTCACCAGGTATTGGCCGCCGAGATCCGAAATCTGGATCAGCGGCAGCAGTTGATACTGCGAATGCTCGAGGCTGCCCATGTTGAAGCCGCTGAGCAGATGCGCCTGAGCCAGTTCGAACCCCGTCCAGATGGTGGCCGCCGACACGGCCACCGGCCATTTCAATCGCAGCACCGCCACGCGCAGCAGCGCGACAAACAGCGGCAGATAAATGCCAAAGTAACAACTCAAGGCCACCCAGCCGATGCCGGTGACCGGATGCGGCAGCCGCAGCCAATGGTCGGCCGTGAGCCAGTACAGCATCCCAGCGACCCACAGCGACGTGTACGGCCGTTTGCCCGGCAACTGTAGGCGCAATGCCAACGCAATCCACACGGCCGGCGCAACCCAAGCCAGCGGCCAAAAGCCCAGCGGCGGCTGCGCGGCGACTGCCAGCGCCGTGCCGATCACAGCCGGCAACAGCATGCGGCCACTCGCGGGCATGGTCGGTGTGCCGGCAGGGGCCGGTGCGCGCTTCCGCGCCAATCGGGCAGGTCGATCGGCCGATGGAGTGAGAGAATTCAAAATCCCAGGCCTTGTTGCTAGCAAAAAATGGGCGGTGGCAGCCCCCGCCCAGCCGGGCGGGCTACTGTCAGATTAAGGCTGCCGGCCAAGTTTGCCCATAGCAACACCGGGCAAGGCGGGCGGTGTTAGTCGCTGGCGATATCACCGGCCGCGTCGGCTCGGGGGAAGTAGTCGCCGACGATGGCGTGAAATTCGGCCGGAGTGGCGACCCGCGAGACCCGCGTGCGGAATTCCCGGGCCCCGGGCCGGCCTTGGGCGTAGCAGCAAGCATATTTCCGCATCAACACCGTTCCCTTGTCCTCGCCGAACCGCTCGACGACCAGGTCGTAATGGTGCAGCAGCAACCGGCGCTCGTCTGCCAGCGTCGGATCGGGCGGGATCGGCTCGCCGCGCAAGGCGGCCTGCACCTGGCTGAACAGCCAGGGCTTGTTCAGCGCCGCCCGGGCAATCATCACGCCATCGACCCCGTAGCGGGCAAAGGCGGTCAGCACCTTGTCGGGCGAATCCAAGTCGCCGTTGCCGATCAGCGGAATGCGACGCAGATGCTCCTTGATGCGAGCGATCTGGTCCCAGTCGGCCGAGCCCTTGAAAAAGTCGGCAGCCGTGCGGCCGTGTACCGTGAGTGCGGCGGCACCGGCCGACTCGACGACCTTGGCCACCGTAATCGCATTGATCGAATCGCGCGAGCAGCCCAGGCGGATCTTGGCCGTCACCGGCGTGGGCGCGCAAGCCGCCACGACGCGCTCGACAATCGCCCCCACGCGGTCGGGATAGCGCAGCAGATACGAGCCGCTGTGAGCGTGTACCGTGACTTGCTTCACCGGGCAGCCGAAGTTGATATCGACCACGCTCACACGGTACTCGTGGGCCAGCCGCGCACCGACGGCCGCCAGCGTGGCCGGATCGTTGTCCCAGATTTGCACGGCCAGCGGGCGGGCCTCGTCCTTGACGCCCCACAGCCGGTCGGGAAACGCGTCCTGGTGCTCGTCGAGGTACAAAAAGCCCTTGGCGTTGATCATCTCCGTGGCTTGCAGGCCGGCGCCGCCAAAGCCGCGCACGATCTGCCGATACGCGTAATTGGTAAAGCCCGCCATCGGCGCCTGCAAAACCGGCGGATCGACGACCAGGTCGCCAATCATCAGCGGCTTCAGCACAGGCAGGGTAACGGGGTCAGTTATGGATGCCATTGTGAAATCGTCTGCTTTACAACTTCTCGTTCAATGCCGTTTGCGTGACCAGTGCTCGGACGAGCGTGCCAGGTGGCGATTGTGGCGGCAGCACCACGAGTGCGTAGTCGCCGATTTCGGTATTATAACGCGTGAGCGTGGCGAGGAAGGCGCGCGTCTGGTCGGCCTGACGGTCGATGGCCGCCAGCAGTTGCTGGACGTCGGTGGTGCCCGCCTGCACGGCGCTGGTTACCAGCACGCGATCGGCATCGGCCAGCACGACGGTTTCGGCCTGCTCCTGGAGCGTCGCGTGCAGGGCCGGCACAACGACTGTCGAGCGTTTGAAAGCAAACGAGTCGGCCACGGCATGCGGCTGCGCGTCGGCCTTCAGCCGGTAGCCGCCACCATGCGGCGCGGTGCTGGGCAGCACCCAAGGCTGCTCCAGCGGGCGATGCACCAACTGCGTGAGCGTGAATTGCTCGGCCAGCAAGCTGAGCTGGGCTTCCGTCTTAGCCGCTTCGAGATCGAGCCGGGCATAGCGCACATATAGCATCGATTCGGCACTTCGCGGACGGTCGCGGAATTTGAGCACCGCGGCCGCGGCCCCATCGAGCTGGTCGATCTCCTGGACCACGGCCTGGAAATCGGCCATTGCCCGGCGGGCCCGCCAGTAGGTCGCGATCGCCATCTGGCGAGCACTGGCCGGCGCCGCCGCCAGGCATTCTTCCAGCGACAGCGGCACGGCCGCGTCGGTCGACAATTGCCGGTTCCAGTTCAACAGGTTAGCCAATTCCTGCGCACGTTTGGCGGGCTCGGCACCGGCCAGCGCCGAGTACAGTCCGGGGTCTGCCGGCGGCGCGGCCGCGGCGGCGTGCGGCAAAGGCTGCCGATTCACTTCGTGCGGCCCGAACGGCAAGCCACCGACCAGCGGACTCACAGACACTCCGGCACCCGGTTCGACGCCGGGCGAAAGATCCTTGGGCAGCAAGGCCGGTTCGCTGCTGGCCGCGACGGGAGCCTGCCTGGCCGTGCGGGGCGGGGCCAGTGTCGGCTCGCGCTCGGCGGGCGAGAGATCGGTCGGCGGGGGTGGCAGCGCAATGATGTCGGACCCGGCCAGGGCCTGATCGTACGTGGCCGGAGTCACATACGACGGCTGCGCCGGCGGCCCCGACCATTTGACGGGCGATTTGATCAGCAGGCCCGCCAGGCTGTCGGCCGCGAGGCTGCCGCGCGGCACGTTGAGCGCGTAGTCGGCAATCTGGGCGTTGTACTGCATCACGGCCGCTAAAAACGCCCGCCGTTGTTGGGCCCAGTTGTCCACGGCCGACCAGAGCGTCGCCAGGTCGCTGGCGCCCTGCGTGTAAAATTCATGCTCGACCTCCAGCACGTCGTGGGCCGCTCGCACCACCGCCGCGCGCTGATCGATTTGCGAGTGCCGCAACTCGAGCGTGCGATGGGCGAAGCGCGCGGCCGGGGGTGCCGCGGCCGCGGCATAGATCTGATCGAAACGCGTGTTGTACGTGCCGACGTGCGGCTTGTCGGCCGGCAGCGGCAGCGGAGCGCCTTCGGGCAATCGCATGCGCTGGGCCAATTCGTACTGCGCGGCCAAAAGCTTGCCGGCCGCCTCCTCCAACTGGGCCGCCGCCTGAGCTCGCCGAATTTGCACATTGACGAGATCTTCGGACGTCTGGCGTCGCGTGCCGCTGGAATCGCGAATCGTGCCTAGCAGGTCATTTTCGTCGCAGGCCATGCGATACAGCGCTACGGCTGCCGCGAGCTTCCAATACGCGCGCGTCATCTCGAGCTGCTGTCCGGGATCGGTCGTGCCGGCCATCGCTTCGGTGAGCGAAGTCCAGCGGCCGGCCGGCTTTTGCGGGTCGGTCAGCGTCAACATCGCGGCCAAAACCGTCGGAGCATGTGACCGGCCCGTCCGAGCTTCGACCGGCACCACGGTCGCGGCCGCTTGCCCAGCAGCGGCAGCCGGCGGAGGCGTTGCCGGCATCGCGGGCGCATGAGTCACCGCACCAGGCGAGTGGAATGCCGCAGGCGGCACAGCGGCCGGCGGAGCGGACGGAGTGACGGCCGGCGCGGCAGCCGGCGGAGATGGCGCCGCATTTCTCGGCGGAGGCGGCGCTACCGTTGTCGGCGGGCCGGACGCGTGGTTATCGGGCGTCGGCACGGGCCGCGAATCCGCAGGCGGCGGCACTTCGACGCCATAGCGCGGGGCCGCCAGCGTCGGCGTTTGCTGAACCGATTGCAGCGGCGGGGCGGCCGGCTGGCCCGTTTGTGCTGCTAGCAAACAGCACAGCCAGAGCGTTGTGCATTCCATGCGTCAGTGCTCGTGAATGAGGGTCGGGCAATGGGCAGCCACGCCGGCCAGTGCAGGCCGGTCGGGTCATGACGATCGGAATTGTGGCGCATTTTGCCAAAAAGCTCAATTGCGCCTGGCTTACCCGGCCGGTTGCCCCTACCCAGATGACATCCGCCCGCCCTCGCCCGACCGCGGATCGACTTCTACAATCCTGGACAGGGCGGGCCGTTCGGATTCCAGCCGGGGTTTTCCAAGTGCCACGGACGATCAAACCAGTCATTTCGGTAATTGTCCTGGCGGCGCTGCTGCTAGTATCGGGACTGTCCGCGATGGAGGCCATCCTTCATCGGCCTGGTACGCGGGTCGCCTGGGAACGCGAGCAACTGCAAAACTGGCTGCTGTCGCCACGGTCCGCCGAGGATGGGCTGGCCGAAAAGCGACAGATCGCGCGCAAGGCGGCAGCCGCGTTTCGCACGGATTTTGATTGGTCGCAGGTGCTGCCCGAACTCAGCCCCCCCCAGCGCGAGCTTTTGATGCGCAACTTTAACGAGTTGACGCGCGTCTGGCTGCTCGATCGGGCCGACGACTGGCTGCGCCGGCCGCGCAATCGCCGCGGTCAAACCTTGGACCGCGAGGTGCGGGCCCTGCTCGATTGGAAGCTGCCGCCCGCGGTCGGCGATTCGGCTGCACCGGCCGATACGGATGCAGCCCGGCTCGATCGCTTGCGGGCCGACGCCGCCGTCTGCCTGGCGGACGAACCGGCCGAGCAGCGCGAAAGGGCCTTTCAGCTCCTCGACGCTGCCCGCGGCCACGTGCTGGCCCGCGGCTGGATGCGCTGGATGCCGGGAGGGGGTTGAGGAAATGATGAAGTCGGAATGATGAATGAAGGATAAGTCGTTCCGAGCCGCGCGCTTGCGCTTGGCGAGCCGGGAGCGTTAGCGACCGGAGGTCTACGCGTTACCGCCAGCGCGAGAGCTCGTTCAGCGGATTGCCGCACACGATCGCACGCACTTGCGTCAGCAGTTCACGATCGACCCGGCCGGTGCGATTCGGGCGGCAGACGGCGCCGCGCACGGCGATGTAATCCGGCTCGAACTCCAGTGCGGCAGGAATGTTCGCCAGATTGAGCGAACCGCCCAACACGAGCTTGAGCCGCTGACGTCGCACGGCCGCCGCGAACTGGTGTAGTTCTTCAATTGGCCACAGATCCAGCAGGCTGCCCGACTGTTTGTGATACGTATCCACGAGCAGCACGCGCAGGTTTGCCCGCACCGCGGCGGCCAACAACTGCTCCGGTGCCGGAGTTGCGGCGCCAGCCCAATCGGCATAGACCACGGCCACTGGTGCCACGCCGGCAGGCAGCCGGTCGCACGCTCGACGCCAGCGGTCTTCCCAATCCGGAAGGTGCGCACAATCGGCCAGCCCGAGTTTAGCATAACGAGCTTGAGCCGGCACCGCGCCCGGCAAGTGCGGATCGAGTGTGGCCAACTCGCCCAAGGCGACGCTCAGTGGCCTGCGTCCGGTCAGCCAGTCGGCGACGTCGTGCATCGTCGCCAGGCTGACCGCTCCCAGCGAACCGGTAGCCGGCTCTTTAAGATCGATCAGATCGGCGCCGGCAGCCAGCGCGAGTTCAGCTTCCAAGCGATCGCGGACGCTAACCAGCAGCCCGGTCATGACACGGCCTGTCCGCGGTTGGCGTGTGTGGCTTCGTGCAGCCGGGCGTTGAGCCGATTCACGAGCTCGACGTTGATCGGCTCGCAAAATGTGCCGCGGATCGTGACGTAGTGGCCGCACCAATTGCCCAACAGCGGATCGACGTCGACGCGGGCCCACTGTTCGGCACGCTCGGCCAGCCGGATGACCACGGTCGTGGTTTCCAGCTCGCGGCGGTTTTTGGTGGCCAGCCGGCTGGGCCCCTGCCCCAATAAAAAGCCCTCGACCACTTCCAGCGGCACCCGCACAGGTCCCGACCAGCGCAGATAGACGAGCAGGTGGCCGTCCCTGCAAGCCAGCCGCGGGCGGCCGGCTTGCCACATCAGCGCCGCCAGACAAACGACAGCCAGGCCGACAATCACCCCGCCGGCGATCCACCAGCCGGCCGACGGCCCCCAGCCGCCGCTGGCGAGTATCAGCCCCACGAGCCCCACCAGGGATGGCAGAATCATGGCCAACGTAAACACGCGGGCGTTGTTTCGCAGCCAAACGTCGGTCATCGGTCGAGTCGGGTCCTAACAGTTGTAGCGAGAATCGGGTGCTTCCGCCGATCCTAGCAAATCGATCCTGGAAGCGTAATGCTCGCGGGCCGACCCGCAAGCCACTCGGCGGCGGGCGGAGCTTGGTTTACAATCAGATCTCCACCGCTCACTGTGATTGGTCGGCGGCCGGTCATTTCGCCGCCGCACCAGCCAATCCCAATCTTGATCCGTCCGCCCACTCTTTTCAGCGTCCTTTCACCTGGCATGGCCGGCATCAGCATCACGTGTTTTGCGGCCAGCTACCTGGTGGCCTGGCTGTTGGAGCTGTCGCGGCTGTTTTTCCGCAGCGGCGTGCGCGGGGCCTTGATGCTCGGCTTTGCCGGAGCCGGGCTCATCGCGCAGACACTGTTTCTGGCCTATCGGGCCAGCACCGTGACCGGGGCGCCGCTGTCGAGCGCGTTTGACTGGTACCTGATCGCCGCCTGGTGCCTGGCGGGCACGTATCTTTATCTCACGATCTACCATCCGCACACGGCTTTTGGCCTGTTCATTCTGCCGCTGGTGCTCGTGCTGATCGGCGTGGCCCGCTGGTTTTCGGATCCCACTCCGTTTCCGCGCACCGAAGCGGCCCAGGTGTGGGGCACGATCCACGGGCTGTTTCTGCTGCTGGGCACCGTGGCTGTGGCCGTCGGCTTCATCGGCGGCGTGATGGCCCTGGTGCAGGCCTACCGCTTGAAGCACAAGCTGCCGCCGTGGCGAGGCCTGCGGCTGCCCAGCCTGGAATGGCTCGAACGCACCAACGGCCGGGCGATCACCGTGTCGGTCGTGGCGCTGGCCATCGGCTTCGTGTCGGGCATCGTGCTCAACCTGGTTCACGATCGGCTGCACGTGGCCGAACTTCCCTGGAACGATCCGATCATCTGGAGCTCCGGCCTGCTGCTCACCTGGACCGTCGTCGCCGCTGGCTTCATTCTGTTCTATCGGCCCGCCCGGCAGGGGCGCAAGGTCGCGTACCTCACCGTGGCCAGCTTCCTGTTTCTGGTGCTCTCGGTTGGCATTTGGATATTTTTGCCCAGCCAGCACGGTCTGCCGAGCGAGCACGGCGGCGCCCGCAGCCTCGCACCGAGCGGAGGCCGGCCATGAAGGTGCAAATGGTCGGCTGCAGCCACCATAACTCGTCGACCGAGGTCCGCGGCCGTCTGGCGTTCAGTCCTGCCCAGGTGCGCGAGGCCCTGGAAACCTGGCGCGACCGCTTTCCACGTTCCGAGGCGGTGCTGCTGTCGACCTGCAATCGGATCGAAGTCTACACGGCCGCCGAGCAGGACGACGTCGCGCCCACGCATCAGCAGGTGGCCGAGTTCCTGGCCGATTTTCACGGCCTCAACGTCTACGACATCTTTGATGACCTGTTCGAGCACACGGGCGAAGACGCCGTGCGGCACCTGTTCACCGTGGCGGCCAGCCTGGACAGCATGGTGGTCGGCGAGCCGCAGATTCTGGCCCAGGTCAAGCAGGCCTACGAGCTGGCCTACGATCGCCGCAGCACCGGCCCGCTGACCAACCAGATTTTCCAGGCCGCGCTCCGCGTGGCCAAGCGGGTGAGCAACGAAACGTCGATCAACGAAAAACGGGTCAGCATTCCCAGCGTGGCGGTGGCCGATTTTGCCAAAAGGATTTTCGAGCGCTTCGACGACAAACAAATCCTGATCATCGGCGCCGGCGAAATGGCCGAAGAGACCCTGCGCTACCTGCAAGACCAGGGTGCCCGGCAGGTGACGGTCGTCAACCGCAGCTACGCCCGAGCCCGCGAGCTGGCCGAGCGCTGGCAGGGGACCGCGATCGCCTGGGAGCAACTGGCCGAAGCCCTGGCCGCCGCCGACCTGGTGGTCAGCACCACCGGCGCCGAACAGCCGATCGTGACGCTAGAAATGTATCGGCAGCTCGAGGCAGAGCGTTATCAGCGCGACCTGTTCATCCTCGACCTGGCTGTGCCCCGCGATTTTGAGCCGGCGATTGGCGACGCGCTCAACGTGTATCTGTATTCGTTGGACGATCTGCACGAGGCCTGCGAGCGCAACCGCCAGGAGCGAGCCCGGCAATGGCCCAAGGCCAAAGCCATCGTCGAGCAGGAAACGGCCCGCTTCATGGCCGACCTGAATCACTGGGCCACCGCGCCGATCATTCAGCGCGTGAAACAAGACTGGCAGCAGCACAAGAACGACGAGCTGCGCCGACTCTTCAACAAACTCCCCGACCTGCCCGACCGCGCGCGCTCTGAAATCACCCAATCCTTCGAGCGCCTCATCAACAAGCTCCTCCATCCGCCGCTGGAATCCCTGCGCGACGAAGCCAAGCAAGGCGTCCCCCACGGGCTGCTCGAAGCGTTTAAGCGGCTGTTTAATTTGAAGGATTGAGCGACGGAGGCGCCGGAGTTCGGTCGGGTGCCGTGCCCACGCCGCGTGGGCATGGCGCATTTGGCGGGGGCGGTTTTGGATTATGCCGCTGAAATGTAATATGTCTCAATTGAGTTTCCGAAAACGCCAAGTAAGGTAACTCCGCCGTGATCTACGACTCGTCGTTCTGGAAAAGAGATTTGCTGAAGACGGCCGCTACCATGCGCAAGTGGGACCGCAAGCGCTCGTGGGGCGAGCCTTCGCTTGCGCGGCTCGAGCAACTCGTCATGCTCGGCTTTTACTCGATTCGGAAGCTGAGTGAGGCTCAAACGCTATCGACTGCCACAATGACACAACCGATTGCGCTCGTATGCTACCCGGCGATTGGCAGGGCGGTCACGCTGAGGAATTGGCATCGAGTGGACGAACTATACGACTTCGGGTCTCCTTCCACGGTCTCGAAGGACCTGGTTTTTGTCTGTCACCAGATCGTGCACAGTTACGTTTTCATGCCGGTGGTAACCGAGCGCGACCGGCTGGAAGCGATCTGGTTTTGTTCCGACCGTTTCAGGAATAAGTGCCTGTTCAGCCTTGATGTAACGCGGCTGATTGAGTTGCTGGAGGAAGTCGGCAAAGATTACCCAGCAAAAGCCCACTTGAAATTCAACCAGAAAACGCAGGACTACGATGTCGTCAGTTCCTAGCCGGCATTCAACCGCGGGGCGCGTTACGCACGTGCATGCGTCCGATTCGCAACACGCTCGCGGCAACGGAGCGTGACGCCGTATGCTTAACGACGCGCCTTGCTTTTTCATGTCCGGCGCCTCAAATGAACGACCTGACTTCGCTCACGATTACCGGCTTTAAGATATCGTCCGACCGTCTGTCGCTGTCGTGGGCGTACCGGTCGGTAGCGGTCGCAAGGTCTTTTCAATTTCCAATTTTGAGTGCTAACGTGCTCCGCGGCGGGCAGGGGGTGGCTGTCGCGGAATCAATCGATGAGAGCGCACTGCGAAATGCAGTCGTCCTGAACGGCGACGGGACAGAGAGATTTCGTGTTTTTTCACCAATTCCTGAGAACCAAGTACAAGGCTTTTGTGACTTTTATTACGTTGGAAATGAGCTTACGGCGATTCTAATAACCCCTGGTCGAGACTTTGCAGTGGTAGTCGATGAGATAAACGGCGGATGCCTGCGCTACTACGAGACGCGCTGACGACCCAATATCCCGGTAGGTCATGCGCGCACGGGTGCGTGACCTACGTTCCATGATGAAGTCGCAACATGTTCGAGTGGATCAACAATCAAGGCGTGCGGAGCGACAAGGGCTTCGTTGTCCAGTTCACCGGTCGCTTTACGATTGAGTATCAGGAGGGACCGCATACGACCGTGCTTGCCGTCGAGCCAGGGTTCGACCCCGATTCCGGCAAGCCGGTACTGGTCGTGGCGGTGCCTCCCACACTGGTCCCTTGGGGGGCGCCCGAATTCGCCTCCGACGAGGGGCGCCGGAAGTTTATCGAGAACGTACGAGAGGCCTTGGTTTTTCAGAATTTAAATCCGGTGTTTGAGGACAAGTAAGGCTTCGAGCCGTCGCAGTAGCCCGCCGGCCCGGTGCGCCGTAGTGGGCCGTGCGCGCGGCTGCGTGCGTGACCTACGTTCCGGCACGACATCGCTCTCGGCTGACGCACCTTGACTCGGAGTTCCGGAGATGCCGCTCGTCAACGCCCAGAAAAATGTGTGTTTTGTGGTCATGCCCTTTGGTGTCAAAGCTTTGAATGACGGCTCGGGCCGAACGTTTGATTTCGACAAAATTTACCGCGTTCTTATTCAGCGCGCGGTAAAGCTCGCGGGCCTCACGCCCCTGCGGGCTGACGAACAAGTCGGTTCGCAAGTCATCCATCTCGATATGTTCAAGTCGCTCCGCGACACCGCCATTGTTCTCGCCGATCTCTCAACCACGAACGCAAACGTTTTCTACGAGCTAGGAATCCGCCACGTCATGTCCCCGAGGGGGACGGTCCTGATGTGCCGAAAGGGCACCGAGCTACCCTTCGACATTAAGCTCTCGCGTGTCGTGTTCTACAGCTACGACGGCGAAAGCTTGGATTGCGAGGAGGCGGAACGCGTGATCTTGGAGCTGCAAACCGCGCTGGAGGAGGCTCAACGCGGCCGGCCTGACAGTCCGGTTCACGCCTTGCTGGAGGGCGTGCTGGCCGATCATGTACCGCCTTCCGCCGAGCCTTTTGCCATGCGGGCCGGGATGGATGGCGGGCGCGGCCTGGATGGCTACCAGCGGATCGTGGCGCAGCACTGGAAACAGTGCGGGACGGACCTGGCGTCCTTGCAAGAGCAGCACGGCCGATGCCCGTTCGGTAGCCGCGCGATCGGATTTTACTGTCTTGACCAGGTAGCATTGCCGGCCAATGCCGACCGAATTGCGCGCAACCTTTATGATCACGAGCAATATGATTTGGCGAACCAAATCTACGAAAGGTTGGAGCAAACGCTCGGCTTGAAAGTCAGACAAATGGTGCGCTACGGCTCTTCCTTGTCGGAGGCCGATCAAACCGAGAAGGGCGCGCTTCGCGGTCTTGAGCGCGTGGAGAAGGCAATTCAGGCCGCCGAATCGCGGCTCACGGCGGCAGATGCTACGTCCGAGGACTTCGAAGCCGCCTTCCACGCCTATTGCAGTCGCTCGGGATTGCAATTCTGGATCTGGCAATTGACTCAGTCGTCGTCGGCACTCCAGGATGCGATTGACTCCATGAACAACGCCCTAAGCTATGCGGCTAAGGCAACAGCGGGAAATGACACCTTCTCGCTCGGACGTTTGGCGCAGGCGCATCTCAAGCTGCTCCTGATGCTGCGGCTCAGCGAAGGCAACACGGACCGAGACGATACTGAAGGCCACGCGGGCGACATTCTTCGCCTCAGGCCTTCTCCACACACACCGCCGGTCGGTGTTTCCTATCTACAGTGGTATCAAGCGATCGTATGGGCAGACATGTGCAATGAGAAGAACGCGCACGAGCTGACTATCAGGCGGGTCCGAGACGACGCCAAAATCATGGACGAACCGGATTGCATCGAAATCGGGCGGCGGCAATACAGCCAGCTCCGCCGGTTCATCGAACAGTATTCCACCACATTGCGTAATGCGAACTTGATCGGTCATATTTCGCAGGCACTTCAGTCCAGTCTTTAGTCGCGTCAGCGCTGCTCCCGCGATCCGCCGTTACTGCCTCGCAAGATTCGTTCCCCTCAGCACGGCAACCCCAGTCGGTGCTGCACGCTCGCGAGCCGGAATGCTTGCATCCCGTGTTTTTTCGGAGAGCTATGCAATGACGCGCCTGATGACCGCGAACCGCCAACGAGCTGCTGCCGCATTGGCCATCTGCGTGGTCGCGGCCTGGGGAGCAGTCCACATGGCCGGCGCCGCCGAGCGGCCGCTGCGAGATGAGGCGCGGGCGGCTATGCACCGGGCGGCGACTTACTATCTTTCGCAGGTCGCGGCGCATGGCGGGTATGTATATCACTACTCGCTCGACTTGAGCCAGCGCTGGGGCGAAGGTCCGGCCACGGCCGATCAGATCTGGGTGCAGCCGCCCGGCACGCCGACCGTCGGACTGGCGTATCTGCGGGCGTACGAGGCGACCGGCGATCGCTTCTATCTCGACGCCGCGCGGCAGGCCGGCATGGCCCTCATGTATGGCCAGCTCGCCTCGGGCGGTTGGACGAACTCGATCGACTTCAACCCACGCGGAACGCTCGTCGCGCAATACCGCAACGGTCGCGGCCGTGGGGCAAACAACTCGACGCTCGACGACGGCATTTCGCAAGCGGCCATCCGCATGCTCATGCACCTCGATCGGGCACTCCAGTTTAAAGACGAAACGATCCACGCCGCGGTGCAAACGGCGCTCGATGCTTTGCTGGCCGCGCAATTTCCTAACGGCGGATTCCCGCAGGTATGGACCGGGCCGGTCGCACCGCAGCCGATCGTCCAGGCGAGTTTTCCCGCATACGATTGGCGAACCGAAGGCCGGCAGAAAAAGTACTGGGAGATGTACACGCTCAACGACAACATCGCCGGCAACGTGTCGGCCGTTTTGCATGATGCGATTGAGATTTACCACGACTCGAAGTATCGGCAGGCGCTCGAGCGGCTGGGCGATTTCCTGCTGTTGGCGCAATTGCCCGAGCCGCAGCCGGCTTGGGCTCAGCAGTACGATTACCAGATGCACCCGATCTGGGCTCGCAAGTTCGAGCCGCCGGCCGTGACGGGCTGGGAATCGCAGGACGCCCTGGAGACGCTGCTCGCGATCTACCGGTTGACTGGCAACGCCAAATACCTCGAGCCGCTGCCGCGCGCCCTGGCCTACCTCCAGCGTTCGCAACTGCCCGACGGCATGATGGCGCGCTACTATGAGCTCAAGACCAATCGGCCGCTCTTCATGGCGCGTCGCGGCCGGGCCTACGAGCTGACCTACGACGACGCCGACTTGCCCGACCATTACGGCTGGAAGCAAGTTTCGCGTTTAGCCCAGATCGAAGCCGCGTACCAGCGTGCCAAATCCGGCGATCGTTCCGTGCCGAAAACCCCGACGCTTGACATCGATCAACAGGCAAAGCAACTAATCGGCCAACTCGACAGCCAAGGCCGCTGGGTCAGCATCAACGACGGCAGCCGGCTCGTCGGCCAGCCGAAATTCTCGCCCCAGCAACCGTACCTCAGCAGCGCCGTCTTCAGCCGCAATCTGGAACTGCTGAGCGATTACGTGATCGCGACGAAGTAGGCGCCTAGTTTCTCGTCAATCTGCCGGCCGGGTAAAACCCCGGTCGCGCTCGGCGTCGAGGCGGGCTTGGAGGCGGTTGGCGAGGTCGGGGTGCTCGGCGAGGACGTCGTGCTCTTCGTGCGGGTCGTCGTGCAGGTTGTAGAGGGCACGGACGAATTCCTTCTTGCGAATCTTGAGGATCCGCTCGGGCGTGCTGGGGGCCGGTTTGCCTTCGATGTATTTCCAGGGCCCTTCGCGCAGCACAAAGTTGCCGTCGCAACTGTGGTCGATCATGTCGGGCCGAATCGGCGAATGCTCGCGGCCCAGCCAGGCGGCCGACATGTCGTAGCTGTCCTCGGCGCCATCGGCCGGCGGCGGCAGCGGCTGGCCAACGAGCGAGGCCACCGTGGCCAGCACGTCGACCAGGCTTTGCATTTCATCGCTGTGAGTGCCGGAGGGAACGTGGCCGGGCCAGCGCACGAGCAGCGGCACGCGAAAGCCGCCTTCCCAAACGTTTAGCTTGCCGCCGCGGAATGGCCCATTGGGTTTGAAGCCGGCATTGATCGCGTCGCTTTCTGGCCGCTTTTGCCGCGGCTCGAAGACGCCGCCATGATCGCTGGTGAAGATGACGAGCGTGTTTTCGGCGAGCTTCTGCCGGTCGAGCGTGTCGAGCACCTGCCCCACCGAGCGGTCCAGTTCGTGAATCCAATCACCAAAAGGCCCGATGCCGCTGGTGCCGGCCGTCTGGCTGGGTGGCGTGATCGGCTCGTGTACGCCCACCGGCGCGTAGTACAGAAAAAACGGCCGCGCGCGGTCCTGCTTTTCGATCCAGCCGGTTACCTTGCCCGTGAGCACCGACATCACTTGGTCATCTACTCGTTGCGGCGCGTCGATGCCCAGATAGCGGCCGCCGGCGCGGTTCTTGGCGCCGGTCGGCATGAGCGTTTTGGAGCGCAGGCCGGACACGTGGTCGTTCTCGACATAGATGCCCGTGATGTCACCATGATTGGCGGGCACGCCAAAATGCTCGTCGAAGCCGACGTCGAGCGGGCCGGGAGTTAGGGGCTGAGTAAAGTCGACGCGGGCCGCGGTGCCATAGCCGAGATGCCATTTGCCGATGGCGGCTGTGCGGTAGCCGCAGCCGTGCAGCAGTGATGCGAGAGTCAGGCGGCCGGGCCGCATGAGCAGCGGGGCCAGCGTGGTGAGCGCGTCGCGTTTGAGGCTCGTGCGCCAGCAATAGCAGCCGGTGAGCAGCGAATAGCGGCTCGGCGTGCAGACCGACGCCGTGCTGCTGGCGTCCGTGAAGCGCCGCCCCTCGCGCGCCAGCCGGTCGATATTGGGCGTGCGAATCATCGACGCCGGAGCACCGTAGCAACCCAAGCTGCCATAGCCGAGATCGTCGGCCAGGATGACGATGACGTTGGGCCGCGGGGCCGCGGCGCAAACCGCGGCAGCGGCCGCCCACGCGAAGGCCGGAGCCAAAAGTACAAACAGCCGAAAAAACGAATTCATCGAACGGCTTTCTTATCAAGCAGATTCGTATTTCAGTGAACTGCGCGAAGTCCGACCAATCGGCACCGCGCAGGATGGCATGCAGCGTTTATTGCTCGCCGGCACTCGCGTTCATCGGCCGCGAGTAGTCGTGGACATCGCGAACCTCGTGCAAGAGCGTGCGCAGCCGCGCGACGACTTCTGGATGCTCGGCCGCCACGTCGTGCGTCTCGCTCGGGTCGTCGGCCAGGTTGAACAACTCGTCGTGCTGGGGAGTGTGTTTGCGCTGTTCGAGCGTCCGCTTATTGATTACCGGGTTGCGGCCGGGATTCGGCGGCCGGTTTTCGTGTTCGATCAGTTTCCAAGGGCCCTGCCGCACGGCGTATTCCGCCGCGGCGGCTGCCTGGAGGACCACGCTGTCGCGTGCAGGCCTGGCCGCGGCATCGCCAAAACACGAGCTGCTCACATCCAGGCTATCCTCGGCGCTGCCCGAGGGCAGAGGTACGTTGAGCACGTCGGCCAGTGTGGCCAGCACGTCGGCGTGGCACACAATCTGGTCGCAGACCGTGCCGGCGGGCACTCTGCCGGGCCAGCGAATGATGAACGGTTCGCGAAAGCCGCCCTCGAAAACGCTGTGCTTGCCGCCACGGAGAATGCCGTTGATTGCCAGGCCGGCCTTGAGTGCCACGTTTTCGTCGCCGGCCGACTTTGGATTCATCACACCGCCGTTGTCGCTGGTGAAGATCACGAGGGTGTTGTCGGCCAGTTTCAGTTTGTCGAGCGTTTCCAGAATGCGCCCGACCGACCAATCCAGCTCCTCGATAAAATCGCCATACTTGCCGTAGCGGCTGCCGTGAAAACGCTGTGAGGGAGTGATGGGATGATGGACCGCGTTGGGAGCGAAATACAGAAAGAAGGGCGACTGATGATTCTCCTCCAACCACGCGACCGCCTTGCCGGTGAGTGTGTCCATGACGGTATCGGCCGCGGGCAGCGGATCGATGCCCACGGTTTTCTGGTCCTTCCCCCGGCCTTCGACGGCCACAAGCTGGCCCGCGGTGCGGCTGATCAGCGTGTCATCTTCGATGTAAGCCCGAGGATGGTTGGTGATGTGGGTTGCCAGGCCGAAGTAGTAATCAAACCCGACTGACAAAGGTCCGGGCGTAAGCGGCTGGTTCCAATCGGTTTTGGCGCTGGTGCCGAAACCCAGGTGCCATTTGCCGATCGCGGCGGTGCGGTAGCCCTGGTTCTTGGCCAGGGAGGCCAGCGTGAGGCGGTTGCTTTCGATGTCCAGGGGCGAATCTTCCAGCAGTGCGTAGCCGTCCTTGACGTCGGTGCGCCAGAAATAACGGCCGGTCATCAGGGCATAGCGAGTGGGCGAGCACACCGAACCGGTGGCATAGGCATTGGTGAATCGCCGGCCCTCGCTGGCCAGCCGATCGAGGGCGGGCGTATGCAAGCCCTTGGCTCCATAACAGGTGAGGCTGCCATAGCCGAGATCGTCGGACAAGATCACGATGACGTTGGGCCTGGGCGCTGCCGCGGCAAGGGAGTGGCCGAAAGCCGCGCACAAAATGCTCAACAAGAGTACGAGTCGATGATGCATGTTCTTAAAGATCCGGAGTTCGGCTGCCGCTGGGGCGAATCGCGTTGACCACCATGTAGTGTCGGGTTACCTTTCGATTATGACTCTAACATCGCCGTCGTCCAATTGCCGCAGATCGTTCGATTACCCCATCAGAGCTAGTCTCGGCTGGATCGGAGCATTCCTCGTTCTGCTGATGTCGGTTTCGGCCGTCGAAGCGGCGCGGAAGCCGAACGTGCTGTTCATCGCGATCGACGATCAGAACGATTGGATCGGCACGCTGGGCGGCCACCCGCTAGCGAAGACTCCGCACCTGGACGCCCTGGCCGGCCGCGGAACCGTATTTCTCAATGCGCATTGCCAGGCGCCGCTGTGCAATCCGTCGCGCACGAGCGTGATGCTCGGGCTGCGGCCGACGACCACCGGCATCTACGGCCTGGCCCCGTGGTTCCGCACGCTCGACGCTTGGAAAGACCGCGTGACCCTGCCGCAGCATTTCTCCGCGCAGGGCTATCGCACGCTCACCGTCGGCAAGGTCTATCATGGCGGCGTCGGCGGGCCGAAACTGCGGGCCAAGGAATTTGACGTGTGGGGCGCGGCTGGCGGAGTCGGCGTCAAGCCGCCGCACAAACTCATTCCCCCCACGCCGATGGGCAACCATCCGCTCATGGACTGGGGTGTGTTTCCGCACCGCGATGAAGACAAAGGCGATTACAAGGTTGCGAGCTGGGGCGTCGAGCAAATCCGCGCCATGCGGCCGGACCAGCCGTTCTTTCTGGCCACGGGTTTCGCCCTGCCGCACGTGCCTTGCTACATCACGCAAAAGTGGATCGATCTGTATCCCGACGACGACAGTGTGTTGCCGGCCATCAAAGCCGACGACCGCGACGACACGCCGCGTTTTTCCTGGTATCTGCACTGGGAATTGCCCGAGCCGCGTTTGAAGTGGGTTCAAGACAACCACCAGTGGCGCAACCTGGTGCGTTCGTACCTGGCATCGACCAGTTTTGTCGACGCCCAAATCGGCCGTTTGCTGGCGGCGCTGGACGAAACCGGGCTGGCCGAAAACACGATCGTGGTCGTGTGGGGCGACCACGGCTGGCACCTGGGCGAAAAGGCGATCACCGGCAAGAACACGCTCTGGGAGCGCTCGACGCGCGTGCCGCTCGTCTTCGCCGGCCCGGGCATCGCGCATGGCGGCCGCGTGACACAGCCGGCCGAATTGCTCGACATGTACCCGACGCTGGTCGAGTTGTGCGGTTTGCCCGCCCGCGACGATCTGGAAGGTCACAGTCTCGTCCCGCAACTGCACGATGCGGCCGCAACGCGGGCGTGGCCGGCTGTCACGTCGCACAACCAGGGCAACCACGCCGTCCGCAGCGAGCGCTGGCGATATATCCATTACGCCGACGACAGCCAGGAGTTGTACGACCTGCAAAGCGACCCGCACGAATGGAAGAATTTGGCTGGCGATCCGCAATTCTCGTCCATCATCGCCGAGCATCGCCGCTGGCTGCCGAAGGTCGACTTGCCACCGGCTCCTCACAGCGCCAGCCGCATTCTGACTTACGACCGTGCGACCGACGAAGCCGTCTGGGAAGGCAAGACGGTCCGCCGCAGCGACCCGATTCCGGAATAACGATCATTGCGGACTGTCGCCGTTGCCTTCGACGGCTGCCACGCCGTTGCCGTCAGCGGCCGCGGGCGTTTCGATGGGCACGAGCGGCTCGACATCGACGCCGAAATACATCGCCTGGTGGTGTCCGCCCATGATGACTCCCTTCAGCGGACTGACCTCGTCGTAATCGCGGGCCCAGCCGATAGTGACATGCTCACCGCTAGGAAAGACGCCATTGGTCGGATCGAAATCGACCCAACCGATCTCGGGGACATAGACCGAAATCCAGGCGTGCGAAGCATCGGCTCCGGCCAGGCGTTCTTTGCCCGGTGGCGGGTGAGTGAGCACGTATCCACTCACGTAGCGGGCAGCCAAACCCAGCGAACGTAGACAACCGATCCCCAGATGGGCGAAATCCTGGCACACGCCGCGGCGATGCGCGAGCACTTCCAGCACCGGCGTGCCGACGGTCGTGGCGGTCGAATCGAAAATGAATTCCTGGTGGATCCGCTCGTTGAGTTCCGCGACGCAGGCCAATAGCGATCGCCCCGGCCCAAAACTCGGCCGGGTATAGTCCGCCAGCGCCGGATCGGCAGCCACCTGCGGTGAATCGAAGGCATACTCCTTGACCAGATACAACGAGAGGTCGTGATCGATCATCTCTACCGCGCGCTCCCACGTCGGGCCCGACGTGGGCGGTGGGGGTTCATGGGCTGAGACCGCGACCTCGCTTTTGGCTTCGATCTTCAGGACTTCGTGTGGTTCTTGCAGGCTGACCCACGTCATGTGGTTGCCGAAATAGTCGAGCAAGTCGCGGCGGACGGCCGGCAGGGGATCAATCGAGAGCTCGCAATGCTGGCAGACCTGCGTCGGCGTGTCGCGCGGTTGCAGATGGATCACGTTGTGGCACAACGGCACCAATTCGCCGTAGTGATAGATCGTCTTGTGGACGACGCGGTAGATCACAGCCGGAGCTCCTGGTCCGGCGTCAACAGGTGGGGCGTGGCCGAGGCATGGCTGAAGAAGCTCCGACTCAGCACGTCGGACAACGTGCCCATCAGGTCGATGACCGTCGCCATCAGCGTGTCCAATCCCGGCCGGCGGGCGCCGGTGAGGGAGCAGGCGCACGACAGATCGGTCAGCCGCAGCAACGTGCGCAGTTGCTGGGTGAGCTGCTGGTCCGGATTCCGCTGCGGGTGCATCGATTCTCGCGGCAGGTGCGACAAGTGCTCGTCGATCGCCACGATCTGGTAGGCCGTCGAGCGCGGGTTCGTCTCATCGGCGATCAGCAGGTCGACCACGGCCGGCACTTCGAGTTGCGTCAGATAGCGTCGGCGATAGGTCAACGAGCTGTCGCCCGTTTCGAGCAAGGCATCGAGCAGCGACGCTTCTTCTTCGTTTTTGTCGACCAGCGTCATGCGCACGAGCCGTGCGGCCGAAATGGCCCGTTCGAGCCTCAACCCGATGTCGAGAAAACGCCACGATTGTCCGCGGGTCATCGAGTCGGCCGCCATGCCGCCGAAGGCCAGGAAGCTGGTGATGAGTTGATTGAATAACTCGAAGACCACGGCGATTTCGTCCTCATCGACGTTGGCGTTGAAATCGGCCAGATCGCGATCGATGGCTTGCAGAATGCGCCAGGCATCGGTTGAAATGCGGTCGCGGAGGACGCGCGCCATCGCGTGCAGCCGACTGGCCGCGCGCCGCAATCCCGACGGGTCGCGCGCGGAAAACATCGCGACGGCGAGTTCGCGCGCGGCCGCCGGCCCGCGCCCGGCGATCACCCAGCCCACCAGTTCGCGCATCAAAATATTCGTCGCCAGGGGACTTTCCAGCGCATTGGGATCGGCCAGCCGATTGAAAACGCAACGTGCCAACCGCACCACGGCCTCGGAGCGCGTCGCGTAGCGACCCAGCCAGAACAGGTCGTCGGCCACGCGGCTGGACAAGTCGCCACCGCCGCGGCTCAGCGCCACCGGCGCCGAGGGCGAGGCCAACAAGCTGACCTGGCTGACCGGGCCTTCACCGAGAATCCAGGTGTCCTTGCTGCCGCCGCCGCGCTGCAACGAAACAACCAGTGAATCCCGCGTGCTGGTAAAGCGCGTCAGCCCGCCGGGCATCACGGCGTAAGAGTTTCCCTCGGCTGCCAGGTACGCCCGCAAGACGAACCGCCGCGACTGGACCTGGCCGCTGAGCAAGACGGGAGCCATGAACGAAGCGATTCGCTGCTGCGCGACAAATTGCCGCGGGCGAGCGCGAATTCTCCTGGCCAGCGCGTCCCGCTCTTCCGGCGACAGCTCGCCGCCAAAGACGGGATCGGTTCCGCGCGTGGGAAACGCCGGCTTGATGACCAGGCTCGAGAGGTTATTCAATACGTAATTGCGCGAGTCGGGGTGGCCGCACCACCACGTTTCGACCGACGGCAGCTTCAGGTCCTCGTTCAGGAAGTGCCGGCACAAGCCAGGCAAGAACGGCAGGAAAGCCGGCCCTTGCAGCGCGCCGCTTCCCAACGCATTGGCCACGGCGACGGTGCCGTCGCGCACCGCCTGGAGCAAGCCCGGGACGCCCAGAAACGACTGCGGATACATCTCCAGCGGATCGCAATAGTCGTCGTCGACGCGGCGCAGGATGACGTCGACGCGCTGCAAGCCGCCGAGAGTCTTCAAATAAACTTTGCAATCGCGAACGGTCAGGTCCTTGCCCTGCACCAGTGCATAGCCGAGGTAGCGGGCCAGGTAGGCGTGTTCGAAGTACGCCTCGTTGTAGGGGCCTGGCGTCAGCACGACGACGCGCGGATTCTCGCGGTTGACCGGCGCCAGCGCGGCCAGATTCTGCCGCAACGTGATGAAGAAAGGAGCCAAGCGGAGCACGTTGCACTGTTGGAACACGGTGGGCAACACGCGCGTCAGCACGATCCGGTTTTCCAGCGAGTAGCCCGCGCCCGACGGCGACTGCGTGCCGTCGCTGAGGACGCGGAACTGGCCGTCGGGGGCACGCAGCAGGTCGGCGGCATACAGGTGCAGCCACTGCCCCAGCGGCGGCCGCTGCCCATGACACGCGCGGAGGAAGCTCCCGTTGTCATACACGAGTTCCGGCGGCAGCAGCCCGCTGGACACGCTCGTGGCGGGCCCGTACAGATCGGCCAGAATGGCATTCAACAGCCGCGCGCGCTGCACTAGCGCCGCGCTGACCGTTTGCCACTCGGCCGCCGCCAGCAAGAGCGGCAGCAGATCCAAGTTCCAAGGGCGGGCCAGCCCATCGGGATTGTCGTAGACGTTATGGGTGATGCCGTTTTCGCGGATCAGCCGTCGCGCCCAATCCCAACGCGACATCAATTCAGCTGGCCCCAATTCGTCAAGCAGGCCGACCAGCTTTTGCCATTGAGGTCGCAGGCCGCCGGCCGGCTCGAGCATCTCATCCTGGACCGGCAAGCCGGGCGCGTAGGCCGCTACCAGCCCCATCGCTGGTCCCAAGCTCGCAGCCGTCGAGTCGGTCGTCATGCTCGCACCGGTGCCAAACCACGCCGGTCGCCGCCAGCATGGCGGCCGCCCCGCGGGGCCACGAACTTCATTCTACGCGAAGCGGTTGGAGATCGCGCCAGATCAGCGGCCGGGTCGCAGCCAACGATGCGGAGCTTAGCAGCGTCGCAGATCAAGCGTGAACGGGAACTCCTTGCTTTTCGGCGGCTCGGCGACACTGATCTTGCCCGGCGTATGACCAAACTTGAAGAAGCGGCCAATGCGGCGTCCCTCGGCTTCATAGGCGTTGACCGGGAACCGATCGTAGCTGCGCCCGCCCGGATGTGAGACATGGTACTTGCAGCCGCCAATCGATCGCTCGGACCAGTCATCGACGATGTCGAACACCAGCGGCGAATGGACGCCGATCGTCGGATGCAAACACTCGGGCGGACGCCAGGCACGATAACGCACCCCGGCCACGAATTGGCCGTTGACGCCGGTCGGATGCAGCGGCAGCGCCACGCCATTGCACGTGACCCGGTGCCGCAAGTCGACCATGCCATTGACGAGCACCTGGAGCCGTTCGAGCGAGGAATCGACCTGCCGCACGGTCGAACCGATGCCAGGCACTTCACCCAACACGTTCCACGGTTCGATAGCCTGGCGCAGTTCGACGGAAATCCCCCGCTGCTCGATCGACCCGTACCGCGGGAAGCGGAACTCGATGTGCGGAGCAAACCACTCCGTTCGGAGCGGATAGCCCGCCCGGTTCAGATCGAAGATCACGTCTTCCAGGTCTTGTTGCACGAAGTGCGGCAACACGAAGCGGTCGTGAATTTCGGTCCGCCAGCGCACGAGCGGTTGCTGGTAGGGCGTTTGCCAGAACTCGGCAATCAAAGCCCGCAACAACAACTGCTGCGTCAGGCTCATCCGCGAATGCGGTGGCATCTCGAAACCGCGCATTTCGACCAACCCCAATCGGCCGCTAGCCGATTCGGGCGCGTAGAGCTTGTCGATACAGAATTCCGCGCGGTGCGTATTGCCGGTCGCGTCGACCAGTACATTCCGAAAGATGCGGTCGACCAACCACGGCGGAACGTCGGCCTGCTGCGGAATCTGGCTGAAGGCCAGTTCCAGTTCGTGGACCTGGTCGTTGCGCGCCTCGTCCACGCGCGGAGCCTGACTCGTGGGCCCCACGAACAGGCCGCTGAACAGATACGACAGCGATGGATGGTTATGCCAGTAGCCCAGCAGGCTGCGCAACAGATCGGGACGGCGCAAAAACGGCGAGTCGCCGGGCCGCGCCCCGCCCACGACGAGATGGTTGCCGCCGCCGGTGCCGGTATGCCGGCCGTCGAGCATGAACTTCTCGGTCCCCAATCGGCAGAGCCGCGCTTCCTCATACAGGGCCGTCGTATTGCGAACCAGGTCGTCCCAGGTCTCGACCGGTTGCGTGTTGACCTCGAGCACGCCCGGGTCGGGCGTGACCTTGATCTGGTTCAGGCGGTCGTCGTGCGGCGGTGGATAACCTTCGACGAGCACCGGCAAGCCCAGCGTGGCCGCCGTATCCTCGACCGCCGCCAGCAGTTCAAGATAGGACTCCACGTCCGGCAGCGGCGGCATGAAAATGCGGAGCACCCCGCCACGAACTTCTGCGCACAGAGCCGTGCGGACCGTTTGCGGATCAGATTCGCCTTTTTCCGGCCGTGAGGATCCATTGCTCGCGCCGTGGCCGTTGCCCGCACCATGGCCATTGCCGGATTCTTCGATCACGGCAGTCGCGGCGCCGCCTCCGATCCGCTGCTGCACCACGCTGTTCGGGACGGCGCTGCTCGCCTGGCGCGAGTAGGGCGAACCGGCCAGGTACTTCGTGCGGGCCAGGGTCTCGCTGCGCGGCAGCTGGCCGCGCGCTTCTAAAGGATCGCGGGCAGAGACGTGCGGATATTCCGAGGGGACCACCCAGGGCAACGACTCCAGCGGCAAGCGATGGCCCATCGGCGAATCGCCCGGGGCCAAGTACATTCGCTGGGTGCGGATGAACCAGGGGCCGGTGCTCCAGCCACCGGTCTCGTTGCGCCCCAAAGGCAGCGCATAGCCGACGACCTTGTCGAGCCCTTGCTCGAAAATGCGTGCCAGGCGGTCGCGCTCGCGCGGCTCGCTCAGCTTGCTGTCGAAGGGATCGACGTTCACCGGCAACCGCCGTTCCTTCCACAGATAGTACCAGGCGTCTTCGAAGCCGGCAGTGACGTGCGCCGGTTCCAAACCCAGCCGCTGTGCCAACTGGGTCGCAAACGCTTGGGCGTCGCGCTCGGTCGCGCAGGTCGGACGCTGCTCGTCAGCCACCAGCGAAGCGTCGCTCCAGATCGGTTGTAGATCTTTGCGCCAGTACAGCCCCAAGGCCCAGCGCGGCAAGGCCTCGCCGGGATACCATTTGCCTTGACCGTGATGGAGGAAGCCGCCGGGTGCAAAACGATCGCGCAGCCGGCGAATGAGCTGGTCCCCCTGCCGATATTTTCGTGGGCCCAGCGCGGCCGAGTTCCATTCGTCGCCTTCCATGTCGTCGATCGACACAAAGGTCGGCTCGCCCCCCATGGTGAGCCGCACGTCGTGAGCGGCCAGATCCGCGTCGACCTGGTGTCCCAGGGCTTCGATTTCCGCCCACTGTTGGTCGCTATAGGGTTTGGTCACGCGTGGATCTTCGTGAATCCGCGTGATCGACAGCGAAAACTCGAAGCCCGCTTCGGCGCTATCCGTGCCCAGTCCAGCAGCATCCGCCGGATCGGCCGAGACCAGCGCTGGGCGATCGTAGGAAAAATATCCGCTGATCGCGGCGGCCGTCTGCGGATCGGCCGAGCAAGCCAGCGGAATATGCCCCTCGCCGGCCATCAGGCCCGACGTTGGATCAAGACCAATCCAGCCGGCGCCCGGCAGATAAACTTCAGCCCAGGCGTGCAGATCGACGAAGTCCTGCGTGACGCCGCTGGGGCCGTCGAGCGACTTCACGTCCGGCGTGAGCTGAATCAGATATCCCGAGACGAACCGTGTGGCCAGTCCCAAATGCCGGAGCAAGTGAACCAACAACCAGGAGCTGTCGCGACACGAGCCGCTGCCGAGCGTCAAGGTTTCTTCAGGTGTCTGGACGCCCGGCTCCAGCCGGATCAGGTAGTTGACGCGCTGCTGCACCTTTTGATTCAACTCGACCAGGTAGTCGACCGACGGCACCTTCTCGCGCCGAGCTTCGGCCACCAGGCCCGCCAGCTTCGAACCCGCCGGTTCGACGGCCAGATAAGGCATCAATTCGTGGGCCAGCATCTCGTCGTACGAAAACGGAAACTCCGTCGCGTACTTTTCCAGGAAGAAATCGAACGGATTGATCACCGTCAACTCGGCGATCAAGTCGACTTCAACGGTCAGCTCGCGGGCCGTGTGCGGAAAAACCAGCCGCGCCAAATGGTTGCTGTACGGGTCTTGCTGCCAATTGACGAAGTGCTCGCTCGGCGTCACTTTCAGCGAATAACTGAGAATCGGCGTGCGGCAATGCGGCGCCGGGCGAAGCCGTAAGACGTGAGGCGACAGCCAAACGTCGCGCGCATAACGATGGCGCGTCTGATGATTGAGAGCAACGCGAATAGACATCAGGGCGGATCCGTAATTCAAACGGCAGAAACAACCACTGCCTGGCGTGCGGATCCGCCTCGCACGCCCCTCGTGGGCAAGGATAGTATACAGTGGGAAATGCGCATGTCGAGCCGGCGATGCGAATCCTTTCCGGCGGCCCCGGCGGTTTCAAATTGCGCTCGGCCGGGATTCCGCAGGCTATCTTTCGGTCGATCCCTGGATTCCCGTCACACGCGAATCCAGGGTTAAAGGTGCCTTCGGCTTGCGGTTCTTTGAGCGTGGCGGCTGCCTGTTGCGGCGCGCCGATGAATGCGGCCTGCGGGTCAAATCGCTCATGACGCTTGTCTCACTCGATGCCACCCAGACTCTCCACCGGCCGTGGCCGCTACCGCGCGGTCCGTGGGCCATGTTCATGCGCTGGCACGATCTGTTGCTCGCGCATTGGCCGGTGCCGGCGGCACAACTTCAAGCGCTCGTGCCGGCGCCGCTGGAAATCGACACCTGGCAAGGCGAGGCGTGGCTGGGGATCGTGCCTTTTCGGATGACGGCCGTCGGGCCGCGCTGCGCTCCCTCGCTGCCCGGCGTGTCAGCATTTGCGGAGATTAACCTTCGCACTTATGTCACTCTGGGCGGCAAGCCGGGTGTGTGGTTTTTCAGCTTGGACGCGAGCAGTCGCTCGGCAGTGCGCGCGGCCCGCTGGGTGCTGAAGCTGCCGTATTACCATGCCGATCTCAACTTGCAGGCCGACGCGGACGGCGGCATTGAATACGACTGCACGCGGACGCATCGCGGGGCGCCGCCAGCCGGCTTCTCGGCCCAGTATCGGCCGGTCGGGCCGGTCGAGCAGTTGTTGCCCGGCACGCTCGAGCACTGGTTTATCGAGCGGTATTGCATGTACCTGGCTAAAGGCGGCGGCCTGTGGCGGCTCGACATTCATCACGATCCGTGGCCGGCACAAGTGGCCGAGGCGCAGATCACACGAAACACGCTGGCCCGGCCGCTGGGCATTGAGCTGGCACCCAACCCCGCACGATTGCACTTCGCCAGGCGGCTCGATGCCTTCGCCTGGCTGCCGACGCGGCTGACGTAACGCGGCGCCCGCGCTGGTACAATCGGGTATTGCGAAGCGCGTGAAGCGAATCCAACGCAAGAACGATGTAGATGCCTGTTTCGGCCACCGACGAACCGCCATTATCCACCGCCAATGCCCTAGCGCGGGCGGCGTATGTGCACGTGCCGTTTTGCGCCCATCGCTGCGGTTATTGCAATTTCACGTTGGTCGCCGGCCGCGACGACCTGGTGACAAGCTACCTGGCGGCGCTGGAGCGCGAGCTGCAAACGCTCGGGCAACCGCAGCCAGTCGAGACCCTGTTCATCGGCGGCGGGACGCCCACGCATCTCGAGCCGCCGCAACTGGAGCGGCTGCTGCGGCTGGTCAGCCAGTGGTTTGTGCTAGAGCCCGGCGGCGAATTCAGCGTCGAGGCGAACCCGGCCGGATTGAATTCCCAGCGCGTGGGCCTGCTGGCCGATGCGGGCGTGACACGCGTCAGCCTGGGGGCACAATCCTTCAACGCCGACAAACTGCGCCTGCTGGAGCGCGATCACACGGCCGACGATATCCGCCGCGCGGTCGAGTTGCTGCGCCCGCGCGTGGCTTCGCTGTCGCTGGATTTGATCTTCGGCGTGCCGCACGAGACGCGGGCCATTTGGCAGGCCGATTTGCAAGCAGCCCTGGCGCTGGTGCCCGATCATCTCTCGACCTACGGGCTGACATTCGAGCGCGGCACCACGTTTTGGAGCCGGCTGAGCCACGGCCAGCTCCAGCGCGTCGACGAAGAGCTCGAACGCACGCTGTACGGCGACGCCATCGATGCTTTGGCCGCGGCCGGGTTGGAACATTACGAAGTCTCGAACTTTGCCCGAGCCGGCCACCGTTGCCGGCACAACGAGGGCTACTGGGCAGGCGAAAGCTACTGGGCCGCCGGGCCCGGGGCCGCGCGCTACATCCACGGCCGGCGGGAAATGAATCATCGCAGCACGACCACTTGGATCAAACGCGTGCTGGCCGGCCAGTCGCCGGTGGCCGAGTCGGAAACACTTGCGCCGCAGGACCGAGCCCGCGAGCTGCTGGTCTTCGGCCTGCGGCGGATGGAGGGCGTGACTCGCAGCGATTTCCTGCACCGCACCGGCTATAGCCTGGATGCCTTAGCTGGCTCCATCCTGGCCGACTACGTCTCCTGGGGCCTGATGACCGACGACGGCCAGCGCGTGCGGCTAGCGCGCGAGGGACTCTTTATTAGCGACGCCCTGTGGCCGCGCCTGTTGAAGCCTTGAGTGCGTACGCCCGGGCTTGGGCGGCAAAATCGAGTCCCACTTGCCGCTCAAAAGCCTCGCGCACACGGCGCGTGAGCGGCCCGATGTGGCCGTCGCCCACCGACCGACCTTGGAAGGTGCGGGCGTGAATCAGGCCCACGCTGGTCGACGTGAGAAACAGCTCGTCGGCCGCGGTGATATCGTCCGCAGTCAGATTCGTTTCGCGGCAGGCGATGTCCAGTTCCGGAGCCAGCGACAAAACCACGCCGCGCGTGATGCCCGGCAGCAGATTGCGCGGCTCGGGGGTCAGCAGCTCACCATTGCGGACGAGGAAGACGTTGGCGCTGGTGCTTTCGGTCAGATAGCCGTCGGGATCGAACAGCACGGGCCACGAGCCGGCCTTCTGTTCCCGAGCTTGCAAGTTGGCAAGTTGATAATGCCAGCGGCTGCGATTCTTGATCGAGGCATCGAGCACTTCGTGCGGCAGCGCGTGCTGGGCCACGGCCACCAGGTCCAGGCCGGTGTCGTAGGCGGCGGCCAGCGCGGCCATCTTTTGCACCAGCGGATAGCAACTCACGAGCACGGTCGGCCGCAGTTCGTCGGGCGAAAACGCATCATGAAAGCCGGCGGCCGGCCCGCGCGAAATATTGTGGATGATATTCCAATCGACATCGTCGCTTTCGCTCGGTAGATTCCGCTGGAGCGTCTGCTGCGTAATCTGCTCCAGCTCAGCGACCGAAAGCAGCGGATCGATGCGCATGGCCGCCAGGCTATGAAACAGCCGATCCAAGTGCTCGCGCAGCAAAAACGGCCGTCGATGAAACGTCCGCGTCACCTCAAACGCCATATCGCCGAAGTTGAGCGCCGAATCATAGATCGACAAGCGCGCCTCGCGCTCCGGGACAAAGCAGCCATTGAAATACACAGTCCGTCGGCTGGTCTGCATGTCAGGCAATTAGTAGCTCAAGAAGAGAAGAGGAATTCGACCACGGATTTCAAGGACAAACAGAATTGAAACCTTCTTCTTTGTCTTATCAGTGTTATCCGTGACATCCGTGGTTAAATCGCTTCGTCTTTTTCATTTACGAAAGAGAAGAAGAGTTCGACCACGGATTTCACGGATGACACGGATAAGGTGGTGGTGGTGGTGGTGGGAAATTAGCGCACGACGCGTCGCCATTCCAGACGGGCGTTTTTGAAGTTCAGCAAGATTGCCAGCTTCATGCCGGTGATGTTCAGGTAGCCGAGCATTTGAGCGATGTGTGTGTCGTTGAATGCTGTGACAACCTTGGTGTCTACGATAACCAGATCATCGACGATCAAATCAGGCTTCAATGTTCCAATAAGCTGCTCATCATAATGGACCGAATATTCGCGCTGCGGATCGGCCCGGTGGCCTTGCTTGCTTAACTCAATGACTAGCGCCCGTTCGTAGAGTTTCTCGTCCAAACCCGGCTTCAACGCATTGAGGACCGTCATCGCCGCCCCAATGATCGTTTCACTCAACTCCCGATGAACCAGCTCATGATCCATTTACAGTCACTTCTTCTTATCCGTGTCATCCGTGAAATCCGTGGTCGAATCCCTTTTTTCCGACAGGGAACGAAAGAAGGTTGACCACGGATTTCACGGATGACACGGATTAAGAATATTTTGAGGACTTGATTTGGCTGATCCGTGGTTGACTTACATTGTCAGGCGTCGCCGGTGGCTTCCCAGGCGCGAAGTTGCTGTTGGAGTTGAGCCCAGGTGAGGCATTGGGGGGGAATGGCCGGCAACTCGTGCAGCTCGATGGCAAAGCGAGCGCTGGCGACTCGGTCGGCCTCTTGCTCGAGCGCGCTGATCCAGGCGGGAACGTCCAAGCCGGCGCCGGCGGGGTTTTCGGTGAACTCGGCCAGTTCCTGCTCGAGCAGTTGAAAGGCGCCTGAGCAGCTTCCTCGCCGGGCGTCATTCATGGCCGGGACGATGTGAGCGCGAATGCGATCGATCATCAGCGGCCGCAGAAACCGCTCCTGCAAACGGTCGGCGACGGTCGGCAGTCGCGCGGCGTGCCGCGCGACCAGCTCGTCGAATTTTTGCAGATGTTTGCGGGCCACTTCGTCGGTGCGTTCGGCGATGGCCTGTCGCCAGAGCTCGGCGGCCGACATCAGCCCACGCCGCACGAGCGCCTCGTGCGCCACGACCAGCGGCCGCAGGTTCCAGGCCACGCGGTCGTAGCTGGCCTTGAGCCGTAGAAAATCCAAGAGCACGTACAGCATTTCGCCGCGGTCGGACTGTGTCGTGGTGCTGTTGAAGTCCTTATATTCGCCGTAGTTTTCGACAATCGCTTCGATCACCAGTCCCAACTGCTCGACGGCCAGCGGCCAAGGCAGCGCGTTCCCCAACTCGCGAACGAGCAAGGGCGGCTCTTCGCCCTGCTCGGGCTCGCGCTCGTGCAATTGCCGCAGATAGGCTTCGACGCCCTGGTGCAAAATGGCCCGCAGGTTGCCGAGGTTCAAGAAGCGCGGCGTGAACAGTTCGTGGCCGTAGCGCTGGATAAAAGCGATGAGCGCTTGCCAGCGCTGCTTGTCGACGACTTTTTCCAGGACCGAGAGCCGCAACGAACGGCTGTGATCGAGCCAGCGTTTGAGCAGCACGTCGTTGACGGTTTCCAGCGCGGCGGTCAAGCGGGCGTCGCGCACGTCCTGCGCTTCGTCGGCCAACTCGGCCGAGGCATCCACCAGGCACTGCACCATGGCCAGCAGCCCGGCCTCGAACAGGCGATCGAATTCCGTCACCACGCCTTCGCCGCCGGGGCGGTTGCGTTCCATGGCCTGGCCGGTGTCGATGATGGCGAGCGTCTCTTCCAGCAGCCCCAACCGCGGCAGCGTGCGAGCAAACCACAAGAGGAGCTGCTGCACTTCCTGGGCTTCGAACATTTTGCGCGGGTCGCCGTGTTTCGACAGCGGCACGTAGAGCACCGGCTGCTGCTCGAGCGCCTGGCGCAGGGCCGGAAACTCGGCCCGCAGTGTTTCGCGATCGCCTTGCCAGATCGGTCGCAAGGCGGGAATCGCCTTGGCATACCAGTCGGGGCCGCCGGCCTGCGGGCCGTCGTGCCCGCCTAGGGCCATCAGCAACCGGGCGGCCGCGCTGGTTTCGACCGCAGTGGCAATGGTCTGGCCGAGCATGCTTTCCTTGAGCAATCGGCGGCGATCGTATTCTACGAGCGATTCGTGCGTGCCGGTGGGCGGAGGCAGCCGATGCCGCTCGATGGCTTCGATCAGCTCCAGCAGCTTCGAGCGATTGTGCAAGGCCTGCTGACACCAATTGGCCAGCACGTCGCGGCGATCCGCGTCGTCGACCAGATGTGCGGTGCGCGTGGCGGCGATGATCCACAGCCGGGCCAGCGCATGCAGAAAAGCCAGTCGGTTCGAGATCCGCGTGCTCTCGGCCTCGAGTTCGAAATCGCTGGCCGGCGGCCCGCCTTCGAGCGTCTCGCCTTCTACGTCGTCGTCCGTGCTGTCGCGGTAGGTCACTTCCTCGTAGGCGGCGCTGAACAAATCGCCGGCATCTTCGGAATCCGAATCATGACCCGGCGCTTCACCCAGTCCGCGCTCGAACCGCGGCACTTCCCAAAACACGTCAGCGTTGGCTTCCAAGTAATCGAAAAACTTGACGGCCTCCTGCCAGGCCTGTCCGTCAGCGCAAAAAGCCTTTTCGCCCGCTCGCTCGGCCCGCGGGCAACCGCCCAGCAACTCACTCATCCACCGCAGCGAAAGGCCCTGAAACGAATAGCCGCCGGCCGCCAGCGGTATCCGCTCGCTATGTGCCAGCCACTGGGTCAACAGCGCACGCGAGGCCACATAGTCAGGTTTGTCCAACAGGGCCCCGACAGCCAGCGCAAAAGCCTTCGGCGAGCGGAAGCGAGCCACGTGCTGCCGCCAAAAGCCAATGTCGCCGGCCGCTTCGCCCGCTTTGTGCCACGCGCCCAGGGCCGCAGCTACTTCGCGGGAAGACTCTGCGGCTTTGCTGCCCGAAAAGCCTTCGACGCCCGAAACCTCGCAGGTGGCAAACGGATCCCACCAGTGGGCCAACTGCTCCAACTGCGAGCGAATCTGCTGCTGCAATTCCGTTTTACCGGCCGCGGCCGCTTCGCCCTCGAGCCGGGCTGCCAACCGGAAGATTTCGCGCACCAGGTGCACCAGCACGTCCACGCGATGGTCGCGCACGCTGTTCTCCAGCGCCGCGAACAAGCTGAACTGCCCCTGGAAGCCGAGAATGTTCCACGGATCGACCAGCGCCCCACACTCGATGGCCCGCTTCAACAATTCCACGACTTCGGGCAGCCGCCCCACGGCCGCTTCGAGGTTCCCGCGCTCCAGCTCCAAATGGCCGCCCGTCAGCCGGCCGCTGATTTCGCAGATCATGCGGGCCGAGGCCACTGGGACGATCGACGCCTGCCGGCTGCTGGCCTGCGGATAGCCCATTCCGGCAAACAGTTGAGCCAGGTGGACGTGCTGGAGCTGCGTGGCCCGCAGTCGGGCCAGCCGCTGGTTCAGGTCTTGCCGCGCGCCGCCAAAAGGCTGGCGCAGGGCGGCCGCTTCGGCCCGCAACCGGTCGCCGTGGCGTCCGGTCGTCTTATCGAGCAGGTGCTGATAAAACTGGTCGCGAAAGGCCGCGATGAGCGGCAGGAGCTTGGCCAGCGTCATGCCCGAATCGTGCGTTTCGGGCGATTGGCCGCCGACGGCCGCGGCCATCAGAATGACACCCGCGAGCACGGCCCCGGCCTCGAACAGCCGCTCGTCGGCCGGCAGCTTGCTGGATCCCTGGGTCCGCTGCCAAATCAACTCGAGCGTTACGCCTTGGAGCACGAAGCGGCGATACCGGCCTTGCAAATCGAGCAGGTGCGGATCCCACTGACCAAACTGATGGTTGGGGCGCTTATTGACTGGATGGTCGAAATCATACGCCCGAGGGTCTTGGGCCAGCTCATCGAGCAACGCCGGGTCGAACCAGGCCTGCCGCAAAATTTCGGGCGGCAATTGGTTCAGGATCGACAGGGCGCATTCGATCAGCGAATGGTAGGGGCCGACGACGAGACCCGCCCCCCGGATAAACAGCGGCAGCGGGGCAACCCATTCGTGCGGATAGGGCTCGATCCGCTGGGGGGTGTGCAACACGGCTACCGGCCGATAGCCCAGAAAGTCGTTCAAATCGTCAATGGCGCCGGCCACGATTCGCGTGTGCTCGGTCCAGGGGGGACCCTGCCGCAACACGGCCGCACAGGCCCGGGCCAGAAAAAACGGCTGGAACAGTGCCGCGTCGCTTTGATGCTGGAGCAGATCGCGATGGTACCGGCGGTAGGCCGGCAGCAGGCGGTCGAAGGCCAATTCCAGCACGGCTTCGGCCTGGGCCGTATCGGTCAGGGCCGCCGAACGCCCCCGCAACTCGGTCAGCCGCTGCCCCAGCAGTTCCCGCAGAGTTTCCCAGGGGCGGCCAGACGGCTGGCAATCGGCCACGGCGGCCAGCAGCTCGTTGAAATTCGCCAGAAAGCGGGCATCCGCCGAGCCGCCCGCCAGGTTCAGATAGCCGAGCGACTCCTCGATTGCGGTTTCAGCCGCTTGGCTCAGTGTCCCAAAATGCCTCACTGATGCTCCTGCGCGGCCCGCGTCGGGACCGGTTTTTTTCCCTGGTTCCCCGGCTTTGCCTGTGGTTATCATAGAAAGGTCGGCCCCCCTCCGCTATCCGTCGGGAGGCCAATTCGCGGGTGGAATCGAGGGATGGCCGGATTGCGGCCAGCCGCCCTTGCGAGCCGCTTGCGCCTTTCGTCGGTCGCCCTTTTCACCGGATGCTGCCATGTCGCGGTTGCCCGCTCTCGTCGGATTGTGCCTGACCCTCTTGGCCGCCCTGCCGGCCGTGGCCCAAGACGCGGCCACCGATGATCCGCCAGCCGCTGCCGCAGCGCCGGCCGCTGCGGCTCAGCCCAAGGCCCCGCCGCCACCGACACCCGCCCAAACCGCACTGGTCCAGGCCTGGCAGACTCGTGCCCGGCTCGATAGCTCCCGGGCTCGTTTGAGCCACCTGGTCCTGCAGGGCAACACGCTATTTGTGCAAAGCAATCGGGCCGACGTCGAAGCCATCGACGCCGAGACCGGCCGCAGCCTGTGGTCCGTGATCGTCGGCAATCCCCTGTGGCCCAGCGTGCCGGTGGCCGCTTTTGGCCAGCACGTGGCGGTGGCCAACGGCAGCGCGCTGTACGTTCTCGACCGCTCGACCGGCGGCGTGCAATGGATCAAGCAGCTCAAAGGCAGCCCGAGCACAGGGCCGGCCATCACGGCCGACCGGGTGTATTTGCCCATGCTGAGCGGAGCCTTGGAAGTCTATATGCTCGTGCCCAAGACGGCCGTCGATCGGGCGCCGCTCATTTTCTTTGGTCATGGCGCGGCCGAAGCGCCGCCGCTAGTATCGGATTCGCGATTGATGTGGGGCACCCGCTCCGGCAACGTGTATATCGACGCGCTGACCAACTCGACCAACCGTGTGCGGTTTGTCGCCGGCGGTCCAGTGGTCGGCCGGTTGGCGCATCGGTCGCCGCGCGTCTTCTTCACGTCGTTGGACGGCTTTGTCTATGCCATCGACGAGCTGCACGGCGGCAAGATCTGGGAATTCTCGCTCGGCGGACCGAGCCGGCAGCCGCCGGTGGCCATCGGCGATTCACTGTACACCGTGTCTGATGCGGGCGGCATGTGGAAACTGGCGGCCGAGTCGGGAAGCCAACAATGGTTTGCTCCCGGCGTCAAGCAATTCCTGGCAGCCAGTGCCACCCGCGTGTACGCGGCCGATTTGCTGGGGCAAATGCTCGTGCTGGATATTGCCACCGGCGCGCAACAGGGGCTGTACGACACGATTGCTTTGTCGACCAAGTACCTGAACCGCGACACCGACCGCGTATACCTGGCCGGTGCCAATGGTTACTTGTCGTGCTTTCACGAAGCCGGTCAGTCGCAACCGCTAAGCCACGCTCCTGCGGCCAAAAAGCCCGACGCCGCGCCCGTGAAGAAAAAGCCTGCCGCCGCAGCCGCCGAACCAGCCGAAGGCGCGGAAGCCCCCGCCGCCAAAGCCGACGATCCGTTTGCCAAGTGACAGTTTGCATCCGGACAATTCAGCGGTTGACCCCTTGGCCCGCAGCCGCTAAACCTCGGGGATGCCACGAGTAAGCCTGGGTGCGCGATGGTCTTTTGGGCCGAAGCTTAGAGTCCACGGAATCGTCGAATTGCGCTCTGGATTCGGATTGCTGATAGTGCAAACGCTCGGCCGTCTAGTCCCGACGAGTTTGTCTGCGGGGCCAGCCCCAACTGCTAGCTCGCGACCGGCAATCGGGCTACGCAACTTCTGTAAGTTATTGTTGGCCGGGAGCTAAGAGCAAACTAGCTTTTTCCGAATGCGGCGATCAAGAACCTGCATTTGACAAAACGGCGCAAGTGCCTTAAAATATGGATGTTACATCGACACACCCAGGAAACTCTCCCGCTTACCTATGTGGGAGCAAACCATGCAACACAAAGACAAGGACAAAGCAAAGCAGGTAATCGTCGAGATCATCCGCGCCGCCGGGGGCACCTTTGACAATAAGACGAACCTATTTAAGGCCTTCTACCACGCGCATCTCCATTTCGCCGAGCATCAGCGCAGCTTCCTGTCGACATGGCCGATCGTCCATATGCCCAACGGCCCCGGAATTGATTCGTTCGATCGGCTTCTAGGTGAGATGCTCGCCGCAGGCGTACTTGAGACGCGACAGACTGGCTGCGAACCATATAGGTCGTTTCAGTTCGCCGTGAAGAACGACCATTGCTTTGCCGAACTCCCGACCGGCAGCGCCGAAGCGATTGCAGCCGGGGTCGCGGCGGTCGACGGACGAACTGCCGCTGAAGTGAGCCAGGAAAGTCACCGCCGCGCTTGGCACCAAACTGCCAACGGCGAGGAAATGAATATCTACTTGGATCTTATTCCCGACGCGGAATACGACCGGTTTGAGAACGACGCTCGGGACGTTGCTGCCGCCATCAGGAAGGCGTGGGCAAGCTAGAACCAGTTCCTGGCCCATTGCAGGTACTGTTCTTCGTTACCGCCCCGCGCCACGATTTCCTGTAGTTCTTTGGCGCAAGGGTCGAGTTCCGTCGGTCCCAGCGAACGGCAGCAGTCGGTGAGGAAAAACACCGCCGTGGCGGCCACCAGTTGGCCGTCTACATCATCCGATAGCGCAACAAGGGCCTTGGCCGCGATCAGATGTGGCGGATCAGCATCTGCGAAGCCGTCCCAAAGGAAGTCGGCTAACCCGTCACGCATGTAGTGGCCATAGTCAGCGTGCAATGCCCTGGCCGCCTTGGATGCCGCAGCCTTCAGTCGAAACGCGTAGTTCATCCTTCCGCACCTCCGCGGGTCGTGCAGTCCGTTAGTCCGAGCTGCATTATTCTACCACGAATCTGGCCACTTGTAACGCACCACGCGTGAAATTGCCATGACGCTAGCCCTTGCCGCTTATCGCCAAGAA
>DATATB010000114.1:0-101557 GCA_036268995.1 Pirellulales bacterium | reverse complement strand
CGCACCGAGCGAGGCCGCCGACACGTTACTCGCGCCCAGGCTGCTGGTGCTCGGCTCGTTGGCCAATGAGCTGCTGCCGCCGATGCTGCTCACGACCAGCGTGCCGCCGTTAACCAGCGTATTGCCGGTGTAGCTGCTCTGGGTGCTGGCCAGGTCCAAAGTACCGGCGCCGCCCTTGGTGAGGGCGGTGCCCGAGCTGGGGCCGTTGATGATGGCGCCCAGCAGCGTGGCGAAATCGGTGGTGGTGCTGGTGTTGTCGGCGACGGTGATCGTTTGCGCGGTGGCGTTCAGGTTCAAACTGTTGACGAGCTGCACTTCGGACAACGCCGAAACGGAGTTTAGGGCCAGGGCGACACCGCTACCTAAGAAGTTCGGGGTGAATCCCCATTCCAGCGTCGTGGGGGTCGACATCCCGCCGATGGCCACGACCAATGGCGCGGTGCTGGCCGAAAAACCGCCGAGAGCGGTCGTGATCCCGGTGAATTGGACCTGGCCGGCCCCGGTGCCCAGGGTGCGCACGAACGTGCCGGTGCTCTCTAGCACGCCGCCGACGATGTTCAGGTTGCTGGTGCTCGGGAGTCCCGCGCCATCGACGGCATTGAGCTGGCCGAGGGTGATGGTCGTGGTGCCGCTGTAAGTATTGTTATTGCTGAGAATCCAGGTGCCGGCGCCGGCCTTGGTGACCGACAGCGTGCCGCCGAGGGGATTGTCGGGCAACTGCGCCGCCAGTTGATTGTCGGCGATCGAGTTGCCCTGCAGCGTCAGCGTCTTAGAGGTCGCGCCGCTGAAAGTCACCGGTGCGGTACTGCTGAAGACCAAGGCCGCGTTGTTGGCGACGGCCGTCGTCGCGAGCACGTTTCCATAGCTGCCGGACGAATCGAGCGTGCCGTTGCCGGCTAACGTGAACTGGCGGTCGGTCGAAACGCTGGGCGTGGCCGTCGGCGTCTCGTAAGTAGCCTGGTTGCCCTCGTATTGCAGAATGCCGCCGTTGAACACCAGGTTGCTGGCCGCGCTGCTCGAGGCGCCGATGCCGCTGGCCACGCCGCCAATGGCCAACGAGGTGACCGAGAGAGTGCCGGCATTCAGCGTGGTCACGCCCGTGTAAGTGTTCAGTCCCGCGAAGACTTCCGTGCCGGTGGTGTCCTTGGTGACATTCAACACGCCGCTGCCGAGCGTACCGCCGTTTTGGATAATGCCGGTGAACGTGCCGACAGCCGAGGCCGCCGTGGTGGACCCGATTTGCAAGGTCGAAGCCGTGGTCCCCAGGGCACCGCCGCTGTTGGTGATGGTGCCGGCGCCACTCAGCCCGCCGACCTTGACCACGCCCCCGGAACCCGCGCCGTTCAGGTCCAGCGTGGCGCCTTGCCGCAAGCTCATCAGATTAGCGGCGCCAGGGACGCCCAAAGTCGCGGTCGCGCCCGCTAGCTGGACCGTGCCTTGGTTGATGACGGTGTTGCCGGTGTAGGTGTTGTTGCCGCCGACAATCAATGTGCCCGTGCCTGATTTGGTCAGCGCGCCCGTCGTACTGCCGATGAGCGTGTTGATGGTCAGTGCATTGGACGGACCGGAACCATTGGTGATGATCACCGTTTCTTTGGCGGCCGCGCCGAGTTGGCTGGCCGAGCCGGCCGCTGCGATCGTGTAGGCCCCATTGGAATTGTCGAACAGCACGCTTTGCTCGGTCAGCGTCATGATCCCGTTGAAGAGCGTCAGCGTGCTGGTACCCGAAGCCGTGAGCTTGAGCGTGTTGACGCTTTCGAGGGCCGTGGTCGTTTGACTGCCGGTCAAAAAGTAGTTGGTCGCCGCAACGGAGCCGCTGGCCGGCAAGCCCGTGATGAAACTGCCGGTTGCCCCGTACGTCGGAGGCGCCACCATGCCTCCGCTGTAGGTGGCGTAGTTCGTGCCGTTGATCGTGGCATAGGCAATCGTCGTGCTTCCAATGATCACGCCATTGGTCGCCGTGGGCGCGGCGGTGAACGAAATGATGCCGCTGCCGGGCTGAAAATCGAGCGTTGCTCCGGCAGTGCGCGTGCCGAGCGACGCAAAGGTCAGCATCGAGCCGCCGCCGCTGCCGCCGACGCCGCCGGTGACCTGCACGGCATTGGCTCCGGCAGTCGGAATCAACTGGCCAACCAACTCGGAGCTGCCGCCGCTATTCCCCTGATATTGCAGCGTGCCTCCGGCAATGCCAGAGCCGGTAAGCGGGTCGGCGTTGAAGGTGATCGTGCTGGTGTCGTTGATGATGTTCGAGGTCGTGGTCGTGGCTTGCAGGCCCAGCGTGCCGCCGGAAATGATCACGTTGCCGGTAAAGTTCGAGACCGCGGCTCCAAAGGTCAGCGCTTCGCCCGGGGTAACCGGGTCGACGCCGGACGCTACCGCGCCGATGGGTTCGCTGAGCTGGATCGTGTTGGTCGTGCCCAGCGGATTGATGGCAACGACCACGGACCCATTCGGAATTCCGGCGCCGCTCACCGGCTCGCCCAGAAAAATATTGGTCGTGCTGCTGACCGGCACCATGAACGTCGACGCGGTGTTTGCCGTGGCGGTGACTCCCGTGGGCCCGTTGCTGTTGTAGAAAGAGCTTTGCGGAGCCAGGATCCAGGTGCCGGTGCCGATTTTGGTAAGCGAAGTGGCACCGCCGGTGCTGTCCTGAATCACGCCTTGAATCGTGTTGGCCGCCGTGCTCGAGCCGCCCAAGTAAAGGATCTTGGCCCCCACGCCGCCGGTCGTGATCGGGCCGGCGAGGGTCAAGGCAGAGCCATTTTGATTGGCCAGCAAGATGCCATTGCCCGTCGTCGAGGCCAGGTTAATCATCGTGGTGGTGGTTTCGCCGTTGGTGATGCCACCGCCGGCGGGAATGCCCAGAAAGTTCAGCGCCCCGGCGGTAATCGTCGTGCCTGAAGGCACGCCGAGATTCAGGACGTCGGTGTTGAGGCCCTCAAAGGCGTTGATCGCCAGCGTGCCCACATTGACGTTGACGGCGCCGGCCGGAGGATCGCTGCCGCCGCCCAACCCCGCCACGGTCAGCGTGCCGGTGCCAGTCTTGGTCATCGCGCCCAGGAACGTGGCGGCGCCCGTATTGCTGAGCAAATTGCCTTGGATCGTGACGTCGCCGCTAGCGGCAACGGTCAAGATGCGGTTGGTGGTGCTTTGGCCGAATCGCATCGATTCATTGATATTCACCAGTCCGCTGCTGGTGTTGGTGATCGAGACGGCGCTCGTGCCCGAGACATCGAACGTATTGCCGAGCGTGCCGATGCTGACCCCGTAGCCGTCCAGGCCGCTGACCGAGAGGCTGGTGTTGGCGATCCAAGTGAAATTGGTGAACTGCACGGTGCCATTCAAGCCCGACCCGCCCACGGCCCGGTCGAGAAACAGCGGGCTGGTCCCGGCGAAGCCCAGGTATTCGCCCGTGGTGGAGAAACCGCCGACGTCGGTGACGCTGCCCACGGCGCCCGCGCTGAGCGTGCCGGAGGGATTCGCGAGGCTGCTGCCGTTGGGATCGCTGCGGATTGCGACCGTGCCGGCGTCGAAGAATAAGTTCTCGTTGTTGCTCATCGGGGCACCCAAATTCGCGGCGCTGGAGAGCTGCACGAAGCCGCTTTGGGCGATGATGCCGCCACCGCCCGTAGTCGCGCCCGTCCCCCAGGTGCCCGAGTTGTTGCCTGACAGGATCACCGTGCCGTGCGTGTTGGCGCGCAGCCGCGCATTGCCGGTGATATTGCCGGCGATGGTGATGTTGCCGTTGCCGGTGAGCCACTGGTCGATTTGCGTGGTGCTGGCGTTTTCGATGTACACGTTGCTGCCGGCGGTGCCGAGCGTCAGGTTGCCGAAAGACGAAGCGATGCCGTTGGCGGTGGTGCCGCCGAGCGAGCCGTCGGTGGCCAGCGTGATGGTGCCGGTGAGCGCATTGTTGCCGATGCTGGTGAGTGACGAGCCGTCGATCACGCCGTTGATCGCGCTGTTTCCGTCGCCGCTGAAATAGATGTTGCTGGTGAGCGTGATGTTTTGGCTGGTTGCCTGGCCACCGGCCAGGACCAACGTGCCGCCGCCCGTATTCGGGAATCCGGCGGTCGCCGCGCCGTTGACGGCAATGCTGTAAGCCGTCGAATTGGTGGCGCTGCCCGCGGCGCCCAGCGCAGCGGCGCTGGTAACCACGAGCGAACCGCCATCGACGTTGATCAGGCCGGTGAGCGCGTTGCTGTTCGTCAGCACCAACGAGCCGAAATCGGTCTTGGTCAGGCTGCTGCCGGTGATGACCCCCGACAGCGTTTCGACCGCGCCCAGCGCCACGTCGAACGTGCCGCCCAGCACGCCGGTCCCACCCAGCGTGATGCCGGGCGTGTAGACCATGCTCGGCGTCGTGGTGCCCGAGAACGAAGTCGGAGCAAAGGCCAGCGTGGCGTTGTTGTTGATCGTCAGACTGCCCGTGCCCAGATCGCCCGCCGCGCTGATGGCCAGCGTGCCGCCATTGATCGTGGTGCCGCCGGAGTACGAGTTGGCCGCGTTGCCGAGCGTCCAGGTGCCGTCGCCCGTGACGTTCAGCGCCACCAGGCCGCCGGCGCCGCCGTCGCTGATCAGGCCGCTGATCGAGCCGACGCCGATGCCGCCCAGCGCAAGCGTGCTGGTGCCCGTCGTTGCGGTCGTCGAGATGCCGCCGCCGAAGACCAGCGAGCCGCCAGAGTTGTTGTTGGCAAACGTGTAGTTGCCGGCGAGCGAGAGGTTGTTGTTGATGGTTTCGGTGCCCGAGAAGCTTCCCAGGTTATTGATCGAGATCGTGCCGCCGCTGGAGAGCGCCAGCGAGTTGCCGCCGATGGTGAAGCTGCCCAATCCGCCGCCGGTCGTATCGAACAGCAGATTGGTGAAGGCCGAGGCGGACGCGACGTTGATCGTGGTCGTGCCGGTGCTGGCGCCATTGAAGAAGGCCGAGTCGGCGGCGCCTGGCACGCCATTGCTCCAGTTCGCCGCATTGTTCCAGTTGCCATCGCCGGCAGTGCCGGTCCAGTTCGTGCTCGCGGCCAGGCCGCGCGCCGGAGCGCTGGACATGAGCATGGCGGCGATTGCCGCGTACGTGACCCAAGTCTTGAACTTCCGTTTCCAATACTTCACACGCAGCATACGAGACACCCCGGCGTGAACGCTTTCGCGCGATTTCGTTAGCACTGGTCTTCCGCCCCTTGCACCAAGCCCGATCCGCTTTAGCCCGTTGACACGCAGTGATCAGCGGGACGGCGGCGGGCCTCGTCCAATAATTTGCCCAAGCGCGAAAAGCATGAATTGCGCGCGTTGCGATGCGTTGAGATGTGGCCACGGCAATCGACAGTTGCCATCCATCCGCCTCCATGACCTTGGCTGCGCCCTTGCCTTAAGCGCGTACCGCCAGGCCTTCGTAGCCTTGCTTCAACCAACTCACTCGGCGACGCAAAGAACTTGCGCCGTCGAGAATTCAGACGAGACCGGTATAACTTCTACGGCGGGTGCGACCCGCGACATTATGTCTGCCGTATCTACGCAATCAGTGAGGGGAATACCTCACTTGGGACCAGAAGTGTGCGAATAAGTGCGACAATATGGCATATGGGGGATTTTGCTGGCACTTGGGGGCTGATGCAAGTAAAAACCGCAAGTTAAATATATTTAGTTATGATAAAACAACGCATGTACGTATTTTGATGGTTCGCGCCTCGCGAAGCGAGCCTTGCCGGTCGGGATTATTGCTGCCGGACACGATAGATCACTAAGATGACTATCCATATCGTGATTACCCAGCTTCCGCGTTTTTCCCTACTCGCGTCGCGCTCCGAGCGTCACGGCGAGAGCGTCGAATTTGTAGGTGGCGCAAGTAGGTGGCGCAAGGCAGCGTTTTCCGTGGCCCGGCCCTTCAGCGCTGGGACCAACCGGTCGCGCAAAGCTCCTTCCCGCTGCGATGCGGCCGTCGGCCGCATCGCAGCGGGAAGGCGTGATTCCGGTCGCCGATCGTAAGCCCAGCCCTGAAGGGACTGGGCTACAGAAAATAAATGGCGGCAAGGCGCCGCCTCGGGCGTAGTCGTTTCCACCTACTTCCGAGACGCCCACCCGGACGTCGCCAGCGGCGTCAAAAAACTCGTGACTTCTCTGCTTGAGAACGCTAACTTGAATGGCGACGGTCGCGGGCAAACCGCGGGCGCCTTGCCCGGCGACTCATCCGACCCGTTTCACGCCTCGCCACTCGATCCTTCCCCGCCAATGGGCCGACCCTGCGTGGCCCGTCTTTGCTGAAATTCTCATGCGACCAGGCCGCTGCTATTGGTTCCTCTCGCTGCCGGCAATCCTGCTCCTGGGCACCGCTGCGCCCCTGGCCTGGTCGGCAGAAACCGACCCGGCACGCGTGGACTTTGCCCGCGATATCAATCCGCTGCTCAAGCGCTCGTGCCTGGAATGCCATAGCGCCAAGCGCACCGAAGGCGAGCTGCGGCTCGACGTGCGCGAAAAGGCCCTTGCCGGCGGCGCGAGCGGCCCGGTGATCGTGTCTGGCAAACCGGACTCGAGCGAACTGGTGCGGCGCATCAGCCGGCCGGCCGGCGACGACGAGATCATGCCTTCGCGCGGCGCGCCCTTGGCGGCAGCCGAAATCGAGTTGATCCGCACTTGGATTCGCCAAGGCGCCGTGTGGCCCGACCACGTGCAGTCGGCCACGCATTGGGCCTACGTCCGGCCTGTTCGGCCGAAGGTGCCCAAGCTTTCGAACAATTCTCAGCAACGCGCCTGGGTGCGTTCGCCCATCGATGCGCTGGTGCTGGCCCGGCTCCAGCGTGCCGGCCTGCACCCCTCGCCCGAAGCCGATCGGGCAACGCTCATCCGCCGCTTGTCCTTAGATCTTATAGGCCTGCCGCCGACGCCGGCCGAAGTCGCGGCCTTTGTCGGCGATCAGCACCCGCAAGCCTATGAAAGGCTGGTCGACCGGCTGCTGGCCTCCCAGCAGTTCGGCGTGCGCTGGGCGCGGCCCTGGCTCGATGCGGCCCGCTATGCCGACAGTCATGGTTTTCAGCGGGACGACCTGCGCGACATTTGGGCCTATCGCGATTGGGTGGTCGACGCCTTCAACCGCGACATGCCGTTCAATCAGTTCACGATCGAGCAGCTTGCCGGCGATTTGCTGCCCGGTGCCACCGAGTCGCAAAAGATCGCCACCGGCTTTGGCCGCAATGCGCCGACCAACGTCGAGGCCGGCAGCGATCCCGAGGAAACCCGCGTCAACCAGGTGCTTGATCGCGTGAACACGCTCGGCATGATCTGGCTGGGCTCGACGCTGGAATGCTGCCAATGCCACGACCACAAGTACGATCCGTTCTCGGCCCGCGATTATTACGGCCTGTTCGCCTTCTTCAACAACACCGCGCTCGAGGCCGATCGCAACAACCCCAAGGTGCCCGGCTCGATCGCCTTTCGCGGGCCGACGATGAACGTGGCGGATCCCGAGTTGGAAGCGAAGCGCAAGCCGCTCGCAGCCGAGCTGGCCGAACTCGACCGTCAATTGGCAACGCGCGCAACCGAGCTGCACAAGACGGCCGATGCCTGGGAGCACGAACTGTCGGGCCATCTGAGCAGTCAGCCGCAGGAACAAGTCTTGGAAATTCTCGACTTCGACTCGCTGGCCGGAAGCGCCAGCGAAATCCTGCCGGACAAGTCCGTGCTCGTCAGCGGCGAAACGCCCGACCGCGACACCTACACCGTCGAGGCCGCCACCACGCTCACCGGCATTCGGGCCATCAAGCTCGAAGCGCTAACCGACCCCTCGCTGCCCGGCAGCGGGCCAGGGCGGGGCGACGCCAACCGGCCGAACTTTGTCTTGCAGTCGTTCGAGGTGACCGCGGCACCCAAAAGCGGCGGCAAGGCGCAGCCCGTCAAGTTCCGGCAAGCGAAGGCCGATTTCTCGCAGAAGAATTTCGAGCCTGCCGGCGCGATCGACGATTCGCCCAAAACCGCGTGGGCCATCGCACCCAAATTTCACGCGCCCCACTGGGCCATCTTCGAAACGGCCGAACCGATCGGCTTTGCCGGCGGCACCAAGCTGACCGTGACGCTCGAGCAGAACCACGGGGCCGGGCGCACCATCGGCCGCTTGCGGCTGACGGCGCTCGTGCGGCCGGATCCGAACTCCACGCCCGCGGCCGTGGTCAAGGCGCTGGCCATCCCGGCCAAAAAGCGCACGCCCGAGCAGGCCAAAGCGCTCGCCAAGTTCCAACTCGACCAGGACACAAAATATCGCGAGCTGCAGGACGCGCGCACGCAGACTCAACAAAAGCTGGCGAAACTCAAGCCGCCGACAACGCTTGTCATGAGCGAACTGGACAAGCCGCGCGCCAGTGCGGTCTTCATGCGCGGAGACTTCCGCAATCCCGGCGACGCGGTCGAACCGTCCACGCCGGCCGTGTTGCCGCCGATGACCGTGACACCCAGCGAGCGCAATCGTCTGGCGCTGGCCCGCTGGCTCGTGCAGCCGAATCATCCGCTGGTGGCCCGGGTCACCGTGAATCGCTGGTGGGCCGAATTGTTCGGCCATGGCATCGTGACCACGCCCGAAGATTTTGGCATCAAGGGCCAGCCGCCCACGCATCCCGAGCTGCTCGATTGGCTGGCCACCGAGTACATCGACAACGGCTGGTCGCTCAAGAAGCTGCTGCGCACGATCGTGCTGTCGGCGACATACCGGCAAACCTCGACGCTGTCGCCCGAGTTGGCGGCGCGCGACGATCAGAACTTGCTCTATGCCCGCGCTGCCCGGTTCCGGCTCGACGCCGAGGCGATTCGCGATAGCGCGCTGTCGATCGCCGGCCTGTTGAGCTTGGAGCAGGGGGGAGCGCCGGTGCGGCCGTTTCAACCCGACGGGCTGTGGGTCAAAGTCGGCGGGCAGAAGGTCGATTACATTGTCAGTCCCGGCGAGCAGCAGTATCGGCGTGGTCTGTACGTGGTGCTCAAGCGGGCGGCTCCGTATCCGAGCTTCGTCAACTTTGACGCCAACGCCCGGCTGGCCTGCCGCGTCAAGCGGCCGCGTTCCAACACGCCGCTGCAAGCGCTCACCCTGCTGAACGACCCGGTGTATGTCGAAGCCGCGCTGGGCCTGGCCCGGCGAGTGCTAATCGACGCGCCCCCTCACCCCCGGCCCCTCTCCCACAAGGGGCGAGGGGAGAAAGACGACACCGTCGATGCGCGGCTGGCGTACCTGTTTCAGCTGGCCGTGGCGCGCACGCCCGATTCGGCCGAAGTGGCCGTGCTGCACAAGTTGTGGGACGCCCAACGGGCGGCCGCCAAAGCAAATCCGACTGCCGCGCGCGAGTTGATCGGCAAGCTCAAGCTTCCGCCCGGCGTGGCAGCCGATGAATTCGCGGCCTGGTACGCGACGGCGACTGCCATCTTGAACCTCGACGAAACGATCAACCGGGGCTGATGAGCGAAATTACAAAGAGATTGAACAGAAGATCCCAAAGAGCGCAAAGAAGATAAAAGAAGACAAAGAAGAAGATAAATAAGACAACGGACAACGGACCAATGACTATGCCTGCTGAACGACTCCCCGCACCCGGCGAGAGCCGGCGATATTTTTTGGGACGCAGCGGTTTGTGCCTGGGCGCCGCGGCCTTGGCTTCGCTCTTGGGCGAGAAGTCGAGTTCGGCCGCGCCGGCCGATCCGCTGGCGGCCCGCAAGCCGATGTTCGCGCCGCGCGCCAAGCGCGTCATCTATCTGCACATGATCGGCGCGCCGTCGCAGCTCGACTTGTTCGACCATAAGCCCGAGCTGGCCAAACGCGACGGCCAGCCTTGTCCCGAGTCGCTGCTCAAGGGGCGGCGGTTCGCCTTCATCGGCGGCAAGATGTCGCTGGCCGGCTCGCCGTTCAAATTCGCCAAGCACGGCCAAAGCGGGCAGAGCATGTCCGAGCTCCTGCCGCACCTGGCCGGCGTGGCCGATCAACTGGCCGTGGTTCGCACTGTGCATACCGAAGAAATCAACCACGCGCCGGCACAGATGTTTCTGCACACCGGCTTCGGCCGCGGCGGCCGGCCTAGCTTCGGCTCGTGGCTCACCTATGGCCTCGGCACCGAGAATCAGGATCTGCCGGCCTACGTGGTGATGCTCTCGGGCCCGTTGGGCGGTGCCGGCACGTCGCTCTGGTCCAATGGCTTTTTGCCTAGCGTGTATCAAGGCGTGCAGTTCCGCTCGGCCGGCGATCCGGTGCTGTTTCTCAGCAACCCGCCGGGCCAGGCGCCCGCCGACCGCCGCCGCATTCTCGACGCCGTGGGCGAGCTGAACCGCCGCCAACTGGCCAGCGTCCACGATCCGGAAATCGCCACGCGCATCACCCAGTACGAGATGGCCTTCCGCATGCAGACTTCGCTGCCCGACCTGATCGAGCTCGAGCAAGAGTCGAAAGCCACGCTCGATCTGTACGGCGCGAAGCCGGGCCAGGCGTCGTTCGCCAACAACTGCCTGCTCGCTCGCCGGCTGGTCGAGCGCGGCGTGCGGATCGTCGAACTCTACGATGCCGACTGGGACCACCACGGCAACCTGGCCAAGGGGCTGGCCAGCAAATGCCAGCAGACCGATCGCGCCATGGCCGGCCTGATCAAGGACCTGGACCAGCGCGGGCTGCTCGACGACACGCTCGTGATTTGGGGCGCCGAGTTCGGCCGCACGCCGCTGCGGCAAGGCGCCGACGGCGACGGCAAGAAGACCGCGCCGGGCCGCGATCATCACAAGGACGCTTACACGATGTGGATGGCCGGCGGCGGCATCAAGCCCGGCGTCTCGCTGGGCCGGACCGACGACTTCGGTTTCAGTCCCGAAGAAGACGCCGTGCACGTGCACGACATCAACGCCACCGCCTTGCACCTGCTCGGCCTCGACCACGAGCGGCTAACCTTTAAATATCAAGGCCGCGAGTTCCGCCTCACCGACGTCAGCGGCCAAGTCCTGACTAAGCTGCTGGCCTGACGACGGCTGCGCAGTCGCCAGTCAGGCGACGTCAGCGCGTCCTTCTCCCCCTGGGAGAAGGTGGCCGAAGGCCGGATGAGGGTGTTGCGCGTTGCTTCCCGTAGCGGAAGTCGTGAGACTTCTGGGGTCGCGCTTTTGAGCCAGGACGGAGCAATTCCGTTACCACGGTCGATCGCCGCGCGAAAGATGCTTGCCGGGCACTCAGACCCAGCGTTATCGTGAGAGAATCATCTCGGCCGCACGCTGAACGCAGCACGGCCGAAGCCACGCGCAACGGGGACCGATTGCATGACGCGCAAATTCATCGCGGCGGGCGTGCTCGCTTGGGCTCTGGGAACCCTGTCGGCTTCGCCACTCGCGGCTCAAGCACCGGCAGCCGATGCGACCCAAGCAGCAAGACTTGCCGAGCGCAATCGGCTGTGGGTGCTGGCCCAGCAGTTGCTCGGGGCAGGCCAAACTGCCGATGCGATTGCGGCCGGCGAAAAGATGCTGGCCATCGAGCGCGAGCTTTATCGGCGACTCACCGACGACCTGGCCTTTTCGCTCGATTGGTTGGGAGAGCGCGAACTTGAACGCGAGAATTTTTCCCAGGCCGAGAAGCGGTTCCGGGAAGCGCTCGAAACCCGCACCGTCGTGTTCGGTGCCGGGCATTGGAAGGTGACCGATGCTCGGCTCCAAGTCGAGCAGGCTCGGCTGCTGGCGAAACTCGGCCCGCAAGACCGCCAAGATATTCTCGAAGCGGAGCGGGCCAATAGCAAGCTGGTCCGGCTCATTGGCGAGGGGCATTACCAGGTCGCGATCGAGCTGGCTGAGACGTGCCGCGTCAGCCGCCTTCGCCTCCTCGGCAGGTCGCACCCCGACTACGCCACGAGCCTGAACAACCTGGCCGAGCTGTACCGTGCGATGGGCGACTACGCGCGGGCCGGGCCGCTCTATCGCCAAGCAACGGAGATCCGCAAGAACGCTTTGGGCGAAGCGCATCCCGACTACGCCCAGAGCCTGAACAACCTGGCCTCGCTGTACCACATCATGGGCGACTACGCGCGGGCCGAGCCGCTCTATCGCCAGGCAATGGAAATCCGCAAGAAAGCCCTATAGGTGAAACGCATCCCGACTACGCCGTGAGCCTGAACAACCTGGCCGGACTGTGCAAGCGCATGGGCGACTACGCTCGGGCCGAGCCGCTCTATCGGCAGGCATTGGAAATTCGCCGGAAATCCCTCGGCGAAGCGCACCCCGACTACGCCTCGAGCCTCGAAAGCCTAGCCACTCTTTATTACAGCCTGGGCGACTACGCCCGGGCCGAGCCGCTCTTTCGGCAGGCATTGGAAATTCGTCAGAAATCCCTGGGCGAAGCGCACCCCGACTATGCCTCGAGCCTGAACAACCTGGCCTTCCTGTACAACAGCCTGGGCGACTACGCCCGGGCCGAGCCACTCTACCGCCAGGCGGCCACGGTGACGCTTAACAGTCTCCAGCAGAGTTTCTTGGGAGAGTCGCAGCGGCAGCAACTGGCCCATGCAGCCAGCGTGCGATTTATGGTGGACAGCTACTTGGCGCTGGAAGCGCGGCACGGCACGGACGGTGATCGGGTGTATCCCTTCTGGCTCCAGTGGAAAGGGCTCGTGCTGCGGCAGCAATGGCGGCAGCATGCGCTTGTGGATCGGCCGGAACTGAAGCCCACGTTCACCGAGTTGGAGCAAGTCACCGCGCGGCTGGCACGGCTGGCTCTGACCGTGCCCGCACCGGAAAAACGAGACTCCACCCGGCAGCAGTTGGCCGAGCTGTCGGCCCGGAAAGAACAGTTGGAGCGCGAGCTGGCGCACCAGAGCGCGGCGTTCGCGGCGGCGGCCCGCGCTCCGGCGGTCGCGGAACTGCAACAGGCGTTGCTGCCCGAGGCGGCGCTGGTGGATTTCGTGGAATACTGGCAGCGGCTCGCGCCGGAAAAGAGGGGCGGCAAGCCAACATGGAAGCGGCAGTTGGCCGCGTTCGTCGTGCGGCATGATGGGCCGATCCGGCTGGTATGCCTGGGCGAAAGCGGCCCGGTCGGCGAAGCGATCGACCGCTGGCGTGGGAAGACCGACGGCGATTTCGGCCGATCGAGCGAGGCACAAGTGGCGGGAAAATTGCTGCGCGAGCGGGTGTGGCAGCCGGTGGAAACGCTGCTGGCCGGCACTGAAGTCAAACTCGTGCTGCTTTCGCCCGACGGGCCGCTGGGCCGACTGCCCTTCGACGCCTTGCCCGGCAAACAGCCGGACCATTATCTGCTGGAAGATTGGCCGCTGGCGGTCATCCCCTCGCCGGCCGCGCTGGCCCAACCGCCGCTGAAGCCCAAGACGCCCAGCAACAACTTCGCCCAATTCGATCGCGGGCTGGCGCGCGACGCCAGCGACAATCCGTGGCCGCCGCTGGACGGCACACTGGGCGAGCTGGCCATGCTCGAACGCTTGTATAAAGACAGCAAGTTCGATCCCCAGCGGATCAAAACGCTCTCCAAGGCCGAGGCCACGACCGCCGCAGTGTGCCTTGAGGCCGCCGGGCATCGCTATCTGCACCTGGCCACGCACGGCTTTTTTGCCAGCTCCAAGTTCCACTCGGCGCTCGAGCAGCAGTTGGACGCTCCCCGTAGCGGAACCGACAAGCTCATCACGAGCCAAAGCGTGTCGCGCTATCACCCGGGGCTGCTGTCGGGCCTGGTGCTGGCCGGAGCCAACCACCCGCAGCCGCAGGGCGACAACGGCTACTTGACGGCCGAGGAAGTCGGCACGCTCGACCTGCGCGGCGTGCAGTTGGCCGTGCTCTCGGCCTGCGAGACGGGCTTGGGCAACGTGGCCGGCGGCGAAGGGCTGTTGGGTTTGCAGCGCGCGTTCCAGGCGGCCGGGGCCCGCACCGTGGTGGCCAGCCTCTGGAAGGTGCCCGACCAGGCCACGCGCTTGCTCATGGAGCGGTTTTACAAGAACCTGTGGCAGGCGGCGCCCAACCAGCCGCGAATGACCAAACTCGAAGCGCTGCGCGAGGCACAACTGTGGATGCTGCGCGAGGGGACCAGCCGCGGGCTGGTGACGGAGGGAGATCCCCCGAGCGCCGACAAGCGCCTCCCGCCTTATTTCTGGGCCGCCTTCGTGCTGTCGGGCGACTGGAAGTGAGGAGGAAATGATGAAGGAGAAATGATGAATGGGGGACAGCCGCGCGTGCTCCACCCTCATCCGGCCTTCGGCCACCTTCTCCCAGGGGGAGAAGGGTTAGCGCGGGCGCCAGCAGCGCAACTGGGCAGCGCCCGTGCCTGGCCGCTTAATCCCACCACCAGTTTTGACTGTCGGCGGGGCGGTTGGCCTGCTCGCGGGCGGGGGCGAGCTGATCGCTTTTCTGCGTCGAGCTGACGAGCGGCCCTAGCTCGAGTTGGACTCCGCCGGAAGCGGTCACGACCCAGTAGTTGGCCTTCCGGCCAAGACTGACTTGCGTGTCGGTCGTGCGCGGAACGTTCAGGTCGGCCACCGGCAGGTTCACGTCGTTCAGCCATAGCGGCATGTGATAGCCGGACTTGCCCGTGAGATCCTGCTTGACCACCAGTGCCGCCAACACGGCCAGGTCCATGCAATTGCGCAACTGAGCGAAGATCGGATCTTTGAGCGCCAGGTCGACGTAGCGGGACGAAAAATTGTTGGCCCAGGCCTGCGCCACGGGATTGACCTTCGTGGCTTTCGACTTCGAACCCGACTTGCCGAACAGCGTTTCTTCGGTGAGCGCCTTGACGCTGGCCCCGCGAATTTCCCAGGCCAGGCCGTCGGCGTCGGTCATCAGCGGATCGTAGCTGGGCACCATCCACCAGCGCGGCGTCATGGCTTGCATGCCGCGGCCGCTGGGGCGGATCATGTCGATGTAGCTGGGCAGTCCCGGGATCGGCGGCGGATCGAGCTTCATGCCCAGCCGCTTCATCCGGTAATCGGCCGCGACCATCACGCGGGCAAAATGCGTGGTCGGCGCCACGCCGGTGATCGAGATCGTTTGCTGTCCCAGCAGTTGCTCGATGGTTTGCGCTTCGCGCTGCGGGTCGTCGATGCCTTGCATCTTGGCGGCGTATTCTTGTAGCCGGGCCAGGCCTTCCTGCGTGGGATCGATCGAGCAGCTAATCTCGCCGGCGCCGGCCCGCACGGTGCGCAGCGCCACGACCAGATCGTCCAGCAGCATGACGGCCCGACCGGTGGACGCGCCGACCACGTTGCCGCGCTGGTCGAGCTTCCAGCTCTCGGCGTATCCGGCAATGACGATGTCGTTCTGCTCGGGATACACGAACACATAGCGGATGCGCTGCAATCCGGCCAGGTAGCGCATGGCGTCTTCCATCGACTGGCCCGCCTCTTGCCGCGCGGTGAGCGCGGCCTCGAGGCGGCGCAGCGAGACTTTGCGGAGCGTGGCCGGACGTTTCAGGTCGCCGGGAATTTCTTGCAGCGCAAGCTTGCGCAATTCGAGCAGTTTGTCGGCGTCCGCGTCGGTGGCGTTTTTCAGCAAGCCTTCCGGATCGATCTTCACACCGCCCACCGATTGGCCGCCGCCGAACGCGAATTGCGCTTCGGCCGGTAGCGGCCGCCAGACGAGCAGAGCGGCGCCGATGCCCAACACGACGAGCAGCCTGGCCGACCACGAATGAAACATGTGCATTGTTTGCCCCGCGCGAAATGAAACCCGTTGGAGTCTGAACCGCTTGAAGATCTTGATTGCAGCGCAACCCCTCGCCGCCGGTGCAGTGGCGCGCCGTCTCAGCGTGGCGTGGCGAATGCTGCGATAAGGAAACCAATCAATGCCCGAATGCCAAGCAAGCCTTCCGTTTCGCAGAGCATGGGCGTGTCGACGTGGCTGTCACTTATCATGTCCACCGGACGCTCGCTTGGCAAGCGAATTGGCAGCCGTTGTCAGCCCTCGTCGCGGCGTCCGGGCGACGAATTTGCCGCCCTTTCTGCCTCGCACCGTCAAAATCGTCACGGACGCACGGCTCAGGCCCCGTGGATGCATAAACGCGGGGGAGGCGCAAATGCCGCGGAGTGCGAAACGCGGGGGACGACCGAGCCCCCGACAAAGAGTCGCTGCTGCCAGCGAGCGTTATCGTGCCGCAGCGTTATCGTGCCGCAGCGTTATCGCGCGGCAGTGATCCGCTCGAGATGGGCTTCGGCCTTCTCTCTCATGCCCAATTTCTGATAGACGTCAGCCAGCAGCCGGTGCATGTTCGCGCTTTCGGTTTTCTTGGGCAAGGCCGCCTGCAAGTCGATCAAGGACTCAATCCAAAGACCGCGGCGGTAATAAAGAAAACCGCGCGCAAACCGCAAATCCGCGTCATTCACCCAGGCCCGCAGCCCCAGATTCACCAGGTAGTAGGCATCTTCGGTCAGCGGCGGGTCGATTTCCACGAACGACACGGCCAACTCGCTGGCCAGCGCCGTGATCTTGGGGTCGATGGCGCGCGCCTTGGCCAGGTAATTGTCGGCCGCCGACGTTTGATTGCGCGTATCGGCGTCGACCGCCAGCAACAAGTCGATAATCGCCAATTCCTGTCCTCGCCCCAACAGCGCCCGCAAGACCGAGCGTACCAGCGCCGAATCGTCTCCGTTTTCCCTCAATCCCCGCATCAGGCGGCGCAGGAGCAACGGATTCTTCGGATTGAACTGAAACGAGCGCACCAGCAGCACCTGCTGCTGCGCAGGCGATGAAGCGCCCTGCCGGGCCCGCAGCACTTCGGCCCACATCAGATAAACACGGCTGATGGCTTGGGGAAACCGGCTATCCGAACTTAGCTTGGCGCCGTCGAGCAACACGGTGGCCGCGGCGTTAAAGCGTTCGAGAAATACCAGCGATTCGGCCCAAAACAGCCGCGATTGCACGTCGTCCAGGTTGCCTTCCGCCCGGGTGCGATAGTAGTCCAGGGCCTTTTCCGCGTCGACGATCGCCTGCTCGCGCCGGCCCTGCAACACCCGCAGCCGGGCCACATTGATCCACAATTCGGGACGCACCTCGGCGGCCTTCAGCAGATGCGGTTCGGCCTCGTCCAGCCGCATGGCCGCCAGGTATCGGACACCGAGTTCCTGATGCGCTTCGGCAAAATTCGGCGCGCCCTGAATGGCCCGCTTTAAATGGGCTTCGGCCTCAGCCACCGCCTCCGTGCTGCGATTGGAATACAACAGTTGCTCGGCAAGCCAGAAATGCGCAAACGGGTATCCCTGCTGCTTCGGACTGGCCAGACTTGTCATGATGGCGCGGGCCCGCTCATGGTCGCCCAAGGCCTCCGCGGACAGTGCCAGGCGATAGCGAAAATCTTCGTTGTTCGGATCGTTTTCCGCGATCGCCCGGAAGTACAACTCTGCCTTTTCGAAGTCGCGGTCGCGTTCCGCTTCCGTGGCCGCAATCGCATACCTGCTCGCTTCTTTGCCATTGGCAATGACCAGCGGCAATCCCGTCAGCAGCAGGATCAGAATCGCCGGCGAGCCTTGCAGCAAGTGGATCAGCCGAGCCCGCGGCCACCAGCCGATCACGCTGGCGAACATCCAGCGCGACGCCCGCAACAGCTCGAAGAACGGCAGCCGGATATAAGACAGCAACAGCCGCAGCCAGTTCACCCGGCCGACCTGACGCAATGATCGGCCGCCATTGTGCAGCAGCGACGACCAGAGGTCGGCGAGCATCAGAAACGGCACGCAGGCCGCGTACAACAACTGCCCGACAGCCCCGGCAAACTGGTGGACCGTGCGGAAAATGAATTCCAACGGGCTGCGTCGGCGTCGATAGCTCATAGCAGGTAAACCAAGTTCTTTCGGCGGGCCCAGATCGAGCCCAGTGGCCAAGTCCTCAGCGACTCGGGTGGCCGGCTAACCCCGGCAGCGGCCAGCCCCTCAGTCCGCCGTCGCAAGAAATCTAACCTGTTTATTAACAAAGACTTGCGACACACGATTGCCGGTGTCGTTGCGCACCTGGTGCGCCGGCTCCGAGGTCTGGGGTATCCACCCATCGTAAGCGTGGTTTACAGGGCAGTCAAATAACTAATTCCGCCTTTCGGCCGGCGAAAAAGCGCCCGCTGCCACGCCTTTCGACCGCCTTGCACCTCTAGCGCCGCCCCGCGCCGGAAACCATGCCCCGGTAGCGGAAGCCGTGAGGCTTCCGACCATCCCACGCAGGCCTTTGCCCAGCATACTGGCGGTTTGACGTTTAAATCCATCTGGCCGCGCCGGCCGGCGTTGTCAATGCTGCGGGCCGGGCAGCGAGATCGAAGCTCTGGGCTGCGAACTCTTCGGCCAGTTCGTCCGAGTGGGTCGAGAAAACTTCGTCCCACGCCAGCATGCTCGCTGGAAGTGCGCGGCCGGCCGCGAGGGCGGGCGGCAGTGACGTGGGCGCGGCGTTGTCGGCCACGTCGTCGGCCGGCGTGAATACCACGGGCGATGCGGCCAGGCCTAGGCTCTCGAGCACCAATGCCAAGGTGTCGTCGGTCACTGCCGCCGGCGCGGCGGGCGCGGCCGATTTGAACGCGGACGGGAGCGGCGCGATGGGCAACGCAGCCGGCGATGGGTCGGTCGGCAAAGTCGAGGGCGCCGGCTCTGCCATCACCGTCGCCACGGGCGAAGCCGGCAGCGAGACCGTTGCCAGCGCAGACACGATCAGCGTCGACGAAGCGGACGAGATGGGCGCCGACGGCACCGCGTCTACTAAAGCTGGCTGAATGGCCGGTGCTTGGGCTGCGGTAGAGACGACACTATCGGTGAACACAATGTCGGACGCGTCGTCGGGCGTTACGCTGGCGTCGGCCGGCGCGAGCGTGGGAACCACAACCGCGGCAGCCGGTCCAGTAATGGCTACCGAGCTGTCGGCCTGGCTGTCGTCTGGCACGAATGCCGGCGCCGATGAGCTGAGCAGCGAGATCGCCGGGGCTGAGTTCGGGGCAGATTGTGGTGGCAATGGCGGGGACGAAAAGGTGTTGATATTGCTGCCGACTTGCAGCTTCTCGAGCAACACGTCGCTGTTGGTGATATTGCTGGCGCCGTTCACGTCGTCTAAGTAATTGCTCGAATTGGCTACCGCGCCGACTTGCAGCTTGGTGAGCAGCACGTCGCTGTTGGTCACCGTGCCGCTGTGGTTGACGTCGCCGGGCAGCACGTCGAAGTAGAAATTAAAATCGCCGCCGGGCGTGCCATTGCCCGAGCCGGCCGCAAACGTGCTGACGCCGGTGGTCCACGCGCCGTCCAGTTCCTGGCTGTTGGAATCGGTCACCGAGTTGGCGGCCAGGTTCATCACGTACTTGCCGGCGACCAGCGGCGTGGCGAACTGCCAGGTGGCGATATTGGCCGCGCTGTTGTAGCTGAAGCCCGAGGCGGCAGTGGCTGTATTGGCCGAGTTGTAGAGCGTCAAGCTGCTCTGCGAGACACTCACCGGTTCGCCGAAGGCGATCGAAATCTGATCGATGTTGGTCCAACCCAGCGTCGCCAACTGATCGGCGCCGCTGGCCAGCCCAAATCCCTGATCAGCCGCGGCCGAACTGCCCAAACCGGCCGAGTCGAGCAGGTTCAGATACGTCGTCGTCAACCAGGCCGTGCCGCTGACGTAGGCGCCAATCACGGCAGCCCCTGAAGATTGCAGCTCGGTCAACACCAGATCGTTGCCGTCGCCGCCAGCATAGTTGGCCTGGAAGGTGTACGACGTGCCGAGGTAGCTCGCCGTGTAAGTTCCGCCTTGCGGCAGATTGCTGAACGCGCCATTAATCGCATCGTCCGCGGCAGCCGTGTTGTCCACGACCGTGAGCTGCATTCCGGCCGTGGGGGCAAAGCCAAGCGAGAGGTTCAGCGGGCCGGCGGCCGTAAATCCCGCCGTCGCCAAAGGCAAGCCCGCGCTTAACAGGCTCGCTTGCACGCCGCCGGTGCCGGCCGAAAGCGTGACCGTACCGCCATTGCCATTGAGTGCCGTATCGCCGCTACCGCCTTCATCCAGAATGATTTGGCCGGCGCCGACCGTGGACTGAACAACATCCAGAGCCGCGCCGGGCGTGGTGGCCGGCGTGGCGGTAGAGAACGTGATGTTGCCCATCTGGTTTGCATCGCCAATCGTGAGCGTGCCGTCCGACGTCGTGAAAATCTGGGCCAGCTCGGCGCTCGTCAAGTTGATACCCGCCACGGGCGAGCTGTTGGTGCCGCCAATGAGCATCGGCCGCGACTCGACCGACGATTGAATCACGACGCCGGTAGCCGCGGCGGTGACGCTGGCCGGCGCGAACTTGCTCACCGTGGTGCCGCCGAAGTTTGCCACGTACAGGTTGCCGCTGGAGTCGAAGGCCAGGGCGTCGGGACCGCTGAGCCCGGTGAGCGTGGCGCTGGCCGTGGTGGCCCCCGGCGCGAACTTGCTCACCGTGGTGCCGCCCTCGTTGGTCACGTACAGGTTGCCGCTGGAGTCGAAGGTCAGGGCGTCCGGACCGGATAGCCCGGTGAGCGTGGCGCTGGCGGTGGTGGCGTCCGGCGCGAACTCGCTCACCGTGGTGCCGCCGTGGTTGGCCACGTACAGGTTGCCGCTGGAGTCGAACGCCAAGGCGACGGGTCCGTTAAGCCCCGTGAGCGTGGTGCTGGGCGTGGTAGCGCCGGCCGCGAAAATGCTCACCGTGGTGCCGCCCTCGTTGGCCACGTACAGGTTGCCGTTGGAATCGAAGGCCAGGGCAAAGGGGGCGGTAAGCCCGGTGAGCGTGGCGCTGGCCGTGGTGGCGCCCGGCGCGAACTCGCTCACGGTGTTGCCGCCGTCGTTGGCCACGTACAGGTTGCCACTGGAGTCGAAGGCCAGGGCGTGGGGTGCGTTGAGCCCGGTGAGCGTGGCGCTGGCCGCGATGGCGCCCGGCGCGAACTTGCTCACTGTGATGCCGCCCTCGTTGGCCACGTATAGGTTGCCGCTGGAATCGAAGGCCAGGGTCTGGGGTTCGCTGAGCCCGGTGAGCGTGGCGCCGGCCGTGGTCGCCAACGCGCGCGTGGCCCCAACCACGGCCGGTGGGTTGCTGCTGGTGTCGATGTTCACGTCCGCCCCGCGGAGCGTGATCGTGCCGATGGTTGTCACGGTCGCGCCGGCGGAGATCGAGAGCGTGCCGATGCCATCGTCGCCCGTTTCGGCAGCGGTCAGATCGGCGCCCAGCATGATCGGGCCGCTGCCGCCGTTGATCGTGCCGCCGGAGGCCACGACCAGATTCGTGCGGGCCGTGACGTCGACCGTGGCGCTGGAGCCGCTTGCGATGACGTTATCGAGCGTCAGGCTGCCTAGGCCGTCCAGGTAAACACTGCTGGGCTGGACGGTGGTCGATCCGATCGAGACTACCTGCTGGGCGGTGTTCGAATCGTCCGCGAACTGGATGCGGTTGCTGCTGGTGCCGATGGGGCCGCTCGTCAGCAGCGTCACCGAAGCGCCGGTCGTGGCGATCTCGGCGGTCGAATCGTTGGCACCGAAGGCCGCAATGCCGCCGCTGCCGGCCGCGATGCTGATCGATCCGCCGTTGCCGTTGAGGGCCGTCCCGCTTCCGGCGCCGTCGTCCAGGATGACCCGGCCCGCGCCGGCGGCCTTTTGCACGACGACCAGACCCGCGCCCGGCGTGGTGGCCAGCGTGGCAGTCGATAACGTGATGTTGCCGGTCTGCTGGCCATCGCCGATGGTGATGGTGCCGGTGGCAGTCGTGACGATCTGGGCCAACTCGGCGCTCGTGAGATTGATGCCTGCCACGGGCGAGCTGTTGGCACCGCCGACGAGCATGGGCCGCGATTCGACCGACGATTGAATCACGACGCCGGCAGCCGCGGCCGTGACGCTGGCCGGCGCGAACCTGCTCACCGTGGTGTTGCCTAAGTTAGCCACGTACAGGTTGCCGCTGGAGTCGAAGGCCAGGGCGGAAGGTTGGTCGAGCCCAGTGAGCGTGGAAATGGTCGTGCTGCTCCCTGGCGCGAACTCCTCCACCGTGCCGTTGCCCTCATTGGCGACGTACAGGTTGCCACTGGAGTCGAAAGCCAGGGCGTCGGGCTGGTTCACACCAGCGGAGTAAGTGGCGCGGGCCGTGGTACTCCCCGGCGCGAACTTTTCCACTGTGCCGCCAAAGTTTGCCACATACAGATTGCCGCCGGCGTCGAAGGCCAGGGCGTCGGGAAAGCTCACACCGGCGGAGTAGGTGGCGCTGGCCGTGGTGCTCCCCGGCGCGAACTTCTCCACCGTGCTGTTGCCGAAGCTGGCCACGTACAAGTTGCCGCTGGCGTCAAAGGCCAGTTCCTCGGGGTAGCTAAGCCCGGTGAGCGTGGCGTAGGGCGTGGTGGCCCCCGGCGCGAACTCGCTCACCGTGTTGCCGCCGGAGTTGGCCACGTACAGGTTGCCACTGGAGTCGAAGGCCAGGGCCCAGGGGCCGTTGAGCCCGATGAGCGTGGCGCTGGGCGTGGTGGCCCCCGGCGCGAACTTCTCCACCGTGTCGTTGCCCTCATTGGCGACGTACAGGTTGCCGCTGGAGTCGAAGGCCAGGGCGAAGGGCTGGCTCACGCCGGTGGAATACGTGGCGCTGGCCGTGGTGCTCCCCGGTGCGAACTTCTCTACGCTATTGCCGATAATATTGGCCACGTACACGTTGCCGCTGGAATCGAAGGCCAGGGCCTGGGGTTCGCTGAGCCCGGTGAGCGTAGCGCTGGCCGTGGTGGCCAGCACGCGCGCGGCCCCGACGACGGCCGGGTTGCTGCTGGTGTCGATGTTCACGTCCGCCCCGCGGAGCGTGATCGTGCTGGTGGTTGTCACGGTCGCGCCGGCGGAGATCGAGAGCGTGCCGAGGCCATTGTCGCCCGTTTCGGCAGCCGTCAGATCCGCGCCAAGTACGATCGCAGCGTCGCCGGCGTTAATCGTGCCGCCGGAGGCCACGACCAGGTTCGTGCGGGCCGTGACGTCGATCGTGGGGTCGGAGCCGTAGGCGATGAGGTTATCGAGAGTCAGGCTGCCCAGGCTGTCCAGGTAGACGCGCGAAGGCTGGATGATCGTCGAACCGATCGAGACGACTTGCTGGGCCGTATTTGCATTGTTGGCGAACTGGATGCGGTTGCTGCTGGTGCCGATGGGGCCGCTCGTCAACAGCGTCACCGAGGCGCCGGTCGTGGCGATCTCGGCGGTCGAGTTGCTGGCTGCCAGGGCCGCGATGCCGCCGCTGCCGGCCGTGATGCTGATCGATCCGCCGTTGCCGTTGAGGGCCGTCCCGCTTCCGGCGCCGTCGTCCAGGATGACTTGCCCCGCGCCGACGGCCTCTTGCACGACGACCAGACCCGCCCCAGCGGTGGTGGCGGGCGTGGCGGTGGAGAACGTGAGATTGCCGGTCTGTTGGCCGTCGCCGATCGTGAGCGTGCCGGTGGCAGTCGTGAAGATCTGGGCCAGCTCGGCGCTGCTGAGATTGATGCCGGCCACGGGCGAGCTGTTGGCACCGCCGACGAGCATCGGCCGCGATTCGACCGACGATTGAATCACGACGCCGGCAGCCGCGGCGGTGACGCTGGCCGGCGCGAATTTGCTCACCGTGGTGCCGCCCAGGTTGGCCACGTACAGATTGCCGCTGGAGTCGAAGGCCAGGGCGGTGGCTCCGTTAAGCCCCGTGAGCGTGGCGCTGGCCGTGATGGCCCCCGGCGCGAACTTGCTCACCGTGGTGCCGTCCCGGTTGGCCACGTACAGATTGCCGCTGGAGTCAAAGGCCAGGGCGGTGGGGCCGTTAAGCCCAGTGAGCGTGGCGCTGGCTGTGGTGGCCCCCGGCGCGAACTTGCTCACCGTGCCGCTGCCGTAGTTGGCCACGTACAGGTTGCCGCTGGAGTCGAAGGCCAGGGCGGCGGGACCGTTAAGCCCGGTGAGCGTGGCACTAGCCGTGGTGGCCCCCGGCGCGAACTTGCTCACCGTGGTGCCGCCCTCGTTGGTCACGTACAGGTTGCCACTGGAGTCAAAGGCCAGGGCGTCGGGTCCGTTAAGCCCGGTGAGCGTGGCGCTGGCGGTGGTGGCCCCCGGCGCGAACTTGCTCACCGTGGTGCCGCCGAAATTGGCCACGTACAGGTTGCCGCTGGAGTCGAAGGCCAGGGCGGCGGGACTGTTAAGCCCGGTGAGCGTAGCGCTGGCCGTGGTGGCCAGCACGCGCGCGGCCCCGACCACGGCCGGGTTGCTGCTGGTGTCGATGTTCACGTCGGCCCCGCGGAGCGTGGTCGTGCCGGTCGTCGTGACCGTCGCTCCAGCGTTGATCGCGAGCGTGCCGACGCCGTCATCGCCCGTCCCGGCGGATGTCAAATCGGCGCCCAACTTGATCCCACCGCTGCCGGCGTTAATTGTGCCGCCGGAGGCCACGACCAGGTTCGTGCGGGCCGTGACGTCGATCGTCGGGTTGGAGCCGTTGGCGATGAGGTTAGCGAGCGTCAGGCTGCCCAAGCCATCGACGTAGACGCTTGCAGGCTGAAGGGCCGTCGAACCGATCGAGACCACTTGCTGCCCGGTGTTCGCATTGCTAGCGAATTGGAGGCGGTTGCTGCTGGTACCGATGGGGCCGCTCGTCAGCAGCGTCACCGAGGCGCCGGTCGTGGCGATCTCGGCGGTCGAGTTGCTGGCTGCCAGGGCCGCGATGCCGCCGGTGCCGGCGATGATGCTGATCGAACCGCCGTTGCCGCTCAGCGCCGTCCCGCTTCCGGCGCCGTCGTCCAGGATGACTTGGCCCGCCCCGGCGGCCTCTTGCACGACGACCAGACCCGCGCCAGCGGTGGTGGCGAGCGTGGCGGTGGAGAACGTGAGATTGCCGGTCTGCTGGCCGTCGCCGATCGTGAGCGTGCCGGTGGAAGTTGTGAAGATCTGGGCCAGCTCGGCGCTGCTGAGATTGATGCCGGCCACGGGCGAGCTGTTGGTGCTGCCGACGAGCATCGGCCGCGACTCGACTGACGATTGAATCACGACGCCGGCAGCCGCAGCGGTGACGCTGGCCGGCGCGAACTCGCTCACCGTGGTGTCGCCGTAGTTGGCCACGTACAGGTTGCCGCTGTAGTCGAAGGCCAGGGCGTCGGGTTGGTCGAGCCCAGTGAGCGTGGAGCTGGCCGTGGTGCTTCCCGGCGCGAACTTGCTCACCGTGGTGCCGCCGTTGTTAGCCACGTACAGGTTGCCGCTGGAGTCGAAAGCCAGGGCGTCGGGCTGGTTCACACCAGCGGAGTAAGTGGCGCCGACCGTGGTGCTCCCCGGCCCGAACTTTTCCACTGTGCCGCTGAGGTTTGCCACGTACAGATTGCCGCGGGCGTCGAAGGCCAGGGCGTCGGGAAGGCTCACACCGGTGGAGTAGGTGGCGCTGGCCGTGGTGCTCCCCGGCGCGAACTTTTCCACCGTGCCGTTGCCGTAGTTGGCCACGTACAAGTTGCCGCTCGAGTCAAAGGCCAGGGCGTCGGGGTTGGAAACGCCGACGGAGTAAGTGGCGATGACCGTAGTGTTCCCCGGCGCGAACTCCTCCACCGTGTCGTTGCCGTTGTTAGCCACGTACAGGTTGCCGCTGGAGTCGATGGCCAGCGCGTAGGGATCGGACATACCGGCGGAGTAAGTGGCGCTGGCCGTGGTGCTGCCCGGCGCAAACTTTTCCACCATGCCGTTGCCGTAGTTGGCCACGTACAGGTTGCCGCTGGGGTCGAAGGCCAGGGCGAAGGGCTGGCTCACGCCGGTGGAATACGTGGCGCTGGCCGTCGTGCTCCCCGGTGCGAACTTCTCTACGCTATTGCCGGTAATATTGGCCACGTACAGGTTGCCGCTGGAGTCAAAGGCCAGGGCCTGGGGTTCGCTGAGCCCGGTGAGCGTGGCGCCGGCCGTGGTCGCCAACGCGCGCGTGCCTCCCACCACGGCCGGTGGGTTGCTGCTGCTGTCGATGTTCACGTCCGCCCCGCGGAGCGTGATCGTGCCGGTGGTTGTCACGGTCGCATCGCCGTTGATCGAAAGCGTGCCCACGCCGTCGTCGCCGGCGCCGGCGGCCGTCACGTCGGCGGCCAAGGTTAGAGAAGCCGAGCCGCTGTTGATCGCGACGCCGGGGCCGACGGTCACGTTGCCGGTTGCCTGGAGCATCACGGCACCGCTCTGGCTGATCACGTTGCCGTCGGCGATGAGCGCGGTATCCGTGCCGGTGGATGACAGCGTGATCGAGCCGGCCTGGCTGGTGAGGACCGCGGCCGAATGGATGTTCACGGTTCCGTCGACCGCGGCCGTGAGCGCAGCCGAGTTCTCGAAGCTGGTCGCGCCGTTGAAGGCCAGGCCGGTTGCCGAGGAATGGGAGAGCGTGATGACAATACTATTGAAGTATCCAGAGGCCTCGCTGGTGTTGAACGTGACGCCGTCGCCGCCCGTGCTGCCCGTGTCGGTGATGTTGACGCCCGAGGTGAACGCGCTTAGGCCGGCACTGGTGACCGAGAGCGTGCTGGTGCCGTTGCCGCTGACATTCGAGTCGTTGATGCCGCTCCACGTGCCCGAGTTGAGCGTGAGCGTATAGGCTGTGCCGGTGCTGATGATGCCCACGTTTTGGTTGGCGGCCAGCACCAGGTTCAACGCCGGGGCAGAGTCGGTGAACGTGGCCAGCAGGCAGCGATTTTCCAGCCGCTCGAGCGTGAGCGACCGATAATACGCGGCCAGTGGACGGCGCCGCCGACTAGCCCCGGAGCCGCCAAAAACCAGGTATTCCGGCAAGCTCGTGGTCCGCAGGCGCTTGGCTCGTCGTTGACGATCTCGAGAAGTTTGCGACGCCATGACCGGTCCTCTTTTGGAGTTTTCGCTCAACGCATCACGTGCTACGCGCCTCGACGCGTCGTCATAGGTCCTCGGCCAGGCAACGATACATGCGGTCAACGATTCGATCGCTGGCGGCGCGAGCATGGAGTGCAGAATGCCGGCGACAACGCTGGGCTCGGGTCGAGGGCTGGAAGGGAGCGCGGAGCCGGCTGGCCAATCGAGGCATGGAGCGATCGTCTTTCAGCAGCAGGCCAACCACAACAGGGCGGGACGTGGAACCGACAAGCTCGACGCTGGCGAAATGCAGGTGGCAAGTCAAGATACACAACATAACCAGCGACAGACCCCCGACAAGAGGTAAATCGGTCCGATTATGTTTTTAACAGCCAGCGACTTTTCGTCGTATCCAGCGGCCATTTTTCAGGTTACGGAGAACCGGAACCTAGCAACGTGAGTCGGGCAGAGGCCCGCCATGCCGGCCTCGTTTTCCTCTGCCCCAGCCTGCGTGGTTTTCCCATAAAATAAGGCGACGGGCGTTTCTGCTGCCCGGCCGGTCCGTTGCGCGCAGAAAAAGGGGTCAGAACTATTTTTGAAAAATAGTTCTGACCCCTTTTTTTAGCCGAACTCGATGCGGAGGCGGCGGTTGTCGCGGGGGCCGGCGGCGATGTTGCGCAGCTCACGCTGGCGGTTGCCCTCGGGATCGATCACGCGAATCGTGTAGGGGCCAGGGGCAAAAACTTTCGGGTCGAACCAGGGCTGATTCACGCGCACGGTGTACTCGATCTCGCCGGTCCGCTCGTCCACGATTTGCACCACCGGCTGCGAAATGCCGCCAATCTCCAACTGCGGCAAAAAGGCCGTCGCCTGCCGGCCGTAGTTGTCCAACACGTTGACCGAGACGGGCCAGCCAGGAAACTGCTGCCCAGGCATCGTGGGATCGGCCAGTAGCGGCCAGCACTCGAACGTGATTTGCTGCAGCAGCTTGTTGAACCGCACCAGGCCCAAGCCGCTGGCGCGGTCGGCCAGCATCTCGAGCACGCCCGAGCGAGGCTCGATGGCACCGTTGGCCACGGCCAGCACGGTGAGCCGATTGCCAAAATGGTCGAGGAAGTCGCCGGTGTTTTCCGGAGCGCCGGCCGCACGGTTCTCGCCCGGCCGATCGGGTTCCCACCAGCGTGGATAGCCGACGTTGACGGCCGGGCCGGCAAAGGCCACGGGCCCATCGCGGTGGGCGTCGATGCCGTAGTGCACCACGGCCGGCAGGTGCTGATCGCCGGCAATGTGCACGGCGAAGGCTTTGCGGATTTCGCGGAGCGCCTGGTTGCGGCCGGTTTGCGGCCAGCCGTTGGCATCGTAGTCGGCGCGGAGCCGCTCGCGATTGCCGCCGTGAGTGGTCGCCATGGCCGTGAAGACCGTCTGGGAGATGACCGCTTTCATTTCAGCATTGCGCCAATCGCCGGCCCACGCGCGCAGGAACTTGAGCTGCCGCTCGCCCAGCAACTCGGCGCCGGGCACGTCGGCCGTGCGCGGATCGAAAGCGGGATCGACGACGTGGTCGCCGCGGCTGCCGGTAGAGGGCACCTTGCCCTCGGGGCCGCTCTTGAACATCCGATCGGCCAGGACGGCGAAGCTGATGCGGCCATAGTTGAGCGGGCCGTAATACACGCTGATGTCCTGGCGAACCGGCGTGGGATCATACGGATCGGGATGATGCGCGGTCTGCGTGCGGTGTACGACATTAACCCACGCGGGCGGCATGTCGTAGCCGCCCATCTCTTGCGTGCCATGCCGCGGGCCGCCGGCTTCGCCCCAGATGTTGCCCTGATACATGTCGTGGTCGTCGGGCAGCGAAATGCTGGGACGGTCGCGCGTCAGCTCGCGCCAGGTCCAGCCGTGCAGATACCATTTGCGCAGATAGTCGAGCACCGCGGCGTCCAGCGGTTTTTGCACGATGCCGTAACCGCCGCTGCCTTCGTAAAACTGGTCGCCGACAAACGCGATCAGGTCGGGATTGAGCGCGGCGACGTGGGCCACGTAGCCGGCGTTGGGAAAGGCCGCGTGCGTATTGCACGAAATGTTCGCCAAGCTCAATTGCGGCTGATCGATCGGATCGCGACGGATTGTGCCTTCCAGATAATGCACGTTCGGCTCCGCGCCCTGGCGGCCGTCGATCGACGCCAGGCTGTACGCCAGGCGGTAGGGCGTATCGACGCGATCGTTCCATTTTTCGATGCGGAACGTGGCGGTGCGGGCCTGCGGCTCGATCGTGGCTTCGGCCAACGTATGCCAGTCGGCCTTGCCGGTCGGGCGCGTCTGGAGGCGGACGGTTTGCGAGTCCTGGCTGCCGATGGGCGGCATCTGGGCCGTCATTTTCAACACGCCGCCGCTGAGCGTGTATTGATTGAAGAGCAGGGGGCCGAACGCGCGATCGTCGTGCGCTTCGAGCCGGCTGCCTGCGACCTGCCAATCGGCAAACCACCACCGTCCAGCCCCGGCGGTCTTTGGCGGTTTGCCGGCCGCGCGGGCTTTGCCGCGGGGCAGCGGGCGGCCGAAGTTGGCGACCAGGGCCAGGCCACCGGCGAGCGATGCTGCCGGGACGCCGGCGCGCTCGACGCGGCCGAGCAGCTTGCCGGCCGCATCGTAGACTTCGAGCGCTACGAGGCACGCGCCGTTTTGAGGGCGGACGGCAAGCCGCAATTCGTAGGCCTCGGCGGCCAGCGCCACGGTGCCGGGCACCGCGTCGGCGACCTTGCCGATAAACAGTCCGCCGGCGGCAGTCAGGCCCGCGTCGAGACCGGAGCCGTAGAGCAGGGCATTTCGATAGTCGTCCAGCGGGCCGCGAATGCCGATGCGAAAGCCGGCCGACCCGCGACCGGCGACGAGCGCGCCCGGCCCCACAGATCCCAATCGCACGCGCATGTCCAGTTCGCCGTCGCCGGGGCCGATCTGCCGCGTGAGCAGATGCACGTGCCGATCGAGCGCGGCGTGCAGACATTCGATTCGCCCGGCCGCAAGGCGCCAATCCTGCAGCGGATTGGCCCAATACTCGGGTCCCAGCCAGACGCGATCGTGGCTCGCGTTCCATTGGCTGCTAAAAGGCGCGGTCGCCGGCGGCTGGCTGGGTTGAATCGATGCGGGCGGGGCTGCGGAGGCTGCCGGGCCGGTGCTAGCGGCTGCGCCGGCAACCAGCGCCGCCGAGGCTTGGATAAACTGCCGACGTGGCAATTCAGACATCACAGATTTCCTGGGAGCAATCGATCGACTGAAAAACACGTTCCGATTTTTCCGCCCCCTCTCAACTTACTCTCTCATGGCGGAAGTTTGAACGAAAACTGGGGCGGGAAGACAAAAGGATTTGAACAGAAGGCCGCGAAGAACGCGAAGATGGAACGAAGGAAGGAGGAAGGAGGAAGGAAGGAAGACGGGGGGACCCTCACCCGACCTCTCCCAGGGGGAGAGGGGTAATGCAAAAAAAGGCCGTTGGCGCCTGGGAAGGCGCCAACGGCCACTGCGAATCAAGTTTAAACTGCGGGACGCAGTTCTACTTTGGGTTACGGGCCGGCGGATTGCTGGGGGCCTTGCCGCCGCTGGAACCCGAGCCGGCGTCCGACTTCGCACCCGTCTGGGTGCTGGGCGTCGATTCGGTCGTGTTGGGTTTGACTCCCTGACCTTCGAGCTGACTCAGCCAGCTTTCGGCCTCTTCGCGATACATGAACGGGCTGGTGACCGAGATCGCCTGTTGCAGCACTTTCATGGCTTCGCTGAGTTGGCCGTTGCGGGCCAGGGCTTTGGCGAGGTAGAAGGCCGTGTCCGGGCTCATGCCCTGCTGCTGCTGCTGGGCGGCTTGAAACACCTGGCCCAGAAGCTGGCTGGCTTCGTTGACGCGGTTCTGGTTCAAGTAGACCCAGCCCAAGGTGGATAGGGCTTCGGCCGACTTCTGGTTGGCCCGGGCATTGACCGTGGACAATTCCTCAGCCATGCGCAGAGCGTCGGTCTGCTCGGTGCTGCCTTCTTTCATGCCGCTGGCGAGCCCGACGAGGGCCAGCGCGAGGTTGTTGCTGGCGAACATGTCGCTGGGCGACTTTTCGTACATTTCGCGGAAGTACTTTTCAGCTTCCTTGAAATTGTGACGGTGCAAGTCGAGGATCGCCACGACGCGCTTGTAGGCGTCCGACTTCGGGTCGAGCTGCAGAGCCTTGTTGGCGTGCTGTTCGGCCTCGGCGATCTTGTTGTCCTGCACGAGCCACTGGGCATACTGGCCCTCGGCGCGGGCCTTGGCTTCGTCGCCAGTGGACGTGGCGATCCCTTCTTCCATGTACTTTTGGGCCTGCTTCATCAGGCTCAGGTAATCTTCGTTGGTGCGATCGCCGCCGGCCTTGATGTTGGCCTGCTGCGTGGCGAACAAGCCCATCTGGGTCTTGGGGTTCAGCAAGTCGTCGTTGAGCTTGGCGGCGCGGACCAGGGCCTTTTCGGCTTCTTCGGGCTGATCGAGGAAGTATTCAGCCTGGGCCAGATGCTGGAGGGCGGCGGCCTGCTGGTTCTTCTCGGTCTCGGTGGTCAACTCCTTGCCTTTTTCAGCCTCGGTGTTGGCCAGCCACATTTCGGAGAAGGCCTTGGCCTGGTCCCATTTGCGGCGTTGTTCGGCGATCGAGGTCAGACCGAAGTACAACCGGCGATTGAACGATTTGGCTTCGGTGGAAGCGGGGTCGATTTGCAGCTTCTTGTGGGCTTCTTCGGCCGCGCGGTATTCCAACTGCGCGTCGGTCAAGCGGCCTTCACGCAGACCCAGATCGCCCAGCGCCAGATACACATCGGGGCTGTCGGGTTTGTCGATGGCAGCCTCCTCGAGTTCCCGGCGGGCCAGGTCGACGCGATTGGCGGCGGCATACAGGCCGGCAACGGCGACGTGGCCGGGGGCCAGCGTGCCATCCTTCTTGTGAGCGGCGTCGAATTTCTCGATGGCCGCGGCGTAATTGCCGGCGACAAAGCTGTTGAGACCGGCCTTGAGATCGTCGAAGGCCTTTTTGTTTTTATAGTCAGCCGGCAGGCCGAAGGCGCGCTTGATATCGGCGTCAGACGCCGTGGGGCGGCGCTGGGCCCAAGCCTGCGTGGCCGGAAGAACCAGGGTCAGGCCCAAGGCCAGAGCGAGCCACAGGCGGCGGGTATTGACCCTGCCGCGGCCCACGGCCGGCTGCCCGGCATCTTGGTGGGCGAGTTCCAAGATTTGCATGTGTCGAATCTCCTTAGGTTTTCAAAAAAAATGGCGAATGAAGGGACGCAATGGGCTCGGCCGCGGGAAACGCATCCTGATCGCGGCCGCAAACTGCTTGAACGGCGATGCTCAATAGATCGTTGCTCGACAGATCGTAGCTCAGTGATAGGTCATTGCTCAGTGGTCGATGCCGGTCATACGCGACGCCACCGCTTGAGTGGCCATCCCGAACGACGGACTACGCGGCTGCCGCGCCTTCCAACTCACGTGGCGGCGCTAGCAAACGTGTAGACAAAAACCGACACAGACAACGCAAAGCGACCCGTCAAGCCGCCTGAGAAGGGGGTCAAACAAACCCATCGTAGATCGGTTACGACACTTGTCAATGAATCCGTAAGGGAATGGCATTAGATTTACGGCCGCTCGGCTAGCCCCCTAGTTACAACCGTTAAAATCCACCTCCGTCATGCGGGCGCGAGGCTGCCGAAAACGCTGGGAATCGAGTGGCCGCAACCGCTTCGACCACGTGCGGCAAGGCCACGCCGCAGGGCCAGCCAGGCGAGCAACCCGCCGCGGCGCCGAACTGGACACTCCGGGTGGTAACAGCCTCCGCTCGGCCGAGCGAAATGGGCGTGCTCGATGGTGGCGCTGATCTGCAAAAATAGCGCGCGTGCGCCTTGACGCGCTTCCTACAGTTAGGGCGCTTTCATGGCATCAGCCAGCAGCCGCAGGGTCGATGGCAACGCGCGGCTGGGACCGGACAGGCAGGAACGCCTTTTTGGGGTTGGACGGGGGCTTCCGAGACTTGTCTAGGCAAAACGCAACGAATGCGCGTTTTTTTGTTGCGGAGCTTGCACTTCGCGTCTAGCGTGACACTAATGCCGTGATGGCTTGCAGAGGCCCGGGTTCTGCGCGGTTTTCGGTGGCAAAAATGACGTTTGGCGGGGGGATTTTGGGCAGGCCGAATGCGCCAATGTCCTTGTCTTACGGCGAGTTCCGACGCGGACGCCGCCGAGGGTTCCGCCGCGGACGCCGCCACGAGTTTGATGGGTTTGCACTTCCTGCCTGTTGATCCGTGATCTTGTCGTTGCCTCCTTGCTTTTCCTGTATTGCTCGATTCCGAGCCGGTCGCGACCTAGCCGAGGTCGCGTGTCCGGCCTTCCAATTTTCGTTTAGCCCACAAGCCTAGAGACATGTCAAAAAACAGCTTCGGTCGCAAGCTTCGCGAACTGTTCCGCAAGAGTCGACTGGTCGAGAAGGCACATCGCCGACAGCGGTTCATGCTCAAACTCGGCATGGAACGGCTCGAGGATCGCCGCCTGCTGGCGGTGCGGGTTTGGGACGGCGCGGGCGGCAACGCCAGTATGATGAACGCCGCCAACTGGGTCGGCAACGTGGCGCCCACGGCCGACGACAGCCTCGTCTTTCCGACGGCTGCCAACGAAACGGTCAACGACGACCTGGCCGCCGGCACCCGGTTCCATTCGATCACCTTCGAAGGCGCCGGCTACACGCTCAGCGGCAACGGCATGACGCTGCTCGAGGGCATTACGGCCGGCAACGCCACCGGCACCAACACGCTGAACCTGCCGCTGACGCTGGGCGCGAGCCAGACCTGGGTGTCGGGCAACTCCGGCGCGACGCTGGCCTTTGGCGCCAGTGGCACGATCGACACCGGAGACTTGCTGGTGTTGACGATCGACGGCGCCGGCAACTTTAACTTCGGCGGCGTGATCAGCGACGAAGGCAGCCTGGTCAAGGAAGGCTCGGGCACCGGCTACCTCATGGCGGCCAACACCTACGACGGGCAGACGACCATCAATACCGGCGTGCTGGACATCGAAAATAATTCGGCGCTGGGATCGACCGCTGCCGGCACGGCAGTGGGCGCCGGCGCCGCGCTGGATATCGGCGCGCTGAATTTGGGTGTGAACTACACGATCAACGAATCGATCGCGCTCAACGGTCAAGGCATCGGCACCGGCACCGGCGCGGATACCGCCGCCGCCGGCCAGGGCGACGAAAGCCAGGTCAACAATGTGAACTACGACGGCCTGGGCGTCCTGCTCAACGTGTCCGGAAGCAACGCCTGGACCGGCGGCATCCAGTTGCTCGCGGGTACGACCTACCTCGGCGTCGAGGCCGGCAGCACGCTGAACATTTCGTCTTCCATGTCATCCAACACGCCTGAGGCCGAAAACATCGGCCCGGCCAAGGTGGGCATGGGCGACCTGATCCTCAGCGGCACGACCGACAACCTGATCACCGGCACGACCACGGTGCTGCAGGGCACGTTGGAGTTGGACAAGACGGGCGGCGCACTGCCTTTTCACGGCACGTTGAACATCGGTGACAACATCCAGGGCAACGATGCCTCGGTGGTCAAACTCGATGCGCCCCAACAGATTCCTTACGTCGATTACTTTGGCACCACGGGGCTGACGACCACGATCAATTCGTCCGGCTTCCTGAACCTCAACGGCTACAACGACGTGATGGGCGCGCTCACCCTGGATTTGGGGCAGGACTATAGCGCCAGCGTGGCCACCGGCACCGGCGTCCTGACCCTGCTGGGCGTGCCGAGCACCAGTTCGACCACGGCGGTCACGCTGACGGTCAATGCCAACGAAGGCACGAACCCCCTCACGACGCCGGCCGCCACGATCAGCGGCAACCTCGACCTGGGCAACGCCAGCGATTACTTCTCTGGCGGCGCCGCCGGTCTTCAAGAGCCGACGCACTTCTTCGCGATCAACGCCGGCGCCATCCAGTCGATGGACAACACCGTCAGCCCGGTCACCGGCGCCACGGAGGGAGCCGACCTGGTGATCTCGGCCAATATCAGCGGCGGCCCGGATGAATCGATCACTAAGCTGGGCGCCGGCACCATGCGGCTGACGGGCAACAACACGTATCAAGGCCCGACGTACATCACCGCCGGCTATGTGACGGTCGGCAGCAATACGGCCTTCGGCACCGGCACCGTGTCGCTGGCCGGCGGCGTTCTCATCGGCTATAGCGCGACCCCGGGCACGGCTGTCACGATCAGCAATCCGATCTCGCTGGACTATACGTCGACCATCAGCTTCGATGGTACGACGCCGCTCGTCTTCACCGGCCTGGCCACGCTGACGGGCAACCGCACGCTGGACATCGTCGACCCAACGGAGACCGTGACCTTTGCCGGCGGAATCACCGAGGGCGTGTACGGCGGCACCAGTGGCGTGGGCCTCGGGCTGACCAAGCTGGGACAGGGAACGCTGGCCCTGACCGGCGCCAACACCTACAGCGGCTCGACGGTGATCAGTACCGACGGCGGTACGATCGACCTGAGCGGCAACGGCACGCTGCTGAATTCCACGCCCATCACGGTCGGCGAAAACGCCACGCTCGTGTTGGACAACAGCACGGTCAACCTGAGCAGCAGCACCAGCCTGAGCAGCGTCTCCACCAGCACGACGACTGCCGTCCAGGGCCGGCTAAGCGAGTACGCCGCCATTACGCTCTCCGGCGGCGAACTGGACTTCATCGGCAACAACGGCGGGGTTTCGACCCAAACGCTCGGCCTCATCACGCTCACCGCCGGCGACACTTCGACCATCGCCAGCCAACTCGGCACCGGCGCCGGCTCGTCTGCCAGCTTGTTGATCTCGGCGATGACGGTCGGCAGCGGCTCGAGCGTCACGTTCCTCGGCGCCGGCGCGCCCCTTTCGAACGCAGCCATACCGGTCGCGGGGGTGAATCAGATCATTCTCACGACCGTGCCGACCGGCACCGGCGCCCTGATCAACGGCGTCCTGCCGTTTGCCAGAGTGGAAGACACGACGAGCGGCTCGGCCGACCCGTTGGACCTGGCCACGTACGTGCCGGTCGAGCAGGGCGTGGCGATCGTGGGCTTGAACAATGTCACGTCGACGCCCGGCGCCATGTACATCGATGGGTTTTCGCCCACCGTCAACGGCGTGACCACGCCGACCAACATTTCGAGCAACGTCTATATCGCGCCGGGCACGACGGTCAATTTCAACAATCTCGCCAGCCTGTATCCCACCGGCATCGTGAACGTCAATTCGCTGGTGATCGGCGCCGGCGCCACGATCACGGGCAATGTGCAGTTGAACGTCAACTCCGGCCGGATCATTTTCCTGGACGGCGCGAGCCCCAGCAGCATCTCGGTGTCGCTGCTGAACCTGGGAACCACCACCACTCCCAATGGCTATATCACGGTGGGGCCAACCACCGGGGCCCAGATTGTGGCCACGATCAGCAGCCAGATCGCCGGCGCCACCACGGCCCTGATCAAGGAAGGCAGCGGCGAGCTCAAGCTCACCAATAAGAACCTGTATATCGGCGCGACGGAAATCACGCAGGGGGTTTTGGACGTCAGCAGCACCGGCGGCTTGGGCGGCACGACGGCGGCCGTCGTCGTGCGGGCCGGGGCGACCCTGGCGCTCGATCCCGGCGCCGGCAATACGATCAGCATCGCCAACAAGGCGCTCACGCTCGACGGCCTCGGCTTTGGCGACACCGACAGCAGCGTCACCGGCGGCATCAACGGCTCGGTGACCGGCGGCGCGCTACAGTTGTTGTCCGGCACGGCCTTCTGGGCCGGCAACGTGGCCTTAGCCACCAGCATCATCGACCAAGCGGTTCTCACCGGGCTAGCCGCGATCGAGAGCGGCACTTTCATCTCGACCGCGGCCGGCACCTCGCTGACGCTCAGCGGCGCGGTCAGCGGCGGCGTCCTGGAGAAGACGGGCACCGGCACGCTCGTCCTGGACGGCGTGCTGGCCAACAGCTACGGCGTCACGTTCGTCAACACCGGCACGCTGCTGCTGGACAAAAACCCCGGCACGGGTCCCAACAACGGCGGCATCACCGCCATCAACTCCACGCTGTATATCGGCGACGACTTGGGGGGCGCGGGCGCCGCCGTGGTCCGCTACGGGGCCAACAATCAGATTCTCGATACGGCAAGCGTGTTCGTCAACAGCTCGGGCCTGCTGGACCTGAACAGCTACTCGGACCTGATTTATACGGTGCAACTGGTCGAGGGGCCGGTCTCCAGCGCGCAAATCACGACCGGCGCGGGCACGCTGACGCTGAGCGGGGCCATCCTCACCACTGCCGGCAACGTCGCGGTCGTGGATTTGCAGATCCTGGGTGCCGGCAACTCCACCGGCGCCACGATTTCGGGCAACCTGGCGATGGATCCGTTTAACTACGCTTCGACGAATCCCACGCGAGAGATCCTGGTCAACCACGGCTCGGCCGCGGTCGACCTGAACATCAGCGCCGCGATTTCAGACGGCAGCGGCCTCGTCAACACGAGCATTAATAAGTACGGCTTAGGCACGCTCGAGTTTAGCGGCAGCACATCCAATACCTACACCGGTTTGACTGAAGTCGTCGAGGGCACGCTATTGTTGGGCAAGACGGGCGGGGCCGTGGCCATGAGCGGCGCGCTGACCGTCGGCGACGGAGCGCTGGCCTCCGGCGGCGCCGATTCGGACGTCTTGCAATTGGAAGGCGACAACCAATTGCCCTCGGCCATGGCCGCCGTGATCGTCAACAGCACCGGTCTGCTCGACCTCAACGGCCACACCCTCACCGTCGGCAACCAGCCGGGCAGCGTGGCGCTGACGATCAACTCGGGCGACATCCTGGACAGCGGCACGCTGATCCTCAACGGCGAACTCAGCGTGTCGGACGTCAATGCCCCGGCGCAGATCCGCGGCACGGGCAACCTGGACCTGGGCAATGCCCCCCGCACGTTCACCGTCAACCACCTCGCCGCCAACTACAACGACGACCTGCTGATTTCGGCCAACATCGTCAGCAACGTGGGCGGCGCGGTTGCCGATCTCACCAAGGCCGGCGCCGGCTACCTGGAGCTGACGGGCGACAACACCTATGCCGGCCGCACGTATGTCGGCGCCGGCGGCATCACGATCGGCAGCAGCAACGCGCTGGGCACCGGCAACGTGTATCTCGGCACCAATGCCACCACCAGCATCTTTGTGCTCACCGATAACGGACCGCAAACGCTGAGCAACCCGGTGTTCATGGGCGATGCCGTACAGTTCGGCGCGCTGGGCAGCGCCGATTCGGCCGATTCGCTGACCTTCACCGGCACCGCCAACCTGACGCCCTACAGCTCGCTGACCGGCACTGCCAACGCCGTGACGCTGTATGTCAATAACGCCTCGATCATTACCTTTTCCGGTGGCATCGGCGATTTCGAGGGGAGCGAAGGGCTCACCAAGAACGGCGCCGGGTTCCTGGCGCTCACCGGCGACAATACCTTCAGCGGCCCGACCATCATCAACGATGGCTCGCTCGTCCTCAGCGGCGGCGGCGTGCTGACCAACACGGTCAGCTACACGGTCGCCTCCGGCGGCACGCTGGAGCTGGACAACGGCCCGGGCATCGACGGCAGCGCCGGCCAGAACCTGTCCGACCGCGTCAACGACGCGGCCGCGCTGCTGCTGACCGGCGGCACCTTCTACTTCGTCGGCACCTCGGGCGCCGTTTCGACCGAAACGCTGAGCACGATCACGGTCAATACCAACCAGTTCGTCGCCACCACGCAAACCGAGTCGGCCATCGAGCTGCAAGTCGACCCTTTGACGCCCAATTCGAAGATCTCGGTCACGGCCGACGCCCTGGTCCGCTCGGCCACGGCCACGCCCGCCAGCACCACGCCGGCCGGGGCGCCCAACGGCGACACGTTGAACATTATCGGCGCCGGGGCGCAAGTCGGAACGTTCAGCAACCAGTTCTTGTTGAACTCCGCGCCCGCGCTGACCAGCGGCCTGCTGCCCTGGGTGACGCTCACCAACCTCGCGATGGGCACCACCGATTTCGCCACGACGAGCGGCATCGGTTTGCAAACGGGCATCAAGGCGGCGAGCAAAACCACCCTGACCAGCGGTATGACAATCCCGGCCGTCGACGCCGGCGCCAACCTGATCCTGTCCGGGACGGGCACGTTTGTCTTGGGGGCCAATCTTTCGATCAACTCGCTGGAGCTGATCGGCGGGGCCACGCTCGATACCGCCGGCTTTACGCTCACCGATGCCAGCGGCGAAGTGATCTCCAACGGCACGGGCAACCTGATCGAAGACAGCACGTTTGGCAACGGCACGCTGGCCCTGGGCGCGGCCGAGGGCTTGTTCTTTATCAACGCGCCGCAGTTGTTCGTGCCCACGGCCAGCCCCAACCTGACCATTAGCGCGGAGATCAGCGGCACCGATACCATCCGCAAAGAGCGGGGCGGCACGCTCGTACTTTCGGGCAACAACTCGAACTTCAGCGGCTCGCTCTACATCGACCAAGGCGCAATCAGCGCTCAAAACAACAACGCCTTGGGCGGTGCATTGTCGAGCGAAGTTCAGACGCTCACGCTGCTGAACGTTACCGGCGGCACCTTTACCCTGAGCTTCAATGGCGCGACGACACCCGCCTTGAGCTTCAGCTCCACGGCGGCCCAGATCTCGGCGGCGCTCAACGCCTTGGCCACGATCGACGGCTCGGTCGTGGTGACCGGAAATACTCCGAACAATCCCACGGTTTTCACCTTCGATTTCAGCCAAGGGAACCTGGCCGGCGAGGCGCTGCCCATGTTCACCGTGGCCTCGACGCTGACCGGCGGCGTGGCGGCCTTCGCGCCGGCGGCCCTGACCGGTCGCGTGTCGGCCGGCGGCATCGGCGTACTGGTCGCCAACAATGCCGCGCTCGATCTGTCCGGCGGCGTGACCATCGGCCGGCACTTGAGCTTCGTCGGCACGGGCATCGCCAACACGGGTGCGCTGCTGAACGTTTCGGGCAACAACTTCGTCGAAAGCCTGGTCGACCTGCGCAGCACCACGACCGGCGCCGTCACCGATAACATCGGCGTCTTGGCCGGCACCACGCTGGAGATCGACGGGCCCATCGTGACGACGGCCAACACCGGCCTGGCCGGCACGGGCACCGCCATCATCGCCAACAACCTGACCAAGGTCGGCCTAGGCACGTTGGTGTTCGGCGGCTCGCTGGGCAATGCCATCTTCGGCACCACGACCGTCAACGAAGGCACGCTCGTGCTCGACAAGCCCGCGGGCGTGCCGGCTTTGAGCGGCGCGTTGACCATTGGCGATAACGCCGGGCCGGGCACCGACACCGTGCTGGTCGAAAGCCCTGAGCAGTTGTCCCAAACGGCCATCGTGACCATCAACGCCACCGGCGCGTTCGACGTAATGCCCAGCATCACCAGTGGGCCGACGAATACTACCCAGGTCGTCAGCGTCGTCAACGACGGCCAGACGCTGAACATCACGCAGAACGGCCAGGCAGTGACCGTCGGCGGCACCACGACCGGCACGTATACGCTCACGTACAACGGCAGCACAACGGTGCCCATCGCCTACAATGCCCCGATTTCGACGATCCAGGCCGATTTGCAAGCGCTCTCGTCGGTCGGCCCGGGCAATGCCGGCGTCAGCGGCTCGTCCACTTCCTACGTCGTGATCTTCACGGGCACGGCCGCCTCCACCGGCCAGCCGCCGCCGCTGATGACGGTAACGAACTCGGGGGGCATTTCGGCCGCGGTGGGGCTGCCCGCTAATGCCAACTACACGCTCACCTACAACGGCCAGACGACTGCAGCCATTGCCTACAACGCCACCGCCGCGACCATTCAGACGGATTTGCAGGCCCTGAGTTCGGTCGGTTCCGGCAATGCCCTCGTCACCGGCTCCAACGGCTCGTTCCAAGTGGTTTTCCAGGGCACGGCCGCGCTGGCGAATCAGCCTGAGCCGCTGATGACGACGGTGGGCAACGGGGGCACCACCGTGGCGATCGCCCCCACCTTCGGCACCTTTACCCTCACCTTCGGCGGCCAGACCACCGCCAGCTTGCCGTACAATGCCACGCCCGCCATGGTGCAAGCGGCGCTGGCCGCACTTTCCAGCATTCCCAATGGCGACGTGCTGGTCAGCGGCGAGGCCGGTCAATATGCGGTCGAGTTCTTCAACGGCTTGAGCACAACGAGCCTCCTGCTGACCGCGACCGGTAGCAGCGGGGCCACGCCCACGGTAACCACCGAATTCACCGGCGTGGCAAACTCCACGCTGGTCACCAACGAGACCCAGCTGATCAACGTCGGCCTGGCCAGCAGCGTCTTCACCTTGAGCTACGGCGGCTCCACGACGGTCAACATCCCCTACAACGCCACGCCAGCCCAGGTGCAGACCGCGCTGCAAGCCTTGTCGAGCATCGGGAACAACGTGATCGTTGGCGGCGCCCCCGGTGAGTATACGGTCACGTTTGTCGGCACCCTGGCCGCCAAGAACCTGGCCGTCATGACCACCAGCACCACCAGCGTGACGGCCACGGTGATCACCGTCGGCGGCTGGAACGACTCAGAAACCATCGGCGCCCTGACCATGGTCGACGGCCCGGTGTCCAGTGCGCAGATCGGCTTGGGCGCCGGCACCATCTTGCAGCTCAACGGCAACTTTACCGAAAGCGTGCTCAGCACCGGCGCCACGGCCACCTCACCCAGCGCCGTCATCGGCGGGCTATCGAGCGGGGCCTCGGGCAGCCTGGCGCTCAACATCCCAACGGCCACCGCGACGGTGACCCGCACCTTTACGCTGGCCGACACGCCGATCACTTCCGACGTGATCATCAACGCGCCGATCGTCGACGGCTCGTCGTTCGCGGGCGCCCTCACCAAGGCCGGCAACGGCCGCCTGGTGCTCGATCCGACCGGCAACAGCACCTTTAGCGGCACGACGACGATCAGCGCCGGCGAGATCAACGTCTCGACCACCACGGTCACCCCGGTCAGCAACAACCAATCCGTCAGCTACGACCAGCAGGTGGTGACGATCACCGCGCCCAGCGGCTTCTTCATCTTGGGCTTCGCGGGCCAGACCACGGGCATGCTGGCCAGCGGCAGTTCAGCCTCCACCGTGGCGACGGCGCTCAATGGGCTGGCTTCGATCGCGGCGTTGGGCGGCGTCACGGTTACCGCCAACGGCACCAATGGCTACCTCGTCAGTTTCAATTCCACCACCACGCAGGAATTGCTGCTCACCGCCAGCCTGAGCAATTCCCTGGTTCAAATCGGGACGAGCCAGCAGTCGCTCAACGTCAGCGGCGCGACCGGCACGTACACTCTCACGTTCAACGGCCAGACCACTGCGTCGCTGAATTTCAATGCGACGGCCGCGCAGGTGCAGGGAGCACTCGAGCAGTTGACCAGCATCGGCACCAACGTCGTCGTCACGGGCACCGGCGGCACTTACACGGTCACGTTCCTCCTCGGCGTGACCGCCACGGCGGCCAGCCCGCTCACGGTCACCAATACCGGCGGCGCCAATGCCGCGGTGGGCGCTCCGACCGGCGGCATTCTGCAAGTGCTGACGGTCAACGCCAGTGCCGGCACGTTTACCCTGGCATTCGACGGGCAGACCACCGCTCCGTTGCAAGATGGAGCCTCGGCCAGCACGGTGCTGACGGCGCTCCAGGCCCTGGGCAGTGTCGGCAGCAACGTGCAGGTCACGGGCAGCGGCAACGTCTACATCGTCAGCTTTATCGGATCGCTGGCCACCGCCCAGACGCCGATCTTGGTTACGCTTTCCAATGCAGCGGTCACGCCGGCTGCCGGGCCGATCAATATCAGCACGACGCAGCAGTTGGTCACGATCAATGCCACCGGCGGCACCTTCACGCTGGGTTACGGCACGATCGGCACCACGACGACCACGGCAATCGCATACAATGCGACCGCGGCCACAGTGGCGGCTGCCCTGAATGCGCTCACGGGTCTGAGCCTGAACCCCGTGACCGTCACCAAAACCGGCACGACCTACACGATCACCTTCACTAACTCCACGCTGGCCGCCACGACGCTGACGCTGAACCCCAACTCGCTGTTGTACAGCTACAACAGCACCGCGCTGGGCGGCACGGCGGGAGGCACCACGGTCGCCTCCGGCGCCGCCTTGCAATTGCAGGGAGCCCGCGTCGTCGAAGGCACGCTGTCGCTGGCCGGCAACGGTCTGGTCAACAGTGGCGCGCTGCGGGAATACGCCGGCTCGGTGTCGTCTTGGGACGCCAACATCGCGCTGGCGGCCACGTCCATCATCGGCACCGATGCCGGCGGACAATTGACGCTGGCCGGCGTGATCAGCGGCAGCGGGCTCGGAATCACGAAGCTGCTGCCAGGCGCGCTCATCCTCGGCGGCGGATCGGGCGATACGGCGCCCAACACCTACACCGGCACCACGACGGTCAGCGAAGGCGTGCTGATCCTGAACAAGGGCCTCGGCGTCAGCGGCAACTCCGACGCGCTGGCCAGCGGTGGTTCGCTGGTGATCGGCAACGACGTGGGCGGCGCCGGCTCGGACCAGGTGATCCTCAACGGCACCAACGAAATCGATCCCAACGACGCCGTGACGGTCGCCACCACCGGCTTGCTCTCGCTGAACAACAACAACCAACTGCTGGTCGGGACCACCGCGCTGACCTTGGAGACCGGAACCAGCGCAAGCGCGGAGGTTTCGCTCGGCACGACGGGCACGCTGACGATGGGCAACGGCACCAACAACACCGGCAGCATCGTCGTCAGCTCGATGGAACTCGGCACCACCACCCTCGTCGCCCAGACGTTTTCGGTCGGTTCGCCCTCGGCCACGATCACCAACGGCGACGTGTCAGGCACGATCGGCACCGGCCAGTTGGTGTTCGATGGTTCCAGCACGCCGGCCACCCGCAACATTACGGTGAACATCACCACGCTCTCGACCACCACCGGGCACACCGCGGACGACCTGGTGATCTCCACACCGGTCTCGTTCCCCTCGCAAGTCACTGCCGTGATCAACAAGCTCGGCACCGGCACGGTCGAGCTGACCAACGACAATACGAACCTCACCGGCGCGGTTACCGTAACGGCCGGCACGCTGGCCGTGGGCACCGGCGGCGCGCTGGGCCCGGCGGGCACCTCGAACACCGGCAACGTGATCACTTTGGCCGGCGGCACGCTGCGCTCCGACTATACCGAAACGGTCACCGTCATCGGCGGCGGGGCTGCCACCTTCAAAATCACCTACAACGGCAAGACCACGACGTCGCTAAGCTACAATGCTTCGGCCAGCGCGGTGCAGGCGGCGCTGGCAGCCCTGTCGTCGATCGGCGCCGGCAACGTGTCGGTCACCGCTTCGAATTTCAACGGGGCCACGACTTACGCCATCTCGCTGATCGGCGCGCTAAGCCAGACCAGCCCGGGCACGTTTACGGCCGTCGGCTCTGGCGGAGCGAACGCGACGGTAGCCTCGGCGGTGGTCGCCAACAACATCACACTCGCGGGCAGCTCCACGGTCGGCGGGTTCAACCCGCTGACCTTTAGCACCACGCTGACCGCCGGCGCCTTTACGCTGACGAACCTCGACAGCGGCGGGCTGACGCTGGGAACGGCCGGACAAACGCTCGTTCCCGGCGTGACCTTCGCCAATACCTCGACGGCGGCCTTCACGATCTCGGCGAACTTCAACGCGCCGGTCATCTTGGCCGCCCCATTTGCGCCCCAGGCCACGACGGGGCAAACGCTGACCAAGACCGGCACCGGCGTGCTAACGATGAACGCCGTCAGTTCGAACTACTTCAATACCACCGTTTCGGCCGGCATCCTGATGATGACCAACGGCAGTGCCTTTGGCGCCAACGGCACCACGCCGGCGACGGTCACGGTCAGCGCCAATGCCGAACTCGACCTGAACATTCCCAGCAATTCGATCGTCCAGGCCTACAACTTTTCGGTCGGCGGTTCCGGGTTCAACGGCGTGCCCGTCGGCGCGTTGCGGATGCGGGACAACAACCCTTCTTCGACCGATACGCTGACGCTTAACGGCGCGTTAGCGCTGGTTGCCGGTGCCACGATCGGCGTCGATGCCGGCTCGCTGAACCCGGCCAACCCGATCACCGACGTCGACAACCTCGTCCTGGCCGGGGGTACCGCGGCGCAAATCATCAGCGGCGTCGGCGGCATCAACAAGGTGGGCTATGGCACACTCACCATCGCCGGCGGAATCGCCAACACTTTCACCGGCGCCACGAACGTCGAACAGGGCGAAATCCTCCTGGACAGTCAGGGCGGCTTTGCCCTGGGCGGGTCGGTCACGGCCGCCCCGCCGTCCCCGGCCACGATCACCGTGGGAGATGGCGGCGGCCTGCCGGGCGCCGACATCTTGCGCTACAGCACCAGCGGCGCCCCCAGCTACCAGTTAGGCGGGGCCGACGGGACGGGCACGTATTCCCCGACCGTCGTCGTCGGCACCTCCGGCTTGTTCGACATGACCAACGGCAACGGGGTCAGCAATCAGTTGATCGATAACATCGGCATTCTGACGCTCAATATGGGCGAGACCGAAAGCGCACAGATGAACCTGGGCGCGAGCGGCAACTTGCTGTTCACGAACCTTACGGTCACCCCCTTCGGCGCCACCGACGGCAACGCCCAGCCGGTCTATGTCGAGGGTTCGAGCGCAACGCCCAGCGCGTTCACTCCGTCGGGCACCGCCAGCACTTGGACGATCAACGTTCCGCTCATTCCATCCACCAACGCCGAACTGTTGATCTCGGCCGGGTTGGGCGGAAGCTCCGCGATCACCCAGACGCTGGGCACCACCTCGCCGGGACTCGGCGGCACCGTCTGGCTCGGCAGCGCCAGCGACGGCAATTTCAGCGGCTCGTACAACATCAACGCCGGCATCGTCGACCTGGTCGGCGCCACCGTCATGGGCGGAACGCTCACCATCAATACCGGCGGCACGCTCGTGGCCGACAACAACAATACGCCCTACACGGGTATCAGCTCGAGCGTGAGCAACGCCGAGTTGACGCAAGTGTTGACTTCCGCCAACAACGACGACGTTTCCTCGCGCTTTACCGGCAGCAGCGTCCTGAATCTCGCCGGCGGCACGTTCATTTACGAAGGCGCTTCGACCAGCACCACCAACGCCAGCGCCGGTCCCGATACGTTGCCCAACGTCAATTTGAGCGGCAATATCCAAAGCGTGTTCGAATCGTTCTACAACGGCGAACCGTTGATCCTGGACATGAACAACCTGACGCAGGCGGCCATCGGCGGCACGGTCACCTTCGTCACCGGCATTTCAACCGATAGCGGGGTCACGCCCATCAATGTCGGCGCTACCGGCAACTACCAACTGATCGACGCGGGCTTCGGCTTAATCACGCCCGTCCTGCCCTGGGCCACGATCGTCAACCTGGCCGGCCAGGTAAATGACCTCGAGGTCGGCGGCACCAACTTTACGAACTTGTTCGGCGTGTCCTCGGCCGACGGCAGCGCCTATTACCTTGCAGACGCCACGCATCCGCTGTCCGCGGCGCCGGCGAACGCCAACGTGGTGGTCACTGCCAGCCAGACGTTGACGGGCACCTTGACCCTCACCTCGATCACGATCCTGGGCAACGGCATCTCGCTCAGCGGCAGCGGCATCGTCACGACGTCCGATTTCATCAACGACGGCACCGGGAACGCCATCAGCCTGGGCGCGCTCGATTTCGCCGGCAATGCCGGTGTGGTCTTTAACGCCGGCACGGTGACGTTCAACAGCGTGATCACCGGCAAGGCCGGCCTGACCCTGGCCAGCGTGGCCGGCACCAATCTCGGCACTCCCGAGGTGACCTTCGCCACACCCACGGTCGCCGCCACGGCCTTCACGGGCAGCATGGCGATCACCGGCGGCGTGGTCGACGTGCAAACCGCCACGGCCTTCGGGGCGCAGGCGGCCGCCGCGACCACGACCGTGGCCCTGGGCGCGCAGTTACAACTGGACGGCACGCTGAGCACGAGCAGCAACGAAGCACTCTCGGTTGATCCCGCCGCGAACGTGGGGACGCTCTACGTCCCGCTCGCGGCGCTGGTCGTAAATACCGGCTCGACCACCTGGGGCGGCAACGTCACCTGGGGCCAGACACCGCTGGTGAACGTGCTCACCAACTCCCTGTTCAACGTCGGCGGCACCGTCAGCAGCGGCATGACGCTGGTCGGCGGCGGCACGCTGGAATACGGCGGCACCGGCACTACGAACAATAGCACTACCACGACCACCGTCGACTCCGGCACCTTGCTGCTGGACAAGGCCAACGTCAACGCGCTCAACGGCACCCTGGTCATCGGCAACAACGTGCCCGGCACGACCGCCGTGGTGCAAGTCGTAACGGGCGCCGGTACTGCCCAAATCGGCACCGGGTCCGCCGTGACCGTCAACCTCAACGGCACGCTCGATCTCAACGGCCAGCAGGTCGCGATCGGCTCCCTGACGATGGACGGGGGCAGCGTGACCGGCGATAACGCGCTGACGCAGACCGTCAACATCAGCGCCACCGCCGGCTCGTTCACGCTGTCCTATGGCGGCCAGACGACCGGCCAGTTGGCTTACAACTCGACGGCCGGGCAGGTGCAAGCCGCCTTGCAGGCGCTGTCGTCGATCGGCACCGGCAACGCTACCGTGGCCGTGAACGCGGCCGGCAATGCATTCACCGTGTTGTTCGGCGGCACGATTAACGCCGGCAACATGCAGCCGCTGACGGTCACAGGCATCGGCCTGTTGGGCGGCAGCCTGCCCGTGGCCGGCGGCACCACGCTGACGCAATTGGTGACTGTCAGTGCCGCCGTCAGCACCTTCACGCTAAGCTACGCCGGCCAGACGACTACCCCGCTCACTGTGGGCGCGACGGCCGCCCAGGTGCAGGCCGCGTTGCAGGCGCTGTCGTCGGTCGGCGCCAGCAACGCCACCGTGACCGCCAACCTGGACAGCACGGTTTACACGGTGGTGTTCAGCGGCACGATTACCGCCGCCAACGTCCAGCCGCTGAAGGGCCAGTCGGCCGCCGGCTCGGCCCTTATCGGCGGCACGGTTGAACTGTTTGGCAACATTGCGTACAACGTCGGCGCGCAGGCCGTGATTAGCGCCAATCTCGATTTGGGCGGGCTGCTGCGGACGATCACCGTCGCCGACGGCGTCGAGAACGACGACCTGGAAATCACGGGCGTGGTCAGCGACGGCGGCATCAGCAAGGCCGGCGCCGGCGGCCTGCTGTTGAGCAACTCGGGCAACACCTACGGCGCGGGCGGCGGCGTCAACCAGCAGAACAATTTGACGATTCCCACGACGGTCACCGGCGCCTCGCTCATCTTGACGATCGATGGCAACCCGACCAATCCCTTCGCCTACTCCAGCGGCATGTCGGCGGCCACACTACAGGCCAACATCAACGCGGCCGGCATGGCTGCACCCTTCTCCGGGTTCTTCAACGCCAACGACATCGTGGTCGGCACGACCGCCACGGCCGGCGTGTTTTCGCTGACCTTTACCGGCGATTTCGCCGATGAGCCGGTCACCGTCACCTTGGCGCAGTCGAAGGCCGAAACCGGCACCGGGACGATTTCCCTGGCAGCGGCCACGGCCGGCACCGGCGGCGGCACGATCCTCAATGGCGGCATCCTGGACGTAGGCAGCAACACGGCTTTGGGCACCAGCGTGCTGACCCTGACATCGGGGGTGCTGTGGGCCGACAGCACCGGCAGCAGCTCGATCACGCTGACCAACCCGTTCATCATGAATGGCACGGCATTGACCCTCGGCGGCCGCCGCGATTTTGGCGGCGTCAACGCGCTGACGCTCACGACCGCCGCGCCCGAGGCGCTGCAAGCCGCCACGACCACCATCACGGTCGACGATCCGGAAACCGTCGTCACGCTGGCCGGCAACATGAGCGAGAGCAGCTTCAACCACGGCATCGCCAAGGCCAGCAATGGCACGCTGGTACTCGCCGGCAACAACTCGTTTACCGGCCTGGTCACCGACACCACCGGGGTGCTCGAAGTCGCCAGCAGCAACGGCCTGGGCGCGGCCGGGCAGAATGCCATCCAGACGATTGCGGTGACGGCCACCGCCACGTCCTTCACGCTGAATTTCAACGGCTCGAGCCAGACAGTAAACTTCACCGATACCGCCGCGACGATTGCCTCCGAACTGAATGCCAGCACGTTTGCGAGCATCGGCGGCCTCGGCGGCAACGTCACGGTGGACATCGTCCCGACCAGTGCCACGGCCGAGACTATCTACATTATTTTCGGCGGTTCGCTGGCCAGCGCCGCCATACCCGCAATCACGACCTCGGGTATCAGCACCGGGGGGACGGCGACGGTCGCCACCTTACTGCCCGGCGAACAGGGCACCACGGTGGCCAACGGCGCAGAACTGGACCTGGTGGGCAATCTGACGATCGGCGACGAGCCGCTGACCATCTCTGGCGGCATGGGCTTCGCAGGCAACTACACCGGCGTGGGCCAAGGGCTCGGCGCGCTGCGCAATGTCAGCGGCACGACCACCTGGGGCAACGGCACCACGACGTTTACCCTGGCCCCGGCGGCCGTCAACATTTTCACCACGGTGGGTACTGACGCCGGCCAGTTGACGCTGGATGGCGGGATCCAGCAAACCATCCTTCTCGACGGCCTGGATAAGGTCGGTGCCGGCACGCTGGTCTTCGCCGGTCCCGCGGCCAACAGCTACACCGGTCAAACGACGATCAATGAAGGCACGCTGGTGCTGGCCAAGACGGCGGCCAATGCGCTGCAAGGCCCGGTCGTCGTGGGCGACAACATTTCCGGCGCCGCCACGCTCGATTTGGCCAGCTCTGAGCAAATCCTCGATACGGCCGCCGTGACGATCAACAGCACCGGCCAATTGGATACCTTGACTTCGAGTTCCTCGCCGGCCAGCACGGTGCAAAACGTGACGGTGATTTCCAGCGGCGGCACGTTCAGCCTGAGTTACAACGGTGTTACGCCGACGTCGATCGCGTACAACGCTTCGGCGGCGACGGTGCAGAGCGCGCTGACCACGATGCTCGCCCAGAGCGTCCCCGGGGCCAATGTCACTGTCACTCTCGCCAGCACCGGCAGCACCACGCTCACCAACATCTACACGATCACCTTCGGCGGCAGCCTGGCCGGCGCCAACGTGCCGGCACTGACGCTCAGTGCGACCGGACTGACCGCGAGCGGCGGCACCGCGGCGGTGGCCGTGGCCAATCCCGGCGACAACGCCGTGCAAACGCTGACGGTCTCCTCCGGCCAGCAGTTCACGCTCACCTACAATGGCCAGACGACCGCCCCGATCGCGGTCGGCGCGCCGGCCAATTCCAGCGGCGGCGCCGGCGATGTGCAAGATGCGCTGACCGCGCTGTCGTCGATTGGCCCCGGCAACGCGGTCGTGTACGGCACGACGGTCAGCGGCGCGACGGTTTACACGATCGAGTTCGTCGGCGCGATGGCCGGCGTGAACGTCAATCCGATCGCGGTCAACACGACCGCCGTCAGCTCGCTGCCCACGATTACCCGCACCAGCGCCGCCAGCGGTAACGCGACGCAGGCTATCGAAATCACGGCTAGCGCCGGCCAATTCTCGCTCAGTTACGGCGGCAACACGACTACCGTGCTCGCCTTCAACGCGACCGCAGCCCAGGTGCAATCCGCGCTCAATGCACTCAGTGCAATCAACGGATCCAGTGGCAGCGTTACCGTTTCCACTGCCGGAGGAAGTGCGACGGTTGGCGGCGCGACCACGACGATCTATACCATCGCCTTCTCGGGCATTGCCAGCCCCAGCGCGATCACAGTCAATAGCGGCACTGGGCTGAGCACGACTCCCAGCAACACCCTCACGGGGCTGGGCAATCCGGAGTGGATGGCTTTTGACGGCAGCGGCAATCTCTACGTCGGTAATTACGGCCTCGGTGGAGTCGGCACCACCGTGAGCGTGTTCAATCCCGGCGCTACGAGCCCGACATCAACGCTCACCGGGTTGAGCGGACCCACGGCCATCGCTTTCGACTCAAGCGGCAACATCTACGTTGCCAACGCGAAGGCCAACACGATCAGCGTCTTCAGCCCGGGCAGCACGACGGCCATGAAGACGCTCACGGGTGTGCAAGACCCGACCTCCATGGCGTTCTCCGGCGGCAAGCTTTACGTTGGCAACGGCGGCAACCAGACGGTGAGCGTATTTAACTCCGGCAGCACGACGCCCAGCAGCACGCTGACGCCTTCTGGCGGCGCCTTGCGGCTCGCGTTCGACTCGCACGGCAACCTGTTCGTCACGGGTGATGGCACGACCGTGAGCGAATTCGCGCCGGGCAGCACGACGCCCACCGCAGTGCTCACCGGGGTGAACAGCCCGCGCGGCCTCATATTCGACTCGAACGGCAACCTCTATGTCTCGAACACTGCTGGCGGCAATGGAACCACGGTCAGCGTGTTTGCTCCCGGCAGCCTCACGCCCACTTCCACGCTGACGGGATTGAGCGGCCCCTCGTCGTTTGCGTTCGATTCCAGCGGCAACCTGTACGTCAGCAACAATTCCGGCAATACGGTGAGCGTGTTTGCGCCGGGCAGTACCACGCCGACAAGCACGCTGACGGGATTGTCGTTCCCCGATCATCTGGCACTCGGCCCCAATGGAAACCTTTATGCTTCGAACTTCACTGCCAACACGATCAACGAATTCACGTTGATCCCGACCGGGCTGAGTGTGCCCGCGGCAGTCGCCGGCACCGGCATCGGCAGTGGCACGGCCAACGGCAGCGCGCTCCAGCAAACCATTACCGTCCAGGCCAGCGCCGGCCAGTTCACGCTGACCTACGGCAACCAGACAACCTCGGCCTTGGCTTTCAACGCGCCGGCCACGGGTGCCGGAAGCGTGCAGTCGGCCTTGCAAACCCTAAGCAACATCGGGTCGGGCAATGCGACGGTCGTCCCGAACAGCACGACCTCCTTCGGCAATACCACGACCACCTACACGATTACGTTAAGCGGCTCCGTCACCGCTTCGAACGTGCTGCCGATCGTGGGAACCAGCTCCGGGTTAGCGCTCGCTGGCAGCTTGGCGAGCATCGTGATCTCGGGCATCGGCGGGGCGAATACGGTCTCGGAAAATATCGCGGCCAATACGCTGCAAACCGTGACGGTGACGGGGACTAACGCTGGCACCTTCACGCTCGGTTTCGACGGACTGACGACCGTGCCGATCGCTTACAACGCGCCCGACAGCGTGGTGCAATCGGACCTGGATGCGATGCTCGGCCAGCTCGTGCCGGGCGCCTCGGTCACGGTCTCGGCCAACGTCATCACCACCACGAGCATCTACTATGTCAGCTTCACCGGCAGCCTGGCGGGCATGGACCTGCCGGCGCTCACGGCCACCGCCTCCGGCTTCAGCACCGGCGGCGTGACCGCGCTGGTGACCAATCCCGGCGACAACGCCACGCAACTGCTGACCATCGCCGGCAACGGCGGGCAGTTCTCGCTGTCGTACAACGGCCAGACCACGGGCACGCTGAACTTCGGCGCGCCGGCCAATGCCGCCGGCGGCGTGGGCGACGTGCAAGACGCGCTGGCCGCGCTGTCGACGATCGGCGCCGGCAACGTAGCCGTCTACGGCACGACCTCCGGCGGCGTGTCGTTCTACACCGTCGAGTTCACCGGCGCTCTGGCCGGCTTCAATGCCCAGCCGATCGCGATCAACAGCATCAGCCTGGGCGGCCTGCCCAGCGCGGCCAGCGTTAGCGCCGCCAGCGGCAACGCCCAGCAAACGGTCGAAGTCACCGGCAGCGCCGGCCAGTTCACGCTCAGCTACGGTAACCAGGCGACTCTCGCCCTGGCCTATAACGCCTCGGCCACGGCGGTGGCGGCGGCCCTCAACGCCTTGCCTGCCATTGCCAATCCCGGTGGGTCGGTCACCGTGGTCGGCAGCACGGCGACCGCCGGCTCGACCGTCACGACGATCTACACGATCAAGTTTGCGGGCATCTCCAGCCCGTCGGCGATTGCGGTCGCGGCGACCACGGTGAGCACGTCGCCCAGCATCACCTACTCGGGCGGATTGGCGGATGCCGATGGGCTGGCCTTCGACGCCAGCGGCAATCTGTACGTGGCCGACTACTCGGGCAATAAGGTGGTGTCGTACGCCGCGGGATCGACCAACGTCCTCAATACTTACTCGACCGGCGTAAACAACCCCGTGGCCGTGGCGGTGGATTCCGACGGCAACCTGTACGTGGCTAACGGCACCGGCAACACGGTCACCGAGTTTGCCCCGGGCAACACGACGCCGATTTACACCTATTCCACCGGTACTGGCAGCGCGACGGCCTTGGCGTTCGATTCCAGCGGCGATCTCTACGTCGCCAACGGTAGCGGCAATAGCGTGCTCCTGTTCACGCCGGGCAACACGACGCCCCAGGCCACCTACACCGGCTTAAGCCAACCCGTCGCCCTGGCTCTCGATTCCAGCGGCAACCTGTACGTCGCCAACAGCGGGAACAACACGGTCACCCAGTTCCCGCTGAACAGTACGACTCCCAGCGCCACGTATTCCACCGGCATCAACCAGCCTTCGGCCCTGGTGGTCGACTCCTCCGGCAACCTGTACGTGGCCAACGACAGCGCCGGGAATTCGAGCGTGAGCATGTTTGCCCCGGGAAGCACCACGCCCGGCGCCACGTACACCAGCGGTTTGAATCTTCCGGACGCAATGGCTATCGACTCCAGCGGCAACTTGTACGTCGCCAACCTGGGCAGCAATTCGGTGGTCGAGTTCGGTCCAGGAAGCACGACGCCGACGGCCACCATCTCGATCACGACGCCCTACGCGATGGCTTTCGACCCCAACGGCGACCTGTACGTAGCCCGTGGGACCGCGGTCAGCGAGTTCCTCCTCGGCACGATCAGCTTCCCGGCGGCCAACGCGGATACCGGCATCGGCACGGCGACCGTCAACGGCAATCCGCTGTCCCAGACGGTCACGGTGACGGCCACCGGCGGGCAGTTCACGCTGACGTACAACGGCCAGACGACTTCGCCCTTGGATTACGATGCCACCGCGGCCGCCGTGACAGCGGCTCTGCAAGCGCTGTCGACCATCGGCGGCACCAACGCCACGGCCACCGCGCCGGCGCCGACGATCAGCGGCGGCGTCACGACCACGGTGTACACGGTGCAGTTCGGCGGGGCCATCCTCGCCACGGGCGGAAACGGGAGCACCACCTTCAACGTCGTGCCCCTGCTCGCTAACAGCGTCAGCCTGGCCGGCGGCGCGGGTGGCACCACGACGGTCGTGGGAATTGGCAACGGGACCTCCGGCGGCGAACGAATCGGCGCCATCACGATGGTCGAAGGGCAGAACTCCAGCGCGGCGATCAATCTCTCCGCCGGCACCAGCCTGTCGCTGGGCGGCAACATCACGGTCAATACCTTCCCCGGCATTACCAGCTCCAACGGGGTGAGCATTTCCGGCGGCACGCTCAACCTGCAACCGGCCAATGCCACCGGCACATCCACGGAAACGATCACGGTCAACGACGGTCCGGCCTATGCCGATTTGACGATCAGCTCGGTGCTGGCCGACGGCGCGGCGATGCCCACGAATCTGACCAAGGCCGGCACCGGCTTCGGCCGGCTGGTCCTGGCCGGCGCGAACACTTATACCGGCCTCACGTCGGTCACCACCGGCGAGCTCACGGCCGAGAATTCGCAAGCCCTGGGCTCGGGCGTCAACAACCAAATCCAGTCGTTCGCGATCCCCGGCACGTCGGGCTCCTTTGCGTTCACGTTTGGCGGAGCCACGTCGGACTCGCTGCCGTACAACGCCACTGCCGCGCAAATGCAAGCGGCGATCGACGACCTCTTGCAAAACACGCTCGGCCTGCCGGGCGCCACCGTGACGGTCAGCCCGTATTCGGCTGAAACGTCCACGTACCTGGTCACGTTCACCGGCTCTTTGAGCGATTCGGAACTGCCGCCGCTGACGGTCACCAGCACCGGCAACGTGAATGCGGGCACCAACGTCCAGTACGTCACCGCGGCCGGCACGGCAGGCACCTTCACGATCACGCTCTCCGGCAAAGTCACTTCGGCCCTGGCCTTCAACGCCAGCGCCGCGACGGTGCAGGCAGCGGTCAACGTCTTGTTCAACTCGTCCAATCTCAACATCCCGGGCGCGTCGGTGACGGTGACCAGCGTGCCCGGCCCGACGAACACGTATCAGATTATCTTCCAAGGCACGGAAGACGGCGTCGAAGTGCCGGCGCTGACCGCAACGGGAGCCAGCGGCGTGACGGCGACCGTCAGCGGCACGTCGGTCACGCTCGGCGGCGGCAACGCCGTGCAGACGCTTAACGTGAACAGCGCCACGACCGGCACGTTCACGATCAGCTTCAACGGCTCGACGACCGCGGCCCTGCCATATAATGCCAGCTCGATCCAAATCGAGGCGGCGCTCAACTCGATCAACTCGATCGCCGGCGTGGGCGGTTCGGTGCTCGTGGTGGAAAACCCCGGCCCCACGACCAATGTCTACAGCGTGATTTTCGAGGGCTCGTTCGCCTTGCAGCCGATCGTGGCGCTGATGACCGCCACGGTCACCGCCTTCAACACCGGCGCCTCGGTGACGATCAACGCCACCGGTTCGGCGTTCGAGGCCGGCGGCGGCAGCGTACTCTCGGGCACCACGGTCAGCACGGGCGCGGCCTTGGAAATGGCCTCGTCCAACGACGTGCAAACCGTGATCGTGACCGCCAGCGGCGGCAGCTTCAATCTCACGTTCCAGGGCCAGACGACCTCGGACATCGCTTACGACACGGGCGACCCCAACGACCCGCAGGGCGCGATCGCCGTGCAGAATGCCCTCAACAGTCTGGCCCGCGTGCCGGCCGGCGATCCGATCTCGGTCACCGCGGCGGTGCAATCGACCAATGGCTCGGTGGTCACGACCGTGTACACGATCACCTTCGGCGGCTCGATGGCGGGCGAAACCCTGCCGCAAATCTCCGGCGCCAGCAGCTCGGTCACGCCGCTGGTGGGTGGAGCCGGCAGCATCATCGCCGCCACGCAATCGGCCGGCGGCAACATCAATATCGCCAACGAGGTGCTGAACCTGTCGGGCTCCGGCACCGTCGTGGCCGGCGATACGGCCCAAGGCACCAACGTGCTGGGCTCCGGTGCGCTGCACAGCCTGTCGGGCAACAACTCGCTGACCGGCCCCATCATCATGAACACCCAGAACCTCGGGGTGGGCGTCGATAGCGGCCTGCTGACTCTCAACTCTTTCATTTCCGCCGTCGGCGCCGACGTCCTGGGCATCGCCAAGGTCGGCACCGGCTCGCTGGACCTGGCCGGCAACGTCGGCAACGTGATGAGCGGCATGACCACCGTCAATGCCGGCACGCTGATGCTGGACAAGACGGCCGCCTTGAATGCCATCTCGACCGGCACGCTGATCATCGGCGGCGACGCCAGCGGCGCGGCGAAGTCGGCCGTCGTGCAGTTCGGCCCCAATGCGGGCTCGGCCAACGTCAATGCCGCCACGGTCGTCGTGGTGGGCAGCACCGGCCTGCTGGATCTGACCACCAACAGCAAGAACGACACGATCGGCGTGCTGGATCTGACGGTCGGCCCCACGATGAGCGGCGACGTCGAGACGGGCCTGGGCACGCTGACCCTGGGCAACACGGTGAACGCCATCGTCAGCAGCGGCACGACCGCCGCTTCGCCGCCGGCCCTGCTCGACGGCAGTGCCGCCCTGAGCGCCGCACGCATTTTCAACATCAACCACGGCAACCAGACGCCGGTGGAATTGCAAGTGGCGGCCAACATCAGCGGCGCCTTCGCCTTGACCAAGACCGGCTACGGCACGCTCGATCTGAGCGGACCCAACTCGTATACCGGCACCACGACGATGAATTACGATTCGGGCACCATCATCGTCGACAACAATTCGGCGCTGGGCAGCGCCGCCGGCGTGATCGTCAACACCGGCTCGACGCTCGCCTTCCGCAACAGCCCCAACTACACCGCCAGCGTGCCGGTCACGATCTCTGGCCAGGGCGTCACCAGCGCCGGCGCCATCGATCGCGGCGGGGCCATCGACAACCTCAGCACGCTTGTGGTCGGCGGTAGTGGGTTGACGCAAACCATCGCCACTAGCGCCACGTCCGGCTCCTTCACGCTGAGCTATGGCGGGCAGACGACCCTCGCATTGCCTTACAATGCGACGCCCGGCCAGGTGCAAACCGCGTTGCAGGCCTTGTCGACGGTCGGCTCCGGCAACGCGAGCGTGTCCCTGAACGCGGCTGGCACGGTCTACACGGTAACTTTCGGCGGTACGATCACCGCCGGCACCGTCCTATCGCTCAGCGCGTTGCCGCTCAATGCCGCCAACGTCTTCGCCGGCAGCATCACGCTGGCCGGGCCGTCCACCATCGCGTCCTCGGCCGCCGGCGGCAGCTTGACCATCAACGGCTCGGTCGCCAACGGCAGTAACTTGCTGACCACGACTGGAGCGGGCAACCTGACGCTCGGCGGCAACATCAGCGGCACCGGCGGCCTCACCGACACCGGGACCGGCATCGTCACGCTGGGCGGCGCCAACACTTATACCGGCGCGACGCTCGTCAGCACCGGCACGCTGCTGATCAACGGCACTCAGAGCAGCTCCAGCGCCACCGCCGTGGCCACCGGCGCCACTCTGGGCGGCGGCGGCTTCGCGACGGGCACGGGAACGATCAGCGGCGGAGGCACCATTTCGCCGGGGACGCCTGGCACGCCCGACGGCATTCTCGACGTCGGCACGCTCATCTTGCAGTCCACTTCGATCGTGGTCATCAACCTGGACAACCTGGGCGCCGGCCAGGGATACGACCAGGTCAACGTCGACGGCATCAGCGGCGTGAACACGCCCGTGTCACTCAACAACGCGACCTTGCAATTGCTGGGAGGGCAGTTCCTGACCTCGAACCCGACTGTCGGCCAGGTGTTCACGATCATCAACAACCACAGCGGCACGCTCTCCGGCTACTTCCCCATCGCCAATATCATCGGTTCCGGCGGGACGTCAATCGCCACCGGACCGGTCAGCAATCCGACGATCACGCTGCCGGGCGTGGGACGCGTCACGGGCACGTTGTCCTACAGCAACAGCGGCGTCAAGTTCACGGTCACGTCGGTCAATGACGCCACGCCAGTGGTCACGGTGCCGACTGGACTCTCGGTCACCGAAGGCAGCAGCCTGACGATTCCCAGCGGCTTTACCGTGAGCGACGTGGACGGCACCGGCAACGAGCAGATGACGATTACGGTCAGCAAGGACACCAACAACAATCCGGAGGGCGTCGTCTCGCTGAGCACCATCGCGGGCTTGACGTTCAGCGTCGGCTCGGGCACGGGGAATACGACAATGACCTTCACCGGGTCGTTGGCAGCGATGCAGACGGCGCTCAACGGGATGACGTTCACGCCGGTCAGCACTTTCAACGGCACGGCCACGGTGACGATTTCGGTCAATGACCAGCAATCCGGCTTGCTCAACGGTCCGAAGACCGGAACAACCGTCATGTCGATCAACGTTGCACACGTCAACCAGTCGCCGACCTACACGGTGCCCGTTAGCACGCTACTGGTAGAGCCGGGCAACACGCTGACATTCACGAGCAGCAACCTGAAGATTTCGGACCCCGACGAAAACAACCCGGTCCCCACCCCGGAAACGGTCACGTTGCAGGTTAGCGACGGCACGCTGACGCTGAGCGCCGCCAGTGACCCCATTGCCTTGGCCGTCAACAGCCCGTTGGTGCAGACCGTCACTGTCAATGCCACCGGCGGCACTTTCACGTTAACCTATAACGGGCAGACGACCACCGCGTTGGCTTACAACGCGACGGCCGCCCAGATGCAAGCCGCGTTGCAGACGCTGTCGACGATCGGAGCCGGCAACGTCACCGTGGCCCTTGACCCCAATAACCCGATTTACACGGTGACCTTTGGCGGCACCTTTACGACCAGCAGCCTGCCGCTGCAAGCCACAAGCACCAACCTGTCCGGCCCCCTGACGTTCAGCACTGGCTCGGTAAATGGCAGCAGCGTCATGACCTTTACAGGCCAGTTGACCGCCATTAACGCCGCGCTGAACGGCATGACCTATACGCCCAACGCCGGATACCAGGGTTCGGACACGCTGACCATCAGCACCAACGACAACAACCCGCTCGGCTCGGCGAATTCGTCGACCCAGGTGCCGCTGCTGGTGGAAAACCCGCCGCAGTTCCTCAACACGGTGCCCTTCCAGCAGCACGTCAACGAAAACGGCCAGATCCCCAGTTCGTTCACCTTTGCCTCGCCCGCCAATAATCCCACCAACATCGGTCTCTCGGTGGTGGACGTGGACACCGGCAGCGAAATCACCACGATCCAGGCAACCAACGGGACGCTGACGCTGGCGACGACCGCCGGCTTGACTTTCACTGCCGGCAACGGCACCAACAACAGTGCCATGACCTTCTCCGGCACCATCGCCGAGATCAACGCCGCGCTCAACGGCATGAAGTTCACGCCGGCCTTGGATTACACCGGCACGTTGTCCGGCTTTACGATCACGGTGACGATCCCCGGCGTGAGCAACAACGGCAGCCCCTTGCAGGCATCGACGTCGACCGATTTCTCCGTGCAGCCCGTGGACCAGGCGCCAGTTAACACGCTGCCGAGCACTCCCAGCATTGGCGAGAACAGCAAGCTGACGTTCTCTTCGGGCGGCAGCAACGCGATTTTGGTCGGCGACGTCGACGCCAATGGTGCGGAACAAGTGACTCTCACGGCCGGCGGTGTATCGGCCATCAACACGGCCGGCGGCACCGCGCTGATGCAGACCGTCGCCCTCAGCGACGCCACGTCCGCCGGCGCCTTTACGCTGACCTACGGCAGCCAAACGACCGCCGCGCTGCCTTTCGGCGCGACGGCCAGCCAGGTACAAGCCGCGTTGCAAGGGCTGTCCACGGTCGGTACCGGCAACGCTACCGTGTCCGTTAATGCCGGCAGCACGGTTTACACGGTGACATTTGGCGGCGCGATTACCGCCGGCAACGTCCTGCAGCTGAAGGGCAGCACCGACAATGGCACGCTCTCGCTGGCCACGACCGCCGGCTTGACGAATGTCACCGGCAATACTTCATCGAGCGTGACCATGACCGGCACGCTGACGGCTTTGAACGCCGCGATGAACGGACTCGTCTACTCACCGCCGTTCAACTTCAGCGGCACGGTGCCGCTTATCGTTTCGACCGACGATCTGCAAATCATTAGCGGCGGGCCGCTGACGACCACGAATTCGCTGGCCATCAACGTCACGCCGGTCGACCAGGCGCCGTCAATCAGCGTGCCCGGCAGCCCGACTACGAACAACGGCACGCCCTTGACGCTGAACACTTCGAACCAGGGCCCGCAGGTGAGCGACTCGGACGCCACCGGCGCCGAGCAATTCTCGATTTCCGTCGACAGCGGCACGTTCTCGCTCTCGACGATCGCGGGATTGAGCTTCACCACAGGCAGCGGCACCAACGACGCCTCGGAGGTCTTCACGGGCACGATCGCGGCGATCAACGCGGCGCTGAACAACATGGTCTACACGCCCACGGTTACCAATGGATCAGCGAAGTTCAGCATGTCGCTCGACGATTTGCAGACCGGTCTGCCTGGCGGCCCGATTACCACGACCAACAGCTTCGTGGTGTATGTCGGCACGGTGCCAAACGACGTGGCGCCGAGCGTCAAGGTGCCCTTCGCGCAGTTTGCCACGGAAAACCAGTCGTATACGCTAGACATCGCGAATAACAACTCCTTGGTCACGGTCTCGGATGCGGACGCCGGCAGCAGTTCCGAACAGGTCACGATCGTCGTGACCAACGGCACGATCACGCTCAACACGACCGCAGGGTTGACCTTCTCGAAAGGCACCGGCACGGGCGATTCGACCGACGTGTTCACTGGCACGCTGACCGCTATCAACAATGCCCTGAATGGCATGATTTTCCAGCCGACGCAGAATTACTTCGGCCATGCGTCGGTGCAGGTTACGGATAACGATTTGGGGAACAGCGGTCCCGGTGGGCCATTGACCGCGCAGGGCACCGTCCAATTCAGCGTGAACGAAGTCAACCAGGCCCCGACGATCAACCTGCCCGGCGCACAGGCCACGACCCCCGGCCACGTGTTGGCCTTTACGAGCGCCAACAACAACCTGATCACCGTCGGCGACATTGATTCCGAAGGCGGTAGCGAACAGGTGAAACTCGGTGTCAGCGACGGCCTGCTGGGCGTCGGCACCGTCGCCGGCGTGACCGTGACGGGCAATAACAGCGCCACGCTCACCTTGCTTGGACCGATCACGCAACTCAACACCGAGCTGGCCACCCTGACCTATACCACCCAGGGAGCCGCCGGCACCAACGATGAGTTGACCGTCTCGATCAACGATGAAGGCAACACCGGCGTCACGGCCATCACGACGACGGCCAGCCCCCCGCTGCAGATCAGCACGGAAGCCGCGAACGTGCCGCCAACGATCTCGACCGTCGGCGGGCAAACGACGAACCAAAATCAAAACCTGCCGTTCTCCACTGCCAGGGGCGACGCGATTACGGTCAGCGATTCCGATATCGGCCCCACAACGCCGATCAAGGTCACGTTGACCGTCGGGCAAGGAACGCTGACGATGTCGGACACGGCCAACGCGACGGTGACGGGCAACAATTCGTCGCAGATCGTGATCACGGGCGACATGCCCGACATCAACACCGACCTCAACACCTTGCAGTTCGTTCCGCCGGTTGGCCTCGCCGGTGTTACGGTCCCGCTCACGGTTCTCGCGGACGACCTCAACAATGGACCGGGCTTGGGTGGCGAGCAAACCTCGAGCGAGACGATCAACATCACGATCAGCAATGCACAGGACCAGGCCCCGATCGTCTCGGTGCCCGCGAGCACCGCAGGGTCGCCGATCACCATGAGACAGAACGCGGTGATCGCCTTCTCTTCGGCCAACGGCAATCCGATTACCGACTCCGACAACGATTCCCATGGCGGCATGGAAAATCTGGAAATCATCGCCGTCAACGGCACCATCACGCTGAACAATCCCACCTTGTACAACGTGAGCTTTGATACCGGCACCGGCGTGTCCAACACCGACGTCAAGATGGAGGGAACAGTCGACGAAATCAACGAAGCGCTAAACGGCATGGTTTACAAGCCGAACCCTAACTACACCGGAACGGACACGATCACGTTCCTGGCCAATGACGAAGGCAACAGCGGGAACAACAACGGGAACGGCAAGGGGCTAAACAGCCTGACGCAAACGATTTATCTCCAGGTAAACGCGGTGCCTGGCGCCAACCTGGCCCCGGTCTTCACCAACCCGGCATCGGAGATCATGACGGACAGCGCTCCGCTAGTCTTTTCCTCCGCCAATGGCAATGCCATCACGGTCACCGATCCCGACGGCAACGGCTCCATGGAAAGCCTCACGCTCGCCAGTGCCGGCGGCAACATTACGCTGGTCAATACTCCGGGGGTCACGATCACAGCCAATGGCAGCCACCAGGTGACCGCGGTGGGATCGACAGCCAATCTGACCGCGGCGTTGAACGGCTTGACCTACACAGAGACCGACGGCACGGTGGCGGCAGGCATCCTGCCAATCGATGCCAGCTTGCAACTCGCGGACAACGATCTGGGCCACACGGGGACCGGCGGAGCACAAGCCACGAATCTCTCGATCCCGATCCAGATCGTGCACATCAACCAGGCGCCCGTGAATTCAGTGCCCGGCCCACAGGCCGTCGTGGCGCACACGTACCTCAGCTTCAATACGAGCAACAACAACGCGATTACGATTATCGACTCCGACTCACTCGGCGGTTCAGAGTCGGTGAGCCTGACGGCTACCAATGGCACGCTGACCGCCAGCGGTACCGGCGTCAGCGGCAGCGGCGGATCGGGCATCACGATCCTCGGACCGCTGTCGCAGATCAATGCGGATCTCAACACTTTGGTCTTTACCCCAGCGATCGGTTACAGCGGCGCGGCGAGCATAATGATCCAGACCAGCGACAATGGCAACACCGGCTATACCTATAGCGGCGGCATGTATCAGACAGGTGCCGCGCAACAAACGATCACCACGATTCCCATCACGGTCGACGCCAATAGCCCGTTTGTTACGCTGCCGCAGTATCCCAACACCTTGTTCGTGGTCGGCACGGGCGCCAACGACATCCTGAACATTTCGTTCACCGACAGCACGGACTACCTCGTGACGATGGACGGACTGACGGATTCGACGAACCTAGCGACGTACTCGACCGTCAATTATCTCACCAACGGCGGCAGCGCCACGGCGACCGTCAGCGGTAACGGCACGCCGGTGACGGCCAACCTCTACCCCCAATCGTTCCAATACATCGGCTCGAACTTCAAGTTCACCGGCACCGGCATTGGCACCGGCAATTTCACAGGCAATGCCGGAAGCACGGCCAACATAACTGGCACCTCGAGCACCAATACTTTTACGGCTTCGTCCACCACGGGCACGATGAGCGGCAGCGGTTACACCAACACGGCAACCGGCTTCGGACACGTGATCGTCACTGCCGCGACCGGCAGCGACGTGGCCAACCTGTCGGACACCGGCGGCACCAACACCTTCACCAGCACTACCACTTCGACCAGCGCCAACTCGACGACGTTCTCGGGTTCGGGCTTTAACATCGTCACCAACAACTTCCACACGGTGACGGCCACCGCCGCCCACGGCGCCAGCGATTCGGCGACCCTGCAAGGATTGTCGACCAGCAACAACACTTTCACCGGGACGCAGACCACGGCCAGCCTGCAGGGCAATGGCTTCACGGATACCGTCAACGGATTCTCGCAAGTGCAGGCCTACTCGGGCGGCCTGGCCACGTTGAGCACCTCCAGCGGCACCAACACGCTGACGACGACGCCGTCGCTGACCACGCTCAGCGGCGCCGGATACACCATCGGCGTGCACAACTTCGCGCAGGTGAATAGCACGTCGGGTGCTGCGGCCAACGATACGGCGACGATGAAGGATCCGTCCGGCAACGGCGCGTTCAACGCGACTTCGACCGTGGCGACCATGAACTCGTCGGGCAGCATCAACCAGGCCACCGGGTTCAAGAGCGTGATCGTGGTGGGCACCGCCGGCGGCAGCGGCACCGCGACCTTCACCGACTCGACCTCCGGCAGCGACACGCTGACCTTTAACAACACCGTGTCAGGCGTGCAGAGCAACTCGATGACGCTCGTCGGGGCGGGCTTTAATTACACGATCAACCTCGCCTTCAAGACCTTCACCGTCAACGGCAGCTCGTCGGGCAACGACGTGGCAAACGTGTGGGATTCGTCCGGCAACGACGCCTTGTCCGCCGTCGGCGGAACGTTCATGCTCGCGTATCCCAACCTGTCGCTGAACCTCAGCAATTACAAGACGGTCAACGCCAAGTCGATCAACGGCGGCAGCGATTCCGCGACCATCCGCGCGATCGACTACGTGTTGAATGCCACCGGCAACTGGGTCAACAAGTAATCCGTCGGTAGCGGAATTCGTGAGAATTCCGTAACAGGCCGAACCGCCGGAAGTCTCACGACTTCCGCTACGTGGCTCAGCGAAACAGGCGGAAGCGCCGCGGCCGCTCGGCAACCGGCGCCGCGGGGGGCGGCGGAGCAGGCGCGGCCAACGGAGGCCGGAACGAAGGGTCGGCCATGTCGACCACCGCCGAGCCCGGATAGTCGGGCAGTTCGAACAACAGCGCCGGATCGCCGCCCAGGTGGTTGACCTCCAGCGTGCGCAGGTCCAGCCGCGCCGACATGCCGGTCGTGGGCCATTGGATCTCGATGCGCCGCGGCACCACCGCGCCCGATGCTGGATCGCGCCACTGGGCGCTGGTCATCGAAGACGCCAGCCGCGTGCCTCGACCGTCGTACAGGTGCTGCTCGAGTATCCAGCCTCCGGCCGAGTCTACGACCGTGACTTTCGTCAGTGGCCCGTCCGGCCGATCGAGCACGCTGCGAAGTTCCAACCGGCCACGGCGCACCGGAAACGGCCCGCTCGTGTGCCACGATGGATCGATGCCGTTGACGCCCAAGGCCTCGATCAGCCAGTCGGGCTCGATGGGCAGGAACTGCCGCAGCGGACTGGCCGAGAACTGCTCGTGCCGGCAATAGAACGTGGTAGGCGGTTCCATGCGCCGCACCCAGGCCCAAAACAGCGCGTCGTTGCTGCCCAGGTCGACTTCCGGGCCGGTCACGCCTGTTTCGGCCCGCAGCCGCAAGCGGCGCGGCCGCTCGTAGGCCAGGTTCACGCGCAGGGCCGGCAGCAGTGGAATGTGCAGCGAGGCATCCGTCGAATACAGCGAACGAACGCGCGAGCTGTTGTCGTTGACCAGCGTCACCACGTCCTCGAGCGTCGGCCTGGCGGACAGCGCATGAGGCGTCGCGGGCCGGCTGGGCCGCACCAGGCCCGCGCAGCCGCCACCGGCAACGGCCGACAGCAGCAGGCCCAGCAGGGCGATGTCTCGCGCGATTGCCAACCGACAGCTCCTCGTTACGCGTCCGGCTCGGCTCGCCGGACCTACCTATTGGCTCGGCTCGCCGGAACTGCTTATTTGTGCGGCTCGGCTTGTGGGACTTGTTCACTGGCCGGGGTCGGCTCACCGGATTGATTCATGGCCAGCATCCGCGACAGCTCGTCCTGGATCGCCTGGACTTGCGCGGCGTCCAGATCGACCGCCTCGACCTGGTACGAAGCCTCGTCTCGCGGGCAATACACCAACACCGTCTCGATGCCACGCGCATCGCGCGTCGTCTCTTCGAGCCGAAAGATGCGGCGGCGAATCATCAACAGCGTCAACACGTAGCGCAGTTGCCGCTGGTCGGCCCGATCGGCCAATTGATGAAACAGTTCCAGCAAGACCTGGCTGGGGGCGGCCCGATTCTTCTTTTCCTCGCGGCGCGGCATGCGGCACTTCCACCAGGCCAGGGCCTCGGCCGGCGGACCGGGCCAGGCCTCGGCGCTGTAATCGTGGCGCCGCAGGGTGCCGCCCGAATCCTCGACGACCGAGTAATACTCTTCGCCTTCGGCAAACTCCCGGCCTGTCGTCGTACAGTGCCGGGTCGAGTGCTCGATGTTGTAATCCATGTCGGCTGCTTTTTTGCGGCGTCGGTCGCGATGGCTCGTTTCAGGACACGATAAAGAACCGGGCGTCGGTGCCGCCGGGTGCGATGCGAATTCTGACTGGTTTTCCACAGCCGGGGCAATGCCCCTCGTAGGCGCTACCGGCCCGATTGATGTAAATCCGGCTATAAAGGTCACAACAGACAAACTTGATGCCCACGTAGCGCCGGACATCCTCTTGGCGGCCGCCCGGCTGGGCCAACTCGGGCTCGCTCGAAAGATCCAGGTGCTCACCCTTCATCGATCCACACCCTCCCCAAGGTCGATGCCTCGGGAATCGCCAAATGCTGCAAACCCAAGGGCGAGTGAGACTAATCGAACGCGCGCCTGGCGTAAAGATCAGCGGTTTGGCGCGGCTGGCACGCATGCGCGAGGCGAAAATCCGGCTCGTTTTGCTAGCGAGCGGCTTGCTGACTGCCTTCCGGTGGGGCAGAATTGACAGGCAGGCCATCGCGGCAAGCGCGTAAATCGACCGAATTCTTGGCCCCCGTGCAATCAGCAGAGCCGAGCCAGCAGCGAAACGCATGAGATTGAAACTACCCATCCTGGCTCGGAACCCTTCGGCCGGCGGCATGCCGCGGCCGGCCGTCATCAAGCCGCCGTGCCCTCAGTGCGGTGCACAGACGTTTAGCTTCTGGACCTGGATCGTGGCGGCCGCCTGGGTGATCTTCTTTCCGGCCGGCGCCGCCATGCTGCTCTGGAAGCCGACGTTCCGCTGCTGGAACTGCGGCTGCAAGTTCAAGAGCAGCCAGCCCAGCGAAGCCCTCGCCCCGGTCCGCGTTTCCGCGTCGCAGCAGTAAAGCGGCGTTGGCTGACGCAAAAGACTGCCCCACGATGAATGCTGCGCGGTTTCTCTCCGCGTGCTGGATCGACGATCGAAGCGAGCCCGGCATATTGTGGGCTGATACATCGCAGCATGCGGTGCGGCTGTTCTGTTTGCCATTTCTCGTCGCGGGATGTTTCGTCGTCGGCTGCGCTGCGTACGGGCTGTGCATCGGAGTACCGTGGTTGCGGCTGGCAATGCCGTTGACTATCGGCATCTTGTTTTGTCTGGTGCCTGGTTGCGTCGCGCTGAGTAGCAGTGGATTTGTCGTCGATGGCCACACGCGAACGCTCACTACCTGGTTCAGCTTTTTTGGCTTCCGGACCGAGGAGCATTATCGTTTTGACGAATTGCAGTGCCTGGTTGTCGTGCGCTTCTGGAATCGCGGTCGGCGTGGGCACAGAAAGTTGTACAAGATCACCGTCGAGCGCCGACTCACTGGCACACGGCCCATCGAGTTGGCGGACAATGTCGCCAGCGCCTGGCATTGCCGGCGCATCATTCGGTGCCTGCCAAAATCGATGGAACTGCCAGCAAGTTTTCAAGACGAGACCCGGCCGAGCAGGCAAGCGATTGACAACTCGGCTTGACGCTGGGCCGGCCGGTGGTGGCGCTCATTCATCTCGGCGGAGCGAGATGTCTACGGTGTAGCCCTGTTAGGTGCCACGAGCCGAGCGGCACCGGGAGTGCGACCAGCGCCGCATGACAGGCCCTGCTCGCCTCGTCGGGCCTACGGAATCAGCCGGACTATCGTCACCGTAGCCGTCTCGCTCCGCCGAGACGAACTTGGGCGGCGGCCACGCTACTTTTTGTGGGCCGGCGGTTTGGGCTCGCCAGACTGAAATTGCAACTGCTCGGGCTTCCAGCCGAGACTTGCGGCGACGGCGAGCGGATATTCCCAGCCCTCGGATTTGCCTGTGAGCGTCAAAGGCGAGCGCTCGGCGGCCAGGACCACCGCTTGAGGCATGTCGAGAAAGCGGAGAATGTTCAAAAAATTCGGCCCGTCGCGGTGCGATCTGGGAAGCTCCGATAATTCGAGTCTGTCGACCGGCTCGAACAGCGAGGCGTAGAGCGCCATGGCCGCCGATTCGCCGCTGCCGACAACCGTCAGCGGAATGCCCTGTTGGTCAGGCAAACTTCGCAGCGCCTGCAATGCCCGACGGATGTCCCAGACCTGCATGCCCTCGAGCGTCTGGCCCAGCAGCATGAAGCGGCGGCGAATCTGAGTCTGTTTTTTTTGGCTGGCATTCCAGGCCGAATCGCCAACCCCGCGCGGCGCGAAGTTCACCACTTGCGTGTTCGTCGAGTCCGGCAGCACGGAGCATATGATGTCGGGCAGCACTGAGTATATGATGCCTGTCTTCGCGTCCGTAGTGCCAGGATCTTTGCTCGACTCGCCGGAGAAGTTTGACCGTAAGTCCTCTAACCAGTCGTGCCAATCTTTTGCGTCGCTGACGGAAAAATAAGTTTCCTTGACCTTTTCGCCGTCTCTCCGCAATAAATGCAGCCGTAACACGACGCCGGGCTGGCTGGTGAATTCATAAATCGTGAGCTCGAGGCCCTGGTTCTTGGTGCGGCTAATCAACCGCATGTTCAATGGGCCCGGGTCGCGGGGCCAGCCGGCAAAGACCTTCTTATCCAGGGCCTGGCGCCAGCGCTGCTTCTGCTCGTGCCACTCGCTCGCGCTGTGCGGCACTTTGGGCGGCGGGGCCAGCGGCACGAAGGTCTCGTGAATCGTCGTGTTCTGCTGATCGGTTGGGAGTTTGCCCTTTTCGAACACTGCTAATTGCTCGGGCTCGAACAGCGGCACGGCCGCGTCGTCGATTCGCGGCTCTTCGTGCTTGAGAAAGCGATTGCACCAGTGCAGCGCGGCCACTTGCAGCTCTTGCAAGTCGAGGTGCGGCCCGGGACTGATTTGCAGGCCGAGACTTTTGTCAGCGCCATGCAGCTTGTAGATCGGACGCAACAGGTTGTGAATGCGCTCGACGCCATCCAAGGGAAAGATGCCGTCGCTGTCGGTGTTCGAGAAGAGCAGGGGACGCGGAGCCGCCAGCGCGGCGACTTGGGCATAGTCCCAGCGATAGGTGTTGACCATGTACATGCAATCGCAATGCCCCTCGACGCAGCCCTCGACCACGTGGTTCTGCAGATCGGTGATGCCGGCCACGGGCACGGCCGCCTGCACGCGCTCATCCAAGGCGGCCAGCCACCAGCTCGTCGCGCCGCCGCCCGAGCGGCCGGTGACACCGATCCGCTGCGGATCGACTTCCTTGCGCGATTGCAGGTAGTCGATCGCCCGTATGCCGTTCCAGGCTTCGACGCCGGCCGGCGTATAGCCGCGGGCGTTCCACCACCACATGCCTTTGCTGTACGTGCCGTGGTGCTCGCCCGCGATTTCGCCCAGTTCAAGCGTGTCGACGATCAAGGCCACGAAGCCATGCCGGGCCAGCCAGATCGGATGGTGCTGGTACTTGGCCTTGTTGCCGTAGCTGACGCCGTCCTTCTTGATGCCGGCGTGGCCGCAGACATACAAGATCGCCGGGGCCGGCTGCGTGAGCCCCTTGGGAATGTACAGGTTCGCCGTGACATACAGTCCCGGCCGCGATTGAAAGTGCAGCTTTTCGACGGTGAACTGCGGATGATCCAGCGTGCCGGTGACGACGGGCTTCAGCGGCGTGCGTGGCGGAAGGGGGGCCAGCCCGAGCATCTCGTACAACTGCCGGCGATATCGGTCGCGGCGCGCAGTCCAATCCTCCAGCGAGCGAATATCGGCCAGGCAGGCCGTCGACAACTGCGCGGTTTCGCGCCGGAAATAATCGGCCAGCAGCGGGTCGACGGCGCGCGGGTCGGCCTTTGCCGGTTCGGCCGATTGTGCGGAAAAAGGCGCGATGGCGGTTATCAGCAAACCGCAAAACAGGCCTGCGGAGACGCGCGTTCGGGAACCGGAGGCGAACGGGAGGTTTTGCATGGAAGGTCCCGGAAGGTGGGTGCGGCGATCGTGAGGGCTTGAGCCAGGCCGTCCCGGTCACTTTACCCATTGCGCATGTCCGTGGCCAGCGTGTAGCGGAAGTCGTGAGACTTCCGATTGGGCAACGGAATTCTCACGAAGTCCGCTACTGGGCTGCAGGACAATCGGAACATTCGGCACCTTCGTCCCTCGGCCGCGGTAACAGATTTTCGTGCCAGAGCGACAGTTACAAAAAGCTATGGTTGGTTGGACAGCGCGCCAGCCAGGGGCAGGAACTGAGCGTCGCTGGGCCAACGAAGCATCGCATAACGCCCCGCGTTGCGTTTGCCAACCAACGATCCACCCGCCAACACGTTGATCGCCCCCCATGCAAGAACTTGAAATGACCGAGCGCCGGTCCGCCGACGAGCACGCGCGCCAAGAACCATCGCTGACCCATGACCAACTGCGCGAGAGGCTGCTCGCTGCCGAGCAAGCCAGAGACGCGGCCGAGCGGGCCAACCGCGCAAAAAGCGAGGCCCTGGCCGGCATGAGCCATGAGCTGCGCACGCCGCTGAACGCCATCATCGGCTTCTCCGACGTGCTCAAAGAGCAGATCTTCGGCTCGCTGAACGAGAGCCAGCTTCAGTACGTCAACGACATACTCGAAGGCGGCCAGCACTTGCTGTCGCTGCTGACCGACATTCTGGATCTGGCCAAGATCGAAGCCGGCTTGTTGGACGTGGAATGGCATGAAACCGACCTGGCCGAAATCGTCGCGCGGTCCTTGCAACTGGTGAAGGAGCGCGCGATCCGCGCAGAAGTGAAACTCAACAGCGAAATTTCGGACGCCGACACGATTGTCAACGGTGACGGCAGGCGTCTGCGACAGATGCTGCTGAGCCTGTTGGCCATTGCGCTGAAAGCGGCGAATCCCGGCGGCACGATTACCGTGCGACTAGGCCGAGCGTCGGGCGGCGTGCAGCTCAGCATCGCCGATTCCAGCTCAGCCTTCAGCGCAGCCGAGCAGGTTCAACTGTCGGACGCGGCGATTGCGATGGATGCGAACCGCGTCAAAAAGCAGCCGGAGCTCTGCCTGGGAGTTTCCCTGGTCGGGCAAATCGCGCAGCTGCATCGCGGCCGGGTCTGGGCCGAAAGCCGGATCGGCGGCGGAAGCGAATTCTTTGTCTGGCTGCCCGAGTATGCAGAAACCACGCCAGGCGGCCTCGCGGCTGCCGGTTCGACGCCTGCATCGCTGTTTGCGGCAGCCACGAATGTCTGCCCGCCGGCCGCTTGCGATTCGATCCATTAAACCTCAGGCACTTCGGTGCCGCCCACGGGTCTCCTGCCATGACTGCCACGCTCGCAAATTGCATCAGCCGAACCGGTCGCAAGACGTTTGCCATTGGCGTCGGCGGACTGTGGCTGGCGGTCGTGTTGATCGGCTTCTACCGTTTGGCGGCCTACGAGCTACAGCAGAACCCGACCGTTGGCGCTCCGACAAACTGGCCGGCCGACAGCCAGTTGCCGCACTCGCCTGCGCGTGCGGCGCTGTTGGTCTTTTTGCATCCCAAGTGTCCGTGCAGTCGGGCCACGCTGGACGAGCTCGCCCGGATCCTTCACGAGCATTCCGACGTCGACGCGACGGCCGTGTTCGTCCGACCCGATGGCGTGCCCGAAGCGTGGGAGCAGTCGGATCTCTGGCAGGATGCCGGCCGAATCCCGGGCCTTTCGCGGCATGTCGACGAAGGCGGCGTCGAAGCCCGGCGGTTTGACGTGACCGCATCGGGTCACACGCTGATTTATCGTGCGGACGGACGATTGGCCTTCGAGGGCGGGCTGACCGCGTCGCGAGGGCATTATGGCCAGAACTCGGCGAGCGATGCCGCGCTGGCCGCGCTGCAAGCGGCTCCGGCATCGTCCTTGGATTTTCCGACTTACGGTTGCCCGTTGCTCGATGAACCCCAACCCTGCTGCAAGGCGAAGAAGCCATGAGTTTCGTGCTCCATGCCCTCGCTCCGGTCGTCTCGACCGATGCGCGCACCAACGAACTGTTCCGGCAGCAGCACCAGTTGGTGCTGCAGCGCACCGATCGACTATTCGCCGGGTTGATGCTGTTTCAATGGTTGGCGGCCGTTGCCGTGGCCGTGTGGATTTCGCCGTTGGCCTGGTCGGGGCGCAGCGTGCGCCTGCATGAGCACGTGTATGCCGCGGTGCTGCTGGGGCTGGCCATCATCAGCCTGCCGGTCGCGCTGGCCATGTTGAGGCCCGGCCGGTCGATCACGCGGCATTCGATTGCCCTGTCGCAGGCCCTGATGTCGGCCTTGCTGATCCATCTGACCGGCGGCCGCATCGAAACGCATTTTCACGTGTTCGGTTCGCTCGCACTATTGGCCTTTTATCGCGATTGGCGCGTGCTGCTGACGGCGTCGACCGTGGTCGCGGCCGACCATTTTGTGCGTGGTCTGTTCTGGCCCGAGTCGGTGTATGGCACGACGCTGGTCAATCCCTGGAGATTTGCCGAGCACGCCGGCTGGGTGGTCGTGGAAGACATCTTCCTGATCATTGCCTGCCAGCAGGGGCTGCGCGAGATGCTCGAAGTGGCCCAGCGGCAGGCGAACTTGGAAGTGACGAACAAGCACCTGTCGGGCGCCAACGAGCAGTTGCGCGCCGAGATCGAGCAGCACCAGCGCACGCAGCAAGAACTGGAAATTGCCCGCGACACGGCCGAGGCGGCCAACCGGGCGAAGAGCGAATTCCTGGCCAACATGAGCCACGAGCTGCGCACGCCGTTGAACGCCATCATCGGTTTCTCCGACGTCCTGTCGGAGCAGGTGTTCGGCCCGCTCAACGAGAACCAACAGCAGTACGTGACCGACGTCCTGGATAGCGGCCAGCACCTGCTCTCACTGGTCAACGACATTCTCGATCTGGCCAAGGTCGAGTCCGGGGCCATGGAAGTCGAATGGAAGGTGGTGCAACTGCCCGCGCTCGTCGAGCGCACGCTGCAGATGTTTCGCGAGCGTGCCATGCGCCATGGCGTGAGGTTGCAGGCCGAACTGTCACCCGAACTCAGCTCGGTGGCGGTGGACGAGCGCCGGCTGAAACAGTTGCTCTACAACTTCCTGTCCAACGCCTTGAAATTCACGCCGGAGGGGGGCGAAATCAATGTCCGCGCCCGGTGTACCGCCGAGCACGTGACCATCAGCGTCGCCGACACGGGCGTGGGCATCGCGCCGGCGGAACAACAAAAAATCTTCGATACCTTCTACCAGGTGGATTCGTCATTGACCAAGAGCCAGCAGGGCACCGGACTGGGCCTCACGCTGGTGCGCAAGATCGCCGAACTGCACGAGGGACGCGTGTGGGTCGAGAGCGAGCCGGAATGCGGCAGCGAGTTTTTCTTCCAGTGGCCGCGACGCGAAGCCGTCGACCCTGCCGAAGGCCAGGCGGACGTGTTTGCGACTACCTTCCGCCGTTGAAAGATCAGGCTTGAATCCGCCAGCGAGGCGGACAGCTACGGTAACTGGCCGCAAGAATACGAATTCGGGATGCTGAACGTGAGTACGACACCGAACCATACGAACCAACTGCCTGCGGCCGGCACCGGCCAGCAGCCGGCGGCGCGCGTGCTGGTGGTCGAAGACAATCCGACTAATGCCCGGCTCACGAGCCACATGCTGCTGGCCGGCGGCTACCAGGTTTTGCTCGCTGCCGACGGCCACGAGGGCGTGGAAATGGCCCGGCGACTGGTGCCGGACCTGGTGTTGACCGATTTGCAAATGCCGGGACTCGATGGGTTGGGGCTGGCACGGCTGTTGAAACAAACCCCGGAGACGGCCGGGATTCCGATCGTGGCGCTCACGGCGCATGCGATGACCGATCATCGCGACCGGGCGCTGGAGGCCGGGTGCGTCGCTTTTATTTCCAAGCCAATTCGCCTTCAAAGTTTTTTGTCCGAGGTACACAATGTCCTTAAGCACCGCGCTGTTGGGCAGTAATCCCCTGGGCTTCGACCCGGGATCGACTGTCGCTATTTTGCCGCCGCCACCGGCTGAGGCGGCGGCATTGTCCGGCGCCGAATCGGCGCCGACAGGCGCACGCCTGTTGGTGGTCGAGGACGATCCGCGCAGCGGGCGGCTATTTCAGGCCAACCTGCTGGCCGCCGGGTACCGCGTGACGCTGGCCGCCACGGCGGCCGCGGCCCAAGCCGAAGCCGCCGCGCACGCTCCGGATCTGATCCTCTGCGACATTTGCCTGCCCGACCAGGACGGCATCTCGCTGACCCGGTTCTTTCGCCAGCAGCCAAACCTGGCGAGCGTGCCCATCGTGCTGGTCACCTCGCTGGACGACCGCAAAGTGCTAGCCCGGGGCTTGGAAGCAGGGGCCGACGACTTTCTCACCAAGCCGGTCAATACGATCGAACTGCGTTCGCGCGTCCGTTCGTTGCTGCGCAACAAGCTGTTGACCGACGAGCTCCAGGCCCGCGAGCAGGCGGCGTTGCCGTTTGCCAGTCCGCCTTCTGACGCAAAGCCACTGGCCGCCGCGGCCGACAACGCGGCCACGACTTCGGAAGATGTCACGCTTGCCGCGCCGTTTGCCGGTTGCTCGATCCTGCTGGTCGACGATAACGAGCAGGAGCGCCGCTTGCTCGAAGCTTACCTGGCTGTCTTCGGCTGCCGCATTCACACCGCGGCCGACGCGGCCGGCGGCCTGGCCTCGCTCAAGCAAAGCCCGCCGGACCTGGTCGTGCTCGACCTGCTGCTGCCCGACGCCTCCGGCTTTTCAGTGATCGAACAAATGAAGGCCAGCCCGGCCCTGGCGCAGGTGCCCGTGCTCGTGGTCAGCGGCATGGCCGAGGTGCAGGATCGCGTGCGGGCGTTGGAATTGGGAGCCGACGATTTCATCGTCAAGAATTTCGAGCGGCTCGAGTTCGAAGCCCGCGTCCGGCGGCTGCTGCGGCTCAAGCAATCGATCGATCAGCTCAACAACCGCTGCCACCTGGCGCTGCAGCAGGCCGTGACCGACAGCCTCACGGGACTGTACACGCACGGCTTTTTGCAAGAGACGCTCGGCCGGCAACTGCTGTGCGCCCGGCGGCATGGCTGGCCGCTGTCGGTGGTCTTCATCGACATCGATCGCTTCAAGCAGGTCAACGATCAGTATGGCCATGCCGTCGGCGACGACGTGCTCCGGACGCTGGCCGAAAAGATTCGCAACACCGTGCGGCGCTCGGACATTGTCGTCCGCTACGGCGGTGAGGAATTCGTCGTACTCCTGCCGCACACCGAACAGGTCGGCGCACAAAAGGTCGCCGACCAACTGCGACAAGTCGTCGAGCAAATGCCGGTCGAATCGGCGCGACTGGGCGAGCGGCCACTGATGATCACCATCAGCCTGGGCGTGGCGAGCTTTCCCGGCGACGCCGAAGATGCCGCTTCACTGCTGGCGCGGGCTGATGAAGCCATGTATCGCGCCAAACGCGGCGGCCGCAACCGGGTCGTCGTCTATCAGAATTCGCCGGTAGCCCAGCACAGCAAGGCCCGCGTGCTGATCGTCGACGACGACGAACGGAACCTGCGGCTGCTGGACGCTTACCTGGCCAAGGAAGGTTACGAATCGATCAAGGCTTGCGATGGCCGCGAAGCACTGGATATCGCGATGCACGAACTGCCGGACCTCATTCTGCTCGACGGCATGATGCCGCGCATGACCGGTTTCGAATGCTGCCGCCTGCTGAAACAAGACCGCAGCACGAACCTGATCCCGATCGTCATCGTCACCGCGCTGACCAGCCGCGAAGACCGGCTGCAAAGCATCGAAGTCGGCGCCGACGATTTTCTCAGCAAGCCCATCGACAAGGTCGAGCTGCTGTCACGCATGCGCGCCCTGTTGCGGGTCAAGCAGAGCACCGACCAGCTCGAGGATGCCGACACCGTCGTGCTGACGCTGGCCCGCGTGGTCGAAAGCCGCGACCCTTCGACCGGCGGCCACGTGGAGCGCGTCGCCAACTATGCGGTCGCCCTCGGCCGGGCCGTGGGACTCAACCAGAGCGCGTGCGACGGCCTGCGCCGGGCCGGCTTTGTGCATGACATCGGCAAGATCGTGGTCCCCGATTCCGTCCTGCTCAAGCCCGGCAAGCTCACGCCCGAAGAACGCCAAATCATGGAGCGGCACGTCGAAGCCGGCTACGAGCTGCTGCGGCCGATGCGCACGTTTGCCGAATCGCTGCCCGCCGTCCGCTATCATCACGAACGGCTCGACGGCTCGGGCTATCCGTTCGGTCTGCGTGGGTCGGAAGTGCCGTTGATCGCCCAGATCATCGCCATGGTCGACGTCTACGACGCCCTGACCACCGACCGCGTCTACCGGCCGGCGCTCAGCAAGGCCGATGCGCTGACCCTCCTCGAGCAGGAGACCGCTCGTGGCATGCACGACCGGAAACTGCTGGACACGTTTTTGAAAGTGCTCAACGCCAGCCCCGTGGCGGCGCCCGCCGTGGTTTGAGACTCGGCAAAAGCCGCCGGCCGCGGAACGGCCCCACGGACCGCAGTCCGTGGGCTTGCGTTCATCCATTCGTGCTTCCGCATTCATCCTTCCGCATTCCGACTTCCGCATTGGCTTGCGGATCCCCGCTTTAGCGAATAAAACAAACCATCTCGCAAGTGGTTGTCAGCTAAAGGGAAATGGGGACGCAATATGGCCATTTCGGCACCGGTAAAGCAGGATAATCTTCACACGGTTTTGGATCGGGCCTTGGATGCGGGCGGGGGCCTCTTGCGGCTGACGCCCACCTGGGTGCCGCGCAGCTTTTTGCATCCCGGCAAGCGGATCAAGCTGGCCCCCTCCGATTGGTACGCCTATGGCGCCCATCGCGGCGGCATCGACGAGCGCTGGTTTGGCAGCACCACCGAGGCCGCCAACGAGAACCGCACGCCCGACGAAGGCTTGAGTTACGCGACGTTCGAGGGCCAGCGTTTCACGCTGCGCGACGCGGTGGCCGAGGCCGGCAACCGGCTCATCGGCAAGACCATGTTCGACAAGTACAAGCGCTGGCCGGTGTACTCGAAGTTCTTCGACAACATGGGTCCCATCCCGCATCACATGCACCAGAGCTTCAAGCATGCGGCCCTTACCGGGCAGGAAGGCAAGCCGGAAAGCTATTACTTCCCGCCGCAATTGAACAATGTCGACAACAACTTCGCCTACACGTTCATGGGCCTCGAGCCCGGCACGACCAAGGCCCAGCTACGCAAGTGCCTGGAAGACTGGGCCCGCGGCGACAATGGCATTCTCGACCTGTCACGGGCCTATCGGCTGAAGCGAGGCACCGGCTGGTTGATTCCACCCGGCGTGCTGCACGCTCCCGGTTCGCTGTGTACCTACGAGCCGCAATGGGGCTCCGACGTGTTCGGCATGTTCCAATCTCTGGTCGAAGGCCGCGAGGTGCCCTGGTCGCTGCTGGTCAAGGACGTGCCCAAGGACAAGCACCGGGATCTCGACTTCATCATCGAGCAACTCGACTGGGACAAGAACGTCGACACGCATTTCAAGGAGCACAATTACCTGGAGCCGATCGTCGATCAGGCCACCAGCACGCCCGGCTGCACCGATCGCTGGATCGTGTACGGCACGATCGACGGCCAGCAACTGTTCAGCGCTAAGGAGCTGACGCTGGAGCCCGGCGCCCGCTGCCAGCTCAAGGATCCGGGCACCAGCAGTTGGATCACGGTGCAGGGGCGCGGCCGCATGGGCCGGCTGAATCTGCAAACGCCCGCCATGATCCATTTCGGCGCCGAGACCGAGGACGAGGTGTTTATTTCGCACGAGGCCGCCACGGCCGGCGTGGAGATCGAAAACACCGGCAGCGAGCCACTGGTCGGCCTGCGCTACTTCGGCCCCGACACACACGCCAAGCTGCCGAAGATCGGGGATTATCGGAAGTAGGACTGGACGCCGACCCGCCAGCCGCCCGCTGCAGGAACAAGTCTTATGTCAGTCACCGCCGAAAGCCCGGCCGATCATCTGGTGCTCTACGGCGTCTCGTGGGAGACGTACACGGGCGTCGTCATCGCCTTCGGCGAACGCCGGCTGCGCCATTCGTACGATGAGGGCACATTGGAAATGATGTCGCCGCTGAAATACCACGAATGGGTCAAGAAGATGATCGGGCGCTTGATCGATGTGTGTACGCTCGAACTTGATATGCAGGTACAAAGCATCGGTTCGACCACGCTCGGAAGCGAAAAGGCGCAGAAGGGCCTCGAGCCCGATGACTGCTACTACATCAGCCACGAGCGCGAGGTCCGGGGACTCTCGGACTACGACCCGGACCGCAATCCGCCGCCAGATTTAGCCATCGAGGTCGACGCGACCCACAAGTCGCTAAACCGCATGGAGATCTACGAAGCGCTCGGTGTTCCGGAACTTTGGCGGGCGACGAAAGACGGCATGGTGTTTTATCGCCTCAACCGATCGGGCCGGTATTCCAAGATCCCGCGCAGCCGGGAACTTCCATTGTTTACGCCGGCATTAATCGACGAATACTTGGCGCTTCGGAACACGAAGAGTGAGACCGCGATTATCCGGCAATTCGTGGCATGGGTCCGTAGCACGCAACAGAAAAAAAAGAAGTGATCGAAGCATCCGAATCTCGACTTGAGGAACACCAATGCCCGCGTCGCATCCCAATAATTTCCCGAAACTGCATAACGCGACCTGGCCGGGAGTGGTGGGCAAGGGACCCGACTCCGAGCCGACGATCGACTTGGAGACGATGCTCGACCATACGGCGGCGGCCGAAGTCGACGGCGTCAAGTTCGACGGCGTCGATTTGTTTCTCTACGCGCCGCACGTCGACATCGACGCCTCGGACGACGACCTCCAGCGACTGGCCGACAGCGTGCGGAAGCGGAACCTGATGATCGGCACGGTCACGGCCCCGGTCTGGCCGCCCACGGGCGGCGGTTCGGCGATGGGCGACGAAAACGACCGCAAGAACTTCGTCGACCAGGTGCGCAAAGCCTGCCGCATCGCGCGCCGGCTGCGCGAGCTGGGCGTGCGGCCGTATGGCATTGTGCGAATCGATTCGGCGGCCAGCCCCTCGGACTGGAACCGCAACCCGGCCGAAAACACGCGGCGCATCGCCGACACGTTTCGCCAGGCTTGCGACGTGGCCAGCGATTTTGGCGAGCGGCTGGCGGCCGAAGGCGAGATTTGCTGGGGCGGCATGCACAGTTGGCGGGAAATGGTGCGGCTGCTCGAGCAAGTCAATCGGCCCGAGCAACTCGGCTTTCAGGCCGACATGGCCCACACGCTGCTCTACCTGCTGGGCTACAACGCCCCCGACGATGCCATCCTGCCCCAGGGTTTTGCCTGGGACGACGACATTCGTTTTCAGAGCGCGCTGGCCCAACTCACGGCCGCCTTGCGACCCTGGACGATCGATTTTCACGTGGCCCAGAACGACGCGACGGTGTTCGGCTCGGGCTCGCACGACAAGACCGGCCGGCACTGCCTGCCGGGCGACCCGCGCGGCAAGTTGAAGATTGCCCGCGACGCTGGCTACTGGCTGCGCGATGAGCACGGCAACCTGACCAAGAAGTTCCGGCACATTTGCTGGGACGGCTGCATGTTCCCCAACGCCGTGATGGCCAAGCCGGAAACCTGGAACGAGATCCTCACCGCCATGGTCGCCGTGCGCGACGCCCACGGCTGGCAGGAGTGAAGCTGACGGCGTTTACGCTCGGGGACCGCAGCGAAAAAGATGCGACGTAACATTTTTTCCGTAGCCCAGGCGTTCACGCCTGGGAATCGCACCGCCACCACACGATTATCTAGCTAGCCCGCTTCAGCGGGCTTACTCGCAACCGGCTTTAGCCACCGAGCGCCTGAGATGGGCCACGTCTTCCATCAGCTCTACTACCATTTTGTCTGGGCGACTCACGCGCGCGACTCCCATATCCATCCATCGTTTCGACCGCAATTGCTGGGAATCCTGAACGAGGAGGCAAAAAACCGCGGCGGCCAACCCATCCGGCATCATGCGATGTTCGACCACGTGCACTTGCTGGTTCGCCTTCCGCCCACTGTGCTTGTGAGTGAATTCATCGGCCAAGTGAAAGGGGCCGCGTCCTTTCGAGTCAACCACGAGGTCCAGCCGAAGTTCAAGTTGCAATGGCAAGAAGGATACGGCGTGCTGACATTACGTGAAGATGAACTTGAAAAGGTCAGCCGCTACATCGATAACCAGGAAGAGCATCATCGCACCGGACGCGTGTCGCAAATCCTGGAGCGCACCGAAGAAGATCCCGCGGCCGAAAGCCCCTGAAGGGGCTGGCCAAAAGTGAGAGCTAGAAACAAGGGAGCGGGGCCGCTCCCGATTTCCCAGGCGTAAACGCCTGGGCTACGGAAAACAGAAACCGGAGTAGAACCCCACGATGACCAAACCACTGAATATCGGCATGATCGGCTATGGCTTCATGGGCCGGGCGCACTCGAATGCGTATCGGCAGGTGAGCCAGTTCTACGAGTTGGGCCATCGGCCGGTGCTCAAGGCCTGCTGCGCTCGCAATGAGAGCAAGATCAAGGAGTTCGCCGCCAACTGGGGCTACGAATCGTACGAGACCGACTGGCGCAAACTCGTGGCCCGGCCGGATATCGACGTGGTCGATATCGGTTCGCCCAACAATACGCATCGCGAAATCGTGCTCGAAGCGGCCAAGCGTGGCAAGATGATCCTCTGCGAAAAGCCGCTGGCCATGAACGTGGCCGAAGGCGAAGAAATGTGCGCGGCTGTCGAGAAGGCCGGCGTGGCCAACATGGTCTGGTTCAACTATCGCCGCGTTCCGGCCATCGCCTTGGCCAAACAGTTGATCGACGAAGGTCGCATCGGCCGGCCATTTCACTTTCGCGCCACTTACTTGCAGGACTGGACTATCGCCGAAGACGTGCCCCAAGGCGGGGCAGCCTTGTGGCGCCTGGATGCCGCGGTGGCCGGCTCGGGCGTGACCGGCGACCTGTTGGCCCATAGCATTGACACGGCCGAATGGCTCAACGGCCCGATCAAGCGCGTGGTGGCCGCCACCGAAACGTTCGTCAAGGAGCGCGTGCACCAGGACACCGGCAAAAAGCAGCCGGTCAACATCGACGACGCCTGCATGTTCCTGGCCCAATATGCCAACGGCTCGATGGGCACGTTCGAAAGCACGCGCTATGCCCGCGGCCGCAAGAACTACAACACCTTCGAACTGAACGGCGCGGCCGGCAGCGTGTTCTTCGACCTGGAAGACCCACAGTATTTGCAGTACTTCAAATATTCCGATCCCAAGACCGGGGCCAAGGAAGACAGCCACACCACGGGCTGGCGCAAGATTCACGTCACGAACTTCGAGCATCCCTACATGAAGAACTGGTGGGTGCCCGGCTGCACGATCGGCTACGAGCACACCTTCATCAACGCGCTGGCCGACTTCATCCAGGGGCTCGATACGGGCAAGCCGGCCCAGCCCGACTTCCGCTCCGGCCTGCGAACGCAAAAGGTTTGCGACGGCGTGCTGGAAAGCGCCAAGCGCGGCACTTGGGTCGAGCTGGCATAAGCGCAGGACCGCATGAACTTTTTCGCCCACGGCCGGGAGTTTGTCGACGATCCCTACCTGCTGGCCGGGACGGCGGTGCCCGACTGGCTGAACGTATCGGATCGCGGGGTGCGTGTGCGCTCGCGGCACGTCGAGCCTTGGCTCGCGGATGAAGACGCGCGGCTGCGGTCGCTGGCACGCGGAATTGCCCAGCATCATATCGACGATGGCTGGTTCCACGCGACGAGCGCTTTTGCTGAGCTGTGCTGGGCGTTTACCGTCGAAATCCGCGACCTGCTGGGCCGCGACGACGGTTTGCGGCCCAGTTTTCTCGGCCACATTTTGGTGGAAATCCTGCTGGATGCCACGCTAATTGCGCAAGACCCCGACAATTTGACTGCCTATTACCAGGCGATGGAAAGCGTGGACGCCGACCTGCTGGCAGAACTCGTGAATCGCATGGCCCCGCGGCCGACCGAGCGGCTGGCCCTGCTGATTCCGCGGTTCACGGCCGAACGATTCTTGTGGGATTATGCCGAGGATGGCAAACTGTGTTATCGTCTCAACCAGGTGATGCGGCGCGTGGGCTTAAGCGAGCTGCCGGAAGCGTTCGCGGCACTGTTGCCCTCGGCCCGGCGGCGGGTCGAAGATCGGCAGCATGAATTGCTGACGCCCGAGCCCGTCCTGGCGGCCCCAAGACAAGCGGAGATCGAGCGATGAAATTCGGGATGAACGTGCTCTTGTGGACCGACAACCTCACGGAGGAGCATCGGCCGATCCTCGAGAAGCTCAAGGAGATGGGCTACGACGGCGTCGAAGTGCCGATCTTCGACTTGAATCCTGACAAGTTCGCCGCGATGGGCCTGTGGCTCGACGACCTGGGACTCGAGCGCACCGGCGTCACCTGCCGCGTGGCCGAAGACAACCCGATCAGCCCCGACCCCAAAATCCGGCAGCGCGGCATCGACAACAACAAGCTCGTGCTCGACTGTTGCCAGGCGGCGGGAATCAAAATCCTGGCCGGCCCGTTTCATTCCGCGCTGGGCTGCTTCAGCGGCACGATGCCGACCAAGGACGAATGGCGCTGGGGCGTCGAGAGCATGCGGCCGGTGGCCGAGCACGCGGCCGACTGCGGCGTGACGCTGGCCATCGAATACCTGAACCGCTTCGAGTGCTATCTGCTTAACTCGGCGGCCGACACGGTGCGTTTCGTGCGCGAGGTGGAGCATCCCAATTGCCGCATGATGTACGACACGTTCCATGCGAACATCGAGGAAAAAGACGTCGCCCAGGCGTTTCGCGACTGCGCGCCCTACACGGTGCATGTCCACATCTCCGAAAACGACCGCGGCACGCCCGGCGCCGGCCACGTGAATTGGGACGCGACGTTCGACGCCATCAAGGAAATGAACTACGACGGCTGGATGGTGATCGAAGCCTTTGGCCTGGCGCTGCCGGCGCTGGCGGCCGCCACCAAAATCTGGCGGCGGATGTTCGACACCGAAGAACAACTCGCCCGCGACGGCCTGGCCTTCATGAAACAACAATGGGCCCGCCGCGCATGATTCGGGTTGTTGCGATTTAGCCCCGACTTTTAAGCCGGGATTGAGCGATTTCATGACAGACCCGTCGCCGAGCAAGGCACCCGAGCCCGGCCCGCAGGGCCTTGCGTCGCTCACGCCCAGCACGGGCGACGGCGGCTTGTCGCTGGACGAATTGAACCAGGCCTTTGCCCAGCTCTTGGGCTCGGGTCTTGATCCTTATGACGGCGCGGCGCCGGCCGATGCGCCCGAGCTGGCCGAAGTGGGCCAGCCGGAAGAACCGCCGGCCGCCGACGTCGACGCGGCCTGCGAGATCTCGCCGCGGAGTATTCTCGAAGCCATGCTGTTTGTCGGCCATCCCGGCAACGAGCCCCTTGCGGCGGCCCAGGTCGCTGGGCTGATGCGCGGCGTGCGCCCGCCCGAGATCGACGACCTGGTGCGCGACCTCAATGCCGAGTATGCGCGCAACGGCTGCCCTTACACGATCGCCAGCGAAGGGGCCGGCTACCGGCTCGTGCTGCGCGAGCAGTATTACGGCGTTCGCGACAAGTTCTACGGCCGCGCCAAAGCTTCGCGTCTGTCGCCTTCCGCCTTGGAAGTGTTGTCGCTGCTGGCCTATCGCGGCCCGATGACCGAGCGCGAGCTGTGCGGGTTGCGCGGGTCGGCCAGCGGATCGATCGTCGGGCAGCTCGTGCGGCGGCAGTTGCTGGAAGTCGAGCGCGACCCCGCCGAGCGCACGACTCGCTATCGCGTCAGCAAGCGGTTCCTCGAACTGTTCGGGCTCGAGCGCCTGGAAGACCTGCCCCGCAGCCAGGAAGTCGATCAGCAGTAAAGCGCCAAACGCCGCACACTATTTAGCCGCGGCTTCGAAGCCGCGTTCCTCAACGCGAGCACGCCATGCCAGTCCTGAGCGGATCGCAAGCCTTGCTCGAACTGCTGGCCGGCGCGGGCGTCCGCTACGTATTCGGCAATCCGGGCACCACGGAACTGCCCTTGATCGATGAGCTGGCGCGCGACGCCCGCTTTCAATACGTGCTCGGCCTGCAGGAAATTCCCGTCATGGCCATGGCCGATGGCTATGCCCAGGCCTCGCGGCAACTGGCGGTGGTCAACTTGCACGCCAGTTGCGGGCTGGGCAACGCGATGGGCATGCTCTACAACGCCTACCGCGCGGGCACGCCTCTGCTGGTCACGGCCGGCCAGTCGGATCGGCGGCTCAAGTTCGAAGAGCCGATTCTCTGGTCCGATCTGGCCCAAGTGGCGCGGCCCTGGACCAAGTGGTCGGCCGAAGTCGAGCGCGTCCAGGATCTCCCCTCGGCCGTGCGCCGGGCCATGCAGACAGCGCTCACGCCGCCGACAGGCCCGGTGTTCTTGTCGCTGCCGATGGACTTGCAGCAAGAGACGGCCGAACTGGACATCACCGGCGCGCGGCCGCTGGATCCGCGCGTGCGGCCGCCCGCAGCGGCGCTGCGCGGGGCGGCGGACGTGCTCGCTTCGGCCGCGAACCCGGCCATCCTGGCCGGCAGCCGCGTGGTCGAGTCGGGCGCCGTCGACGAGCTGATCGCGGTTGCCGAAGCGTTGGGCGCGCCCGTCTATAGCGAGTCGGCCACGACGCATGGCCGGCTGCCGTTTCCGCCGGCTCATCCGCTCTACGGCCAGGCCCTGCCGCTCTGGTCGCCGCAAGTACACGGGCACCTCGAACCGTTCGATGTGCTGCTGGTCGTGGGCATGGACCTGCTGCGGCAGTATGTCTACTTCGAGCCGGCCCGGGCGATTCCCGAGCACGCACGCATCGTACACCTGGACGAAGATCCGTGGCAAATCGGTAAGAACTATCCGGTCGAAGTCGGACTGGTCGGCGACACCAAAGCCGGGCTGGCCGAGTTGGCCGGGCACTTGCAGTCGGCCCTGACCGAACCGCTGGCGGCACGCGCACAAAGCCGGCGCGCAGCTTGGTCCGAGCGGCACGAGCAGGAATTCCAACAGCTACGCAAGCGTGCGGCCGACGAGCCGCGCGGCCAACCGCTTTCGCCTTTGGCGCTCATGGCCACGATTGCCGAGTCGCTGCCGCCGGGTGCGGCGGTGATCGAGGAGGCCGTGACCACCACCAATAATCTATTGGAGCGGTTGCGGGCGCTAGACAATGCAACCGGTTGCTTCGGTCATCGCGGCTGGGCCTTGGGCTGGGGGCTGGGATGCGCCTTGGGCGTGAAACTGGCCTGGCCCCAGCGACCGGTGCTGGCCTTGTTGGGCGAAGGCGCCGCGATGTACGGCGTGCAAGGTCTTTGGACCGCGGCCCGCTACCGGCTGCCGGTGACCTTCGTGGTCTGCAACAACGCGCAGTATCGCATTCTAAAAATCGGCGCCAGTCAGCTCGAGCTGCCGCAAGCGCAGGCCGGGCAATTCCTAGGCATGGACTTGCGCGGACCGGAAGTCGACATCGTGGCGCTCGCCCAGTCAATGGGCGTCGAAGCCCGGCGCATCACCCATGCCGACGAGTTGCGCCAGGCCGTCAGCCATTCGCTAGCGGCCAACGACGTTCCCCGCCTGTTCGACGTACCGATCCAGCGCGACATTCCCGGCCACCTCGGCGGGTAGCGGCTACGTTTCGGGCCCGCCGTTGTCCTAAATTCATTTGAACAGAAGACCGCGAAGGACGCGAAGAAGGGGAGAGTTCTAAATATTCACGGCGTTGACCGCCGCCTCAGCATTTCTTCTTGGCGTCCTTCGCGTCCTTCTGTTCAATCGTTTTGGAATTACGACCTGCCGCTCTAGTTGCGGCGGATCGGCGGGAGGCGGATGAAGGCCGAGCGATTGCCGGGCGGTAGCGGTTCGGGCGGGGTGCCGGGCGGCAGCCAAGGCTCGATCATCACGTTATCGACCCAGGCCTCGCCGAACCCGGTCAACGCGATCGTCACGCGCAGCGGCCCGGGCCGGGGCGCCGCACGGTGCAGCGTGAACTTCGTCCACCGTCGGGCCTCGCCCAGCCGCCAGGCCAGCGGCTCGCCGCCCAGCGAGTCGATGATCATCAGGCCGTCGAGGCTGCCGGTGATCGGCTCGGGCACGTAGACCCAACCGCTGATCTGAAACCATTGGCCGGCGTGCGCCTCGACCGCCGGACTCGTGATCCAGACCGGCGGCGTCTCGACCAATCCGGCCGCGGCCCGCTCGTCGATGGCGCGGGCGGCCATGCGCAGGCTGAAGCGCCCCCCCTTGGGTGCCGCCGGCGACAACTCGGCTTCGGTGCGAACGCCGTCCTGCGGGTGCTCGTAGTGTTGCCAGCCGGCCCAAACCATGCGGTCCAAGTCTTCGAACTGGCCTTCCGACAAGCGGTTTCGGCCCCACTTGCCGGCTTTGGCTTGCGCGGCAAAATTCCAATGCCCCGGCAGCGAAATGAAAGTGGCCGTCATCGGGCTGGCCAGCGGTCCGCTCTCGCCCTTGAGGGCCTGCGTCCAATGCGACCGCTCGATCTGGCCCAGCGGTCGCAGCGCGCGGCGGGCTTCCAAAAAAGCGTCGCGCGTTTGGCCGGCCGCCAGCAGCGCATTGCATTCATCGATTCCTTTGCGGGCCGCCGCGAGCCAGCCCGCCGATTCGTTGACGACGTGTCCCGCGGCCGATAGCTGGCTATCGATCTCGATCACCGACGCGAGCCGGCTGACGGCCAGGTCGTGCTGCAAGCGGGCGGCCTGGCGGCCCGATTGCGAGACCCGCTGGACGAGGTTCGAGAGCACCAGCGGATCCTGGCTGAGCAGGACCATGCTCGAAATGCCCAATTCGTCGAGCGTGACGCGGATGCCGCCCGTCACGCGCTGGTGCCGCAGAGGCCGCAAGCCGCCGGGCGAGATCTCATGCGCGTCGTTGGCTTCCGGCGCGCCAGGCACGACAAACGCGATACCGTTGCCGGCCGATTGGCCCGTGACAAACTGCCCGCCGGGCGACGTCCAAATCGGCAACAGCAGTTGAGCACGATCGGTTTGCATGACCACGGCGCTGGCTTCGGCCAACACTGTCGCCGGGACAATCTCGCCGTGCCGGCTGATGTCTTTGTTTTTGACACCCTGGTATTTGCCTTTTTGATTCACTGGCGGCGCGGCGCCGATCGTGATTCCGGGCACATTGCCCACGACCGTGCCGGCCGCGGCCCAAGGCTCGATCGCGTGCAGCTCCAGGTTCAGCAGCTCCAGCGCGGCGGCCCGATCGCGCGTGGCCGGGTCGCCGGCCGAGAGCGGCGAACGCGACTGAAAACACAGCCCGCGCGCCCCGGCGGCCAGGGCCGAGTAGGCCAGCAACCGAATCTGATCGCTGGAACACGCGCCGCTGGTGGGTCGGACGCGGCCCAGCAAGCTCCATTGTTCGAGCAGCTCGACGGCCGGCTGCGTCTGCACCACGGCCCAAATCGGCGTCCCGGGGCGGGCCAGCCGCGGCCGTTCGCGCAGCCAAGTGCCGTAGTCGGCCAGCTCGAACGTCGTGCCCAGCGGCATGCGCTTCATCAGCAGCAGGTCGATCATCCGGCTGTAGGCCCGAATTTCGGCTTCCGCCTCGCACATGATCGGGCGGCCGGTCCGATTATCCGCGCGGCGCAACTGCTCGACCCAACGCTTGGTGGCCGACAGCTCCCGGCCGGTCAGGTTTTCGCCCAAATGCCAGGCCAGCACGCGGTCGAACTGCGGGCCAATCGGCTCGAGCAGTTGGCCGCTGGTGTCCACTTCGCCCAATCCGGGCGGCCGCTCGGGCTGGCAGATCAGCCAGAGGCCCAGCCGCTCGGCTTCGGCCAGCACGGCGGGCGTCGGCGTAGTGGCAAACTTGATCGTGTTGAATCCCCGGTCCTTGAGAAACGTGAGCGGTTCGCCTTGGTACTCGATGGCCCGCGGAAAAAACGGCCGCCCATCGACCATCATCACTGATCCGTTCAACTCCACGGTGGCGCGCGGCCGAACCAACTCGGGAACCGTGCCCGACTGCGTGCCGCCCGCCGCCGCACCGCCCGGTGCGCCGCCTGGCAGAAGTTCGGGCGTCTGCACGTGGCCCGCCACTTCCAGGTCGTCGATCGTGATGTGCGTGCGGCCCGGGCCGGTCAGCACGTTCAGCAGCACCCGATCGAGATACGCTTCGTGCGTATCGACGGCCGATTTGAGCTGCGAACGCAACACCCGGGCCTGCCGGGCGATCATCGTCGGCACGTCCTCCAGGTAGAGTTGCTCCCAGTTGCCGACCTTGGAATACGTGGTGCCGGCGAGCAGTGCCGAAATCGGGGCGCCCGTCCGCGGGTCGGGCGTGCGCGGAAACACGACGCGGGCAAACACCCGAATGCCGGGCCGATCGGCGCGAATCCACACGCTGGGCACCAACTCCGGAATCACCGGGGCGTGGCCGATCTCGTGGCTCAAATAGATGTACGATCCGCTGCTGCCCACCTCGACGGTGAGCGTCTCGCAGCCGACGCCGCCGTGCGCGCCCTGCATGCTCCGCCGGTGTTCGGCCAGCCGGTAGCGGCCGTCGCCGCCGGCATCGAGCCAAGTGGTTTGCGGCGTCTCGAAGCCTTCGCGCCAGCCGACCTGCGCTTCAGCCCGCTGCGACAGCAGGCACAGCCAGGCGGCCAGCACGAGGCAGGTTATGGCTAGGCGGCGATCCATCGCACCCGTTGTCAGTGGTCTGTGGTCAGTGGTCCGTGGTCAGTTGCATTTTCACGTGGCGAAAATGAGACATGGGCCAAGGCGCGTTGCATCCATCGTAACTCGTCCTTGTAACAGGATTTACGCCCCGGCTCCAGATCAACAGGTTTCGTTTTGGCAGCATTGGCGGCGGTCGAAAATGCGCCAGCGAAATAGCCGTAAACCACTGACAATGGACAACTTACAACTGACACCCGGCCTCTGGCTGGGACATTGGGCACGCAGTTCGCTTTTGCTCCGTAGCACAACCGTGCCGCCACCTACCGGAGCTTTTTGATGACCCAGCCTTTGCCCCCTGCCACGTCCCAGCTCGAAGATCTGCCGCATGACCTTGTTGAATTGAAGTCGGCGATCGAGGCCTTGCCCGTTGAGCTGCGTGCCCGGCTCGAACCGCTAGCATTGCGTGTCGTCGATAGCACCCGACGCCGCCGGCGGATCCTGAACCTCGTTCAAGACGCCCTGGGGCAACTGCGTCTGGACATGAAATACCTGCTCTTCGATCTGGAAGCCACCCGCCGCGAGCGCGACGAATACCGCCGCCAAATCGAGGGGAGCTGAGCAGCGCCCAATACAGCGGACGACCTTAGCCGCGGGTTTCAACCCGCGCTTAACGGCCGCCAGATGGCTCATCCCTGCGCTTTCGAAACCGGCACTTCCAGCCCCATTTTCGCCAGCAGCATTTTCATGTCTTCCCAGACATCTTTTTTCGCCGCCGGGTTGCGTAGCAAATACGCCGGGTGATAAGTGCAGAGCACCTGGCTGCCGCGGCACTCGTGGAATTTGCCGCGCAGCCGGCCGATCGATATGTCGGTTTCCAGCAGCGTTTGAGCCGCCACCGAGCCTAGGCAGCAGATGAATTCCGGCCGGATGATCTCGAGCTGCCCATCCAGATAGCCGCGGCAATTCGCCACTTCCTTCGGCAGCGGCGTGCGATTCTCGGGCGGTCGGCACTTGATCGCGTTGAGGATATAAACCTCCTCGCGCTTCAGGCCGCAGGCCTCGATGATCCGATTGAGCAACTGCCCCGCACGGCCGACGAACGGTTCGCCCTGGCGATCTTCGTCCGCTCCCGGCGCCTCGCCGAAAAAGCAGAGCCGAGCCTGCGGATTGCCCACGCCAAACACGGTTTGGGTCCGCGTGCGGGCCAGTTCCTCGCAACGCGTGCAGCCGGCGACCTGCTGCCGCAGCACGTCCAATTGCACCTGCCGATCCTGGCGTGAAGCCGCAGGCGGGCAAGCAACCGCTACCGCCGGCACGACGGCTTTCACAGCCAATTTAGCCTCGGGCCTTGGCCCGGGCGCGCTCGCCGCCGGTTTCCCGTCGCGCCGCTTCGGCAAATGCGTGACCCCGGCCAGGTACAAATCCTCGAGCTTTTGCTGAACCGCCTGTTTGGCCGAGGAATTCGCCTTGCCGGGCATGCGAGCGTCCTTTCGCTAATAGTCAAAATGCTGCGTTGGCCCCCCGCCAAGTGGTTAGTCGGCCAGCAGCATTTCAATTATGATGAACCGCTCGGCCGGCCGGAAGCGGGTCGAACCCGTTCTTTTCGTGGCTTCTTCCTTCTTCCTTGTTCTTCTTTGCCCTTTCTTACTTTTTCTTCCTTCTTAGCGTCCTTTGCGATCTTCTGTTCAATCTGTCCTCGTCTTCGTCTTTGTCTTCTTTCCGTCGATCGTGAGTGTGTCATGGGTGTTCCGCAGGTAGCTGTTGTCGGCCGGCCGAATGTCGGCAAGTCGAGCTTGTTCAATTGGCTGGTGAACAAGCGGCTGGCGATTGTCGACGATACGGCCGGCGTGACCCGTGACCGCATGACGTTTTTGATGTGCATCGCCGACCGGTATTTCGAACTGGTCGACACGGGCGGCATGGGCATCGAGGACGTGGACAACCTCACCGAGCACGTGCGGCAGCAGATCGAAATGGCCATCGAGTCGGCCAGCGTGATCTTGTTTGTCGTCGACTCGCAAACCGGCATCACGCCGCTGGATCAGGAAGTGGTCAAACGCCTGCGCGCCGTCAGCCAGAGCGTGCCGATCCTGTGCGTGGCCAACAAGACCGATTCACCGACCCTGGACGCCCAGGCCGCCGAGTTCTACAAGCTGGGCTTCAGCCGCGTGATCCGCACCAGCACCAAGGCCAATCGCGGCCGCGAAGAACTGCTGCAAGCGATTCTGGAAAGCATTCCCGACAACGACCAGCCGCCGCCGGAAGAAGCCGGCATGAAGGTGGCCATCGTCGGCCGCCGCAACACGGGCAAGAGCACGTTCGTCAATTCGCTGGCCCACGAAGACCGCATGATCGTCAGCGAAGTGGCCGGCACCACGCGCGACAGCGTCGACGTGCGCTTTGAGCTGGATGGCAAGTCGTTCATCGCCATCGACACGCCCGGCCTGCGCCGCACCAAGAGCATCAACACCGACATCGACTTTTATAGCATGCACCGGGCCCAGCGCAGCATCCGCCGGGCCGACGTCGTGCTGCTGTTTTTTGATGCGGCCGAACCCATCAGCAAGGTCGACAAGCAACTCTGCGAATACATTGCCCAGCAGTATCGGCCGTGCATCTTTGTCGTGAACAAGTGGGACCTGTACGCCGGCAAGGTGAACACCGAGGAATGGGTCAAGTATCTGCACGACACGTTTCGCGCTCAGTGTTACGTGCCGATTGCCTTCGTCACGGGTCAGACTGGCAAGAACGTCAAGACACTGCTGAATCATGCCCAGATGCTGTTCAAGCAGGCCCGCTCGCGCGTGGGCACGGGCGATTTGAATCGCCTGCTGCGGGCGTCGCTGGAAAGGAACCCGCCGCCGCTGGTGCGCAACAGCCGGCCCAAGATTTATTACGCCACGCAAGTCGGCACCGAGCCGCCGACGGTCGTGCTGTTCTGCAGCAATCCGAAGATGATTACGCAGAACTATCAGCGTTATCTGCTGGGCGTGATGCGCGATCATCTGCCATTCGGCGAAGTGCCGATCAAGCTCTACTTGCGCACCCGCAAACAATCCGACGGCAGCCAGGTGCCCGAGGCTCCGGCCTTCGACATCCCCGAAAACGAGCTGGCCGCCGACACGCTCGACGACCTCGGCGAATAGCGACGCTGGCGGCGCACGCACTTAAGCAGCGGCCAAAGCCCACGGACTGCGGTCCGTGGGGGTACTCACGCCTCTTGTTTTCCGTGTCCCAGCCCTGAAGGGCTGCGCTACGGAAAACGCCGGGTGCAACCGTAGCCGTCTCGCTCCGCCGAGACGACCGCGACTCGGCTCACGCTGATAGCGCCGCACGTCGCTGCCTGCATCCCGGCGGAGCGGGATGCGTACGGTTGCCCGGCTTGCACTTTGCAGCCGCCTTCGGGCAAAATGCCGTCGCGTGGCTATAGCTTGCCGCGGTCTCGAATACGATTCGAAAAGCGAGGTGAGGCGTGATTGTCGGCGTGCCCAAGGAAATCAAGCGGGACGAATATCGCGTGGCGCTGCTACCGGTGGGCGTCGAGGAGCTTACACGCGCGGGCCACCAGGTGCTATTCGAAAGCGGCGCGGGCTTGGGCTCTGGCATTCCCGACGAAGTCTACGCCGAACACGGCGCCCGGCTGATGCAGGGTGCCGACGAGCTATTCGCCACGGCCGAGATGATCGTCAAGGTCAAGGAGCCGCTGGAAAGCGAATGGCCCAAGCTGCGGCCGGGGCAGATCGTGTTCACCTATTTTCATTTTGCCGCCGATCGCCGGCTGACCGACGCCGTGCTGGCCAGCCGGGCTACGGCCGTCGCCTACGAAACGCTGCGCGACGACCAGGGCCGGCTGCCGCTGCTGACGCCCATGAGCGAAGTGGCCGGCCGCATGAGCATCCAAGAGGGGGCCAAATACCTCGAACGCCCGCAGATGGGCCGCGGCATTTTGCTGGGCGGCGTGCCTGGCGTGGCGCCGGCCAATATCACGATCCTCGGCGGCGGCGTCGTGGGGGCCAATGCCGCCAAGGTGGCCGCCGGCTTCGGCGCCGATATCGGGCTGCTGGACGTGAATATGGATCGCCTACGCTATCTCGATGACGTCATGCCGCCCAACGTCGATTGCCTGTTCAGCGACCGCCACACCATCCGCGAGCAACTTAAGCGGGCCGACTTGGTGATCGGCGCCGTGCTGATTCCCGGGGCCAAGGCGCCGCGGCTGATCGAAGCCGACGATCTCAAGCTGATGCAGCCGGGCAGCGTGATCATCGACGTGGCCATCGACCAGGGGGGCTGCGTGGCCACTAGCCGGCCCACGACCCACAGCCAGCCGACGTACATGGTCGACAATGTGGTGCATTACTGCGTGACCAACATGCCCGGCGCGGTCGGCCGCACCAGCACGTACGCCCTGTGCAATGTTACGCTCCCCTGGGTCCTGCGGATCGCCCGGCACGGGATCGAAAAAGCAGCCGCCGCCAGCCGGCCGCTGGCCCGAGCGATCAATATGTTCGACGGCGTGACCACCAATCGGGCCGTCGCCGAGACCTTTGGCCTGGCGTTCGACCCGCGATTTGACGTGTAAAACAACGTTTGAGTCCGCACGGCCGCCGCAGGCAGGCCAAAACCCTTCTCCCTCTGGGAGAAGGTGGCGGCGCAGCCGACGGATGAGGGCCAGGAGCACCTCACGGCGTGCCACCGCATTCTCGTAGAATCATCTCCAGCACCGCGTCTAACGAGCGCAAAACGTCATCATTAGCCACGCGCACGACGCGTCTGCCAGATCTGGCCAACGCGGCCGTCCTTTGCGCGTCGTATGCTGCCCTTCCCGCGTGGCTGTCACCATCGAGTTCAATCGCCAGCCGCGCTTCGTGGCAGTAAAAGTCGACAACAAATGCTTCGATCGGATGTTGGCGGCGAAATTTGTTTCCCGCCAGTCGCCCAGCCCGCAAACGTCCCCATAGGAGTCGCTCGGGAAACGTCGCGTTATGCCGCAGGCTGCGCACACGCTCTTTCTGCTCGTCGCTCAGCGGCTTACGATGCGGCATGGATAGCGGTCCTTTCGGGCGGATTTTGCTTGTTTTGACCGCTGCCGTCGCGTCGCCCTCATCCGGCCTTCGGCCACCTTCTCCCGGAGGGAGAAGGGTTTTTAGCGGGCGAGGGCGACACAAATTATCATGACACGCCCTCAAATATGGCTTTGGTACGTTGTTGCAGTTCGATCAAGGGAAGCTCGTAGGGTTTGATTGCGCAGTCGAGAATGCTTCCGTCCGCCTTCCTGCCGAAACGCTCGATTTGTTGCCGTCGGCCATCGCGCCAGTATACAATCAATCTGTGGGGCAAGATCCGGTCGCAAGTCGCGTCATTTAGCAAAGGCGCCCGTAATGATCGTCCTGCTCGTGGCCTTGGCCTTGGGCCAGGCAACCGCCGATCCGGTGCAGCAACAGCGCGAACAAATCCTGACGCACCTGCGTGCCGATATGCAGGCCAGCGGCACGTTCGACTCGGCCCGGTATGCTCAAGCCGAACAGCAAGTCGCCAAACTCTCGGCCGACGAGGTCGGCAAGCTGGCGAGCTATTATACGGGCCTCAAGCGGCAGGTGATGGGCCAGGCCGTGGCCGAGCGCGATCAGGCGATTGCCTTGCGCAATCAGTTGTCCACGACGCTGGCGGCCCGCACTTCGCCCGTCTTCAAATATCCGTACCCGGCCATGTCGGCTTACGGCCCCGCGACGCAGCTTCCCTTGCCGTATGCCCAGCCGCTAATGTATGGCAATGCGGCACTCTACTCTGGCTTCAACGGCATGTATGGCGCCGGCGTGTACGGCGCGATGGGACCGTATTCGGGCGTGGGGCCATATGGCACCGGCTTGTACGGCGGCGTCGGACCGGGAGCGCTGCCGGCCGGCTTCGGGCCGGGCTTCTATCCCGGCGCGTTGGGCGGCGTGCCGGGCTATCGATCGACGTTCCCCGGCCCCATGATGATGCCCCCCTACTGAGCCGCCTCCCTGCTGAATTCCGCATGCGCCGTTTCGCTATCGCGTGGCTCTCCGCCTGTCTCGCAGTGTTCGCTCTGGCCGGTGCGGCGCGCGCCGAAGTGGTGCGGCTCGAGCTGACCGAGCGGAGTCCTTATGCTAATGGTCGCGCGTTCGAGGGCGTCGGCACGTACGAAATGCGGCGCGGCCGCGTGTATTTTGCCGTCGATCCCAAGCTCGAGGCCAATCACCGCATCGTCGATTTGGAATTCGCTCCACACACCGATAAGGGGCTCGTGGAGTTTTCGGCCGATCTCGAAGTGCTGTGCCCCACGGACCTGTCAAAAGCCAGCGGTTCGCTGCTCTACGATGTGAACAACCGCGGCCACGGCACTTGCCTGGGGCAATTCAACGGCGGCGCCGACGAGTTTCTCTGCCGGCAGGGCTTGATCGTCGTCTGGAGCGGCTGGATTGCCGAAACCTTTCCCGGCGGCGGCCGACTGCGACTGCAAGCTCCCATCGCCACCGACGGCGGCCGGCCGATCCGCGGCCTTGTGCGGGCCGTAATGGTCACGAATAAGGAAGCCGACCGGCTGAACATCGCCCAGTGGGGTAATCAAGGCAGCTATCCACCCAGCAAAACCGGGCTCGAGCAGGCCACGCTCACCTGGCGATTGCGCGAAAAAGATCCGCGCGTCCCGATCCCGCACGAGCAGTGGCGGCTCGAGCAAAAAAAAGTCGGCGCCGACGGCGAACACGGCCAATTGCCGCTCGTCGAAATGGTGCTCTCCGGTGGCTTTCAGCCGGGCTACATCTACGAGCTGATTTACGAGGCCGAAGGCCCGCTGGTGCAGGGGGCCGGGCTGGCGGGCATCCGCGATCTGGTTTCGTTTCTGAAGCGCGACGCCAGCCCGCTCAATCCGCTGCGGGGCAGCAATCAGCAGCCGGTGGTGAAGTACGCTCTCGGCTTTGGCACCTCGCAGAGCGGCCGGGCGCTGCGGATGTTTTTGCACGATGGCTTCAACGCCGACGAGCAGGGGCGTCAAGTGTTCGACGGCGTGATGCCGCACGTGGCCGGCGGCGGCCTCGGTTTTTTCAACCACCGCTTCGCCTCGCCCACGCGGCACAACGCGCAGCACGATAATCATCTGTTTCCGGCCGATATGTTTCCCTTCGCTTACGACGACCAGAAGGATCCGTTCAGCCAGGAAACCGACGGCATTTTGCGGCGAGCACGGCAGTCGGGCACTGTGCCCAAGGTGATGCACACGCAAACGTCGTCGGAATACTGGAATCGTAGCGGGTCGCTGGTGCATACCGACCCGCTCGGCCAACAGGATGCCGACATTCCGCCTGAGGTGCGGATTTATACCTTCGGCGGTTGCCAACACGGTGCCGGCAGCGGCGTGCCAGGGCCGCGCGGGTCGGGGCAACTACCCGGCAATCCCAACGATTACCGGCCGCTGTTGCGCGGATTGCTCGTGGCCCTGGATGCCTGGGTACGCGAGGGTCGCGAACCGCCGCCGAGCGTCTTCCCGCATCTGGCGGATGGCACGCTCGTGCGCTGGGAAGATTTTCATAGCGGCTGGCGTCCGCTGCCGGGCGTGCGCTATCCCGAGGTGATTCAGCAGCCCGAGTTTCTCGACCGCGGGCCGGACTTTGGCCTGCAGCGGATCATCGCGATCGAGCCGCCCGTGAGCAAGGGCAAGTACCTCGTGCGCGTGCCGGCTTATCGCGAAGACGATAACGAGCGCGGCACGCTGCTATTGCCCTCGGTGGCCGTGCCGCTGGCGACGTTTACCAGTTGGAACCTGCGGCACCGCTCGATCGGAGCCGAGAACGAGTTGCTGTCGTTGGCAGGCGGATATATTCCGCTGCCGCGCACGGCCGCCGAGGCCCAGGCCGCCGGCGACCCGCGGCCATCGCTCGCGGTCCTGTATCAGGATTTCGACGATTACCGTCAGAGCTATCTGGCCGTGGCTCGCGACCTGATCGACCGGCGGTACGCCTTGCCCGCGGAACTGCCCCGGTTCGAACAAGCGATTGAGCGCCATCGCGAGTTTTTTCCAAAACGGTAGAATGGACCGCTGAAGAAAAAACTCCCACGGACCACAGTCCGGTGGGCTTATTTGGCGATGACCGCGACCGAATGCACCAGCCTGCCAATCCTGCCGAGCATGATCCGTACTCGGCCATGCGGCTGGCGAGCTTTCGGCTGTACCTGGCCGGCAATGCCGTGGCGATTCTCGGCATGCAGATGCAGCGCATGGCCGTGGGCTGGGAAATCTTCGAACGCACCGGGTCGGAACTGTCGCTGGGTTGGGTCGGCCTGGTGCAAGTGCTGCCCGTGATTTTTCTGGCGCTGCCGGCAGGACATGTTTCCGATCGCTTCGATCGCAAAACGATCGTCATGATCTCGCTCGTGGCGATGGTCGCGGCCTCGCTCGCGCTGGCCTGGCTGTCGTGGATGCATGGACCGCTGTGGGGCATGTATCTGGCCTTGCTGGTCACCGGCATCGCCCGGGCATTTCAACAGCCGGCCAAGGCTTCGCTACTGCCGCAGATCGTGCCGCGCGAACAGTTTTCTAACGCGGTGACCTGGAACATGGGCGCCTTCCAACTGGCCGCTGTGGTCGGCCCCGCGCTGGGCGGACTGCTGGTCGCCCGTTACGGTCAGGCGGTCCTGGTGTACTTGGGCGACGTGATCGCTTCGACGCTGTTTTGCGTGCTGCTCGTGTTTGTCCGCCGCGAGGCATCGACCTCGGTGCCCGAGAGCGGTGTGAGTTTATCGTCGCTGACTGCCGGCGTGCGATTCTTACAGCACAATAAGATCCTGTTGGCGGCCATGACGCTGGACATGTTCGCCGTGTTGCTGGGTGGCGCCGTGACACTGCTGCCGGTGTTCGCCGAAAAGATTCTGCACGTCGGGGCCACGGGCCTTGGCTGGATGGCGGCTGCGCCCGCGGTGGGGGCCCTAGGTACGTCGATGTGGCTGGCCCATCGGCCGCCAATCCAGCACGCGGGCCGCGATCTGCTGCTGGCTGTGGCCGGCTTCGGCGTGGTAACAATCGCTTTCGGCCTGTCGCGCTCGTTCGCGTTTTCGCTGGTCATGCTGCTGCTGACCGGCGCGGTGGACATGATTAGCGTGGTGATTCGCCAGACGCTGGTGCAACTGCTCACGCCCGACTCGATGCGCGGCCGCGTCTCGGCCGTCAACAGCATGTTCATCGGCGCCTCGAACGAGCTGGGCGGCTTCGAGTCGGGCCTGGTGGCATACTGGGCCGGCTCGGTGTTTTCCGTGGTCAGCGGCGGGATCGGCACGCTAGTGGTCGTGGCCCTGGTGACCTGGCGATTTGCTCCGTTGCGGCGTTACGGCCGTCTCGACGGCACTGTGCTCGAGGATCCTGCGCAGGAGTAAGCCGCCGCGGCGGCTTGTCTCTGGCGCGGCAAAGCGTCAGAATCTCGGGCGGCCAACCAAGTGGCCGGCGCCAGCAACGTAAGAAGGCGATTTCCATGCTACGGATTTATCCGGCGCTTTCGATCACCAGCAGCACCGGGCTGCTCGCGGTGCGGTTGGTGATGGGGGCAGCCTTCATGGTGCACGGCTGGCCGATGATCCAGAACCCAATGCACTGGATGGACGCCTTTGGCGCTTCGGCGCCGCCGCCGGCCTTGCAGGCCGCGGGCGCGATCAGCGAGTTCGTGGGCGGAGCGGCCATCCTCCTGGGATTGCTCACGCCGCTGGCCGCGCTTGGCATAATTGGGACGATGATTGCCGGGCTGGCGATGGTACACATTCCGCATCGCGATCCGTTCGTCGGCAAGCCGGGCCAGCAATCGTTCGAGCTGGCGGCCATTTACCTGGCGGTGAGCGTTCTCTTGTTGCTCACCGGTCCAGGCCGCTGGTCGTTGGATGCCTTGTTCTTCGGTAGTCGAAGTCCGAGTAAGCCGTAACCCATCCGTGAGAAGGATCGACCATGAAAATCCAAGTTATCTTTTACAGCATGTTCGGCCACGTGCATCAATTGGCCGAAGCCGTGGTGGCCGGGGCCAGAGAAGTCGCCGGGGCCGAGGTGAACCTGTACCAGGTGGCCGAGCTGGTGCCCGAGGCGGCCTTGCAGCGCAGCGGGGCCAAGGCCGCGCGCGATGCCTTTGCGCACGTGCCGCTGGCACAGCCGGCGCAGTTGGCCGAAGCCGACGCCATCATCTTCGGCACGCCGACGCGCTTCGGCAACATGTGCGCGCAGATGCGCAATTTTCTCGATCAAACCGGCCAGGTTTGGGCCGTCGGCGGGCTGGTGGGCAAAGTCGGCAGCGTGTTCACCAGCACCGGTACGCAGCACGGCGGCCAGGAAACCACGATCACCAGTTTTCATAGCACGCTGCTGCACCACGGCATGATCATCGTCGGCGTGCCCTACACCGAGCCGCGACTGTCGAACATGCAAGAAATCACCGGCGGGTCGCCCTACGGGGCCGCCACGATGGCCGGCGCCGATGGCAAGCGGCAAGTAACCGAAAACGAGTTGGGCATCGCCCGCTTTCAGGGCCGGCACGTGGCCCAGATCACCGCCCGGCTAGTCGGCCAGGGCAAATGATTCGTGGCTGAAAGGGCAGGGGGGGCGCCCCCGGGTGCTACAATTGAAGCGGAGGAGCCGTTTCAATTATGGAACTCGACGACGAAGTTTGCCTCTGCTTCCATGTCACGAAGCGGAAGCTGCTGAACTACATCCGCGTGGAAAAGCCGCGCCGCGCCGGCCAGTTGGCCGATTGCTTCGGGGCGGGCACTGGCTGCGGCTGGTGCCGTGCTTATCTGCGCCGCATGTTCGATCAGCGCAACGCGCCGGCCGCTGAGCCCGACATCGATCCCCAGCAACACGCCCAAGGCCGCTCCGCCTACGTCCGCTCCGGCGGCGGCACACCCCCGCCCGGCGCCACGCCGATCGAAGGGTGATGGCCCCTGCTGGCAATTTCGGTGATACGCTGACTCAGCCGCGCCCAGTCATCGCCGGTCATCAGCTTGGTGAGACCGGCATCGGCTTCTTGAAGCCCCTGTTCGACGGCATCCATGTGCTCGTCGTCTACGGGCAGAACCTGCTCGTTCTTTTCGCTTCTCATCGTCGCAGTCCCCGGACGGCCGGTAAACTTCTACAACTCTCTCCCCTCTCACAGCGCCTCGGGCAGTTGGTGCCCGAGCTTCTCGCGCTTGGTGGCCAGGTAGCGGGCGTTGTGCTCGTTGATGGGCGGGGTGATGGGCACCTGGTCGACGACTTGCAGATCGAAGCCGCCGTAGATGAAGGCGTCGGTCTTCTTGGGGTTGTTCGTCAACAGCCGCACCTTCGACAGACCCAGGTCCTTGAGCAACTGGATGCCGACGCCGTAGTCGCGCGTGTCGGCCTTGTAGCCCAGGGCCAGGTTGGCCTCGACCGTGTCGAGCCCCTCGTCCTGCAAGTGATAGGCCTTGAGCTTTTCGGTCAGGCCGATGCCGCGGCCTTCCTGCGGTAGATACACCAGCACGCCCACGCCTTCTTTGCCGATCATCTGCAGGGCCATGTGCAATTGATCGCCGCAATCGCAGCGGAGCGAAGCCAGCAGGTCGCCGGTAAAACACGACGAGTGCAGCCGCACGAGCGGGGCCTCGGCCTGGTGCAGGTCGCCCATGACCAGCACGATCGGCTCCTGCGATTCGTACTTCACGCCGTAGGCGATGATCTGGAATTGCCCGTAGCGGGTCGGCAGCTCGGCTTCGGCCAGTCGATGCACCAGCTTTTCGCTGCGGCGGCGGTGGCGGATCAGCTCTTCGATGGTGATGATTTGCAGCTTGTGCTCGGCGGCAATGGCAATCAGCCGGGTGCGGTCGGCCCGGTCGCCGCGCTCGTCGAGGATTTCGCACAGCACGCCGGCCGGCGTCATTTCGGCCATCCGGGCCAGGTCCACGGTGGCTTCGGTATGGCCGGCCCTGCGCAGCACGCCGCCTTCTTTGGCAATCAAGGGAAACAGGTGACCAGGCCGCACGAAATCGGCCGGAGTGCTGTGCGGATCGACGATGGCCAGGATCGTGGCCGCCCGCTCCTGGGCCGTGATGCCCGTGCGGCTGGTGCGATGATCGACGGGAATCGTGAAGGTGGTACCCAGCGGGGCCGTGTTGGTCTCGACCATCGGGTGCAGCTTGAGCCGCTCGCAGACTTCCGGCAGGATCGGCATGCAGAGCTGTCCGCGGCCGTGGGTAATCATGAAGTTGACGATTTCGGGCGTGACCCGTTCGGCCGCGCAGACGAAATCACCCTCGTTTTCCCGGTCTTCGGCGTCGACCACGACAATGATTTCGCCGCGGGCAAACGCCGCCACGGCCTGTTCGACAGTTGAAAACCGATGATCGTGAACCATTCGGAATCGCTTGGGATAGAATAATAGCCGCGGCCGAGTCGCTATGGCAACGACGTAAACCGGCTGCCATATTGAGATTATAGGGCGAAGCCGGCCCGGGCCATAGGGTATAACGAGGGAGCGGTCTTACCGCAGCTCTGCGTCTCCGGCCGGAAGGAGCAAGGCAATGGCAGTTCGGTCATTTCCGCGATGGCGATTCGGGCTGTGGGCGCTGTTCGGGTTCGGGATCGCCGTAAGCGTGGCCGCCGCGTTTGCTGCCTCTGCGTGGCGTCGCGGAGAAGCGCGGCGGGCGGACGAGCTAACCGAGGAGCGTCGCATTCGCGCCGAGGCATCCATCATCATGCTCGGCGGCCAATTCTCTTGGCATGTCGGGCCATTTGCTTCTCCCGGCACTATGAACTGCATGCCTACGGGTCCAGGAAATCATGGCCTGGACTTGAAATCGACGAAGGTCACCAACGACGACTTGGCGCTGCTCCGGGACATTCCGGACCTAGAGGAACTGAACCTCGCTTCGACCGCGATCGACGATCGCGGGATCTCGCGCCTATTGGACCTTCGCCGACTGACGGGTCTCGCGCTGTCGCAGACCGGCGTGACCGACAACGGAATTGCGCAGCTGAT
>DATATB010000113.1:0-92839 GCA_036268995.1 Pirellulales bacterium | reverse complement strand
CCCGCGGAGTGGATGGCGGATGCCCTGCTCTCGCTGGGCATAATTAAAGGCCGCCAGCACGATCGCGATCACGTTGCGCTGGGTGGCAGGCCGCCATTTGGGATGGCTTTCGATCCAGAACGTAATGTGCCCTTTCTTCAGTTCTCCCACCGTTAGCCCGCCGCAGTATTTGCACAGTTCATTCAGATATCGCACGCAGCTTTGCTGATGTTCGGCACCCAGCGAACCGGACTGCACTCGCCGCTCGCGGTACGCCAGGTACTCGGAGCAAACTCGAGCTACAAGCCACGGTTCGCCCACAGGCATCGAAGGCGCAACAGCTTCGGACTCGGGCCGCCAGTCGGTCGCCAACTTCATTCGAGCTAGCGCCAGGTCGGCCGCCTGCTTGTTGGCCTGGCCCCGGATACGACGACCTTCTTCATCCAGCAGGGAAACTCGTTTCTTGGTTCCCTTTGGCGTGTAGTACCAACAATCCGTCTGCTTCCAGTGCCAGGCTGCACCATGCCGCTGGCGGCGACGTTTTTGGCTCGAAGGCATAAGGGGTTTACCTCGATTCCGGCGTGCTATTTGGAACGCGCTGGGCGCGGTGCCCGCTTCGTGGGCTTAGCCCTGGAGGCTGTCGCCGCGGTTTTTTGGCCAGCGCCAATGGCCGCCCACAGCGGCTCCTGGTAGTGCTGGCCCCATTCTTTCCCATAATGGTCGAAGGCAACCTTCGGCGTGTCCCCAATCAGCTCCGCCAGTGTCTCGATCGAACAACCCACGCCGTTGTTCCAGTAACCCGAGAGCATGCGGTGAGCAAACGTATGGCGGCACGTGTAGCAGGAGTATTTCTGCTTGGATGAATGCTGATCCCAGCCCAGCTTCTGTTTGATCGCCAGAAATCGGACGACGCCGGTCATTCGCTTCCAGGCGTTGCCCTGCGTGTTGCGAAACAGCGGCTTGCCCGAGCCCTTGGGGGCGGTCGCCATTAATCGTCGCGACAGTGCGGCCACTGCCTTCTGGACCGGAATCTTGCGGGTCTTTTTGGTCTTCGATGAATAGATCCGCCACATCATGCCACGGTCGTTTTCTTCAACGTGCTCGGCCGTCAGTTGAGCAAGTTCGCAAAATGGCCGCAGGCCCGTATGGATGGCGGCGAACAGAAAATTTCGGAAGCATTCTTCTGTTGCCTCATAGAGCGTCTCTTCGTCCTCGACCGAAAATGATTGCAGTCGAGGCTGCGCGGCAGGTTTTTTCAGGTCCTTTAGCGGATTAGGGACGTCGCACATTTCCTCAGCGCGATTAAAGGCCGCCAAGACGATCGCGATGACGCTACGGTGCGTGGCCGAAGATCGCCAGCCGGTATGGCTCTCGATCCATTCTTGCACGTGGCCTTTTTTGAGTTCCGCCACCGGCAGCGCGCCGCAAAACCCGCAAAGATCGTTTAGAAATGCGGCGGCGCCGTCACGGTGCCCGCGGCTGATTGTGCCGGCGACAAGACCGCGCTCGCAATACTGGATGTATTCCGAGCAGACGCGGGCAACCAGCCACTCCTCGTTCGGGACCGCGTCACCGTTTATCGCGCCGGCAACCTTGACTTGAGCCCAGGCCCGTTCGGCAGCAACTTGGTTGCTCTTGCCGCGAATTCGCTGGCCTTGGTCATCAAACAGCGGCATTCGCTTCTTGGTGCCCGGCAGCGTGTAGTACCAGCAGTCTGTTTGCTTCCAGTGCCAGGCTGCGCCGTGCCCTTGTCGTCGTTTCTTGCGAGGTCTTCCCATTAAAACTTCCTCGATCGAAAAGTTGACCCGCGTGAATCCAGACCCGATATTGCCAGGATCGTTAATTGCTAATCGGTTCTTGCTAGGCGAGTTCTGCGCAGCCCGGGAAGCTGCTTACGGACGTCGCAAGGTATCGCGGGAGAGGTTCCATCATGTTTCCGATGCCACGCAGGGGGCAATCATCGCACCCCCATAATTTACTAGGCCATTTGCTACATAGAATAGCTACACTAATCATTGTTGCAGGCCCGGCAATCCTGTCAATATCTATGGATAATGCGGCACAATGTGCCGAATCCGCGCGTAGACCCAATGTCGTACTAATACTTGCCGACGACCTGGGCTACGGCGATCTGGCGTGCTACGGCCATCCGTACGCGCGGACGCCGAACCTTGATCGGCTGGCCAACGAAGGCACGCGGTTCACACAATTCTGCACGACGGGCGTCACTTGCTGCCCCAGCCGCACCGGGTTCATGACCGGCAAGTTCCCGGCGACCTATCGCGAGTATCCTGCCGGTTTCGGTTTTGGCGAGCGGGCGACCGTCACCGCACTGCTGCACGATGCCGGCTATCGCACCGGGCATTTCGGCAAGTGGCATATCGGTCCCACGCAGAAGCCGGGGACGTATGGCATCGACGTGATCGGCGAAGACCGCGAACTGGGGGTCGGACGGACATCCGACTCGCGCGGGCGCGACGCGCCCATTTTCGATGCGGCCATCCGCTTTATCGAACAGAACAAGGACCGGCCGTTCTACATCAACGTGTGGGGCCACATCACGCACTTTCCGGTAAATCCTCCCATTGAGTACGCGGAGAAGTTCAAAGACGTACGCGTCAAGGAAGCGGACTTTTCCGACTACATGGCCGACAAATTTGCGGCGGTACGCAAGGCCGGCGGCAACGTCGACGACTGCATGCAGCGCTACCTGGGCGATCTGTATTCGCTCGACGAGGACGTCGGCAGGCTGTTGAAACGCCTCGACGAATTGGGCCTGCGCGACAATACGATCGTCGTCTTTTCGAGCGATCAAGGGCCGGCTCCCGTCGCGTCGGCGGGCATCGACAAGCGAAATGCACGAGCACGGAAAAAACAAAATCCCGACCGTTCGCCCGAAATCCGCTTGAACATGCTCGGCTATGCCGGCGGCCTGCGCGGCGGAAAGCACACGATGTACGAAGGCGGCGTGCGCGTGCCGATGATCGTTCGTTGGCCGGCGCGGGTGCCAGCCGGCCGCATCGACGCGATCTCGTTGACGAGCGGGATTGATTGGCTGCCGACCATATGTGCTCTGACCGGGGTGCCTACCGGCGCGATCGACCAGGACGGCGAAGATGTGTCCGCGGCATGGCTCGGCAAGTCGTACACCCGCCGCAAACCGCTTCTTTGGAAGACGAGCAACGTCCGCAGCAACCTTGCCGTTCGCGACGGGCAGTGGAAGCTGCACCAGCCGAATCGCACGGGCGGTGAGGTGGAACTGTACGATCTATCGACCGACGCGGGCGAGCGAAACAACCTTGCCGTGCAGCATCCCGAAATCGTCGAGCGGCTGACTACGATTGTCGAGAGGTGGAACGCCACCCTGCCGACCAAATATGTGAAGACGGAGGACAAGGACGACTGACCCGTCGGGCAGTCCGTTTCCGTGCATATTGCGTCCGGGGATGAGCGTCGGCGATAATCGGCGCTCGGTAACGGTCGTCCGATGGTCCTCGAAAACTAACCCTGCCGCCTGCTTCAGCCGTGACTGACTCCCGATCGCCTCTGGATACGCGCATCGAGATCGTCACGCCGGAGAATATCGCATTTCAATACCGCCTGGCCGGCCCCTTTGCGCGGCTGCCGGCCTACCTCGTCGATCTGGCCCTGCGGATCGCGGTGGTGTTGTTCGTGGGATTCATGGGCATGATGGCCTTCGGCGTGGCCGGGGTGCCGGGAATCGGCCTGGGGCTATTGGCCGTCGTAGGCTTTGTCACCGAATGGTTCTACGGCGGACTGTTCGAGGCATTGTGGAACGGCCAGACGCCGGGCAAACGCCTGTTCCGCTTGCGCGTGCTCACGGCCGAGGGCCAGCCAATTAACGCCTGGCAAGCCGTGCTGCGCAATTTTTTGCGTGGGGCCGACTCACTGCCTTGGATGTGCTACCAGGTGGGATTGCTTTCGGCCGCCAGCAACGATCGATTTCAGCGGCTCGGCGACCTGGCCGCCGGCACGATGGTGGTGATCGAGCAGCGTGTGCTGCGCGCCGACATGGTGCGCATCGAGCAGCCCGAAGCGCTGCGGTTGGCTGCCCAATTGCCGCCGGGACTGATAGTCAGCCGCAGCCTGGCGCGCGCGTTGTCGGCTTATGTGACCCGGCGGCAAATGTTCTCGTGGCGGCGGCGGATTGAAATCGCCTTGCACCTGGCCGAGCCGCTGCGCGTGTCGCTGGGCCTGCCGCCGCGGACCGATCCAGACCAATTGCTGTGCGCCGTATATCACCTTGCATTCATTGCCGACCGGCTGAGCGAGCCGCCACCGCCGACTCGCCAGAGCGAGCCGTTGGTGTTCTCATGAAAGTCATCGAGCTGCTCGCGGCGCGGCGCGACAACTGGCGCGAACTGGAAAAGCTGTGCCAGCAGTGGGAAACGCCGCTGTCCGGCCGACCGGGCGCCGTGCAGGTGACGCGGTTCGCGTTCCTGTATCGGGCCGCCTGTGCCGACCTGGCTCTGGCCGATGCATATCATCTGCCGCCGACGACGGTCGAATATCTGCATCAGCTCGTCGGCCGCGCGCATAACCAGATGTATCGCGGGCGGGGCTTCAACTTTGCCGCCTGGCTGCCCGAGATGCTCGAGGCCCTGCCTCGCCGCCTGCTGCACGACAACAGCCTGCGGCTGGCGTTCGTGATCTTTTGGGGCATGTTCATTGCGGCCGCGGTGCTGGCCTATCATTCGCCCGCCGTGGCCGATCACGTGCTCGGCAAGGACATGGTCACTGGCATGGAGCAGATGTACGACAAGCCGATCGAGGGACGCGACGCCGACGAAAGCACGGCGATGGCCGGCTTCTACACCTACCATAATCCGGGCATCGGGCTGCAATGCTTCGCCTGCGGGCTGCTGCTGGGCATCGGCGGTCTGTTCATCACGATTTCGAACGCGGCGATCCTCGGCGCGGTGTTCGGCCACATGGCCGCGACGCCCCAGAGCGATAACTTCTTCCACTTCGTCACGGCCCACGGGCCGTTCGAGCTGTCGGCCGTGGTCCTGGCCTCGGGAGCCGGCATGCGGCTGGGTTTTTCGATCGTCGATACGCGCGGCTGGCGGCGGGGCGCTGCGTTGCGGCGGGCCGCTCGCGAGGCGGTGCCTTCGATTTGCGCGAGCATCGTGCTGTTTGCGCTGGCGGCATTGATCGAGGGCTTTGTCTCTCCCTCGGCGCTGCCCTACTGGTCGAAAGCCGCCGTGGCCATCGTGTCCACTTTGTTGATGCTGTTTTTCTTGCTCGCGCTGGGCCACGCGCGAAGATCGACCCTGCAACTAGATAAGAACAGTGCAACTGGATAATACTCGTGCAACTGGATAAAACGCGCGTCGCGATCCGCGAACGCAGCCAAAGCGACATCATGGACCTGGCGGTGCGCGTCGTCCGCGGCCACCTGGCGGCACTGGTCTCGGCCTGGCTCATCGGTGCGCTGCCGCTGGCACTGGTCAATGCTTGGGCGCTCTCGAGCCGCTTTCCCAGCGACGCGGCGGACGACATGCCGACGGCATATTTATGGCACCTGGCAGTGCTCATGATCTGGGAGATCCCGCTGGCCACCGCGCCCATCACGTTGTATTTGGGCAAGGCAATCTTTGTGGAGCGGCCGAGTCGCCGCGAGCTGGTCGGCCAGTACTTTTCGCGGCTGGGCCAACTGCTCTGGTATCAGGGTGTGCTGCGCGGCTGCCTACCGTGCTTGGCCGTGTATGGCTATGTCAGCGGGATGCACGGGTCGCTATTGTTTTTTATCGAAGTGGTCATGTGCCTGATCTGGTTCGGCGTGTATGTCATGTGGCCGTATCAGAACGAAGTCCTGCTGCTGGAACGCAGCCCGTGGCGCTCGCAGCACGGCCGGGTCAGCACTTGGACGCGGACGCGGAACATGCATGCGCTAGGCGCGTCCAGCCAGTTCGGCCGGTGGATCGTGTCGCTGGCGATCGCCGCCTTGCTGACTTTCACCAGTTTTATGGCCATGGACTGGATCCGCTCGACGCTCAGCTTCGACTCGCAGGCCGATGCCTGGACTTATCAACTCCTGCTGCCGTTGGCGGCCTGGATCGTGATCGGCTATTTTGCAACCGTCCGCTTCCTCAGCTATCTCGACTTGCGGATTCGGACCGAGGGCTGGGAAATCGAACTTTTGCTGCGGGCGGAAGGCGCCCGTCTGACGAGGCAATTGGCATGAGCGCCGGTCTTGTAGCACCCGCCCACGTCTATAATAGGCGAGCCTCAAGGCGTAAGCCTGGGGAGTCCCTGCGCGCATTAATGCTGCTCATCGCCGCGATGGTAGGCCTCGCGCTGCCGGCAACCGCAACCTCGGCCTCTGTCGATGCCGACGCCAGCGTGCAATCGGGACGCACGGCGCTGGGCAACCATTGGTCGTATCCCTGGTACGACGAATCGACTGACGGCATCCGCGTGCTCGAGTTCGAGCCACCCAAGGAGGCGCCCGAGAAGGAGGCTAGCCCGTCCGAAAGGTCGTCCACGCCGTCCAGCGGCGTGACCGAGGTGGTGGTTATCACAGTCGGCGCGGTGGTGTTGGGCGCGATGGCCTTCTTCCTGGCCCGCGCGTTTCTAAAGGCCGAGCAAGCCACGGCGATCACGCAGCCGGGGCCCAGCCGCGAGATCGACATTACGCGCATCGAGCATCTGCCCGTTCGCATCGCCGACGGCAAGACCGACCTGCTGGCCGAAGCCCGACGCTTGTCTACCGAGCAGCGTTACGGCGAAGCGATGGTTTATCTCTACAGCCACCAACTGCTCGAGCTCGACCGGCTGCATGTCATTCGGCTGACCCGCGGCAAGACCAATCGGCAATATCTCCGCGAAGCCGCCCGAGCGGCCGGCGTCAAAGACACGCTGGCCACGAGCATCGTCGCGTTCGAGGACGTGTTCTTCGGCCATCACGAATTGTCGCGCGAGCGCTTCGAGACTTGCCTGGCGGGCGTGGAACAACTGTCGGCCGCAGCCCAGCGAGGCAGCGCATGAACCGCCGAGTTGCGATCGTAGTCGTACTGGCGCTGGCCATTTCTGGCTGCACGCAGGAGCTTGACACAGAGTACGGCAGCCGCACGGGCATGGCCGCCTCGAGCGTCAACGGCACCAGCGTCCTGGCCGAGATGTTCAAAACGGCCGGCCACTCCATCTCGGGCGCCAGTTGGGCCGGGCCCAAGCTCGCCGAGGGCGCCGACGTGATCGTTTGGTTTCCGGACGACATGCAGCCGCCCGGCGTCAAGCAGCGGCGCTGGTTCGAAAAATGGCTCTGCCAGGCGCCGGGCCGCACGCTCGTCTATGTCGGCCGCGACTACGACGCGGCGATTTCCTATTGGAACTTCGCGATCAAGGCCACGACCGGCGAGCAGCAAGCCGCGGCGCGCCGCGAACTGGCGCGGGCCGAAGCTCGATTCGCGGTCGAGCGACTGAGCATGCCGGCGCGAAAAAATTGCGGCTGGTTCATTGCGTCTGGGCCGCTGGAGCACCGCGACGTCCACGAGTTGTCGGGCGACAAGCAGTGGACCTCGGGCGTGGATCCCAAGCGGCTGGACATCGAGCTCAATGGCCGGCTGCTGCTGGCTCGTCGTGCCCGGCCGCTGCTGAGCTCGCAAAAAGACGTGCTGGTGGCTGAAAAGAAATTCTGCGAAAGCAAATTGCTTGTCGTCACCAACGGCTCGTTCCTGCTGAACTTGCCGCTGGTGAATCACGAGCATCGCAAGCTGGCCGGCAAGCTGATCGAATCGATCGGCAGCAAGCAGCGCGTCGCGTTTTTGGAAAGCGGTGCCGGAGGTCTCGAGATCTTCGACGAAGACCCGGAGCCCGTCGGCCGCTCGGGGTTGGCGATCCTGGTGACCGAACCGTTTGACCTTCCCATCCTGCACCTGGCCGTGGTGGGCATCGTGTTTTGCCTGGCGCGGTTCCCGATCTTTGGCCGGCCCCGCGAGTGGAAGTCGGACGACCTTTTGGACTTCGGGGCCCACATCGCCGCGCTCGGCAAGCTGCTGGCCGCCACGAAAGATCGGGCGTTCGCCGTGGCCGCGCTTGCTAATTATCAGCGGGCAGTACACGCTGGCGGTTCGCGCAGTCGCCCGCTGGTCGTGGCGCCAGCCGATTTACAACACGCCGCGCTGCCGGCCGACGCTTCGACTCCTAATTTATCGCCACCACCCGACGACGGACGCACCGCATGACCGATCCCTTGTCCAGCCCCCCGGCCGATCCGGCCGCCGTTGAAATGCCTGCGCCTGCCGCGGCCGAGAGTGTGCCTGCCGAAGCGGCCGAGGCCAGCAGCGGCTCCGAGCGGCCAGCCGAAGGCAGCGTTCCGGCCATGCAGGCGCTGTTCGGCCGCATCACGGCCGAGTTGCGAAAGATCTTCGTCGGCCAGGACGAGTTGGTGCTGGGGACTCTGGTCGCGCTGTTCTCCAGCGGGCACGTGCTGATCGAAAGCGTGCCGGGTTTGGGCAAGACGCTGTTCGTGCGGGCGCTCGGCCGAATCCTGGGCTGCACGTTTGGGCGCGTGCAGTTCACGGCCGACCTGATGCCCTCGGATCTGACCGGCGCGCCGATCTTCAACATGAAGACGCAGGAGTTTTATTTTCGACCCGGCCCGGTCTTCACGCAGTTGCTGCTGGCCGACGAAATCAACCGCGCGCCGGCCAAGACGCACGCCGCCTTGCTCGAGATCATGCAGGAGCATCATGTCACGGTCGAGCGCACGACGCACAAGCTGACGCGGCCCTTCCTGGTGCTGGCCACGCAGAATCCGATCGAGTCCGAGGGGACGTACAATTTGCCCGAGGCCCAGCTCGACCGCTTTATGTTCAAGATCCTGGTCGATTATCCGGCCGCGGACGAAGAGGCCGACATTCTCAAAATGCACAGCCTGCAGATCGACGTCGATCGCCGCCTGGACGAACTGCAAACCGTGACTTCGCCGGAAGAAATCGTCGCCGCGACCGAGGCTTGCGGCCGCATCCGCTTCGACGACCGGCTGATTGCCTATGTCAATGCCCTGGTGCGCAACACGCGCGCCTGGCCGCAGTTTCACCTGGGCGCCAGCCCTCGCGCCGGCCTGGCTCTGGTGCAGGGCGCCCGCACGCTGGCCGCCTTTCATGGCCGCGATTATGCCGTGCCCGACGACGTGGTCGAGGTGGCGCTGCCGGCCCTGCGTCATCGGGTGATTCTGACTGCCGAAGCCGAGGTCGAAGGGCGCCGCGTCGACCAGCTCTTGGGCGAATTGATCCGCTCCATCGAGGTGCCCCGCCTGTGAAGCCGCTGTGGTTGGCCGCCTTGGAACTTTCGCTGGCCGTGTCGCCGCTGGTGCTCTTGGCCTGGCTAGCCCGCGTGTATCCCTATCGACCTCTCGTGTATCTGGCCCTGCTGCCGGGGCTGCTCTCGCTGTTGCTGCTGGGTTGGCCGTCGCTGCGTCCGCCCTTGTTGGTGCTCGACGGCCTGGTGGCGCTGATCGCCCTGGTTGACGTCCTGTCGTTGCCGCGGCATCGTGCGTTGCAACTGGAGCGTCAACTGGGACGCACGGCATCGCTGGCCCAAAGCCATCCGGTCGAGCTGGCGATCGAGAACCGCTCCAAGCGGCCGCAGATGATTTGGATTCGCGACGATTTGCCGCCGGGCCTGGTTGCCGATCCGCCCGAGTTCAGCTTGCGCATGGCCGGCCGCAGTCGCGTCGTCGTCAAATATCATCTGCACGCCCGGCGGCGCGGAGCGTTCGAGCTGCCGGCAGTTCACGTCCGGGCTCGCAGTCGCTGGGGCCTTTGGCAGCGGCTGATAGATTATCCGCTGACGTCGGAAGTCAATGTTTATCCAGACATGAAGCAGCTTTCGGAATACTCGCTGCTGGCCCGCAACAACCGGTTGAATCTCATCGGCCTGCGGCGGACGCGGCGCATCGGCCAGGACAACGAGTTCGAGCGGCTGCGTGATTACACGCCCGACGACCATTTCAGACACATCGACTGGCGGAGCACCGCGCGCCGGGTCAAGCTCACGGTCCGCGATTTTCAGGCCAACCAGAGCCAGCGGGTGATGGTGCTCGTCGATTGCGGGCGGATGATGGCCGGCGAGAGTGGCGGGCTGTCGCTGTTGGATCACGCGCTCAACGCCGTGCTGATGCTCGCGTATGTCGCCCTGTCGAAGGGCGATTCGGTGGGCCTGCTGTGTTTCTCCGACGAAGTACACAAGTTCGTTCCGCCGCGCGGCGGCCTGCGGCAGATGAACCGGCTGCTGCACGCGTCGTTCGACCGCTTTCCGCGCCTGGTCGAGAGCCGCTACGACGAGGCGTTTTTGTACCTCGGCACGCATTGCCGCAAGCGATCGCTGGTGATCCTCGTTACGAACATCATCGACGAAGTGAACGCCAACCAGGTTCGCCGCTACCTGCGCGGGGCCGCAGGCCGGCATTTGCCGCTAGGCGTGCTGTTGCGCGATCGACGCTTGTTCGAAGCCGTGGACGGCCAGCCGGCCGATGACGAGGCGCTGTATCGCGCGGCCGCGGCGGCCGGCATTCTCAACTGGCGTCACCAGGTGCTGCGCGACCTGGCCGCCGGCGGCGCCCTGTCGCTCGACGTCTTTCCCGACCAACTCACCGCCCCGCTGGTGAACCGCTACCTCGAAGTCAAAGCGCGGCAATTGCTGTAGCGGCGGCATCGCTCACGGTAGCCATCCCGCTCCGCCGGGATGAATCGACATCACCACCGACCGTCCCAGCGTCCAGCCGAGTTGCTCTGCTTCGTCTCGGCGGAGCGAGACGGCCACGGTGGCGCCCAGCCCCGTAGGCCCGGCGAGCCGGGCCGGGCGTCTCAAGCGGCGCAACTCGTGTTCCCGGTGCCGCTCGGCTCGCGGCACCTACGGTGCGCGGCCACCGCCGGCAGATTATTTCTTGCCGCTTCCCTCGTCCGCCCTTTCCTCCTCTTTCTCAGCGGCCTGGCGGGCGGCGATGAGGCCGTCGATCTTGACGCGCCAGCCGAGATCGCCGTGAACGAGCGTGAAGGGGAGGGCGAAGCCTTCGGGCAATAGCAGCACGCGGCCTGCGTTCACCTGGATCGGGTCGACGGTGTACTCCTTGCCGCCCGGGCCGGTGAGCTTGTCGCCGGCATTGAGCCGGCGAAACTTGACCGTCGCCATCCGCTCCTTCACGGCCGCACGCATCTCGTCGCTCAGCGGCGGCCCGCGCCAGAGAATGTCGGAGCCGGGCGAAGGGATCGTGTAACGCTTGATGGTCTGCTCATCCCGAGTCAGCAGGGCGGTGAAGAACCGGCGCGCGACCTCCTCGGCCGAAAGTTCATCCGGCTTGGCGTCGGATGTTTTCGACGGTTGGTCGGCACTAGGCTGATCGGATTTCGGCGCGACGTCTTCGGCGGCCAGAGAAAACCGGCCGACCAAAAGTCCGAGCGCAACGACCAGCAACATCAGCAGCAAACAGCGTGCGGGCATGGCCAGACGACTCACTTTTGCGATTTTTTGTACGCGGCCGGCAGCAGGCCGTCGATGGCGTGGATGATCTGATCCTCAATGGTCGGCGCGAAGTGCGTCGGCCGATCATAGTAATACATCGAGCTGTCGACTTCGTAGCCGCCTTCGGCCAGCACGCGCTTGGAGGCAATGTAGCACGGATCGTCGTTGGCATAGGCCGTGACCCACAGCCGGCGACCATCATCTTCGCGCTTCAGCCGGAGGTCGTAATCAACAACCACTTCGCCAGCGAGAAACACCAACGCCAGTTGATCACCAATAGCCCACATGCCGATCGTGTAGGGTAGATGCGTTTGCAATTTCTCGCCGCGATCGAGCCGCGCGAGTTGGGCTTTCGCGTGCCAGGCGATCGGCCCCTTATGCTTAGCCCGCGTTTCGAACTCTTCGCGAGTGGGCAGCGTGTCGAAAGGCAATTCGATTTGCGTGCGCCTTGCCAGCAGCGGCTGATCCAACGGCTTCCAGGCACCTTCGAGCAGCCGGTTGACCTCGCGGGCGATCGTTTGGCCGTGCAGGCGGGCATAAACGATCTCATCGCGGGGCTGCGGATTCGCATCGGCTCCGCAGCCGATCGAAATCATGGCAATCGCGCCGGGGTGTTCGCGCTCGATGATTTCCTGCGCAAAGCCGGCCCAATCACCGCAGACGCGGTTGAATAGGCCGCCGAGTGTCGTGCAATGGCAGGCATAGTTGGCAACGATGCCGCGCAGCTTGCCGTCAGAATCGGTGACCCGCAAGACAGGCAGTGCGTGATCGACTGGTCCGGCCGGCCACGGCGTGCTGCCGAACCGGACGATGCCGTCGCGAAGCAAACGCCGATTCATGGCAAAGTCCGCGCTGCCTTGCGACCAGCTCAGCCGGCCGGGCTTGCGATCGGCTAGCGCGGCCAGGGCCACTTGCTCGAGCTTGTCGGTCAGATCGCGGCCGTATTGCTGCATGTGGGCCTTCTGCTCGGGCGTCACGTGTTCGAAAATCGTGGGAGCCACGTTCGCCAGTCCGGGCGCGCAGTGCGTATGCGATGCGCAAATGACGACTTTCTCGGGCTCGATGCCATGCTTCGATTTCAGCCGGGCGGCCACTTCGTCGGTCATGCTCTGCGGAATGCCCAAACTGTCGACCGTGATCAACACGGCCGCGCCTTGGCCGTCGGCATCAATCGCCAAGGCTTTGGCCCAAATGTGCTGTTCGACGCCCTCGAATTCTTTCAAGCGGCTGCTATAGCCGGTCATGCGAACGGGATAACCGGGCGTGACATCGACGCGTGCCATGCCCAGCGGCCGCAAGCCGCCGTCAGCTCGGCTAGTGGCCGGCAGCAGCAGCCCGAACAAAAGTAAGCATGGCACCAGCAGGGTCCGAACGAAAGGCATGGGTCGAATCTCCGGCAGGAAAATGCGGGGCGTGCGAAGCCAGCCGTTGATTCGCGGCGGACTCCACCGATTCGGGGTGGTTTTTTGTCTGCGCAGACTCTGGCGCTGCCGCAAACCTTGAGCAGCAGTCAAGTGTAACGTCCCCATGCGCGGCAAGCCACCGAGTCGGCCACCAGGGCCAATTTGCTTGACGATTGCGTGCGGCGCTTACAAGATGCAAGTGCCCCGATTGTGCCTTCCGTTGATTCCCGCCCAGGACCTGCCTGATATGCCGAGGACCTTTGCCTCGCTGGCACTGGCCAGCTTGTGGTGTTGCCCTGTTTTGTTTTGCACAGGCGACTGCGCCTTGGCCGCGCCGGCCCCTGCAAAAGCGGCCCCGCCGGCCGCTGCCGATGCGCCCCCGCCAAAGAAGCCCGCACCAGCCGCGCCGAAGGCAGCGGCCGAACAGGCCTCGCCACCAGCCGGGCATTCGCTGCACGGCGAGGCCTTTGACCAGGGGCCGCGGCAAGCCGCCTACTTGATGGGCGGCACGGGCAAGGTTTCGTTTGCCATCAGCAGCCGCGTGCCCAAGGTGCAGGAGTTTTTTAACCAGGGCGTGGGACAGTTGCACGGTTTTTGGTACTTCGAAGCGGAACGCTCGTTCCGGCAGGCCTCGGCGCTCGATCCGGCTAGTCCCATGCCGTACTGGGGCATGGCCATGGCCAACGTGAACACCGCCAAGCGAGCTCGCGGGTTCATTGCCGAGGCGGTCAAGCGCAAAGCCGCGGCCAGCCCGCGTGAGCGATTGTGGATCGAGGCGCTCGACGAGTATTACCATCCGCCCAAAGGCCAGGAAGCCGACGACAAGGTGCGCCGGCAATACGTGCGGCGCTTGGAAAACATCGTGCAGGAATTCAACGATCCGGAGGCCAAGGCCTTTCTGATCGGCAAGATTTGGGAGAACTCGAGCCACGGCATTACCATCGGCAGCCACGAGGCGGTCGACGCGCTGATTCGCGAGGTGCTGGCCGCCAATCCCGAGCATCCGGTGCATCATTACCGGATTCATCTCTGGGACAACGAGAAGCCGGCCCGGGCATTGGAATCGGCGGCCAAGTGCGGGCCTGCGGCCCCGGCCATTGCCCACATGTGGCACATGCCGGGTCATACATACTCGAAGCTGAATCGCTATGCCGACGCCGCGTGGCAGCAGGAGGCCTCGTCGCGGGTCGACCATGCGTACATGATGCACGACTTCGTATTGCCGGATCAGATCCACAATTATGCGCACAACGAAGAGTGGCTAATCCGCAATCTGGTATTTCTCGGCCGCGCTCGCCAGGCGATTGACCTGGCCAGGTGCCTGCTCGAACTGCCGCGTCATCCGCGCTACAACCAGTTGACCGGCAGCGGCAGCGCGTCGTACGGCCGCACGCGGCTGCTCGAGGTGCTGGAGCGCTACGAGCTGTGGGCCGACGCCATTCAACTCAGCGATGCTGGCTATCTTGAGCCACTCGAAGATCGCGCGGCCGACGCGCGGCGGGTGCAGCTGCTTGGTGCCGCTTATTTTTACACAGGCGATCGCAAGCACGGCCGCGAACAGATTGCCAAGCTCGAGGCCGCGATTGCCGCCGTCAAAAAAATGGCGGCGGCCAAGGAGGCTGAGAAGAAAACCGCGGACGGCGACAAGCAACCGAAGAAGACCGAAAAAACTGCCGGCAGCGGTTCACGCTCCGGCTCGGGCAAAGCCCGCGCCAAGAAGCTCAAGACGCTGGAGCAGGCGCTGGCCTGTTTGCGGGGCCACGAGGCGCTGGCCGCGGGCGACGCCAAGGCCGCCACGACGCTGTTTGAACAGGGCGAATCGAAGGACAAGGAATTGATGAGCCGCGCGTATCTGGCGGCCGGCAATCGAGCCAAGGCCGAAGAGCTGGCCCGCGCCGCGTTCGAGTCCGGCAAGAATCAGTTTTACCCGCTGGCCAATTACGTCGACATGCTGTGGCGTTCGGATCGCAAGGCCGAAGCAGGCAAGCAGTTCGAACAGTTGCGCACGCTTGCCTGGCAGGCCGATCTCGATCTGCCGATCTGCGCCCGCTTGCAACCGGTTGCGGCCGAGCGTGGCATCGCGGGCTCTTGGCGCGTGACGCCTCCCACGCCCGAAGATATCGGCCAGCGGCCGCTGCTGGCCAAGCTGGGCCCGTTTCGCTGGCAGCCGCCGATGGCTCCCGCCTGGCAAGCAAAGGACGCCAGCGGCAAGCTGGTTTCGTCGACCCAGTTTCGCGGCCAGCCGGTGCTCGTGGTGTTTTACTTGGGTTTTGGTTGCATCCACTGCGTCGAGCAGTTGAAGGCTTTTTCGCCGCTGGCCGACAAGTTCAAGCAAGCCGGTATTCAGATCGTGGCCATCGGCACCGACAAGGTGCAGGACCTGGCCGATTCGACTGCCGCGAGCAAGGCTGGCGCGAAAGACAAACCCGTGTCACAGTTGGCTTTTCCGCTGTTGTCGGACGCCGGCTTGGAGATGTTTCATCGCTTCCGCGCCTACGACGATTTCGAAAAGCAACCGCTGCACGGCGTGTTTCTCATCGACGCGGGGGGGCGGCTGCGTTGGCAGGACATCAGCTATGAGCCCTTTACCGATGCCGAGTTTGTGTTAAAAGAATCCCAGCGGTTATTGAGCCGGGGATTCGCTCAGGCAGCCGATGGCCAGTCGCCGAACCGCGATGGAAAGTGAAGGGACGGAAACCATGCACACTTTTCCGCATCGTGTTGGTGTTTCGCAAGCGGCGACCAGGGGCTCACGCCCCTGGCTATTGACTCTTCGCCCCTCCAGGGCGAAGAGCCCCTTGCTGCTCTTGGCCATCGCGCTGGGACTCCTCTCCGGCGGCAGTGCCCGCGCCGATGAGGCGGACTCTAGCGCCGTGATCGGCGATTGCTGCAACTTCGAGCCGGCGCATCCGGTGCCCGGCTCGCTAGTCATCTGCGGCGGCGGCAAGTTGCCCGAGCCGGTGCTCAACCATTTTCTGCAACTGGCCGGCGGCGATCAGGCCCGCATCGTCATCATTCCCACGGCCAGCTCTCTGGCCGGCACGCCCGAGGTGGAGAAAAAGATCGAGTTCTGGCGGCGGGCAAAAGTCGCCGCGCTCAGCATCTTGCACACTCGCTCGCGCACAACGGCCGACGATCCGGCCTTCGTCAAGCCGCTGGAGCAGGCCACCGGCGTGTGGTTCACCGGCGGATTTCAATGGCGCTTGGCCGACACCTACTTGGGCACGGCGGTGGATCGCCTCGTGCATTCGGTGCTCGATCGTGGCGGAGTGGTCGGCGGCACGTCGTCGGGCGCGGCCATCATGTCCACGCTCATGATTCGCCGCAGCAATCCGGATCCCGAGGTCGGACGCGGGTTCGACTTCCTGTCCGGTACGGTCATCGATCAGCATTTTATCAAGCGCAACCGCCAGGACCGCCTGGTACACGTGCTGGCGTCGCATCCCGGCTATTTCGGACTGGGCATCGACGAGGGCACGGCCGTCGTAGCGCAAGGGCGGAGATTGCGGGTCATTGGCAGCTCGCAAGTGATTGCCTGCCTGTCAGCCAGTCAGAGCCTGCCATTGCGCATGCAAGTGCTGAAACCCGGCGACGAGGTTGACCTGATCGCGCTCAGCCGGGCTGCCATTGCGCGGGCGCGGCCTGCCCGGCCGGCGCCGCCGGCGTTTCCACGCGTGGAGCGGGGTTCGCTGGTGATTGTCGGCGGCGGACGGACGCCGCCCGAAGCGGTGCGGCAGTTCATCGACGCGGCCGGCGGTCCCGATGTGCCCCTGGTCGTGGTCACGACGGCCCAAGCCGAACGGCCGAGCGATGCGGAAGCCACCGGCTGGCTGCTAAAGGCCGGCGCACGCCACGTTCAGCAGCTTTATACGAACGACCGCCGGCATGCCGACGATCCGCAGGTGCTCGCCATGCTGGATGCGGCCCGGGGCATCTGGTTCGACGGCGGCCGGCAATGGCGGCTGGTCGATGCCTACCTCGATACCGAGGTGCAACAGCGGTTTCAGCAGGTGCTGGATCGAGGCGGAGTGATCGGCGGCAGTTCAGCGGGAGCCACGATCCAGGCCGGATATCTGCTGCGCGGCAGCCCGCTGGGAAACATGGAAGTCATCGCCGAAGGCTACGAGCGCGGCTTCGGCTTTTTGCCAGGCGTGGCCATCGACCAACATTTCAGCCAGCGCAACCGGTTCATCGACATGGCGCAGGTCAAGGCGCGCCATCCCGAGTTGGTCGGCTTGGGCTTGGACGAAGACACGGCGCTGATTGTGCGCGGGCACCAGTGCCAGGTCGTCGGCCGCGGCAGTGTTTCGATTTTCGCGCGACCGACCAGCGGGTCGTCGGCCATGCCGCCGCGCGCCGTGCTGCGCGCCGGCGACCGCTACGATTTCCAGGCGGCACGCCTCCAGCATGCTGAGAAGTCAAAGTCAAACTCCGCCTTGCGCTCGACGTCCGTGGCCGAGGCGAAGTAAAGGGAGGCGTCATGCGCGCAGCTGGCCGATCGGTTGCATTGCCGCTCATGTTGGTCCTGCAGCTGATGGGCTCGGGCCAGGCCGCCGATCCTGCTGCCAACCGCCGGCTGTTGCTTTTGGGGCAAAGTCCCGACGGCCATCCAGTGCAGACGCATGAATACGTGGCAGGCCTGCGGATCCTCGAAAAGTGCCTGGCGCAAACGCCCGGACTGGACGTGCAACTGGTGCTGGCCGACGAGCCGTGGCACGCAGGGCCGGAACTGCTGCGGAAGTGCGACGGCGTGGTTTTGTTTCTGGCAGCTGGCGCGAAATGGATTCAGGCCGACAGCCGGCGCTTGGATGCGCTGGCCGCTCTGGCCAGCCGCGGAGGCGGTCTGTCGGCCATCCATTGGGCGATGGGCACCAAGGACGCCAAAGACATGGCCGCCTTCGTGCAACTGTTTGGTGGCTGCCACGGCGGCCCCGACCGCCGCTACAAGGTGCTGACCACCACGCTTGAGCCGGCGGCGGGGAATTTGCCGATGTGTGCCGGTATCCAGCCGATCCCGGTTCGAGACGAGTTCTACTACCGCCTCAAGTTTGCGCCGGCGCCGGCCAAGGTGCTGCCGGTTTGGCAGGTGCGCATCGACGACCAGCCCGAGACCGTGGGCTGGTCGTGGGAGCGGCCCGATGGTGGCCGCTCGTTCGGCTTCAGCGGCCTGCATTTTCATGCCAATTGGCAGTTGCCAGAGTACCGCCGCCTGGTGACGCAGGGGGTGCTGTGGACGATGCGAGTCGCGATTCCGACGGCCGGCGTACCGGTCGAAGTCTCGCCCGCCGACCTGCAATTGCCCGCGAAACGCTGATTTTCAAGCGCTCGACGGCTGGCGTGGCATACAATTCGCATAGAGTTGGCTGCTTGCGCGCTCTGCGGATACCACCTTGTGGTTTCAACCAAATGAGCATTCTCGAGGTAGAAAAATCGGGCGAAGCTTGCCCGGCTCCGCACCCGGCAATTTGGTCGGCACAGGTCAACGGCCATCAGCTTCAGATATTCGCCGAGTTCAGCCCGCTGCTGACCTCGATTCTCGCCGACGTGCAAGCGGCCCGGCGGCGGATTTGGGTGGAAAGCTATATCTTCGCCGCCGATCCGGCCGGCGCGGCCTTGTCCGAAGCCCTCAAGGCCAAAGCCCGGGCCGGTCTCGATGTGCGCGTGGTGTACGACGCGGTCGGCTGCATGAGCACGCCGGCTGCGTTTTTTGCCGAGATGGTCGCCGCCGGTGTGCGCGTGCACGGTTTTCACAAGGTCAGCGATGCCTTGTGGCGGCTGCCGCGATTTTTCCAGATTTTCAATCGCCGCAACCATCGCAAGCTGCTGGTTGTCGACGACCACGTGGCATACTTCGGTGGCATGAACCTGGTGGATCACGGCGGCTCGTTCGCCGCGACGCTGGGGCACGTGCCGGCGGCCAATCAGTTGCCACCCTGGCGCGACGTACACGTGCGGCTGGTCGGTCCGCAGCAGGCGCTCGTTGTGCAGGCGATGCAGGCTCTTTGGAATCGGCTGACCGGCTTGCGTGCCGGCCCGTCGCCCTGGAGCCGGCGGCGCATGCTCCGCAGCCGGCGCGACGGCCTGTACTTGTTCGATTGCTCGCCGGGCTTAAAAAATCGCCGGGCCGCCCGCGTGCTGGTGCCGCTGGTACGCAAGGCCCGACGCAGCATCACCATTTCCGTTGCCTACTTCATTCCCGAGGGGCCGGTGTTTCGCGCGCTGTTGCGCGCCCGTCGCCGAGGCGTGAAGGTGCGGGTACTGGTGCCGGCCATCAGCGACGTGCCGCCGGCCCATTGGGCCTGCCGCCACTGCTACGACCGCCTGGTGAGCGCCGGCATTCGGCTCTACGAGCGCCAAGACCTGATGCTGCACAGCAAAGTCCTGGTCATCGACGACCAGTGGTCGGTGATCGGGTCGTGCAACCTCGACCCGCGCAGTTTGCAGTGGAACCTGGAATTCGTGGGCGTGGTGCGCAGCGCAGCGGTGGCACGAGTGCTGACGCGGATTTGCGCCTACGAACTGCGGTGCAGCCGCCGTGTAACGGACGAGCACTGCCGGCGCCGAACCTGGTGGCAGCGGCTGCGCGACTGGCTGGCCTGGAGCTTCCGCCGCTGGCTCTAGCGCGTCCGTCGTCAGTCGTCCGTTGCAACGGACCACGGACCACGGACCTTGTTTAGCCGTGCTGCTGCGTGCGAACGGGCATGAGCGGTTCGTTCAAATGGCTGGTAAGCATCGACGGGGTCGAGAATCGGCGCGGCGGTTGATCGCCGGCGGCAGGGTGGTGCGGCGCGGCGGCGTGTTCGGGCTCGCAGGTCGATTTTTCGACGACGTCGAGCATGGTCAATTCGCCGTTGCGGTTCCAGAACATGCCGTGGCACTCGACGACGTGGTCCGCATATTCGCGGTTGTTTTCCACCAGCAATTGATGCAGGGCGGGCAGGTTATAGTGTGGCACCGCCGGATACAGATGGTGCGTCACGTGGATGTCCTGGCCGTAGATGAACATGGCCCAACGCATAATCGGATTGCAAAAGATGACGCGGCTGTTGGTCAACTTGCCGTCGTCGGCATTGGCGTGCTGGTACAGATCCCGCAACAGCATGTAGTACGGAAAGCTGGTGAACAGCGGCACGACCCAAAACAGCCAGAAGTACACGCCCCACTCGAAGCCAGTGACGAAGTACGAACCGGCCAGAATAACTTGCAGCCCGGTCAGCCAGCCCAGCCGCATCACGCTCGTGACTTTGGCCGAATACACCGGCTTGAGATCCGAGCGGAAGAACCAATCCATCGGCAGCGCGGCAATCACGGCTGAAGCGACCGCCATCAGCACCAGCGGCGCGGCGACGAACTGGGCCGTCGTGCCGAAGTGGCTCAGATAGCCGATGACGCCGATCATCGCCACCAGGTAGCCCAAGCCCAGCAGGCTGGTGATGCGAAAGCCGCCGAGCATGCCGCGGCGCTCGGTGACGGTTTTGGCGTAGGGGTGCACGCCGTTGCCCAAGGTGGTGACGTAAATGTTGTCCCACATGTAGCGCAGCAGCGCGGGCGGCCAAAAGATGCGAATGAAGAAGCGGTAGATGAACTCGGACTTGCTCATGGGAAACTCGGCCATGGCCCGCGTCTTGCCGAGATTCAGCAGTTCCGGATCCCGCTCCCAATCGTTGGTGTATTCGTGATGGCCAAGGTGGATCAGGCGGTACTGGGCCGTCGTCGAAAACAGCGGGAACATGCAGAGCAGGTCGGAGACCAACTCGTTCCAGAACACCTTGCGGAGCAGAATATAGTGCGCGCCTTCATGCCCCAGGCCCGCGAACCGGTGCTGCACGACGCCCACGAGCATCACGGCCAGGCCGACGACTGGGATGTCCCAGGCCCAACTCAGACCCCACGCGCCGCGCATATGCACGAACGTAATGGCGGGCACCAGCGTGGCCACGAGCGTCAGATAGTCGGCCACCAGGTAGACGAGGTTGCGGTAGTTGTCGCGGTAGCGCAACGGGTGAATCAGGGCATTCAGCTCGCGACTATTGAGCGTCTTGCCTAACTGTTTCGCACGCATATCGGTCTCGCTCGGCTCCGAAAATCCGACACCCCGAGATTCATCGGGCGTTGAAGGCCATTCTCAGTAGTGCCAAGGAGCGCACCGGGCTTGCCCGGTGCCTGCCGATCGCGCCTAGGTCGTTTTTGAGAAACGGCTTATGACTTTCCGCGCCGTGCGGCCAAGCCGGTTGGATGGCTATGGATCGGCCCCCACTAGGGGCCGTAGCCAACCGCCCGCAAATCTTCTGTAATGCGAGCATCTTACCCAAACACTAAACCCTAGCAGCGCGATCGTCAAGTGCTAGCTTGCCGGCGGGCCGAGCCGCGGAGCGATGGGCGCTCGCCCAATGCGCAGCAGCCGGCCCGGACGCGACGGGGGGATGCTGCGATCGACAACCGCCAGCCGGGCAACCGGGCTTTTCAGAAGCGATCGCCGGGGGCCACGTCGACGGTTTCGATGCACGCGGCGCAGGCGTAGTTTTCGAAAACTTCGCGGTGCAGGTATTCGAAAATGGCATCGGCCACTTTGGGCTGCACCAGCAACTCGATGCGCACTAGCGCCTGGCCCGTGTACGGATCGGGGATCACGGTGTGATGCCCCTTGCCGCGGCATTCGACGATGGTATAGCCCTGCGCGCCCAAGCGCGTGAAGCTCTCCAGCAGCGTATTTTCCAGCACCACGTCCGCCACGACCGTGACGCGGCGAATCGACACCAGGCTAGTCATGGATGCAACTCCTCGTGGACCGGCGCGCTAATGTGGACGCTAGGAGATGATATGCGAACCGTGCGGGAGCGCGCGGTTGAGCATTTTTGCGATCTCAATATACACCGGAATCCCGATGGTGACATTATACGAGAAGGTCACGCCCAGAGACGCGGCCAGCGGCAACGTGGGGCTAGCCTCGGGAATCGCCAGTCGCTGCACTGCCGGCACTGCGATGTACGAAGCGGCGCCGCATAGCACGGCAAACAGCACGTAGGTACCTAAATGGAACGGTTCGCCGATCGCAAGCGAGTACGCGTGCGCCGTACACATGCCGATCGTGGCAAAGATATTCGGCGTAATAAGTGCAAAAACGACAAATCGCCAGCCGGCAGTCCGCAAATCCTTGAGTCGCCGCGATGCCGTCATCCCCATTTCCAGCAGAAACAGGCAGAGCAGTCCCTTGAATAGATCGACGAATACCGGGTCGTCGTCGGCCGTGACCTTCTCTCCCTGCAGCCGACTGATGAAGCCGATAATGATCCCGCCAAAGAGTAAGAACAGGCCGGGGTTGAGAAACACTTCGTGCAGCAGCGCCGGGCTAAAAATGCTTGGTGGCTTCGCGGGTTCGCCCGTTCCGGCCGGTTCGAGCATCAAATCTTCGGCCTGTGGTTGGCCATGGCCGCCGTGAGCGGCCGCCGCCGCTGGCAGATCCGGTTTGGCGAGGGGATTATAGCCCGGTTCGTCTGGCATATTGCCAAGGCGATCCATGCCGGCGTGCCGCATTCGTGAAACGAGGAACAGGCCCACGAGGCAGCCTGGAATTTCCATGATGGCCAGCATCACGGGCATGTAGGCCGCCGGCTTATATTCGTCGCTCGCGTCGCGCGCAGCCGCGACTTTTTCCACGTCGATGCCTCGGGCACTACTGTCCTTAACCCACTTTGGATCTTCCAGCGCTTTGCTGATTCGTTCGGACGTGACTTCTTTGCCGAGGCCCAGATCAATTGAATTGACATTGGACGAACTCAATGCGGTGGCTAGCACTATGGCTTGAATTCCAGAAAGCACGCCAACGCAAGTGACGAAAGTGCCCGCGGAATCTGAACCGTAGTAGGCGGCAACCGTCGCGGCATCTACTTTGCGCAACTTGGTAAAGGCCCGCAAAAGGCCATAGGCGATAATGCCCAACAGAAAGTTCAGCACGAAGCCCACGACCATGAAGCCGGCGGCCTGGCTGAGTTCGGCCGCGGAGAGCGATGCCAATTCCTCGCCACCTTTCCAGCCGATCGAAACCAGCAGGTAAATGGTAAGGCCCTGGTATAGGACGTAGGGAAACTCGAAGGCCACGCCCAGAATCGGGACCGCGAATCCCATGTAAAAAAACAGGAGCAACGGCTTAAACAGATTGTGCCGGAAGTTCTCCCAGAATTCGTGGAGCATGCTATGGTCCATTCACGATCCTTTCGCCATGCAGGCAACGGATTTTCGCTACCGGCGCAACCACATGAAAATTGAGTTAACCGTCCGAGCCAATGCGGTGATTAGCGCAGATCTTCCTCGTTTTCCGGCCAATCCGCACTCGGACACTGAATGTGCCACGAAGCCAGCGCGCGAAATGTCCCCTGGTCCTGTACAGCGACCGGGCACCCAGCGATGCCAAGAAGAAGTTGCCCTTTAGTCGAGACCTCGGATCACGGCCAGATTCGTATTCGATTCGCTTCCGGGAGCAGCGCGGTCATCGCCAAGATGATCGCATCAGAACCGAAAGCGCGGCCACACAGTCTCGATGAATCACCCGGGATTCTAAGAATGCGTGAAAACAGTGCCAATATGGGGGTAGATTAATAATTCGTAATCTTCTTGCGCTGCGATCATAATTCATTCGCAGCCGCTCGCCGCCTGCGCAACGGCGGGGGCCTCAGTCGCCCGAGCAGCGCACCGCCCACCGAGCGGAAAGTTCCGTTCGATTTGACAGCCACCCCTATAGCGAGGTGGAATGGAATCCAGGCAACTTGCCGCAAGCGATGATGATCGTTGATCGACGCGCTGTTGCAATCGTGGCCGCCCCCAAGGTTTCTTTCGCGTCCCGCTCTGGCTCTCGGTAGCTCACATCAATGGACCTGTTGATCGTCGAAGATGATCCCCTGATCGGAAAGTCGCTGCAAAAAGGCTTTCAAGAAGCCGGTCACCAATGCGTCTGGGTGCGCGACGGCATTCGCGGCCTCGAGCTGGGGCGTTCGCAACGCTTCGATGCGATCACGCTCGATCTCATGCTGCCCGGCCTGCCGGGGCTGGACGTGTTGAAGACGCTCCGCAACGAGCGGATCCTCACGCCGGTGATCCTGCTCACCGCGCGCGGCGCGATCGAAGAGCGGGTCGAAGGCCTGACCGTCGGGGCCGACGATTACCTGGTCAAACCGTTTTCGTTCGTCGAGCTGATGGCGCGGATCGAGGCCGTCTGCCGCCGCAGCGTCAGCCGGCCGTCGGCCACGCTCGAGGTCGGCGATTTGCGGCTCGACCTGGCCACGCGCCGCGCGACGCGCGGTACGGCCGAATGCGAGCTCACGCCGACCGAGTTCAGCCTGCTGGAATACCTGATGCGCTTTGCCGGCAAAGTCGTGACGCGCAAAATGCTGTGCGAACACCTGTGGGAAACCGATTGGGACGGTACGACCAACGTCATCGACGTGCACATTAATCGACTGCGCGGCAAGCTGGATCGCGGCTTCGGCCAGTCGCTGATTCTGACCGTCCGGGGGCGGGGTTATGCGCTTCGCGAGTCCTAGAGAAGTTTTCGGCAGCCTGCATTTTCGGCTCACGGTCTGGAACACCGTCACGGTCTTCCTGGTCGTCGCCTTCACGCTGATCGGCGTGCGCGAGGCGCTGCGACTGGCGCTGCTGAAAGAGACCGATCAACTGCTCGAGGACGACGCGCTGGAAATGCGCCTCACCGTCCAGGAATTTCTGCCGAACCTGGAGCAAATCGAACACGAGCTGGAACGCAAGGTCAGCACCCACGCGCATCGCGGACTGTACGTGCAACTGCTCGATCGCCGGGGAGCCGTGCAGTGGGAAAGCGGCTCGCTGCCGCCGGTCAGCAGCGTGCCGCCGCCGCCGATTGTCGCTCGCCGGCCCACGACCATCGAAAAGTACCGCGTCGTGCAAGAGCAGCTCAAGGACACCGATCCGCGGTTGTATTGGCTTCGCGTCGGCTCTTCGCTGGCGCCGGTGCAGGACGACGTCGCCAAGCTGACCAACACGATGCTGATTGCCGGAGCGGTGGTGCTGCTGGTGTCGCCGCTGGGCGGCTATTGGCTGGCCGGCCGGGCCACGCGCCCGTTGGCGCGCATCATCGACACCACGGCCCGGCTGCATCCTTCGAACCTGGAAGAGCGGCTGCAAATCCGCGGCACGCGCGACGAGCTGGATCGACTCTCGCAGACCGTCAACGCCCTGCTCGACCGCATCGCCGCCTACATCACGCAGAATCGGCAGTTCACGGCCAATGCCGCGCACGAGCTGCGCTCGCCGCTGGCCGCCATCCAGAACTCGCTGGAAGTCGGATTGAATGCCGATCGCAGCGCCGAAGAATATCACGAGTTGCTGGGTGAAACGCTCGAAGAATGCGGCGTGCTGCGCGACCTGGTCAACCAGATGCTGCTGCTGGCCGAAAGCGACGCCGGCCGCCTGGAGATCAGCCCCGACGCGTTCCGCCTGGAGCAAGTGGCCCAGAAATCGCACGAAATGTTCGTGGGCGTGGCCGAAGCCGCCGACCTCAAGCTGCGGCTCGAGTGCCAGGGGCCCGTCCTGATCTACGGCGACGCCAACCGTCTGCGGCAAGTCGTCAACAACCTGATCGACAACGCCATCAAGTTCAGCCGCGCCGGCGGAACGATCACCGTCAGCGTGCGTCGCGACCTGGCGCGGCACGCGGTGCTCGAAGTCGCCGACACCGGCATGGGCATCACCAGCGAAGATCTGCCCCACGTGTGCGAGCGATTTTATCGCGGCGACAAATCGCGGCAGCGCAAAGATCGCTCCGGCGGCACGGGCTTGGGCCTGAGCATTTGCAGCTCGATCGTGGCCGCGCACAATGGCACGATCAAGGTCGAGAGCACGCTCGGCCAGGGAACGACCGTGACCGTGACCTTGCCCTTGGCCGAAGCGGCCCGCCGCGACGAAATCGGCCTGCCGCTGAAAAACATCGAAAGTTCGCCGGTCGCCTGACGCGCCGCGCCGGCGTATCATTCAGCGTTGTTTCCTATGCATCGTCCTCGCTGCGGGCCCGCCGAGCCCGAAAGGAGCCGTCCATGCTTAAGTACCGCTTGGGTTTCTTTTTGATCGGCCTGCTGCTGGCAACGAGCCTGGCCTTGGCCGCCACGCGCTTGTACGAAGGCAAAGTGATCGTGGCGGGCGACGGCAAAGTCACGGTCGTCGATAAGGATGGCGACAACGACGACTTTGTCGTCACCGCGAAGACCAAAATCACCCGCGACGCCAAGCCGGCCAAACTCGAAGACCTGGAAACGGGCGATCGCGTCAAAATCAATGCCCAAACAAAAGGCACTGAACTGATAGCCTCCGACATCGAAGCCCGCTCCGCAGAATAACAATCACTGACAACTGACAATCCCCCAGCATGCGAATCGCGCTGTTCATCACCTGCCTGGCCGACGTGCTGCGGCCCGAGGCCGGGCAAGCCACGGTGCGTTTGCTGCGGCGGCTGGGGCACGAGGTGTTGTTTCCAGCGGGACAGACCTGCTGTGGCCAGCCCTTCTATAACAGCGGCTTCACGGATCTCGCACGCCGCCAAGCGCAGCAGACGATCGCGGCTCTCGAGGACTGCGAAACCGTGGTGCTGCCCTCTGGTTCGTGCGCCGCGATGATCAAGCTCGAGTTCCCGCACATCTTGCACGACGACCCGGTCTGGCACCCGCGCGCCGTGGAACTGGCCCGGCGAACGTATGAGCTGAGCGACTTGCTGGTGAACCGTCTGCAAGTGACCGATGTCGGCGCCCGCTTCGCCGCGAAGGTGACGTATCACTACGCCTGCCACCTGCGCGGCCTGGGCCTTTCAGGCCAGTGCGAAACGCTTTTGCAGCACGTGGCCGGATTGACTTATGTCCCGCTGGCCCGAGCCGATCAGTGCTGCGGCTTCGGCGGCTCGTTCGCCGTCCGGTATCCGGAGATTTCGACCTCGATGGTCGATGACAAGGTCAAATGCATCGAGCAGACGGGCGCCGACGCCGTCGTGAGCACTGACACCGGCTGCCTAATGAACATCGGCGGGCGCTTGCGCCGCCAGGGGAGTCGAGTGCGGCCGCTGCATTTGGCCGAGATACTGGGAAATGCGGAACGATGAATGCGGAAGGATGAATGCCGGAAAACGCAGGCTTCATTCCGCCGCTTCCAGCTTCGCGGGGCTGTTGGCTTCGACTGGCTTCCATGTTGGCTGCCAGGCTGGCGACGGTTGATTGCCGTGCTGATCGTGTTTGATCGACATGGACGTGAGGCGCCGGCCTTCTTGCCGCTGGCGGTCGACCGCCAGGCTCTCGAGAAAGTCGGGCGATGCCCGATCCAGCACAATAATCTCGCTCTTGGCTCGCGGATCGGTCAGTGAGCGGACGATGCAGATCACCTCCGCGCCGGCCGTCTTGCCTTTCAGTTCGCTCAGCAGCGTGGCCTCTTGCGGATTAAGCGTGGTCGCTACGGCGGGCTGGTTGCTCGCCTGCCCTGGTTCCAAGTTTGACGTGGGCATGCGGTGCGGCATGGCCAGCAGCGTGGCCGATTCGGCCGGCTCGGTGGACATTGCGGGCGCGGTGTTGGCGAGCACTTGCCGCAATCGCAGTCGATCGAGTTCGCCGTAAATGGCCGGCAATGCGGCGTACAGACCTTCGTTGTCGGCCGGGTCGGCCGCATTGCACACGCCGATCACCTGGCCGGCGGCATTGAACAATCCGCCGCCGCTGCGGCCTTCCACCGGTTGGCCAGCCACCTGCACATTGGCGGGGCCGAGATACTTATTGATGCTCGAAATCTGGCTCGCGCGGGCGGTGGGGTCGGCGCCGTGGTTGCACCCGACGTTGGTCACCGCTTCACGCGACTGCACCTGGTAATCGGCGGGCGCTAGCGGCGCGGTGGCGACTTTCGTGCCCGGCTTGATGCTCAGGAGGCCCAAGTCGGTCTTCAAGTCGTAACCAATCAGCCGCGCCGGCACGCCTTGCGGCGCCCCGGGGCCGAACAGATCGACTAGGATCTTGCCTTTGCCCTGCGAATCGCGGAACACGTGCCCGCAAGTCAGGATCAGCGCTTCGCCGGCTCGCGCGTCGATGATCGTGCCCGAGCCCACCGAACGGCCGCTGGGGTCGTCGATCTTCAGCCGCACGCTAGCCGCCAGCAACCGGCTGGCGAGCTCGCTCGGAATTGCATTCGGCTTTTGTGCGTCCGCGACCGGCACGTTTTCGTCGACGGGGCTCGGCTCGGTGGTCGAGGTTTCAACGGTCGACGTGCGGGCCGGCCGGGTGACTGCCACCAGCGGCGGGCCGCTGCGAAGGCTGGGAATGCGGCGGTTCGGCGGTGCCGTTTGTGCAAGCGCGCTTGCGACTTGAGCGGTCGGCGGCGTGGCGGGGGTTTGCGCGGCGGTCACTGCAGCCTGGCTTGGCCGGGTCATGCCTGAGCGCAGCAATTGTTCGAGTTGCTGTCGGCTGGTGCCGCCGATAATGCGATCGGTCTCCTGGCCGTCGACGAGCATTACAAAGCATGGCACGCCGGTCACCTGGTATTGGGCGGCGAGGGCCCGGTCGCGGTCGATGTCGACTTTGCGAACCGGATAGCCTTGGGCGATCAACTGGGCGACGATCGGCTCCATCTGCCGGCATGGCCCGCACCAGCTTGCCGAGAAGTCCAGCAGCACGGTTTCACCACCACCGCCACCACCGAGAGCCAACGCCAACATCGCCGCCTGCAGCGAGACCATGCTTCCCTCCTTGGATCGGGCTCGTGGCTCGCGTGCCACTCATTGTCAAGCACGTCACGGCTTGCCTTGAGTTCGCTGGCACGCGACCGTTTGGCCAAACCCGGCGAACGCGGGCAATTTACCCACGGCAGCCGCCTATGGCCGTTCACTGGAGCGACATCCTTGCCGCCCATTTGCTCGTCTTCAAGATTCGCCTACACAAGCCACCGGCCCTGCCAAGCGCGCCAGATGTGAGGGTTGCAAATCTTGCTCGACTTTTCCCTTTCTTACAATCCCAATACTCCCCGCCGGTCCGATCGCTGGTACCCACCAACTGCCGCAAAACGCCGGCTGTTGCCCCGATCATCCCAGCCAGTTGCCCTGCCATTCGCGACCACCGCAGCAACCGCGACCGGCCGCATTGCACTTCCCGGGCCAACGACCAATTTCTGCTGCTCCATCTTCGCGCACCCACAAGCCAAGGGACTGCGGTCCGTGGGGGGGATCCTAGCGGAGCGTAACCTCCCGCAGGGCTCCCGCCATCTGGCCCGCTCGGATACAATCCTGCACTTGCTTCGAAGTCCGGCCTTGTCGATTGATTTTTGCATGACTGCCCGCCGCATCCTGGTGACCAGTGCTTTGCCCTACGCCAATGGGCATATCCACTTGGGGCATCTGGTCGAATACATCCAGACCGATATCTGGGTCCGCTATCAGCGGCTGGCCGGCAACCGTTGCGTGTTCATCTGCGCCGACGACACGCACGGCACGGCCATCATGATCCGGGCTCGCAAGGAAGGCCGGCCCGAGGCCGAACTGATTGCAGACATGCAAGCGGCCCACGCACGCGATTTCGCCGGCTTCGACGTCCGCTTCGACCATTACGGCAGCACCAACAGCCCCTCGAACCGCGAGTTGTGTGGCCGCTTCTGGACCGGGCTACGCGCGGCGGGGCTGATCTTCGAGGAAGAAGTCCGCCAGCTTTACGACCCCAAAGCCGGAACTTTTCTCGCCGATCGGTTTGTGAAGGGCAAGTGCCCGATCTGCAAATCCCCGGATCAATACGGCGACAGTTGCGAGAAATGCAACTCGACCTACAACCCGACGGAACTGATCGACCCCGTCAGCGTGCTTTCGGGGGCCACGCCCGAGCTGCGCAGCGCTCAGCATTGGTTCGTCAATACGGAGCAGATGCACGGCTTTTTGCACGAGTGGACGCAGACGGGCGATCACTTGCACCCGGACGTGGCCAAATGGCTGGCCGCGGCGTTTCTGTCCGAACCGCTGCGAAATTGGGACGTGTCGCGGCCGGCACCGTACTTCGGTTTCGAGATTCCCGACGCGCCGGGAAACTATTGGTACGTTTGGTTCGACGCGCCGATCGGGTATCTGGCCAGCACCTGGGATTGGTGCGAAAAGACCGGGGAGAAGTTCGACGAGTGGTGGCGCAACCCTGCCACCGAAGTGCATCACTTCATCGGCAAGGACATTACGTACTTTCATACGTTGTTCTGGCCGGTGATGCTCAAGGCGGCCGGCTTCAACTTGCCCCGCATGGTGCATATCCACGGCTTTCTGACCGTCGGTGGCGAGAAGATGTCCAAGAGTCGGGGCACGTTCGTCCGCGCCGCGACGTATCTCGAGCATCTCGATCAGGCCTGGCTCCGCTATTACTACGCCTCGAAGCTCACGCCCAAGCTCGATGATCTCGACCTGGGGCTCGAAGAGTTCGTGGCCAAAGTCAACGGCGACCTGGTCGGCAAGATCGTGAACCTCGCCAGCCGCACGGCTCGCTTTGTCGAAGGCCCGGGATTGGCCAACGAGTATCCGGCCGACGACGGGCTATTTGCCCAGGCCGCCGAAGAAGGCCGCAACATTGCCGCCGCCTACGATTCGGGCGACTACAATCGTGCCATGCGGTTGATCATGGCCCTGGCCGATCGAGCCAATAAATACGTCGACGACACACAGCCCTGGGTGCTCAAGCGCGATCCGGCCCAGGCCAGCCGCTTGCAGGAAGTTTGCACCGTGGCGCTCAATCTGTTTCGCCAGTTGATCGTGTATCTGGCGCCGGTGTTGCCACGCCTGGCCGAGCAGACGGGCGAGTTGCTGGACCAGCCAATCGAGCATTGGGACGAATCGACGCGGCCACTGGTGGGCCGTCCCGTCCGGCCGTTTAAACATTTGATGACCCGTGTAGATGCCAAACAGGTGCAAGCCATGATCGATGCCAGCCGCGAAGATGAAACGCCAGCCACAACCGCCGCCGCGACACCGGCTACCCCGCAAGATGGTCCCGAGCCGTTGGCCGCCGAGCCGCTGCAGCCGACCATCACGATCGACGAGTTCCAGAAAATCGATCTGCGCGTGGCTCGCGTCGTGGCCGCCGAAGAGGTGCCCAAGGCCAAGAAACTGGTGCGGCTGACCTTAAGCCTCGGCGGCGACGAGCGCCGCAACGTGTTCGCCGGCATCAAAAGCGTCTATCAGCCGCAAGATCTCGTCGGCCGGCTAGTGATTTGCGTGGCCAATTTGCAGCCGCGGCAAATGACCTTTGGCACCAGCGAAGGCATGGTCGTGGCTGCCGGCGCGGGTGGCGAGGAGATCTACTTGCTATCACCCGACAGCGGCGCAAAGCCCGGCCAGCGCGTGCACTGACAGCAGCGTGATGCCAGCAAGATCGAAAAACCCGGTTCTGCGCCTCCCCCGGGGGTTGTCGTCGAAGCGGCGTTGACTGCTGGCGCGGATTGCTTTATTCCTCGCTCGTATGAGCGCTTTCAGCGATCGCTGCCGACCCGCGAGCCGCTTGCTGCTCGTTGGGTTGGTCGCCGGGCTGGGCATTGTCCTGACCAGTGCCGTTTCGGCCCGAGCGCAAATGCCGGCCGAGGCCGTCGAGCCTGGTCCGCGGGCCCAGCTCGCGCCCGTCACGCTGGCCCCCAACATCGAGTTGCCCGGCCGCGAAGAGTTCACGCCGCTGGATACCGAGTACACGATCACTGAGGACATTCCCGCCGAGATATTTGCCCCCTATGGGCAGGCCGTGTTCCCGTGCCTGGCTTCGGTTCCGCTGAATTATTATGGCTTCACAGTGGCCGATAGCTGGCGCGGCCTGCCCGACGGGCATTACCAGAACAACAATGGCGCGAAAAAAGGCGTCAACTTGGGGCTTTTAATCCCCGGTCTGGAGGAGCTGGGCATCGGCGTGCAACTCGGCGGCAGTTTTGCCCTGTACGACACGACCGGCCGCGCCTCGGTGCCCTACAACACCAGTGGCTGGCAGCAGCAGGCGTTCGTCACCGGTGGCTTGTTCCGCCGTGCCACGCCCGAGGTTCCCGTGGCCGCGGCGATTGTTTACGACGGCATGATCAACAAGAACTATGGCGAGTTCGCCGAAAGCCCGTACCTCGGCCAGCTCCGCATTCAGACCGGCTATGCCGTCAGCGATGTCAACGAGATCGGCTTCTGGTGCGCTTTGCACATGAACAGCGACACGCACCAGCTTTTCAATTCGCTGCCGATCGAGTGGCGAGGCATCAACCAATACAACCTGTTCTGGCACCACAAATACGTCGAGACGGCCGCCGACACTTGGTTCTGGCTCGGCGTGCCCGAGCATAGCCGGTTGAACGGCCAGGGCAGCCTGGGGCAACTCATTCTGGGGAGTTCGGGCAGTGCGCCGATCACCGATCGGCTGGTGCTTTACGGCAATGCCGCTTACATGATGCCCAGCGCCCATCCGTCCGCGGCCGGTTCGACCGAAGACGCGTTTTACGTGGGCTTTGGCGTGGCCGTGTATCCCCGCCGCAACGCCCGGCAGCACAATGTCCGCGGCAACCCGACCGAGCCCTACTTGCCGGTCGCCGACAACGGCAGCTTCTTCGTCGACACCTCCCGCAGCTTTTGAGCAACGCCATTGTCCGTTGTCAGTTGTCAGTTGCCCACGGACAACGGACTACGGACCACGGACATCATACGGGGCCACTATTGCTGACCCATCGTGGCGACCCTAGAATCTCAGCTTTGCCAGCTTGCTTCCAGGATTCTCGGCTTATGCTTGGCCTCGTTCGCGCGTACTGGATTGGTTTCGTTGCGGCTTTTGTTCTGACGGCCGGATGCGACAGCCAGCCCGCCGCGCATGGCAAGCGGATCGTGATCCTGACCAATACCAACTCGCCGTATTGGGACACCGGCCGCGAAGGCCTCAAGGCCGCCGCCAAGGAACTAAAGCTCGAAGAGCGCGGGCTGTCGGCCGTGATGATCGTTAATGACGGCACGCCCCACGGGCAGATCAATCAGTTGCGGCAATTCGCCAGCCAGAGCGACATCGTGGCCGTGGGCATTTCCGTCACCGATGCCGGCAATGCCGAGATCGCCGACCAGATGCGTGCCTTGCGTGACAAGGGCGTGCACGTCATGGCCATCGACGGCGACTTGGATCGGGCACGCTTCTCCGACGCGCGCTACGCCTTTATCGGCACCGACAATCGCGAGGCCGGACGCGAGTTGGGCACCGCCGTCCGCGAGCTGCGGCCAAAGGGGGGTGAATACGTCACGTTCGTCGGTCGCACCGGCGCCCACAATGCCATCGAACGCAATGAAGGTTTTAGCGAAGGGGCCGGCGCCAAGTTCACCGCAGTCGATTTCATGGGCGACGAAACCGATCGCTCGCGTGCCAAGGAAAACGTCCGCAACGCCATCACTAATCATCCGGCCGTGAACACGCTGGTGGGCATCTGGAGCTACAACGGCCCGGCGATCGTCAGCGTCGTTCGCGAGCTGAATCGCCGCAAGGATTTCACCATCGTCACCTTCGACGCCGAGCCAATTTCGATCGAGCAGATGGCCCAAGGCGAGCTCGACTGCATGCTCGTGCAAAATCCGTTCGACATCTGCTATCAGGGCGTGCGGGCCATGGCGGCACTGGTGGAAAAGAAGCAGGACGTGATCAAGGAGATGTTTCCACGGCTGGGCCAGCCGGAAGGCGACCTCTACATCACCAACGTCAAGCTGGTCGTGCCCGACCACGGCTCGCCGCTCAAGGCCGACATGTTCAGCGATTCGACCGAATTCCTGAAGCTCGACCAGTTTCGCGGCTGGCTGGCCAAGTACGGGCTGAAGGGATCATGAGCGGCGATCGCGGCCGGCTGCGGAATCTTCTCACCGGCGAATCCGGCCTGGCCCTGGCGATTATCGTTGTCGTCGTGCTCACCGCCCTGGCCGACAGCCAGCACAACTACTTCTTCTTCCCACGCGCGAGCGCCGTCGAGATCCTGCGCCAGACTGCCATGCTGGGCATCTTTGCCCTGGGCAGCGCGATCGTGATCATAGCCGGCGGCATCGATCTTTCGAGCGGTTCGACCATCGCCTTCAGCGGCGCGATCTGCTCGACGCTGATGATGCTGCTGGCGCAAGAAGCGATGGTCAACGCCCAACCGGTGGGCGGGGGCGTGATCGTGCTGGCGATCGCCGGCACGCTGGTGGCCGGCTTGCTCATCGGCAGCCTGCACACCTGGTTGATTACCGTCGTCGGCCTGCCCCCTTTCATCGCCACGCTGGCCACGCTCGTGGGCTTAAGGAGCCTGGGACGCGCGCTGATCGAAAACGTGACGCTGCACGTGCTAGGCAGCCGCAGCACGCAAATTCAGATTTACGACGCGCAGTTCCGCTACCTGGCAACCAGCGTGTGGATTCCGGTGCTCGTATTTTTCACGCTGGCGGCCGTGCTCTGGCTCGTGATGGACCGCACCGTCGTGGGCCGGCACCTGTACGCACTGGGCGGCAACGAGACGGCCGCGCGCTTGAGCGGCATCCGTACCGAACGGCTCAAGTGGCTGGCCTATTCCATCAGCGCCCTCACCAGTGCCCTGGCCGGCATCCTGTACATCGGCGATCAGAGCGTGGCCGACCCGCAAACGCTTGCCCGCGGCTACGAGCTCAACGCCATTGCGGCGGCCGTGGTCGGCGGCTGTAGCCTGCAAGGCGGTGTCGGGTCGATTCCCGGCACCGTGCTGGGCTGCCTATTCCTGCGCGTGGTCGTCGACGGCATCGCCAAGATCATCAAGACCGGCGCCGACGTTTACGAGGGGCTGATCGTAGGCATCGTGGTCGTGATCGCCGTGGCGGTGAACCAGGTACGCGCAGGCAGCGGCCCGCGCAAGGCCTTTTTTCCCGGCTGGCTGGGGGCCGTAGCCGTGCTCAACCTGGCGCTGCTCGCCGGCGCCCTGGGCATGCTGGCTTCCGGCCCCCGCACTGGCGGCCTGGTGGCCGTGCTCGCGCTCGTGGTCTTAAGCGGTTGGAAAACCTTCGAGGCAAGCCGCGCGGGAATCGGCGGAACACGACCACAATCACCATAAAGCCGCGACCGCTGGTCGCGGGTACTCGCGTGAAAGTCCCGCGACCACCGGTCGCGGCTTTATGTTTGCAATGCGGACGAACCCATGCAAGCCGCCCCGCTGATCGCCGTCCGCCAACTCACCAAGCGGTTCCCGGGCGTGGTGGCGCTGGATGACGTGTCGCTCGAGATCGAGCGGGGCCAGTGTACGGCCATCTGCGGCGAAAATGGAGCGGGCAAAAGCACGCTGATGAAGGTGCTGGCCGGCGTGATTCCCGATTTCGAGGGCCAGTACCTGCTCCGCGGCCGGGCCGTGCGCTTCGCTAGCACGCGCGAGGCCGAGCAAGCCGGCGTCAGCATCATTCACCAGGAGCTGAACCTGGTCGAGCAGCTTACGGCCGCCGCCAACATCTTTTTGGGCCGCGAAAAACGCAGCGCCTTCGGAGTGCTCGACGAGCGCGCCATGCGCGACGCGGCCGGCCGGCTGCTAGCCGAGTTGGAATGCCACGTCGATCCCGGCCAGCGCGTCGGACAGCTTCGCGTCGGCGATCAACAGTTAGTCGAAATTGCCAAAGCCCTGTCGCTCGAGTCCGAAATCCTGATCATGGACGAGCCGACCAGCGCGCTGACCGAGAGCGAAGTGGCCCGGCTGTTTCGCGTGATCGAGCGGCTGCGGTCGCGCGGTGTGACGATCCTCTACATCTCGCACAAGATGGACGAAGTCTTCCGGCTGGCCGACCGCATCGTCGTGCTGCGCGACGGCCGCCTGGTAGACACGCTGGACCGGCACGCGAGCGATCCGCGGCAGGTGACACATTTGATGGTCGGCCGCGAGATCGAGGCCACGCACTTCGAGGGTCGCTCACGCGGCGACGTGCTGCTGAACGTTCATCGGCTGTCGCTTCCCTGGACCGGCCATGCCCGCGGCTGGCGGCTGCGCGATATCAGCTTTACCCTGCACCGCGGCGAAATCCTGGGCATTGCCGGGCTGATGGGCGCCGGCCGCACCGAGCTGCTCGAATGCCTGTTCGGCGCCAGTCCCGAGCCGCCCAGCGGCCGCATCGAGCTGGAGGACCGCGTCGTCCGCTTTCGTCATCCGGCCGAAGCCCGCGCCGCCGGCATGGCCTTGGTGACCGAAGACCGCAAGCGGCTCGGCCTGTTCGCCGCCATGAGCGTGGCCGAAAACATCACCCTCTGCCAACTGCACGACGCGACCTCGGCGGGCATTTTGCGCACTTCGCGCGAACGCGAGCTGGCGACGAGCACGATCGAGCGGCTCGGCATCAAGACGGCCGGCGGCGACGTGCCGATCACGACGCTCAGCGGCGGCAACCAGCAGAAGGCGATCATCGGCCGCTGGCTGCTGACGCGTCCCAAGGTGCTGCTGCTGGACGATCCGACCCGCGGCATCGACGTGGGGGCCAAAGCCGAGCTCTACCGGCTGGCCGACGAACTCTGCCGGCAAGGGCTGGGCATCATCGTCACTTCCAGCGAGCTGCCCGAGCTGCTCACGCTCTGCGACCGCATTCTCGTCCTCTGCGAAGGTCGCCTCACCGGCGAGTTCGCCCGCCACGAAGCCAGCGAGCAGCGCATCATGGAAGCTGCCACGCGGCGAGCTCTTGCAAGCGAGTGATGAACGCGAACGGGCTACCTGCCGGGCTGGTATAATAGTTCTGGCAAGTCGACGTCGGTTTATTGGAGCAAAAAGGGATTCTCCAGTGGCATCAATCAATCTTGACGATCTGAAGGGGCATCTAACCGAGGTCATTTCGGCCCTGAACCCCGGCGAACAACTCGTCATCGTTCAGAATGGCGAGCTGGTAGCCACGTTGATGCGGCATCCGCCGGGCCAATGGCCTTGCAGAGCGGGCAGCGCGAAGGACACGAAGCATTGGATGGCTCCGGATTTTGATGCGCCGCTAGAAGACTTCCGCGAGTACACGTGATGCCAAGCCTACTACTCGACTCGCACACGATGCTGTGGTTTGTCTGGGACGATGGCCGCCTGAGTTCGGCCGCGAAGGGCCTGTTGGAAGATGCCAGTAACCGTAAGCTGCTCAGCATTGCCAGTTGCTGAGAGATCGCGATCAAGGTCAGCACCGGCAAGCTTGATTTGGGCGAACCAAGCCATACGTTTTTGCCGCGTGAAATCGCCCGGAACAATTTCGAACTGCTGCCAATCACGCTTGCACACGCTACGGCGGTGGAGCAATTGGCGATGCACCACCGCGACCCATTCGATCGATTGCTCGCGGCGCAGGCCACGATTGAAGGCCTTGCGCTAGTGAGCGTCGATCCGATCTTCGAGCAGTACGGCGCTGCTCGGCTGTGGTAACCGGCAGACCCCCGCTAGCAGCCTAACCGCCGATGTACCGGGCGTAGACGCTGCGGGCTACCGCGGGGTCGTCGGTGCCGCTGATGATGGCGCGGCCGTCGGGGAATATCGTCAATAAAAAGTCGTCAACGGCCAATCGCAGCAGAAACGGGTTGCGGCTGATGCGGCCGACACCGGCGAGTTTTTGTTCCAGCGCGTCGAGCGAAACGCGTTCGGCCGACTGCGGCCGGTACTGCACGGCGTTGCGGCCGCAGAGCACGGCGGCCTGGCTGGCGCGCCGGCCAGAGAGCCAATCGAACTCGTGCCGCTGGCAGGCCGGACAGTCGCTCGCCTCGCGTAGCTTATCGAGTCGGACTTGCCGGATCGTGTTGTCCCAGAGCTCGACGATCGTCAGAAACGGCTGGATCGCCTCGACGTGCCCGCCGAGAATCTTGAGCGTTTCCATCGCCTGGATCGAAGCGATTACGCCGATGATCGGGGCCAGGATGCCGGCCGTATCGCAGGTGGGCGTGCTGCCGGCCGGCGGCGGCTCGCCCAGCAGGCACCGCAGGCAGGGTGTGTGGCCGGGCACAATCGTCATCGTTTGCCCTTCGCTGCCCAAGCAGCCGCCGTAGACCCACGGCACGTCCAACTTGATCGCCGCGTCGTTGAGCAGAAACCGCGTCTCGAAATTGTCGGTGCCGTCGACAATCAGATCCACTCCCTCACACAGCGCAAGAATGTTGCCGGCGTCAACGTCGGCGACGATCGGCTCGATGGCCACCTGCGAATTGATGAGCCGCAACTTTTCGGCAGCGGCCACGGCCTTGGGCAGCGATCGCGCCGCGTCTTGCTCGTCGAACAGAACTTGCCGCTGCAGGTTCGTCGTTTCGACGAAATCTCGGTCGACGATCCGCAGCCGGCCCACACCAGCTCGGGCCAGCGTATTGGCCAGCATGCTGCCCAGCGCCCCGCAGCCGCAAATGAGCACATGCGAAGCGAGCAAGCGGCGCTGGCCTGCCTCGCCCAGATGGGCGTAGCGCACCTGGCGGCTATAGCGGTCGAGATCGCTCGATTCGGTCATTGCGGATTCAATCTGCTTGCGACTAAACAAAATATCCCGCGAACTCGCCGCGGCCGGCCAGGCTGCGTTGCAACCGGTCGCAGCCGCCGCGCACGTCGCTCACGCTCAAAACGGCTGGATCGCGCCGGCAAGCGATCACCGGCAGCCGGCAACCGGCGGCACGCTCGGCAAACTGATCTTCGCTGGTCGAGCAATCCACAGCCATCTGGCACCAGGCCTGCGGCGCGATCGGCTCATCGGGGCCAAACGACTGCGCGAGCACAACATTGCGAGCGTTGTAATGCTGCTCGTCGGTCAATTCCGCATCGCACGGCAAGATACAAACCGCCACCGCCGGCCAGCGGGCGATGCGCGCAAGCGTGGCCGGCGTAACCGTCACCACCAGCCAAACGCCCAGCCGGCTCGCCTCGGCGAGCAATTCGTCGGTCGGATCGTCCAGCCACAAGGCCGCTTCCGCAGCATGCCACTCGGCGAGCGAAGCGACAGCAGGGGCATGAGGCTGGCGCGCGCCGCGCAAAACCACGTTGCGGCCGCAATCGAGCAGCCGCCGTCCCGACGCTGCCAATGGCCGAATGCCCAGCCAGCGATCGGTTGCGGCGAGCAGATCTCCATTCTCGCGCAGTTCGACATGCATGCGATACAGCATGGGCAGCTCGGGCGACCAGAAGCACGGATCAGCGACGACAGCCTCGGCTAGCAAAGCCGGCGCAGCCCCACGTTCCATGAAACGAGTCGTCGCCGACAGGGTATGGCTATACTCGCACACCGGCCCGCTCAACGTGCCCGACAGCTTCACGTTCGAACCAACCGGCACCGCGGGAAGCCGCGCATACACCCGCGCCAGCGCCGGGTTTGTATCGCCATAAAACACCTGCAAGTTTTCCAACGAAGCGCCGCTCCCATCTTCGTTCTCCACTTTGCACTTTTCACTTTCCACTTTTCACTTCCCTCACGCCGGTTGGCTCTCCGGCTGTTCCAACAGCGCGGCTGCCAGATACCGGCCGGTCACGGATTTCGGATTTCGAGCGACCATTTCTGGCGGCCCGTGGGCGACCACGCGGCCGCCGTCTTCGGCTGCGCCGGGACCCAAGTCGATCACGTAGTCGGCTGATTTGATGAGCTGCAAATTGTGCTCGACGACGATGAGCGAATGCCCGATCGCCAGCAGCGCCTCGAAGCAATCGATCAATTGCACGACGTCGGCAAAGTGCAGGCCGGTGGTCGGTTCGTCCAGGATGAACAGCGCCCGGCCGCGTTTGGCCGCCGACAGGTATCCGGCCAGCTTCAGCCGCTGCGACTCGCCGCCGCTGAGCGTGTTGGCCGGCTGCCCGAGCCGCAGGTAATCCAGGCCGACGTCGATTAGTTTCTTGAGCCGGGCTTGCACTTTGGCGTGACCGCGAAAGAACGTAAACGCCTCGCGGACGGTCATCTCCAGCACTTCGGCAATGTTGCGGCTGCGATAGGTGACGTCGAGGATTTCGCGCCGGTAGCGGCGGCCCTGGCACACGTCGCAGCGCATATAAACGTCGGCCAGGAATTGCATGTCGATTTGCAGATAGCCGTCGCCCTGGCATTTCGTGCAGCGGCCGCCTTCGACGTTGAAGCTGAAATGGCTGGGCGTGTAATGATGGGCCCGGGCTTCGAGCGTCTGGGCAAACACGGCCCGGATTTCGTCAAAAGCTTTGACGTAGGTCACCGGATTGGACCGCGGCGAGCGGCCGATGGGGCTTTGGTCCACGAGCACGACTTCGTGCAATTGCCCATCACCATAGATCGCATCGAACGCCAGCGGTTTTTGGGCCTCGACTCGCAGCCGGCGGCAGAGGGCCGGATAGAGCGTGTCCTGGACCAGCGTGCTTTTGCCCGAACCGCTGACGCCGGTCACAACGCACAGCATGCCCAGCGGAAACTCGACGGTCAGATTCTGGAGGTTATTGCCGCGAGCGCCGGCCAGGCGAATCCAGCCGTGGCTGGGCTGCCGGCGCTTGCCCGGCGGCCGCACGCCACGGCGTCCGGCCAGATAGTCGCCGGTGAGGCTGTCTCCAGCGATCAGTTCAGCCGGAGTGCCTTGAAACACGACGCTGCCGCCACGCTGGCCGGCGCCGGGACCGATTTCGACCACCTGGTCGGCGGCGCGGATCATGGCTTCTTCGTGTTCGACCACCACCACCGTGTTGCCGCGATCGCGCAAGCCGGCGATCGCGCGGATCAACCGATCGGTATCCTGCGGATGCAGCCCCGCGGTGGGCTCATCGAGCACATACAGCATGTTCACTAGGCTCGAGCCCAAGGCACTGGTCAAGGCCACGCGCTGGGCCTCGCCGCCGCTTAGCGTGCGCAGCGTCCGCTCGAGCGTCAGATAGCCCAGCCCCACGGCCTCCAGGTAGCGCAGCCGGGCCTGCACCTGCTCGAGCATCGAGCCGCCGATGGCCCGCTCGGTTTGATCGAGTTGCAATTCGCGAAAGAACCGCAAGGCATCCGAAGTTTTCAGCCGGCAGACTTCGGCGATGTTCAATCCGCCGATGCGCGTGGCCAGCGATTCGCTCTTCAAGCGGGTCCCGTGGCAGACGGGGCACGTGCTGTAGCTGCGCCAGCGGCTGAGGAACACGCGAATGTGCATCTTGTATTTTTTGCGCTCCAGCCAGGCGAAGAATCCTTTCAGCCCTCCGAACTTGCGCTGCGGTACGCCCTCGCGGATCAAAGCCCGCTGCGGCTCGGTCAGCTCGGAAAATGGCACATCGACCGGCAGCTTGTAGTCCGGCGCCAGGGCTAGCAGTTCTTCGAGCTCATGGTGGTAGGCCGGCGTGTTCCACGGCGCGATGGCCCCTTCGGCGATCGTTTTCCGTGGGTCGGGTACGACCAGGTCCAGGTCGATGTCGATCACGTTGCCAAAACCTTCGCACTCGGGGCACGCCCCCAGCGGACTGTTGAAGCTGTACAGCCGCGGCTCGGGCGTGGAGTATTCGCGCTGGCAATCCTCGCAACTCAGCCGGCTGCTGAAGCCAATGCGCCGCCAGGACTGGCCGTCGATCGGTAGTTCGACTCCGCGCTGCTGCCACGGCTGTGGCAAACCGGCTTCGACGAACACAAACGCCCGGCCGGCACCCTGCTCAAACGCGGTTTCCAACGAATCGCGCAGGCGGCGGTCGCTGCTGCCGCCGACCGTGAGCCGATCGATGACCACGTAAACCGGCCCGACCGGCTCGTCCGCCATCGCGGAGGCCAGCGAATCGTGATCCAGGCTCAGCATTCGCTGCCCACAGAGCACACGCTGGTAGCCGGCCTCGCGCAGCGAAGTGGACAAGCGCTCGGGATCGCGTGCGGCATCGGCGGCCACGGGGAACGTGAGCAGATAGCGCGCCCCGGCCGGCAGTGCAGCTAGCTCGTCGGCCATGCTCTGGGGGTTGTCGCGGCGGACTTCGCGGTCGCAGCTTTGGCAAAACACACGGCCGATTTTCGCAAACAGCAGCCGCAGGTAATCGTTGGTTTCGGTCGCAGTGCCGACGGTCGAGCGGCTCGAACGGCTGGGGCCGCGGCTGGCCACGGCAATGGCCGGCGGAATGCCGTCGATGCGCTGGGCGGCCGGTTTTTCCAGCCGCTCGAGAAACTGCCGCGTGTACGCCGAGAAGCTTTCGATATAGCGCCGCTGCCCTTCGGCATAGAGCGTGTCGAAGGCCAGACTGCTCTTGCCGCTGCCGCTGAGGCCGCAAAACACGATCAGCCGGCGATGCGGCAGGTCGAGATTGACCTGCTTGAGGTTATGCACCTCAACGCCCCGCAACTGGATCGCCCGACTCGGCACCATCACTGCTCCCTATCGACGCCCGCGCATAACTCCGCAACTTGTAATCGTATCGCCGACCACAGGCGGCGGCCAGTTGTGTCTCCAAAAGGGTTCTTTTCTACCACGGATGTGCGTAAAATGCCGGGCTGCTGTCGGTGGTTCGTATCCCCTCTTCCAAGTCATGGCAAGAAATGGCAGCGCCCTTTCAGCACGACGTGCAGTTCCAGCGACTGCGGGCCGGGCAGAGCGAGATCGATCTGGTCGAATTGCTGCTCGAGTTCGCCGGCGATGCGTATCCCAATCTCGATCCGGCCCCCTCGCGCATTGAGATCGAGCGTTTGCAAGACCGCGCGCGATCGGTGCTCGACCGGCTCGGTGCAAGCGCAACGCTTTCTGAGCGGCTGGCGGCCATCGGCCGGTTGCTGTACGTCGATGTCGGCTTCCGCGGAAACCAGGAGGACTATTACGATCCGCGCAACAGCTATTTAAACGACGTGCTCGAGCGCCGCATGGGGATCCCCATTTCGCTGGCCATTGTCTTTATGACCGTGGCTGGCGGCGCGGGCTTGAAGGTTTTCGGCGTGAGTACGCCGGGCCATTTCATGCTCGGCGCGCGCTCGGCGGACGGCGCCTTGTATCTCGACCCGTTCGAGCATGGCGAAGTGCTCTCGGCCGAGGACTGCCGGCGGCACATCGAGCGGCGGTTGGGCCGGCCCGACACGATCGTCGACGAGGACTTGCGGCCGGCGCGACATCTGGAAATCGCGGCGCGCGTGTTGCGAAATCTCAAGGCGGCGTATGCCATGCGCGAGCAATGGGAGCAAGTGCTGCCGGTGCAATCTCGCTTGGCCTTGTTGCTGCCCGAGCTGTCGGACGAGCAGCGGGATTTGGGGCTCGTCTATCTGCGCACGGGCCGTCCGTGTGAGGCGCTAGAGCTGTTCGAAGCGTATTTGAAGGTCTGCCAGGCTGACGATGCCCAGGCGCTGCATCCCTACCTGCGTTCGGCCCGGCGATTGCTGGCTGAACGGAACTGAATCACTGCCAAAAGGATGCAGGCCCCCCAGTGCGCGACATGGAAGTTGCCGGCAAACGCGTGACGGTCATGGGCTTGGGCCGGCATGGCGGCGGCGTGGGCGCGGCCCGCTGGCTAGCTCAGCAAGGCGCGCGAGTGACCATCACCGATCAGTTGCCGGCCGATGCGCTCGAAGAATCGATCGCGACGCTGGCCGGGATACCGATCGAGAGTTGGAAATTGGGCGGCCACGACGAGCAGAGTTTTTGCGAGTGCGATTGGTTGGTGGTCAATCCGGCGGTTCGGCCGGACAATCCGCTTGTGCAACGGGCGGCCGAGTGCGGCGTCTGCATCACATCGGAGATCGAACTTTTTCTGAGTCGCTGCCCGGCGCAGATTGCCGGCGTCACCGGCTCGGTGGGAAAATCGTCGACGGCCTGGATGCTGCATCATATTTTTCAAGCGGCCGGGATGCGAAGCTGGCTGGGCGGCAATCTGGGCGGCAGCCTGTTGTCCGACCTTGCCGTCATGCAGCCCGACGACTGGGTCGTACTCGAGTTGAGCAGCTTTCAGCTGCATTGGCTGAGCCGCGGCATGCGCATGCCCGAGCTGGCCGTCGTGACGAATTGCCGGCCGAACCATCTTGATTGGCATGGCACGCTGGAGCATTACCGCCAATCGAAGCAGCGGTTGCTGGCCGAACAATGGCCGGGCGATCGCTATGTGCTGGGCGGCACGCTGGCGAGCGACCCGGCCTGGCAAGGTCCGTGGCCCGGTCGGTCGATTGCTGCGTGGCCGCCGGAGAGAATCGGTCCGCTGAAGGTCGTCGGCCGGCATCAGCGCGAGAATGGCGCGCTAGCGGCTGCTGCGGCGGAAGCTGCGGATTGTGATTCAGCGGCCATTGCCGCAGGCCTGGCGGCCTTCAGTGGCCTGCCGCATCGACTGCAATGGGTTGGCCGGCAAGGTGGGCGAAACGTGGTTGACGATTCGAAGGCCACGACGCCGGCCTCGACACTTGCGGCAATCGAGGCCATCGAGCGCAGAGCGTGGTGGCTGATCGGCGGCGCCGACAAAGGCTCGGACTTCGAGGAGCTACTCGCGCGCCTGGCAGAATGTGCCGAAGGCGTAGGTTTTTACGGCGCGACGGGGCCGCGCTTGTTCGAGTTGGCGCAGGCGCGCTGGCCGCAATTGAACTGCGCGCTGCGCGACACGCTCGACGCTGCGCTCGGCTGGTGTTGGAGCTTGAGCGCGGTCGATGATTGGATCGTGCTCTCGCCGGCGTGTGCGAGTCTCGATCAGTTTCGCGACTATGCCCAGCGCGGCGAATTCTTCCGCGCGTGGTGCGCGCGATTGGCAAGCGAGGAGCGCGCATGGCACTGATGGCTCTTGCAACGCTGCGCCCGTTTCGATAAAGTAGCGCAAGGTCGCAAGCAATAAATCGCTCGCGCGATTTCTTGTTCGCGATGCGGACCTCGAGGGCCGACGGCTGTGAGGTCTCCTTGGTGGAGGCCGGAGCGGCGCTGGGAGTCGTTACCTCGAGGTCTTTTTTCATGCGCTCGTGAGGTCGCGCATGTCCTACCGGGCTGGCGACAAGCTATAATCGCGGCCGGGTCGCCTCTGGCAAGCTTTTTCTCCCGCACGAGTCCCTTGGCGTGGCCGGTCGAGCGCATCGCAATCCGTTTTATGTGCTGTTGGTGATCGTGGGCATCGCCTTTGCGATCACCGCTTGCGCCTATGGCGTGATGACTTTTTCCGAATTGCGCGGCAGCGTGCCGGCAGCCGGCCGAGGCGCACTGGTCGCATTCATGAAGCGCCATGGCACCATGCTGTTGGCCGGCGAACTGCTTGTCCTGGCGGTCGCCACCACGGGGGCCATCGCCACCGATCGCTTCTGGCAGCGCCGCGCCAAAAGTTCCCGCGACGATTCGTCAGCGGATCGGCCCGGCCACGGTAATCCGCTTACATGACGCAGCGAGCAGCGGCTGAAATCGAGCAGTTGCGCCGGCAAATCCGGCATCACGATCGCTTGTACTATCTGCTGGCCGAGCCGGAAATTTCGGACGTAGAGTACGACCGGCTGATCGAGCGGCTGAAACAGCTCGAAGCCAAGCATCCGGAGCTGATCACGCCCGACAGCCCCACGCAGCGGATCGGCGATCAGCCGGTCGAGTCGCTGCACTCCGTCGAGCATCGCGTGCCGATGCTCTCGATCGAGAACACTTATAGCCTGGAGGAGCTGCGAGCCTATGGCCAGCGCGTCGGCAAGCTGCTGCCGGGCGAAGAAGTCGGCTGGGTCGTGGAATTGAAGATCGACGGCGTGGCGGCCGCGGTGACCTACGAGCATGGCGTGCTGGTTTCCGGCGTCACGCGGGGCAATGGCCGCGTGGGCGACGACGTTACCCACAACATCCGCACGGTGGTCGACGTGCCCCTGCGGCTGGAAGGCAGCGATCCGCCGCCGGTACTCGAGGTGCGCGGCGAGATTTACATGACCAATTCGGACCTGGTGCGGCTCAACGAGGAGCAAGACCGCCAGGGGCTGCCGCCGTATGCCAACCCGCGCAACGTGGCCGCCGGCAGCATCCGCCTGCTGGATCCACGACAGTGCGCCGCGCGCCGCTTGCGGATGTTTTGTCACGGCGTGGGCTATGTCGAGGGGCTCAAAAGCGACAATCACATGGACTTCCTGGCCGAGCTGCGGAGCTACGGCCTGCCGGCCACGCCGCTGGTCGAGGCGTTCGCTTCGTTCGACCTGGCGGTCGATCATTGCCAGGAGCTCATCGGGCGGCTGCACGAACTCGATTTCGAGATCGACGGGCTGGTGCTCAAAGTCAATCGCTTCGACCAGCGCGAGCGGCTCGGGACGACCAGCAAGAGCCCTCGCTGGCTGATCGCCTACAAGTTCGAGAAGTACGAAGCCACGACGCGGCTGCGCGACATCCGCGTGCAAATCGGCAAGACGGGAGCCATTACGCCGGTGGCCGACCTCGAGCCGGTCGAACTTGCCGGCACCACCGTCAGCCGCGCCAGCCTGCACAACGCCGACGAGATCGAGCGGAAGGACGTGCGGGTCGGCGACATGGTGGTGGTGGAGAAGGCCGGCAAGGTCATTCCGCACATCGTGCGGGTAGAAAAACATCTGCGCGACGGCGAGCCGCCGCGGTTTGAATTTCCCAGCGAGTGTCCCGAATGTCACACGCCGCTGGTGAAAGACGAAGGGGGAGTCTACATCCGCTGCCCGAATCCGCGCTGTCCGGCCAAGTGGAAGGAGCGGATTAGCTATTTCGCCAGCCGCAATGCGATGGATATCGAAGGCCTGGGCGACAAGCTGGTCGACCAGTTGGTCGACGGGGGGCTGGTGCAGGACTACGCCGACCTGTACCGCCTGACCGACGAGCAATTGACCGATCTGGAGCGGATGGGCCGCAAGAGCGCGGAAAAACTATTGGCAGGCATCGAGGCCAGCAAAGGCCGTGGGCTGGCGAGGCTGTTGAATGCCCTGGCCATTCGACACGTCGGCGCCCGAGTGGGCACGACGCTGGCCGAGCATTTTGGATCGGTCGAGGCCATGCAGGAGGCGGAAGTCGAAGAGCTGGCCGAAGTGCCCGAGATCGGCCCGATCATCGCCCGCAGCGTTTACGATTACCTGCACAGCGCCGAGGGGCAAAAGGAACTTGCCGAGCTGGCGGACGCGGGCGTGAACATGACCGCGCCGAAGCGGCCGGCCGCCAAGCTCGGCGCACTGGCCGGCAAGACGCTTGTGGTCACCGGCACGCTATCGAAATATAAGCGCGACGAAATCGAAGAGTTGATCGCTCGGCATGGCGGCCGGGCGGCGTCGAGCGTATCGAAGAAGACCGATTACCTGGTGGCCGGAGAGAATGCGGGCAGCAAGCTGGAGAAGGCCCAGCAACTGGGCATCAGCGTGCTCAGCGAGGAGCAATTCGACGAGCTGCTGAAAAAGCACGACGGCGAGGACGCCGGTTGACGTCGCTCGCCGTGGTGCCTGGAAAGTTGATTAATTCGCCGCGAGTTACTTTTGCGCGACGCCCAGCTCCTTGAGCTTGCCGGCAATGTCCTGGCCGTGGGTTTCGGTCTTCACCTTCTTGTCGATCTCGGCGATCTTGCCGTCCTTGTCGATGTAGAAGGTCCAGCGTTGGGCATTGCCCTTGGGGCCCAGAACGCCGAACGCGGTGGCGTTGTCGTGGGTCGGATCGCTAAGGATCGGATAATCGAGCTCGAGCGATTCGGCGAAGGCCTTGTTCTTATCGGGCGTGTCGCAACTGGCCGTGAAGTACGCGACGTCGAACTTGCGCAGCGCGTCACCGTCGGCCCGCATGGATTTGCATTCCTTGGTGCAGCCGCCGGTAAAGGCCTTGGGGAACCAGGCGATGACAACGGCCTTTTTGCCTTTGTAATCGGCCAGGGTGTGCATCTTGCCATCACTGCCCTGCATGGAAAAGGCTGGGGCCGGATCGCCCGGCTTCAATTCGGCGGCGGCTGCCCCGGCGACCATGGCCGTGGCTAGCACCGCGCTGAACAACAAGGTTGAAAGTTTCATGATCTACGACTCCTAATGGTGGGATTGTGCAGGGGGGGGCGGGACCGTGTGTTGAAGAAATAGGGTAACACGCCGAAATCCCGAAATCCACGGTGTCGGCCAGGCAAAATGGTTTCATTTGCCGCAGCGGCAATCGCGACATTCAGGGCAGCGGCGGCTCGCAATCTTCGCCGGTGTGGTAGCGGTGCAGCCGTTGCCGGATCGCACCCAGCAGGCCACTAAAGCGCGGGAACCGCAGTTCGAGATGGCCCAGAAAACGCACCATTCTCGGCACGTCAAAGCCCAACAGCACGGCGCCGGGAATGAGAAACAGCCATCCTGGCAAAATCGGCATCAGCAAGCCGACGATGCCCAGCAACACCAACAGGACGCCGGCAACTCGGCGGATGATCGCTTTCACGGGATGAATCATGTGCAACAGGTCAAGCGTCTGGCGCCTAATGCAGCGAGCGAGCCGGCCATGTATCGTAGCGCGTGTCGGCTGCTGAAGCCACCCCGAGCCGTTGCCCAGCGGTCGCCCCCTTGGCCCGGCGCGTAGAATGCCAGCGGGTTACAAAACCCGGGAGGGAAGAGGCTTCCGCCGAGCGAGGAATCTCGTTGGGTGCAGCTAATTTAGCAACTCCGATGGACACGATTTTCACGATCGGACACTCCACGCGTTCTGCCGAGCAGTTCTTGGAATTGCTGCGCGCAAACGGCATCCGGCGGCTGGTCGACATTCGCCGCTTTCCGGGCTCCAGACGCTATCCGCATTTTGCCAAGGAGCAAATGGCCGAGTGGCTGCCGGCGGCCGGAGTCGACTATATTCACCATGTCGAGTTGGGAGGCCGGCGCAAGGGGCGCGACGATTCGCCGCATGTTTTTTGGCAAAACGAATCGTTTCGGTCGTACGCCGACTACATGGACACTGCCGAGTTTCGCGAGGCGCTCGAGCAGTTGATGATCGAAGCTCGGCAGCAGCCGACGGCGATCATGTGCTCGGAGGCGGTTCCCTGGCGCTGCCATCGTCGGCTGGTGGCCGATGCCCTGGTGGTTCACGGCTTTGACGTGCAGGATATCATGGACGGTGGTACGCGGCCGCACGTGCTGAATCCCCACGCGCGGGTGATCGATGCGGACCGGCTGGTTTACGATCGAATCGATCCGAGCCAGGCGAAGCTATTCGACTGAAAATCGGGTATGATCGGAAGCGGGCCGGGAGTTCTTTTTTTTCAAATCGTGACGGCGGAAAGCAGGAACCAACGATGGACCAGAACAAGCCGATTCGTGTGGGTATCTTCAGCACTATGGCCCAGGCTGACCATGCCGTCCGCGACCTGTTGGCCGCTGGATTTACCAAGGACAACATTACGGTCATCTGCTCCGACAAATTTACCGAACAGCATTTTCGCCAGTTTGATCATCAGCAACCGGCGGGATCGCACACCGCGTCTGCCGCGACTGCCGGCGGAGCCATCGGAGCCTTGCTCGGCGGGCTGACGGCCGTTGCGGGGTTCGTGGCGACCGGCGGCGTCGGCTTGCTGGTCGGCGGAGCGCTGTTTGCCTGGTCAGGGGCCGTTGCCGGCGGTCTGATCGGCGCGATGATGACACGCGGCGTCGAAAAGGAATTGGCCAACTACTACGACCAGGAAGTCACGCGCGGCAAGATCCTGGTGGCCGCCGAGAACACGGCGCCGGCCGGCGTAAGCATGCTGACCAAGGCCGAGGAAATTTTCGCCCGCACAGGCGCGGAGCCCGTTTCCTTACCCGAAGGGTGAGAGACGGAATGCGGAAGTAGGAATGCTGAATGCTGGAGCTATCGCCAGCTCCGGCATTCAGCATTCCGCATTCATCGCTCATCATTTGTTTACCAGCGTGGCCGTCAGGCTGATCTGCGCTGCGGCCAGGAGCTTGGAGATTGGGCAATTCTTTTTGGCCGTCTCGGCCTGTTCTTGGAATTTTGCCTGGTCGATGCCGGGAACTTCGGCCTCAGTCACCAGGTCGATCCGGGGAATACTGAAGCCGCCTTCGCCTTTTTCCAAGTGCACCTTGGCGGTGGTGTGTACGCGCTTGGGCGGATGGCCGGCCGTGGCCAGGCCGTGCGACAGGGCCATCGAATAGCAGCCGGCATGGGCTGCCGCGATCAGCTCTTCGGGATTGGTGCCCGTGCCATTCTCAAAGCGCGAGGCGAACGAATAAGGCCCACGATACGCACCTCCGCCCAGCGACATCGTGCCATGGCCTTCCTTCAAGTCCCCTTCCCACACGGCTTCGGAAGTACGTACGGGCATGACCATTCCTCCTTAAATAAATTGGTCCGGATAGCAGCTTGCCTAGTTGGCAATAATCAGTTGCCAACGATTCTTAGTAGAGCAGCGCGCGGAAGATATTGCGCACCGGCTCGCCCGGTACGTACGGCGTGCCATAAACCACCGGACTATAGACCGCCGCAGGAGCATAGTACGAAGTCGTGACCACCGGCGAATAGGCGGTCATCGGCATGTACGTCGTCACCGGCCGATAAACGGCCGCAGCGACCGGGCTGTAGGTCGTTACCGGGACCGCCGGAGCGTAATATGTGGTGACCGGAGAATACGTGGTCACCGGGCTGTAGCTGACGACCGGTGGCGCCAAGGCGGGTTGGCAGCAGGCCGGTGCGGCTGGCACGACCGCCGGGCTGTAGGTCACGGCCGTGCGATACGTGCTGACCGGCGTGTTGGTCAGAGGATCGAAGCCACTGATGACGGGGCTGTAGGTTTGATAGACATATTGGGCAGATGCCGTTGCCGTCATCAGCGGAAAACAAACGAGTGCCACGGCGAGCGCTTTGCGAAGTGTCATGGTTGTCGAGCTCCTGAGGTGCAAAATGTTGATGAGTGTATTGGGTCGCCCGTGCGGTGTTCGCCTGTGATGTCACGGACCGGGTGCTAGAACAGCAATGTCCGTTCCGGACGAAATGCGATCGTCAACAGCAAGCGTAACATAAAAATGTCCTCAATCCGGCCGCGCCATTGTAATCGTTTTGTCAAGCAAACGCATGCGTCCATCCGCGGCGATGATTTGTGACCGCGCTGCGACGCAGCTAGGCCTGCAAGCGTTTGACCGCGGCCACGAAAGACTCGTAGATTTGGAAATCTCGGGAGCTTAAGCATGAATTTGCCGGTTTTGACGGTTCCGATCGATGAACCGGGGCAGATCGATATTGTTCGGCACCATGCCAAGCGGCTAGGCGGCCTGGCCGGTTTGAGCCCGTTTGATCAGACCCGGCTGGCCACGGCGCTAACTGAAATTGCGGCCAATGCCCAGCGGCATGCCGCTGGCGGCAGCGTCGAGTTTTCGATCTCGCAGCGGGGTCGTCGGCGATTTGTGCAGGCCACGGTAACCGATCACGGGCCCGGCATGGCCGACGTTGCCAGGCTGCTCGATGCCGCCGATCCCGACGCGGAGGCTAAATCGGGCATCGCCGTGGCCCGCAAGCTCGTCGATCATTTCTCGATCGAGAGCCAGCCGGGCAGAGGAACGGTGGTCGTTCTGGGCAAGGCACTGTCGGCCCGCAGCCCTGAAATTGACGCCGCCACGGCAGCCCAGTGGGGCGATTTGCTCACGCGCGAAGCGCCGCGGCCCGCGGTGCCCAATTATGGCCACAATCGCGAGCTGTACGAGGCGCTCGAGCAATTGCGTTTGAAAGAGCGCGACTTGGAGCGGCAGTTCCGCAAAGTGCAGCAGCTCAAGGACAAGTTGGCGGTGCTGTCATTGGTGGCCAGCAACACCGATCATGCCGTCGTGATTACCGATCGCGATGGGTTGATCGAATGGGTCAACGACGGCTTTACCCGGATCACGGGCTATGAAGAGTTCGAAGTGGTCGGCAAAAAACCAGGCCATGCGCTGCAAGGGCCGCTCACCGACCCGGCGACCGTGACCAGAATTCGCGACGCGCTGGCGAGCGGTGAAAGCTTCACCGAGGAGATCCTGAATTACCACAAGGACGGCCATACTTACTGGGTGGCGATGAACATCTTTCCGGTGCTCGACAAGCGGGGGCACATCGTCCGCTTCATGGCCATTCAGAACGACGTCACGCACCATCGCCGCGCCGAGGAAGAATTGCAATCGGCCAAAGAGGCGGCCGAACGCGCCAACCGCGCCAAGAGCGAATGGCTGGCCAACATGAGCCACGAAATTCGCACGCCCATGAATGCCGTGATCGGCATGACCGACCTGGTACTCGATACCGATCTTTCGTCCGATCAGCGCGAGTATTTGTCGATCGTCAAGGAGTCGGCCCATTGGCTGCTGCGGCTGCTGGACGACATCCTCGACTTTTCCAAGATCGAGGCCGGCCGACTCGAACTCGAGGCCGCCCCTTTCAGCCTGCGCAAGGCGATGGCCGCGGCCATGCGGGTGCTGGCGTTGCGGGCGCACCAGAAGGGTTTGGAGCTGGTCCTCGATATCGATGCGCAGGTGCCCGACAATCTGATCGGCGATCAACAGCGCTGGCGGCAAATACTAACCAACCTGGTGGGCAATGCCATCAAGTTCACCGAAGTGGGCGAGGTGGTGGTGCGGTTGGAACTCGAAGGCCGCTGGGGAGATCAACTACGGCTGCGCGGCAGCGTGCGCGATACGGGCATCGGCATTGCGGCCGACAAGCAGGCGTCGATCTTCGAGTCGTTCGTACAGGCCGATAGCTCGACCACGCGCCGCTTCGGCGGCACGGGCTTGGGCCTGGCGATCACGTGCCAATTGATCGACATGATGGGGGGCCGGATTTGGGTCGAAAGCCAACCGGGCGCGGGCAGTACGTTTCACTTCCTCGTGATGCTTCAAGTCGCTCAAGATGCGGCCGAAACGGTCGATCGTCAATTGCCCGACTACGCCGGCCGCGCGGCGCTGGTCGTCGACGATAATTGCACTTGCCAGACGATGCTCGCCCGGGCGCTGGCCGATTTCGGGCTGAAAGCGGCTACGGCCCAAACTGCGGAAGCAGCGCTCGACTGGGTCGACCACACGCCCGGCTCGCACGACGCGCTGCTGCTGATCGACGCCGGTTTGCCCGGCACCGACGGCTTCGAGCTGGCCGAGCGAATCAAGTCGCAACCGAAATGGAGCGGCTCGATTATCATGCTCTTGTCGAGCGTCAACCGCGAGGCCGACACGGCTCGCTGCCGGCACCTGGGAGTCGAACATTTGTCCAAACCGGTGGGGGCAGCCGAATTGGGCGATGCGCTGACCGCCCTGGCCAGCGGCCGTCCGATCTCGCCTGCAGTCCAACCAGAGAAGTCGGAGCCTGCGGTGCGGCCGCTGCGCATTCTGGTGGCTGAAGACACGCCGGCCAATCAGAAGCTGGTGGTGCGGATTCTCGAAAAGCGCGGCCACCTGGTGCGGCTGGCCGCCGATGGATTTCGGGCGCTCGAGCTGTACCGGGCCGAGCCCTTCGATGCGGTGCTGATGGACGTGCAGATGCCGCACCTCGATGGCCTGGGCGCGACGGTCGCCATCCGCGAGCACGAGCAGTCGACCGGCACCCGAGTGCCGATCATTGCCATGACCGCCCATGCCATGCGCGGCGATCGCGAGGCCTGTATGACGGCCGGCATGGACGGGTACCTGGCCAAGCCGTTGGACGCGCGCGAGTTGATTGCGGTCGTGGAAGGCACGCCGCCCAGCACGGAGTTGGTGACCCGGCCGTGTGCGGCGACCCTCATGCCACAGCCGGCCGAGGAAGTCGGTTTCCAGGCCGCCTTGCGCCGGATGGACGGCGATCGCGAACTGTTTCGAAATTTGGCGCAATTCTTCGCTGAAGATGGTCCGGCATTGGTCGTCCAGATTCGCGAGGCGCTGGCCGCGCGCGATTGGCCGGCGCTGGAATTGGCGGCCCACAGCCTCAAGGGCATGGCGCGCAACTTCGAAGCCCGGCAGGCGGCCAAACTGGCCGGCCAACTCGAGCAGCATGGCCACGACCATACGTTCGAAGGCGGCGACGAGCAACTCGCGCAGCTCGACGAACACGTTCAACGCCTGCTGCGGGCGCTCAAGGCTTTTGAGCACGGAGGCGCTGAGCGTGCGGCATCGGTTTGATAGCCCCCCACGGACCGCAGTCCGTGGGCTTTGGCCGGCGATTAGCTTACGCCGGCCGGTTTGTCGGACATGACTACGTGCTCGATGGCGATGCCGCAGGTGCGGATTTTGTTCCGCAAGCTGCCGCGCGTGATGCCCAGGATCTTGGCTGCCTGCGACTGGTTGCCCTTGGTGTGCTGGAGCACGCGTGTAATCAGGGCGCGCTCGAGCAGCGCCACCGCTTCCGCGTACAGATCCTCGGAGCCTTCGCGGATGCGCGTGTCGATATACGCTTCGGTGACCGGCGTGGCATCGACCGCCTGATCGCCGGCGGCGCCGCCGTGGGCCCCTCGCGTGCGCACGTCCTCGGGCAAAAAGTCCGAAATCAGCACTTCGCCGGTTGTTTGCAGCAAGGCCCGCTTGAGCACGCTTTGCAATTCGCGGACGTTGCCCGGCCAGGGATACCACAACAGCAGTTCGAGGGCCTCGGGCGAGATGCCGTGGACCTTTTTGCCCAGCTCGCGGCTGAAATGGCGGAGGAAGTGCTGCAACAGGACCAACACGTCGTCCTTGCGCTCGCGCAAGGCCGGCAGCTTGATGACGAAGCCGTTGAGCCGGTAATACAAGTCGGCGCGGAACTCGCTGCGTTTGACCATCTGCTCGAGATCGCGATTCGTGGCGACGATGATCCGCACGTTGGTGCGAATCGTTTCGTTGCCGCCCACGCGCTCGAAGGCCTGTTCTTGCAGCAGCCGCAGCATCTTGCTCTGAACCAGCGGCGACATGTCGCCGATTTCGTCGAGAAACAGCGTGCCGCCGTTGCACTGCTCGAACTTGCCGATGCGCCGGCTTTCGGCGCCGGTAAACGAGCCCTTTTCATGACCGAACAATTCGCTCTCCAGCAGCGATTCGGGAATGGCCGCGCAGTTGACCGCCAGGAACGGTCCCTTGGACCGTGCGCTGTGCTGGTAGATGGCGCGGGCCACCAGCTCCTTGCCGGTTCCGCTTTCGCCATGAATCAACACGGTCACGTCCTGCGAGGCAACGCGGCCGATGGCCTTATAAACTTCCTGCATGGCGGGCGAGCGGCCGACCAGGTAGTCGCGCACCTCTTCTTCGGCCGTGGGCTCGCCAGTGTCGGCCGGCATTTCGGTTGAGCGGCGAATCTCGATGGCCCGGTTCACCAGGCTGCGCACTTGCTTCGAATCGAGCGGCTTGACGAGATACTCGTAGGCCCCCAGCTTCATGGCCTTGATGACGGTGTCGCTTTTTTCGCCAGCCGTGATGAAGATCACCGGCACCTTGGCGTCCAGCTCGTGGAACTTTTCGAACATGTCGAGGCCCGACCGATCGGGCAACATGACGTCGAGCAAGATCACGTCGGGATGACGTTGCGAGGCGATTTTCAAGCCTTCTTCGGCGTTCTCGGCCGTGAGGATCTCGAGCGGCGTTTCTTCGAAGATGCGGCGGATCGTATGCCGCACGGCTCGGTCGTCGTCGACGACCAACACTACGGCCGGAGCCAACTCGGCCGGCGCGGCTGGGCCCGGCTCCGGATTTTCAAGTGCTTCGAGCGTCGCCTGGGGCGAGCCTTTGCCATTATTTTGCATATGGTGTTCGGTCGGAACTCGAGCGTTGCTCATAGGGTCTCAAATGCGCTGGAGTTGAGTGGTTGCCTGGAAAACGCTTGCCGGCGACCATCCGAGGTCGCCGTCTACGGGGCGTGCTGGAACAAGGAAGGACGGCAGCGCACGCTTAGCCCCACGTGCGGTTCTTCCGGCCTAGCAGCTATTGCGCCGAAGACAAAAAAAGCCCCTAGCGCGTTCCGGAGAACTCACCAGGGGCTGTCTTAGCCTACGTAGTGCCTTGAGGCGCACGAACGTGCGCTCAAGCCTGCCACCACATCGAGCGTACTAGCCGCTCGCTTGAAAGTCAATCCGAGCGTTACGGGACCAGCAGCCCGACGCATTGTCGCGGCATGCGGTGCTAGCGACGGTCGGGCGGCCCGAACGCCATTTCGGCCGTCACGATCATTTCGGCGACCTGCACCAGCTTCTTGTTCTGCCGGCTGGCGAGTTTTTGGAGTCGGCGGAAGGCGTCGTGTTCGTGCAACTCGCCGAGCTTCATCAGGATGTTTTTGGCGCGCTCGATAATCTTGCGGTCTTGCAATGCCTGCCGCAGGTTCGACGTATCCAGTCGCAGCTCTTCGAATTCCTGAAACCGCTTCATGGCCAGGCTGATGGCCACTTCCATGTCGGCCAGGGTGACCGGCTTCACCAGGTAAGCCAGAATGTGATTTTCCTGCGCTCGCTCGATCAATTCGGCATCGTGATAACCGGAAACAAGGATGATCGGCACGGGGGTGCTCGCGTAGATCTGCTCCGACGCGTCGAGCCCGTCCAGGTCCGGCATTTTGATGTCGGAGATGACCAGGTCCGGCTTGAGTTGTTCGCACTGCCGCACCAATTCGCTGCCGCTGCTGGCTGCGAAAATGACCTTGTGGCCCATGTCCGGCAAGATTTGCTGGTAGAATTCGCGGGCCTGTTGATCATCGTCGGCGACAATCACCCGCAGCGCACGGTCCATGGCGATCTACTCCATCAATAAGGCTTGCTTGCCGACTCGAAAAGCGTGGTTCCAGCGCCTACCAGCTCTTTTTCCGCCCAGATGGCCGTGCCGTTCGCATTCAATGCACCGAAGCCGAGGCCCGAAGCCGCCGTCAAGGCAGCAACGTCCGCCATTGCAGACCGCAGGACGTGCATTTCGTATGCCATAAAGCCGCCGGCAACTAAGCCTATCGCAGCCGATTCCGGGTCTCAAGCAGTAATTTTCCGGCGGTGGATGACCAGCTAACCAGTACCGCGGTCGCGCACCGGGATACTGTGGCGAGCGATACCGCGGCGAACCGAGGCATGGCCGGATGCGAAGCGCGTGCCGCCAGCGCAGGCAGCAGCGATTGCGCAGGCGGCAGCGAATGCGCGCGAACAAGCATCGCCCTAGAGGCCGTGCAGCCGCGGTCGGCTTGTGAACGCAGGCGGGCCGGTCGGAGGGGGGCTATTCTTCTTTAGCTGGCGGAGCGTCGCCGAAGCTCTTGCCGGCCTTGGTCATGAGCTCTTCGAAGCGTTTTCGAGCCTTTTTCCAAGCCGGCGATTGCAACGGAACGGCGCAGGCGCCCATCGCTTTGCATGTGTTCTCGCCCGGCTTGGCGCCGCACCCGCCCTGGCCGCGGCAGTCGTTGGCTGCATGGCAGGAATGGGCTTTGGCCGTGGCGCAGGTTCCCTGGCCGGCACAGGCATTGTCCTTGCTCTTGCCTTTGCCTTTGCAGGTATTGATGCCGCGGCAAATGTGGGGGTCGCCCAGCAGCGGATTCTTCAGGGGTTTGTCATCATCGTCCGCGGCCAGCCCGGTTTGCGCTCCGGCCAGCAATCCGCCGAAAGCGGCCAGTGTGAACTTGGAAAAATGGCGCCGGTCGACTTTTTGTTCGTCCATTGTTGCTTCCCCCGGGGTGCTTGCGTGCCGCTTTCAGAATGGTCGGCGTGGCTTTTGAACCGTGTCACGCCGGCGCCGCATCATAACCTCGCTGACCAGCCGTGAAAATCCTCCCGTCGCCGTAAAGCGCCGGCCTTTGCCCGACTGGCCGGCTCCGCCGTCGATTCTAGAATTCATGGCCCAGCGTTCGCTCCGGGCATATTTTCTTCGCTGCGTATCCAAAAGCCGTGATCTTTAGCTGTCGGCAAAGCATGTCGGACCTGCTGCTCAACACCGAAAAGGGCCTGTACTGCCCGGCCGGCGGCTTTTATGTCGATCCTTGGGCGCCCGTCGATCGGGCCATCGTGACCCACGCCCATAGCGACCATGCCCATTTCGGCTCGCGCCGGTATCTTAGCTCGCGCGAGGGGGCCGAACTGTTGCGGCTGCGGCTGGGCAGCGAGATCGACCTCCAAACGCTGGACTACGATGAGCCGCTGACGATTGGTGGCGTGCGAGTGTCGTTGCACCCGGCCGGCCACATTCTCGGCTCGTCGCAGGTGCGCCTCGAACAGCACGGACAGGTGTGGGTGGTGAGCGGTGATTACAAGACTGCGGCCGATCCGACCTGCACGCCGCTCGAGCCGGTCCGCTGCCATACGTTCGTGACCGAAAGCACCTTTGGGCTACCGATCTACCGCTGGCCCCCGGCCGAGCACGTGCTGGCCGACGTGCATGCCTGGTGGCAGGAAAATCAGCGGCGCAAGCGCACCAGCGTGCTGTTTGCTTATGCCCTGGGCAAAGCCCAGCGGTTGCTGGCCGGGCTGGACGGATCGCTGGGGCCGATTCTGGTGCATGGCGCCATTGAGCGGTTGTTGCCGGCCTACCGCGCGGCCGGCATTCAATTGGCCGCCTGCGAGCACGCCACGGCCGAAAACAGCCGCGAGCATCGCGGGCGCGCGCTGGTGCTTGCCCCGCCTTCGGCAATGGGTTCTGCCTGGTTGCGAAAGTTCGGCGCGCTGTCGCCTGCGCTGGCCTCGGGCTGGATGCAAATCCGCGGCGCGCGCCGCCGCCGCGCCATGGACCGCGGCTTCGTCCTTTCCGATCACGCCGACTGGGACGGGCTGCTAACGACCATCGCGGCCACTGGCGCTCAGCAGGTGTGGGTCACTCACGGGCACGTCGGACCGATGGTGCGTTGGCTGACCGAGCAAGGCCTCGATGCCCGGGCCGTAGCCACGCGGTTCGAAGGCGAATTGGACGAAGTGGGCGGTGGCGTTGAACTGGACGAGCCGGTCGGGGCGGGGTGAGCCGTGCAGCGATTCACACAACTCTACCTGGACTTGGACCGCACAAATCGCACGGCTGACAAGGTGCGTGCGCTCTCGGAATACTTCGCGTCGGCCCCGCCCGAGGATGCGGCCTGGGCCTTGTACTTTTTGATCGGCCGCAAAATCAAGCGGGCCATCAAGACCGGCTTGCTGCGCGAGTTCGTCGCGGCGGAAACGCACTTGCCCGGCTGGCTGGTGGACGAGTCGTACGAGGCGGTCGGCGATCTGGCCGAAACGCTGGCTTTGTTGTTGGAGCCCAATAGCCGCCCTTGTAGCGAGCCGTTGCATCGCCTGGTCAGCGACCGCGTGCTGCGCCTGAAAGGCTTGCCACCCGATCAGCAGCGGCGGCTGGTGATTTCCACCTGGCACGAATTGAGCACGCCCCAGCGGCTGGTGTGGCACAAGCTGATTACCGGCGAGTTTCGAGTCGGCGTGCAACGCACGCTAGTGGCCCGCGCATTGGCGGCGGTGGCCGGCGTGGCAGCACCGATTATCGAGCACCGCTTGATGGGGCACTGGGATCCGACGGCCGAAGATTTTCGTCGGTTATTGACAGGCGAAAGCCATGTCTCGGACCCAGGCCGCCCGTACCCGTTCTATTTGGCCTATCCGCTCGATATGCCGCTGGAGCAACTCGGTGACATCGCGCTGTGGCAAGCCGAATGGAAATGGGACGGGATTCGGGCGGAATTGTTGCGCCGTCACGGCCAGGTGCTCGTGTGGTCGCGCGGCGAGGAACTGGTCACAGATCGCTTTCCGGAAGTGGTCGAAGTCGGCGCCGCATTGCCAGACGGCACGGTCTTGGATGGCGAAGTACTGGCCTGGCGCGACGATCTTCCGCTGCCGTTTGCCGTGCTGCAACGCCGGATTGGCCGCACGCGGCTGGATGCCGGCACGTTGTCCGAGGCGCCTTGCGTTTTCATGGCTTACGATCTGCTCGAGCTCGCCGGCGAAGACGTGCGCCATCGTCCGCTCCAGTGGCGCCGCGGCGAGTTGGAGCGGTTGATCGCGCCACTGATTGACCATGCGCCCGTGCGGCTTTCGCCAGTGGTCTTGGCGGCCGACTGGAACCATCTGGCCCAGTTGCACAACGAAAGCCGCGATCGGCACGTGGAGGGCTTGATGCTCAAGCGGCTGGCCGCTGGGTACGGCGTCGGGCGGCAGCGCGGCGATTGGTGGAAATGGAAATCGGAGCCTTACTCGATCGATGCCGTATTGATCTATGCCCAGCGAGGTCACGGCCGGCGCGCGAGCCTGTATACCGACTATACGTTCGGCGTCTGGGACGGCGGCACGCTAGTGCCGATTGCAAAGGCCTATTCAGGGCTCTCCGACGCCGAGATTCGCGAAGTCGACGCCTTTGTCCGAGCCCATACGGTCGAGCGCTTCGGCCCGGTGCGCGTCGTTGAGGCGAAACTGGTGTTCGAGCTGCATTTCGAAGGCATCCAAGTATCGGCACGGCACAAAGCCGGCATTGCCGTCCGCTTTCCGCGCATGGCCAACTGGCGCCGCGACAAGCCGGCAGAAGAAGCCGACACACTCGACACGGTTCGAGCACTGCTGGCCGCTCATGCTCCCGCGGGCAGCGTGGCTGGGTTCGTGCAACACGAATGATTGCGTGGTCGCCAGGCAGGAGAATCGCAATGGCCAAAGCCACCCCGGAAACCACCTCGGCGGCCGACTTTTTGCCGGCTCGACGGAGCTATGCTTCGCTGGTCAAAGCGGCCAGCCACTGCGAGGGCTGTCCGCTCTATAAGCGGGCGACGCAAACCGTTTTTGGCGAAGGCCCGAAGACGGCCCGCGCCATTTTGATCGGCGAGCAGCCCGGCGACGAAGAAGACCTGGCCGGACATCCATTTGTAGGCCCCGCCGGCCGGTATCTCGACAAATGCCTGGTCGAGGCGGGCATCGATCGCACCGACGTCTATGTGACCAATGCCGTCAAACACTTCAAATGGACGCCGCGCGGCAAACGGCGTCTGCACGGCAAACCCAACAGCCGCGAACTGGCCGCCTGCCGGCCGTGGCTGCTGGCCGAGATCGAATTGATCGAGCCCGAGCTGCTGGTCTTGCTGGGGGCATCGGCCGCGCAGTCGCTGTTGGGCTCCAAATTCCGTGTCACTCGGCAGCGAGGGCAATTGCTCAAAGTCGATTACGCGCCTTGGGCGCTGGCCACGTATCATCCTTCGGCCATTTTACGCGCGCCCGACGAAGCCAACCGTGCCCGCATGAAGGCCGAGTTCACCGCCGACTTGAAAATCGTGGCCAAACAACTCAAGCGCGCGTCATAAAGCCGCGACCGCTGGTCGCGGATTCGCGCTCAGCCGCCGATCAGCGGCCGCAGCCAGGCCCAGGCCTGGTCTTTCAATTCGACTGCCGGTGGATTCGGCAGGATCTCGGGCGGCTCGGTCTGTTTTTTGTTTTCTGGCGAGATGGAGCCGATCGTCAACTCGCCGTCGCTGTAGTACCAATCGCCGCCGCCGTTGCGGCCTTGCAACGTAGCGCCGACGCCCGTCACCTGGTAAATCTTCACGAGTTCTTCCGCTTGCTGAAGATCGTCGATGAACTGATTTCGCTCGGCGTCGACGTCGGCAGCGATGTGGTGTGTGATCTGGCCCGTGCGATGACTGATTCCCACGCTTTGATCGAACGTGGCCGAGCCGACCCACAGCGGCCGGCCGCCGGCACCCTGATCTTCCAGCAGCCAGAGCCGGACGTGATGCCGCTGCCGGGCACTCTCGCCGACCGGCCGTTCGAATGCCAGGTCTTGGTGTCGGCCCAGCAAGTACAAGTTGCTCACCGGCGCAGTGGGATACGGTCGATTCAAAATCGCGCTTTCCGAAATCCGCAGCGAGCTGCGCAGGCTGATCGCATCGGCCGGCCGCCAACCGGCGGCGATCACTGCCCGGACGACTTCTTCCTTGCTGCCGACGAGGCCCACGTTCAGCGGGTCGCCAGGGATGCCATTGGCCGTCGTCGTGGTTTTGGGCAGCGTGGCAAGCTCCGGATGATGTTCGTAATGCCGCCACGCAGCCGGCAGCACGACATAGGCCAGTAGCAAATAGGTCAGGCCCAAGATGATCACGCCCAGGCTCAGCCGCTTGGCGATGCGTTCGGCCTTGTGCCAGCGCCGCTGCCGCGCGGTATGAATCAGCCCGGGCGACGGAGGCTTTTGCGCTCCGGCCGGTTCTGGTGCGGAGGCATCCGTAGGCTCGGTGGAAGGGTTCAAGGTCGCGTTCCTTGAAAAAATGCGTCCGGCCCGCGTCAGGCGGCGCCGCTCATAACCCGGGCATTGTACGGCAAGACGCGCTTCGCTGCCGACTCCACTTTCCGCTGGTTACCGCGGCGGCATCGAGTTGACGAGGCGGCTGCGGCGTGCAAGGCGGCGCGGCATGAATTAAGATGGGCGCTGGTCGTGCTTCGATAACGCCGTCCCAATCAATCCAATCATGTCAGCCAGGTTGCTTTTTCCCGTCCGCTGTTTTCTCGTCGTCGCGGCTCTGCTCAGCTTGCCTGCCTGGCAATGGTCAGCGCTTGCCGCGGATTCGGCCAGCCCCGAGCCTTCGGCCGAGGAGCTCCTGGCCACCAACCGCCACACGGGCTGGAAGGTCGCGCGAGCCGTGGTTCACAAGCTCGAGCAGCAGTCCGGGCCCAAATTTCCCGGCATTCAGGCGTGGCTCGAGAGTTTTCACGAGCTGACGAAGAAGATCGATCCCAAGACGCCGCCGGAAAAGTGGCCGACGCTCGATGTAGACGAGCTCGTGACGCACAACTCGCAATTCTGGCGCGCCTATTACGAAATCGCGCCCGGCGATCCGGCCGCCATGGCCTTGCACGCGGGATTATTGCTGGCTGGCGGCGAAAGTGCCCGGGGATTGTACGTGCTGGTGATTGCACAACAATTGCCGGAAGTTCCCGCCGGGATGCGGCAAGCCTTCGGCCTGTTGGCGGCTCGTGCTCAGCAGACGCTGAACAAGGCCCGAGTGACGCTGCACGAGGGCATGAAGCTGTTCGACGCGGGCGATTATGCCGGAGCGGCGAAGAAATATCGGCAGCAACTGGCGCTCTGGCCTCAGGACGGCTGGGCCGCGTACGAACTGGGATTGACGTTGTATTTTCAGCAGGAATTGGCGGCCGGCCGCAAACCGCCCGAATTGGGAACCCTGCAAATCAACCAGGGGTCGCCCGCGTCGCCCGAAGTCCTGGCGTGGTATGTCAGGGCTCGCGAGCACGATCCGTTTCAGTACAACGCCTATCAAGGCAGCGATCCGGACACGATCCGCATGGCTTTGGTCATGTTCAAGGAGTGCCGCCCGGCGTGGGAAAAACTGGCGAAAGCGACAGGGCCCGTCGACCGGCAAGTGATCGAGCGTTTTTCCGAAGTTTGCCAGCAGGCGGGCGTCGACGAACTGGCGCTGGTCGCGCGACAAGTGGTCGTGGCCCGTCGCGGGCGTTATTCGCCCACCGACTTTCCCGTGATCAACGGCGCGCTGCGTGGCTTGGCGCCCGGTCCGGCGATCGAAGGCATCATCAAGCGGCTGCCCGAGCGAAAATCGTCAGAATTCATGCAATTGATCGCACCTGAACGATCCGGGCCATAACAATCCAGGAGCTTTGGCGCTATGCCGTTTTTGAACATTTCCGACTTCAGCCCCATCGAGCCGGTGCCCGGCTGCCGGATGCGCACGCCATTTGGCCAACACTTGATGCTCTCCTACCTGGAAATGGATGCCGGGGCGGAAGTTCCCATGCACGCTCATCCGCACGAACAGGGGGGCATGCTGCTCCGCGGGCGGCTGCAGTTGACCATTGGTGACGAGACGCGGCTGGTCGATGCCGGGGCCATGTTCTTGATTCCGCCGAACGTGCCCCACCGGGCCGTGGCCGTCGACGGGCCGGCAGTTGTGCTGGATGTCTTCAGCCCGGTACGCGAGGATTACGCGGAACTCGTCAACCGTTATATCCCGCCGGTGGAAGGCAAGTGATGTCGTCCTGCGCATCGGGCCATCATGATCGATCGTGTTTTCCGGCATAATCGGAGGCGCGTGGGCGGCGGGCCGGTCTCCCTGACCGGGTGGGTGATAGAGTTAGCGGGCGATTTTGGTTACACTTACGTAATTGTTTGCGGCATGCGATTGTGCCCTAAGGAACGAACGCAAAATAACTTCCCGACTTTCTAGGCCCCTCACCTGGCCTCTCCCGCAAGGGGCGAGGGGTTTGCCGACAAGTTATTTTGCGTTCGTTCCTACCGCGGTTATGACGCGTATCGCATAATCGCTGCGCCAACGATGCCAGTAGCCACTGGTTTCGAGCGATTCGACGACCAAGCGGCTTGCAACGCCCGATTGAGTCCACCGGTCCTTTCATCCCCCTATTCGACGGCCGAGGAAGCGTGTCAAGCCAGGGCGCCTACTGGAAATCGGCAGACGGCAATCTGCGGGGCGCTGGCTCGAGCGCGAGCCCGCAGGTCAAAAATCGGGTGCTGGCCTGGCTCATCGCGCGGGCCGACGAGCGGAAACCCGAGCACTGGGTCACGCGCTATGGGAGCGTGTTGGTGGTGCTGGCCATCGCGACGCTGATTCGCTGGGCCATCGATCCGTTCTTGGGTGACACGGCGCCGCACGGTTTCTATATCATTGGCAGCGTCTACATTGCGTGGCGGCGCGGTTTGGGGCCGGCGCTCATGTGCGTGCTAGTGGGCGCGGTCCTTGCCACGTACCTGTTCGTCCAGCCGCGTCACTCGCTGTTCACGATCTCGGGGGTTGAAAACCAGATCAACTTGGCGCTGACCCTGTTCCTGGGCGTGTCGATGGCATTGGTGAGCGAGTCGCTGCGCATCGCGGCGGCGGAAAATGCCCGGCTCTACCGGCAGGCCAAGGAGGCGGATCTTCGCAAGGACGAGTTCCTGGCCATGCTGGCCCACGAGTTGCGCAATCCGCTGGTGCCGATTCGCAACGCGCTGTACGTGTTGAATGCCAAGGGTTCGCCGGATCCCGACATCGCCGTCATGCGCGAATTGATGCAGCGGCAGGTCAACCATTTGATTCGCATGGTCGACGACCTGCTGGACGTTTCGCGAATGACTCGTGGAATCATCGAGCTGCGGCGCGAAACCGTGCCCGCCAGCGAACTGATTTCGGCGGCGTTGGAAATCTCCGAGCCGCTGATCGAGGGCAAGCGGCAACAGCTCACGGTTTCCATACCCCCGGCCGACGCGCGGCTTTTCGCCGACCGCATCCGCCTGACCCAGGCCTTGGCAAATCTGCTGAACAACGCCTCGCGCTACACGGAGCCGGATGGAAGAATCTGGCTGACCTCGGAAGTCCACGACGAGACCTTGGTGGTGCGCATCCGCGATACGGGAGTCGGCATCGCGCCGGCCATGCTCGAGCGCATTTTCGAATTGTTCGAGCAAGTCGACCCCGGCAAAAATGCCCAGGGCGGCTTGGGCATCGGATTGACGTTGGCCAAAAGCCTGGTCGAGAAGCACGGCGGAACCATCGAGGCCCATAGCCCCGGACTGGGAATGGGCAGCGAGTTTGTCGTCCATTTGCCGCTGGCGCGCGAGACGCAGATGTACGAGCGGCCGCCGGTCAGCCGGCCGAGCTCGGCCCGCGCTCCCCAGGTCCGCCGCCGCGTGCTGGTCATCGACGACAGCGTGCCCACGGCCCAAAGCATGGCCCGCGTGCTCGAACTCTGGAATCACGAAGTGCGGGTCTGTTTTGACGCCGCGTCCGCGCTGCAAGTCGCCCAGGAGTTTCATCCCGAAGTCGTGCTCTCCGACCTCAGCTTGCCCGAAGTCGACGGCTATCAATTTGCCAGACGGTTGCGCCAGCTACCGGGCATGGACAAAACTCGCCTGATCGCCATCACGGGCCATGGCCACGAAGACGACCGCCAACGTTCGACCGAGGCAGGTTTTGACCAGCACTTGCTCAAGCCCGTGAGTCCCGACGTGCTGGCCGAGATCATGACCAACATCTAGCCGGCCGAGGGCCAGCCGCAGCGCACGAAAAATCCCATCCTTCTTCCGACCGGCCTTTCGGCCAAGCGCGTGAAGGATGGGATGATGATTGCGGCAGATTGCGGCCGTCCGAGCTGTGGGGGTCAGGTCGCCGCTTTGCCCACACCGGCCTTGGCCGCGCCGGCTTTGTTCTGCTGCATGCCATTTCGGCCATTGCCAGCGGCGGGACCGGCGCCATTGAGATTGCCGGTCGCACCGTTGTTGACGCCACCCATGTTGTTGCCTTGCATGCCGGCGAGATTGCGATGGTGGTGGTGATGATGATGACGATTCATCGTCATGCCATTGCCGTTACCGTTACCCGCGAGGCCCTGGCCGCCATTGCCTTGCCGCCCGTTGACACCGGCATTGCCCAGGCCGGCCGTTGCGCCGCTGCCCATGCCGTTTGTGCCCGAATTCTGGCTGTTGCCATAACCGCGGTTATTGAAGCGGTTGTGTCCGGAGTTGCCGGACATGCCGCGGCCGCCGAAGTTTTGGTTTCCCATGCCATACTGCCCGCCGTTGTGGCCGCCGTAACCATGCATGCCGCCGTGATGGCCGGCGTAGTGATGGCCATAGCCGCCGTGATGCCCGCCGCCACGATGGCTGGCAAAGGACATCCTGCCGCGGTGGCCGCGATGGCTGGCATACCGGTTGCCGCCGTGCCGGCCATGATGGGCGGAACGCCCGCCGCTGCGTCGATGCCCGGCGTAATGATGTGCATGATGCCCACCGCCGCGATGGCTGACATGGTGGCTACCGCCGTGATGCCCACCGCCGTGGCCGCCACGGGCTGCCGCCATCGCCGGCCAGCAGGCTACCGCCAGAACTGCTAAGAGTCCGCCGGCGACAAGTGTAAGTGTGCGTGACATGACCACCGCCCTCCCTTTCCTAGAATTGATCTTTTAGTCCCCGTTGGTCTTTCTACGGACAGGCCGGTTGGCAGTTTGCCGTTGGGGGGGAGATAACAAAGAAGTAACCGATTCCGGCGCTCCAGCGTTCAACTCCGGCCGGCGAAGAGCCGACGCGCCGGCAGCGCGCATCCCCCTCCCAACCAGCGTTCAGCACATCGCAGTGGTGCGCGGTTCCTTGGACGGGAACGGTCGATTCGATTTCAAAACATCGCGATTGCCTGCAAAGGTGGATTAAACGTTCCAGAGGCCGGGACCGCGATGCTTTTCGGCATCGTTAGGTGCGGTGGATCTTCACCATGTCGCCAAAACGCATGCTAGGGTTGCTTGGACGACGGAGTGTCGCGCATGCGCCCGGCCCAGGCTGTCTCAACAGCCTCGCCGAAATGCTGCCCGCGGCGCTGCGACGTATGGATCGATTGCCCGCCATCGGAATGTTCGGCCATGGGCTGCTCACGGATTTTGGGCCAACTGTTGGTTGCCTGCACACTGGCAGCTTCGCTGCTGCCGGTGGGCGGATGCGCCAATTGCAGCCTGCCGCGCATCGATCCGACGGGCGAGCACGTTTTCATCTGCCCGAAGTCGCAACCGGCCGCACTGGCCGCGACAGCGCCGCCCGTCCTGGCAGCGCCGCCGGTGCAAGCCGCGCCGCTGGTTCAAGCGGCGCCCCCCTGTGCGCCACCGTGCGGTGCATCCTCGTGTGGTGCGCCTCGACCGGTCCAGGCGGCGCCGGTTGCCAACCGCTCGTTCAAGATGGAGCCCGATCCGTTCGGCCACAAACGCTATTATGCGCGAGTGGATCTTTCGCCCCGCCGGATCATCGCCCCGGTGGGCACCGAGGTGGTGGTCACCGCCGGCGTGTGTGGCCCGGACGGTTATCTGTATGCCAACGAGCGCGTGGAATGGCAAATCGCGCCCGGCAGCGTCGGCCAGTTTATGGGGCTTGGCCAACGGGCCGGAATGGACTGGCTGCTGGGCAGCAGCCGTCCGGAAAAATTGAGCAACACGTATGTCGTCGGCACGACCTCGTCCAAGAATCTGACGCTCAATCGCGGCACTCCGGCCCGCGCGGACGACGTGTCGGTCTACAAAGGCCAGGCATGGGTCACGGTCAGCTCGCCGCTGGAAGGCGTGAGCCGCGTGACGGCTTTCGTGCCCAATGTCTTTGCCTGGGACCAGCGGCAAAAGACCAGCACCATCTATTGGGTCGATGCCGAGTGGGTGTTGCCGCCGCCCAGCATCAATCCGGCCGGCACGCGCCATACGTTCACCACCACCGTCACGCGCCACACCACGCATTGCCCGGTCGCCGGCTGGCGCGTGCGGTATCAGATCGTCAGCGGGCCGGCGGCCGGATTTGCGCCTGACGGCCGCCAGGTGATCGAAGTGCCGACCAACGGTCTGGGGCAGGCCAGCGCCGAGATTTTCCAGGTCACGCCCACCAGTGGCACCAACCAGGTGCAAGTCCAGGTGCTGCGGCCGGCCGACGTGCTCGGCGGTGACGGCACGGAGCTGATCGCCGGCGAGGGCATGACGTCGAAGACGTGGAGCGCCGCCGACCATTCGCCCATTTCGGTGCGCATGATCGGGCCCTCGCAGGGAGCCCCCGGCGCGACGCTTACCTATCGGCTCGAAGTCCGTAACCCCGGCACCCAAGTGGCCAAAGACGTGGTCGTGAATCAGCCGACCATTGCCGGGCTGACGCTGATCAGCAGCAATCCCCCGGCCACGCTAGTCACCACCAACGCGCAGTACCGGCCGGACGATTTGCCCACCGACGGAGCGAATACGAGCCTCCGCGCGGCAGCGGCAGGCAATACGCTGCAATGGCGGCTGGGCGACTTGCAACCCCGCGAAGTTCGCACGCTCGAAGCCAATTATCGAGCCGACACGGCCGGCACGATCAACGCTTGCGCCACCGTGACCACTTCCACCGGCGTGACCGCGCAAGACTGCACGACGACGACCATTCTGGTGCCCAGCATCGAAGTGCGCGTGGTTGGGCCGGCGCAGATTCCGGTCGGGCAGGAAGTCAGCTTCACGGCGACCATCACCAATCGCGGCAACGCACCGGCTATCGGATTGGTTGTCGTCGATCGCTTCGACGCCGGGCTGAAGCACGCCGTTTCCGCCAGCCCCATCGAACGCGATTTGCCCAACATGCAACCCGGTGAATCACGCGTCATTACCATCAAGTTCCAGGCCATTGCACCGGGATCGCAGTGCAATACCGTGGAAGTCTCCGGGCAAGGATCCGTGCGCGCCAGCGGCCAGGCCTGCGTCAATGTCACGCCGGTGGCAGCCCCGCCCGTGACGCCGCCGGTTGCGCCGACGCCCGCACAGCCCGCCGCCCCGCCGGGCGTCAAGCCGACGCTCAGCGTCACCAAAACCGGGCCGACGAGCAAGGCCGTCGGCGACGTGGCCGAGTTCATTATGGATATCAGCAACACGGGCACCGTGCCGGCGACCAATTTGAAGATCGCCGACAATTATGATCTGGCACTCGATCCGGTCAGCGCCACCGATGGACATTCGTTTGCCGGCGACGATTTGATCTGGATCGTCGACACGCTTCCGCCGGGCAAAACGATTCGCTTCCAGGTAAATTGCCGCTGTCTGTCGCCGGCCGCCAATGCTTGCAATCGCATCACGGTTACCAGCCAAGAGGGCGCCCGCGCCGACGGCCAGGCGTGCCTGGCGATCACCGGTCCCTCGACGCCGCTGTCGATGTCCGTGAGCGACACGCGCGACCCGGTGGCCATCGGCAACGATACGACCTACCAGGTAACCATCAGCAATCCGAACTCGGTGGCCGACACGAACGTACAGGTGATCGCCACGCTCTCGGCAGAATTGGCCCCATCTACGGTCGGCTCCAGCGGTCCGACGAGCTCCAGCATCCAGGGCCAAACGGTGCAATTCGCTCCGGTGGCGCAGTTGGCCGCGGGCGCCACGCTGACGTTTAGCATCCAGGCTCACGGCGCCACGCCCGGCACCGGCCGCGTCCACGTCCAGGTCACCAGTGGCAACATGCCATCGCCCCTCGCCGCCGACCAGACAACCACCGTGTTTGCCAATCCGTAGCCCGAATCGATTCGACGTTGCGCTTACGTCTCGTCTTCGTGTGCCCGTTGGCTTCGCGCGGTTGGTTCAGGAAAGCCAACAGCACCGGGATTCTGCAAAACACCTTTTGGATTTTCCCGGGTTCGACGCATATTATGTAGCGCAGGACGCCCCGGCGCGATCAGCCGTAAGTGAGCCCTTGCGTGGCGAAAAAGCAAATCAAGGTAGGGGTTAAACAATTTGCCAGGCGGCCGCCGGGTTTTTTGTGGCATGAGTGGAATTTGGACCTGGCGTTCAAAGAGGCGATGGAATTCTTGGACGATGGTCAGTACCGCCATATGGCATTGCAAATGCAAGATTTAGCGACAGAGGACGACCCAACGCATAGCAGCCTTTGCTCCGTTCGGCAAATCGAGGACTTCTACGAGTTAAGAGACTGGGGCGGCGTGTTGCGATCGCTGAACGTGCGGGTTTTCTTCGGCGTTGACAAAGCCAGGCATGCACTTGTGGTGATTGTCGCGATTCAAAAACAAAACAACGGTCCAACTCCGCTCGGGGACAAAGTGCGAATGCGACGCCGGTGGCGCAAGTATCTCGATGGCGATTACGGCTATCCTTAGCGCAGGACGCCGCGAAAAGGCGCCACCATGCCAGAGCCTAATAGTACGGATGACTCGACGATGAATGCAATTACGAACGAAGGTTCCGCTCTTGGTTTCCAAGATCAGGCGCTGATGTTCGCGCTGGCAGCCCTTGGCGAAAGAATTCGCGGATTGCCAAAGGAAGACCGCGACGATCTGTACGAGCTGACCAAGGAATTCTTTGTTGCTGAATCCTCGGAGGATCGCGATAGCGCAGGACGCGCCATCATGGAGATTTTCGAGCAGGCGCCCGCGCGCGTCACAAAGATGCTGATGCCGACGGGCACTGAATCGCTCGACAGTTGGACGGTGTTCGTCAGCCGCAAGATTCGCGATTTGCGACTGAGTTCCGAGCTTACACAGGAACAATTGGCCGAAAAGGCAGGCCTGCCCCAAAGCCATATTTGTCGATTGGAGCTTGGCCAACATAGTCCCAACGCGATAACGCTGGAAAAAATCGCCCGCGCGCTTGCAGTTCCCGTATCCGCGTTCGAGCTGAGCACGCAGGATGACGGCGCGAACACCGGTTGATTTAATTTGTAGGCTTGTCGTCCGGCCCGGCAGAGGCACGCCGAGTGGCACGGGAAGTATGCCCACGTTCAGGATGCAATAGGCGGGTTGAAGCGACTCGCAGCAATCCCGTGGGATCAGCGCCCCAACGTCGCACCGTGCATGAACTGGCGAAATTGCGGCCGGGAATATGAGATCATCGAGTACGACGATTCATGTTTGCCGTGGAAAGAAGCGCGGCGTGTGACGGTGTTGAGCGTGTCGGCGTGCGGCACCAAATGGACTGGCGGCGCCGAAGACGCCTTTCCAGCCCCTTAAAGTTGCGGTGAGTCGTTACGACTTGCTGGCCGAGGGCTGCGCCCATGCTGACGGAAGATTCACGATTTTCGCGGTGGGCTGGCCACACCGGGGGAGAATTGACGCGATGCCGCGGTTTGTCGTGCTCGAGCATCGCCTGCCGCCGTCGGACGCGCGCGGGCTGCACTGGGATCTGATGCTCGAAACACCGCCGGCGCTGCGCACCTGGGCCTTATCAATGGCACCGGCCAGGCAGGTCGAAATCGCGGCCGAGGCGCTCGCGCCGCATCGAATGGAATATCTCGACTACGAGGGACCGGTCTCTGGCGACCGCGGCGCGGTCGAGCGCTGGGACCAGGGAGCGTTTCGCTGGCTTAGCGACGAGCCCGATTGCGTCGAAGTGGAGTTCGCAGGCGAGCGGCTTGTGGGGCGAGCGGTCATCGAGCGGCAGCCCGACACGCCTCAGCGCTGGGTCTTCACCTGGCTCGACGATTGATGCTCGGCCACCTTGGGTTGGGCCGACTGCTTGGGCTCGGTGAGCTTTTCGGTCTGTCCGGCCAGGTAGATCGCGTCCTGTCGCAAGTCGATTTTTTCCAATCGGAAAGTGATCTTGTCGCGGCCGATCGTCGAGGGAAGTGTCAGCAGTGCCACCGGGTCGCCCTTGGCTTGCACCCAGCGGAGCCGGAGGTCCATCGAGCGGGCCGCCTCGGTCACGCCGTCCAGCACCTGCGATAGCGGAATAGGAATCGCGCCGGCGCGAATGTTGTGGATTCGCAGCGCCAGCACATTCGGCTCGGCCACGTAGAGCTCGACATTCAACGAGATGATGGTGGATACCCCGTTTTCGCGATAGCGACACGCGATCGTCGCACCGCCAGGACTCAGACGGATGCGCGGCTCGCTGATTTCCGGCGGCAGCAAATCGGGAAAGCTTTGCGCCAGGTCAACTCCCAGCCAACCGTTGATCTCATCGGCCGTGAAGACCGCACTCCAGCCGCCTTGGCGGCGCGCCGAGCTGGCCAGGGCATTGGCGTTTTTGATCAGCGCGTCGTTGCCCTGCTGCTGTTTTTCGGGCGGCTGGTCGAGCGCCTGGTCGTAGAAATGCGGCACGTGCGCCAGCGCAAAGTAGATGCCGCCGGCCGCCGCGCCCACGACGGCCGCCAGGCCGCCCAGCAGAACGACCATCTTGCGAAGCTTTCGAGCCACGGTCGACAACCCGAGACCAGATCGGACCAACAGGAGAACGGCCTTTTCGGCCGACGAACTTTCCGCTCGTGGCGGCGCACGATCCTCCGGCTGCCGGCCAAATCGAGCGCATGCCAAAGGCATCGTAGGAGCGAGGGCCGAGCGAGTCAATGCGAGTTGGGCGCACCGGAAGCCCCCTTTCGGTGGGATGCAACCACTTTTGGCGCAATGACTTGTGGTTCGCGGGCAGTGCCAGCCAAGGCGGCCGCCAGCAGGCTGCCTAAGCCTTATCAAAACTCTCGCCGGCGAGCTGTCGCACAGTTTGCTGTCAATTGCGCATGCTTTGGGTATAAATACTCGACATCGCCCAAAAGTGCGATCATAGTGGCGCCGGAATCGTCCACGTGCGCCGCGGGCATCTTCGCCATTATGAGCTGCGACACGAACTGACAGCACCCAGGGATTTTTGACATGGCCAAGAAGAAAGCAACCAAGAAGGCCGGCGCGGCAAAGAAGAAAGCGGCCAAGAAGCAAGCGGTAAAAAAGGTGAAAAAGGCAGCCGGTAAGAAGGCCGCGAAAAAACGCGCGCCGGCGAAAAAGAAAGCCGCTAAGGGCGCGGCTAAGCGCACCGCCAAGGCCGGCAAGAAGAAGGTCGCCAAGCGCGCCGGCAAGGTTAAGGCTCGCGCCGGCAAGAAGGCCGGAAAGGCTGTCAAGACCGCCAAGGCTGCGAAGACCGCCAAGCGCAGCACGAAGAAGTCAGCCGCGAAAACTGCGACCCGCAAGGCCGCGAAGAAGCGCGCTCCAACAAAAAAGAAATCGATCGCCGCGCCGATGCCCGAGGCCATGCCCGCCGCGCCGGCAATCTCCGAACCGCAGGAGCAAGCGACCCCGCACATGGCGCCTGAGACGACGAGCGAGCACGCACCGGTCGAGGTTCCAGCCAGCGACGAAGCTGCGGCGCCGGAACACCACTCGCATGCAGCCGAATCGCTCGATGACGTGTTCGGCGAGGATGACGAAATGTCGGCCGATGAATCGTTGGCTGAACAAAACGGCCATTCGGACGACGTTGCCGCGGAAGCCGCGGGCGAGAATGAAGAGCATCAGCAGTAAGTCTGCTGCACTGAAATGCCGCCGCTGGCATGCAAAATGTAGAATGATGGGCATCGCGAGCCCGCGCTCCGAAATTCCTCCATCCTTTCCCATTTTGAGTGCTGAGCGTGAGTACGCTTGAATTCAGCCTGCTGGTCTGGGGCGGATCGCTGGCTGCCGGCCTGTTGGGCGCGCTGACCGGCTTGGGCGGCGGCGTGGTCATCGTGCCGTTGTTGACGCTGGTATTCGGCGTCGATTTGCACTACGCCATCGGCGCCTCGCTCGTTTCGGTCATCGCTACCAGTTCCGGCGCGGCCGCCGCGTATGTTCGCGAAGGGTATTCGAACATTCGCGTCGGCATGTTTCTGGAAATCGCCACCACGCTGGGAGCGCTGGGCGGCGCCTACCTGGCGGCCGTCGTTCCGCCGGGCGCCATCGCCGTCGTGTTCGGGCTGGTGCTCTTGTATTCGGCCTGGGTTTCTTTGCGCCAGCGCCACGAGCACGCCGGCGCGCCGCAGCCAGATCGATTGGCGAAGCTGCTGCGCCTGGATTCGACTTACCCCACGCCCCAAGGGCCGCAGGCGTATCACGTCACCGGCGTGGTCAGCGGGTTCGGACTGATGGCCGTGGCCGGCATCCTATCGGGCTTGCTGGGCATCGGCTCCGGCGCGGTGAAAGTGCTGGCGATGGATCGCGCCATGAAGCTTCCCTTCAAAGTCTCGACGACGACGAGCAATTTCATGATCGGCGTCACGGCGGCGGCCAGTGCCGGCGTGTATCTTAATCGCGGCTATATCGATCCCGTGCTGGCCATGCCCGTGATGCTGGGCGTTTTGCTGGGCGCCCTGACGGGCGCGCGGCTGTTGGCGGGGGCGCAGGTGCACGTGCTGCGGATGGTGTTTGCCGTCGTGATTTTTGCCCTGGCCGTGGAAATGATCTACAACGGCCTGACCGGGAACATTTGAATGACGCCTCCGAGCCAACCGCACGATGCGCCCTCTGCCCAGTCCAGCGCCTGGTCGGATATTCGCGTCGAACAGTTCATGGGCAACCTGCTGCGGGCCGGCGTGATGTTGGCGGCGGCGATCGTGTTGATCGGCGGCGTGATCTATCTGGCCCGTCATCCGGGCCACCAGCCGGATCATCACCTGTTTCACGGCGAGCCCAAGACGCTGACCAGCGTTTGGAGCGTGATTGAGCTGGCATTTTCCGGCAGCGCACGCGGCCTGATCCAATTGGGGCTGCTGGCCCTGATTGCCACGCCCATCGCGCGAGTCGTGTTTTCGGTCTACGCCTTCGCCCGCCAGCGCGATTACTTATATGTCGGTCTGACGCTAATTGTGCTGGCCATCCTGATCTACAGCCTGGCCTGGGGCCGGCTGTAACGCGCAACGATGGATGCACCCATCAAGCGCCGATTACTCTTCGCGCGTCTCTTCGTACGGCGGGCGGACCCAGTGGACTTTGAACGCGTCCATTTGTTCGCGCATCCACTGCTGGTAAAGCGAGCGATTGACATCCATGGCCACCGATTGGTAGCTCTCAAACCGCTCGACCACGAACATGTCGCGCAGCACGGCCGAAGGAGGCTCGGACGTGGTCATGCGCACCACGTAGGCGATCGACTGCGGGTGGTTTTCCGCGACTCCCACGTCGCCCACTTGCAAGTCAAAGACCTTCTGCATGAATTCGTCACCGATATCGACGGTGCCGGGCACGTCGCTTTGCCGCGGCTCCGAGCGCTCACTGAATTGGCCGGCCGATCCGCCGGTCATCCAGGAAAACGCCGGCGTTTCGCTCACCTGCACGCCCGGCTCTCCAGCCAGCGCGTCCTTGAGCGATTTCTTCGACTCGCGGGCCTTCTTCGCCAGCTCTTCGGCCCGCTCGAGCATCGGCCGCCGCGCTTCGCGCAGCTTCCAGACTCGCACGATTTCGTTGCGCTCCTCGTTGAACTCTGGGATGCGTGCTTCCTGGTCGTCCGTTTTCCAGAACAGGTAGCGATTGCCGTCCATGTCCTGCGATTCGACGGCGTGAAACAGCTTGAGCCCCGTGGCGGCGAATGCCACAAACGGCTGCCCGCCAACCTGCGAACCGCCGATGCCCGGCGCTTGTGCAATTTCGAAGTCAGGCGAGAGCGGGATCCGGCCGACCGTAACGCCGCGCATGCCTTTCGCCAGCGTCTCAAAGTCGGGCGGCGTCGGCGGGGGCGTCTGAGCATTCGGCTCCTGTCGCTTGTGGTTTTCCCAGGCGATATACGCATCGACGTAGGGACGCAGTTTGGCTTTCAAGTCCAGCACGACCTTCTGCATCTGCTGCACCGCCTTGCTGCCGGCTAGCTCCTTACGGATCTTGGGCTCGGCCTGCCAAAGCGGTTCGTATTTCGGATTCGGCCCCTTCGTGATGTCGCGGGGCAGCACAAAGCGGTCGCTCAATTGAGGGGCTGTCGACTTCTTCGCCAGTTCAGTGTGCGGTTTGGCCGCCGGCGCCTTCGACTCAGAACCCGGGGGCGTTGTCTTCACGTCGCTTGGAGCACTTCCGCCGGTGGTACTGCCGCCGGTAGCACTGCCGCTTGCCGGCTTGTCCTGCGCGGCTGGCGGCGTGGAGGGTTTTTCCGTAGGAACACTCGGCGCCGGCGGCTGTTTTTCTTCGGCAGCCGGTTGTTTGGCTGCTGGCCCCTTCTCTCCGGACGACTTGTCGGCCGGGTCGTTCTCGTCGTCGTCAGTCTTGGGGTCGCTGCCGCAATTCGAGCCCGACGTCTTCGGCTCGTCGTCGCCGTCATCCGGCTTATTGTCAGCGGGCTTAACTTGATCCGGCTTGTCGGTTTTTGGCGGTTTCGGTTTGTCGGGAGTAGCTGGGGTTTTGGCCGCGCCTGGCGCAGAAGCCCCCGCCTCAGCGGCTTTGGGAGCGTCGGTCTGCTTGTCGTCGGGGTGCGTGCCGTCTGAATTTGTCTTGTGGGCCTTGGTGTCTGATTTATGGTCTTTGGGCGAATTGAGAGGCGGCTTCTTTTCGGGCGTGGCCGGTTCGGCTGGCTCTTCTTCGTCCTCGTCGCCGGAGCCTTGCAGCTCGTTGTACAGGTATTGAGTGTCCTTGTTTTTTTCGTAGTGCTTCGCGATTTCCGCCGCGGAGACTTCTTCCGGATGATAAAACTCGTCGTAATGGAGTTCGAAATATCGAAAGGCGGCACGGTGCGGAATCTTGAACCCGGGCTCCGGCGACCCGGGCTGCGGTTCGCGATCCTTGTACTCGTCGAAGAATTTTCGGGCCACGGCATCCGATGGATTCGAGATTTTCGACACCAGATCGGCGGCCGCCACCGGCGCCAGTTCCACGCGCACGCGCCGCTTCAGACGCTGGAAATAGTCCCAGCGCTGGGACGGCGTGGATTGCAGGCTATAGCGGAAAACCTCTTTCATTTTTTCCGCCAGCAGCTCGGTGCGCAGGGCCTCGTAGAGCATGGCCTTGTTCACCACGCCACGAGCTCGCGAGATGCCGGAGAGAATTTCCTGGAACTGGTCGCCGCGCACCCGGTCGCCGGTCTGCTCGCGCAGAAAGTCGGTGATGCTCTCGTCGCTGACCACGATGCCTTCGTGCTTCGCTTCGCGCGCCAAAACCCGCGATTCCACGAGCGCCCGATCGGTCGAGGGGCCGATCATTTGCTGATCGATCATCTGCGCCACGCGCGGTTCGAGGAACGGCCGCATCTGGGGATCGATGGTCAGGAGAATCACCTGTTGCAAGAAGCTCTTGACCAGGTTCCGCTGCTGCCGCATGAGTTGCAGATCGGTTTCGCGGTAGTCGCCGAAGCTGGTTTGCACCGCCACGGGATTTTGCGAGTTACTGCCTCCGCCACTGTCCAGCCCGCCCATGAAGCCGGTGAACGTGAAGGCGAACATGCACATGATTCCCAGCACGGCCATCATGGCCCGCTGATGCTTGCGAAAGATCGAAAACGGTGAAGACATGGGGCTGATCCGTCCTTGTGAACCCGCCCGTTCAAAGCGCAAGATGGCTTGACAGCGGGCCGATGCAGATATTATTGCTCTTGCCGGGGCGCTGCCGGGCGCCGATGCCGTGCGCGGCCAGTGCGCCCGTTCGTTGCTCGCAGAAAACCGGCCGTTGCTCGCAGAAAACCGTTCATAGCTCGCAGGAGACTCAGTCGACTTTGAGCCGCACAATCCGGCGGCTGAATGGTCGAAATTCGGCGCCTACTGCCAAGTGGTGCAATTTTAAGAATGCAGGACTTAAATGCAATCCCAAACGGCATCTTGGGCAACTGACACAACCTAGAAACAAGGCAAATTTGATTTCCCGCCAAACACCGCCCGGCAGGCCTCGAGTGCCGCTCGATTGTTTCGGCCATCCACCATTTCCGCTGCCCAGAATCGAACTACGATTGGCGTATGGCAAAAAGCAAAGCGAAACCTGACGGCAAGGCCCTGGTGATCGTCGAATCGCCCGCCAAGGCCCGCACGATCAGCAAATTTTTGGGCAGCAATTACGTGATCGAGGCCAGCATCGGCCACGTCCGCGATTTGCCGCAAGGCGCGAAGCAAATCCCGGCCCAATATAAAAAGGAGGATTGGGCCTATCTGGGCGTCGACGTCAACCACGGCTTTAATCCGGTATACATCATCCCCCCGGGCAAAACCGAGCAGGTCCGCAAGCTCAAAGCCCTGGTCAAGCAGGCCAGCCAGCTGTATCTGGCGACGGACGAAGACCGCGAGGGCGAGGCCATCAGTTGGCACCTGCGCGAACTGCTGGACCCGAAAGTGCCGGTCCATCGCCTGGTATTTCACGAAATTACGGAAGAAGCCATCCTCGAGGCCCTGGAGCATCCGCGCGACATCGACGACGCACTGGTTCGGGCCCAGGAAACGCGGCGGATTCTCGATCGGTTGTATGGCTACGAAGTCTCGCCGCTGCTGTGGCGCAAAGTGCGGCCGCGCTTGTCTGCCGGCCGCGTGCAGAGCGTGGCCGTGCGGCTGATTGTCCAGCGCGAACGCGAGCGCATGGCGTTTGTCGCCGCCACGTACTGGGACCTGCTGGGCACGTTTGCCACGGCCACTGACAAAAGCGCCGAAGCCGGTGAATTCGACGCCGTTCTGGTGAGCTACGAAAATCGCCGCGTGCCGGCCACGCGCGACTTCGACTCGACCACCGGCAAGCTGAAAGATCCCTCGCTTTTGTTGCTCAACGAAACCGAGGCCCAATCGCTGGCCGCACGGTTGCGCACCGCCGAATTCCGCGTCGGCTCGCTCGAAGACAAGCCCTACACCACCAAGCCGTATCCGCCCTTTACCACCAGCACGCTCCAGCAAGAGGCCAACCGCAAGCTTGGTTTTACGGCGCGGCGGACGATGCAGGCGGCGCAAAGCCTGTACGAAAACGGCCACATCACCTACATGCGTACCGACAGCACGAACCTGGCCAAGGTGGCCGTCGATGCGGCCCGCGAGCTCGTGGCCTCGCAATATGGCAGCGACTATCTGCCGGCCGAGCCGCGCATTTATCGCACCAAGGTCAAAAACGCTCAGGAAGCGCACGAAGCCATCCGCCCGGCCGGCCATCCCTTCGACCTGCCCGAAAAGCTGCGCAGCCAAATCTCGGCCGAAGAGTTCCGGCTGTATGAGCTGATTTGGAAGCGGACCGTGGCCAGCCAGATGTCTGACGCGCGCGGCCGGCGTATTTCGATCACCGTCGAAGGTGGCGGCGCCACCTTCCAGGTGGGCGGCAAGACGATCGATTTTCCCGGCTATCTGCGGGCTTATGTCGAAGGGGCCGACGATCCGCAAGCCGAGCTGGCCGACCGCGAAACCGTGCTCCCGTCCGTGGAAGTCGGCCAGCAGATCGCTTGCCGGCAGTTGGAGCCCAAGGACCACACGACTCAGCCGCCCAGCCGCTACAACGAAGCCACGCTCACGCGCACGCTCGAAGAGATGGGCATCGGCCGGCCGAGCACGTATGCCGCCATCATCGATACGATCCTGGCGCGCGACTATGTCACGAAGCGCGGCAACGCCCTGGTGCCGACGTGGACGGCATTTGCCGTTTCGCAGTTGCTCGAGTCGCACCTGCCCGGCCTGGTGGATTATCACTTCACGGCACAGATGGAAGACGATCTGGATGCCATCAGCCGCGGCGAGCGCGGCCACGTGGATTACCTCAGCCAGTTTTACTTCGGCAACGGCGAAGCGGGCCTCAAGCAGCAGCTCAAGGACAAGGTCGAGCAGATCGACGCCCGCGACGTGAGCCGCATTTCGCTGGGCAAGCCGCCCGACGGCGGCGACGAGATTTTTGTGCGCGTCGGCCGCTTCGGGCCTTTTTTGCAGCAAGGCGAGCGCCGGGCCAGCATTCCCGACGGCTTTCCGCCTGACGAGCTGACCGTGACCGCGTCGCTCGAAATGCTCGACCAGGCCGCGCAGGCCGAGCAGCCGCTGGGCACGTGCCCTGATACCGGCAAGCCCGTGTATCTGAAAACCGGCCGCTTCGGTCCCTACGTGCAGCGGGGAGCCGCCGACGACGAGGACAAGCACAACGCTTCGCTGCTCAAAGGCATGAAGGTCGAAGATGTCGACCTGGCGACGGCGCTCAAGCTGTTGTCGTTGCCGCGCGAGTTGGGCCCGCATCCCACCAGCGGCGAAAAGGTGATGGCCTTCAACGGCCGCTTCGGTCCGTATGTGAAATGCGAAGCCGAAACGCGCAGCCTGCCGGCGGACTTGTCGCCGATCGACGTGACCCTGGCGCAGGCGCTCGAATTGCTCGCGCAGCCGAAGCAAGCGCGGCGCGGTTTTGGCGCCCCCAAAGAGCCGCTCAAGGAGTTGGGCGTTTCGCCGGTCACGAAGCAAAAGATGGTGGTGCTCGAAGGCCGTTACGGCATGTACGTCAGCGACGGCGTGGGCAACGCCTCGCTACCCAAGGGTCTGACGCTCGACGAGTTGACCGTCGAGCAGGCGCTCAACCTTTTGGCCGAGCGGGCCGCCAAAGGCCCCAGCCCCAAGGCCCGCCGCAAGCAAGCCTTGAAGAAGGCCGCCGCTCCCAAGAAGGCAGCCAAGACGGCCAAGGCCGCCAAAGCTCCAAAGGCCGCCAAGAAGGCTCCCGCCAAGAAAAAGGCCCCCTCCAAGCGCGCCGTCAAAAAGCAAGCAACCTCCGACGACGCCGAAGCCGGCAATGCGGTCGACGCGCCGTTCTAATCATTCTGCCCCAGGCCTTAAGCCGCCGCGAAGCTCGCCGGGGGCTAAGCGGCGCGCCTTTCCTGCCAGGCCGGCTCATTTTTCTGGGCAAAGATAATCGGGCAGTCATCCCGCTTATATCGCTTTATCTTCACTAGTTGGCCCATGAATCGCTTGAAATTGTCCATTATTTTGGATATTTTTATGCACCGTTGTGCAACTCCCGCCAAGGTTCTTTTGGAGATTCAACTTGAGCCGTCATCCAAGCGGTCTTGCTGACCCCGGACTACTGCCCGCCTCCGCACCAAGCGAAGCTCTGCTGTTTGCCCGGGCAATCACCGGAGATCCGTCCCGGAGCGGCGCGACGGATGACACGGGCGCGGGAATCGATGGCGAGTACTTGGAATGGCTGGCCGCTATCTCTCCCGAGCACGAGCGGCGATTGCGAAATCTGGCCAAAACGCCGCGCGGCGATGAACCGCGGCGGGAACAGTTGGAGTGGCTGGCCGCGATCTCGCCGGAGTACGCGCGGCAGCTCCGCGATTTGCAAAGCGGAGAAGCGATTGCGGCGGGAGCGCGCGAGCGCAGCCAGCGGATCATCGAGCGCTTGGAGCTGGAGCGCACCGCCGAGGCGGAATGGGACGACTCGAAGCATCCGCGCGCAGGCGGCCCGCCCAACGCCGGCTGGTTCGTCTCAACGGGCAGCGCCACCGCCCTCCGGACGAGGCCCGCAAACGCATCGCCAAGGCTCGACGCCCTCGCCAAGCCACCGCGCCGGCAGGACCAACTCGCCCAGGCGCAGCAGCCCGCCCAGCCGCCCGCGCAAGGCGGGCAACAGGCAAATCAGCGTCAGAGCAGAGTGCGACCGAAAGCCGGCACGCCGGCCGTCGAAGCAAAGGGAGTAATAAATTCCAAGTTTGTCAATGACTGGGTGAGCAGCAAGCTCACGACCCAAGAACAGAAGGATTTTGCGGCTCTGCAAAAGCAAGCAATGGAAAATCCCAAAACCGTCATTGGGACCATTCGACCAAGCATCCCGCTCCCCGAGGCGTCCCTGTATTTGAGCGTCGGAGTCGAGAAGAACACACTCGTCGTAACCGCGCGCCAGGGAAGCCGCTTGCCGAGAACGTTCGGATCACTCCAGACAATATTAAGCGGCAGCGACCCTAGCGATCACGACTCCGCTCAGGTTGCGGTCCAATGGAACCCGGGGACGCCGGGCAGCACATCGGCCACTAACGCTAACTCGGACAAGGCGACACTCGGCACCCGACGCGCGGCGGCAGCGTGGACCCCAGTCATCCAAGCCCAGGACAAATGGTACGGCAAGTCGTTTACCAGTTTTGATATCCCGGCCGGCGCAACTGACGTCAAACTCGTGGTCGTGTACACCGATCTCGCATCAACGACGCAATCGGACCCAGTTGGAATCGCTGCATCGTGGACCGGGACGCGGAAACCTGACGGGACATGGTCATTCGACCCTAACCTAGCCGACATCGCGCGTATACAGGATTTGGATTCAACCACGCAGCAAGCCCGCGATGTCCTAGGGCGCATGGGATTTGAGCTCCAATATCGCTTCTTTGGCCTCGCAGACAGCGGCTATGACATCAAGCGGAAATCAACGCCCTGATGCGTGCGTCCGTAAAACAGGGTATGATCGCAGTCGGCCGGCGCACCGCCCACCGCGTTATCTTGCGGTCGGAGAAACGCGGCCGATGCCTTCGTGCTGCTTTCCATTTGCTTCCGCCGGTAGAATCGTCACAGCAAACGGCAACGCCGCCGTCTCCACCTCCACCGCAACGAGCGGCGGACGTGTCGGCCGGAGAACGCGCAATGAACCGGGCCGTTGTTTTCGCCGCGGATTTAATTGTGCTCGCATTGGCAGCGCAGGCCCACGCGCAGGCGGCCAACAGGCCGCGGATACGGGCCGACGATCCCGCGTTCGCCGAGTGGAAGCGCGGCGTTGCCTCCATGCCTGCCGATCAGCAAATTAAGGCCGTCACGCGGAAGCTGGCGGAACTCAATCCGAAGTTCGACGGCGAGCTTGCGCCGGACATCGACAACGGTGTCGTAACTGCTGTCGCCCTGCGCAACGTAACGGATATTTCACCTCTCCGGGCACTGCCGGGCCTGCGCGAGCTTTACGTATCGAGCTGCCCAATCTCGGACCTCAACGCTTTGAGGGGCGCGAGACTCACGACGCTACACTGTGGCGGCACAAGGGTAGCCAATTTATCACCCCTGAAAGGGATGCCTCTGAGGGAGTTGTATTGCGACCGCTGTCGGATAGCTGACCTCTCGCCGCTGTCGGGAATGCCGTTGACAGACTTGGACTGTAGCCTGAACACCGAGTTGGCTGACTTATCTCCACTTAAGGGCGTGCCCCTTGAAACACTCAATTGCAGTGGCACGCGCGTGTCCAGTTTGTCAGCCCTAAAGGGAGCGCCCCTGCGAAGACTCGACTGCCGAAACACCAAGGTCTCTGACATCTCGCCATTGAATCCCGCCACACTTGAGGAACTGGATTGCGCATTCACCGACGTGTCGGATTTTTCGCACCTTGCGGCGTCCGCGCACCCGCTTATCCTCGTTGTTGGAGGAGCCAAAGCTACCGACGATGTGTTGGACAAGCTAAGACGGACTCTCCCGGCCTGCGTCATACGCGCGGCGCCGGGAGACAAGTAAAGCTCATTTAGGCGATTCCCAAAGAATTGGACCTGTCCCCGTTCCCTCGCCCCAAAGAATTGGACCTGTCCCCGTTCCCTCGTTCCCTCGCCCCCGTTCCCTCGCACCCCAAGACGTTCCGCAACGCATTGATGCGGCTACCTTGTCAGATCGTGCGGTCGGGCCGGCGTCTGGTCTACCGCCTGCTGAGTTGGAACCCGTGGCAAACCGTCTTGTTCCGCTGGCTCGATCAGCTGCGCTGTTGAACGACGACTTCCCGAAGCCGGAGTCCGGATGCTCCGGTCCGCCGCCACGCCCGACCCCAGAAAGCCACCGCCCATGTTCGACGACAACCCGAAGCTCAACACCGCGCCAGAAGGCCGGCGGCCGCTGCCGCTGCGCCGGCAAGGGCCGGCGAAAACGCCCCGTTCAGCCACCCGGCGTTCGCTTGTTTAAGGGCGAGCGCTGACCTGATTGGCTACGTGGGTGGCAAGCCACGGCTTAATCCCTTTGGATACAACTTCAAAGTGACATACGTGTATGGAAAAGATCAGGCATCTCAACTTTGGGCACAAAAGATTGGCATGACAATCAAGCTTTTGGACGCCAACGGAAATCCGAAGGTGCAGCATTCATCCACTCTCTGGGATCTAAAGGGCGTCGAGTTATCGCAAACTCCGGACGGCAAGGTGTTCGCCGGTGCGACGGAAGAGCAACACTTCGACTACCAACCGTTGGTTGCCGAGGCCATCGATGCGGGGATAGCTAGGAACGCCCTGACCTCGAGGCTTGTTGCCTTCGAGGTTGAATATCGAGCCGATCAATGGCTAGTCCCAAACAACGGGGTTACGATCGCGACCCGGGACCGGGGGAATGTCGCGTACGACCCCAAGGACTATGCGGACAGCAGGGTCGCATTGACAGTAACGGAGTCATACGATATCGGTCAAGGGTTCGGCATTGGGGCGAATGCAACGATTCATTCGGGTCATCAAAAGCTGGGCACGGGTGTAACGTTGCCGCAACTGCCAGGGCCACAAAGCTCGTTTAGCTGGAAGGTGCAGGGAACTGTGATTGGTTCCGACCGAATCCAACAGCATTCGACAGGGCTGCGTTGGAATCAAGCGCGCGTTCTGAACCCGCGAAAACTGGACGTGCCCCCGGCGGCACTTCATGAAATCAAGCTAGCGGCACCATTGTGGAAATAGGGCCCGGAAATGGTCGGTAACGGGCGAACCCAGCGCTGGCGAATAGTCGCTGCAATGACCCTCCTTGGCGGCGTGGCGGTCGCATGCGTGGATCTAGCATGGGTCGGATGGGCGTTGGATCGGATCGCCCAGCGTAGGGAACTACTCCAATCCCACCGAGTTTGGGTACGCCGTATTACCTTTGTGAAACTCGATACGACCACCGCGCCAACGGGACTTTGGCTTTTCGGCGAGGACGGAGCAAAGAAGATTTGTTGCTTCGAGCCCGATGCACGCGAAACCAGGCGACTGTTTCCCGAGGCAGAGATAGAGGTGCTTGGAACCGACCCGCTTGACGCCATGGACCCCGAGTAGGATCGCGTCAAAGTTGCCCAGGCGTGGCACGCTGGTTCCCTAGCGTTCCGAAGAACTGGGCCTGTCCCTGTTCTACCTACCTTGGGCAGAAGTTCATTACACTATATGGCGTAGCCAGGGTGATTCCTTGGAAAAAATGAGTCCTTGATTATGCCGCGCCGCGCAGCTAGGACGCCAAAGCAATGAATCGAATAATCGATCCCAAGAGCTGCCGCGGTCTTTTCGCTATCGGTACGGTTGCGTTATCGTTTGCTGCTGCGGCTTGTAATTCCGAGCGCGGCGCGATCACCGCGGAACCGGAACCGGAAGCGAATAGGGATGGGACGGCGGTAGGCAATCGCGACCAGTGCGCCGACACTGAAGAGCCCTCCGATCCTCCGGACGGACCGGACATTGATACTTCATTACCGTACATCGATCTCATGCTGGCCGAATGCTATAGCCACCCATTGCCTGTTCCCGGCGTCAAGCAATTTGTTGTCCCGCGGCGCTACTACGCACAGATACTCGATCACTTTCGTGACGCTAGACCCGATTCGACGCCTAAGCTGCTCAAGGCGGAAATCGGCACGATTCGAATCATTGACAAGGGCGGATGCAGCGTTCGCGTATGCTGGTTTTGGGAAGCACATTTCGGGCGAATGAGCTTTTCGTATAATGGCATGCGGTATTTGGCTTCCGGGAAAAAGTTCGGTAATGACGAGACGTTGGCATTCGATGCGTTGATCCGGCGAATCAACGACGAAATGAGCGCGGCCCATTAATCCGATTTAAGAACTGCGGGCACCGAGAGTTTGCGCTCCTTGACGGCACCACGCTTGAGAACGCCGGGTGGACTCAGCGACCCGCGTCGCGTGCTTGCCCTTTTGCTCGCCCTTGATGGCTTCCTTCTCTCAGGGGCTGAAAACCTCAAGCATGCCACGCACGCCAATGCTCGATTGATTTGGGGCGTACCTGCACTTGCGAATCGTGCTGGGCCGTTCGGCCCGCTCGCTCTCGGCGGGGCTTGAGGTTATACAATAGATGGGGCGACATTTCGTGTAGCCGTGTCTAGTCCGGCCGTCTCAGGCACCCCATGATTCTCTCCGACCGTATCGGCCAACGCGATCTGGCGCAATTGTGCCTGCGCCTGGCGACTGCCTTGGAAAGCGGCGTGGAAGCTCGCCGCGTGTTCACGCGTGAGGCCACCGGCCGGGCGCCGGCCGCCGTGCGCAATCAGTTGGAGCGGGTTCGCGAAGCGGTGGGCACTGGCTATAGCCTGCAAGATGCGCTGGCGAGGACCGGCAATTTCTTTCCGCGGTTCTTTCATGAAATGGTGGCCGTCGGCGAGCAAACCGGCCATGCGGCCGAAATCTTTCGCCACCTGGCCGAACACTACGACCACCAGGTGCGGCTCAAGCGGGCCTTCTTGCAAAGCATCACCTGGCCCATGGTGCAACTGGCCGCGGCGCTGGGCATCGTCGCGATCCTGATCTGGGTGATGGGTTTTATTAACGCCCGCAACCCGCGCGGCCAGCCGATCGATATTCTCGGCTTCGGGCTGATCGGCACGCCAGGGCTGCTGCGCTACGCGCTGCTGCTGGCCGGCATCGCGCTGGTGCTCGCCGCGCTCTACGAGTGTACGCGGCGGGGTATGCTCTGGACCGGCCCCATCGAGCGGGCCGTGCTGCGTGTGCCCGTGCTCGGGCCGGCGCTGCGCACCTTGGCTTTGGCCCGGCTGGCCTGGTCGCTGCAATTGACGTACGGCGTGGGCATGGATTTGCAGCGTGCGCTGGAACTGAGCCTGCGGAGCACTCAGAACCGCTATTACACCGATCACTGCGAGGACGTCGTGAACTCGATGCGGCGGGGCCAGCAGATCAGCGAGGCCTTGGCTGCCACCGGCGTGTTCCCGCCTGAGTTTCTCGATGCCATCGAAGTCGGCGAGACCAGCGGCCGGCTGCCCGAGACCATGGCCACGCTTTCGGCCCAGTACCAGGACCGCGCCCAGCGGGCGCTAGAGAGCCTCGGCGTGGTGGCCGGCTTCCTGGTGTGGGCCGCCGTCGCCGCCCTGATCACGCTGCTGATCTTTAGGATTTTTTCGTTCTACATCGCCCAGATCGAGCAGGCGATGCGGTAAGCACTCCTGCAAACTAATTGAACAGAAGCTCGCAAAGGACGCGAAGGAAAGGGCTGGCAGAAGTCATCTGAGATCGTCACGCTTCTTGGCCAATCGGTTCTCGTGTTCGTCTTCTCCTTCTTCCTTCTTAGCGCTCTTCGCGGCCTTCTGTTCAAATTGATTGAGAACGGCCGTCCGTGCCGTTACGACCGGAATTGGCCGCAGCCTCCGTGCAGAACGGCCCCGGCCGCAGCCGATTTTCCCAGTAGGAGCGCGCCCCCGCTATGCCCACTACTGGCCCAATGCGCATCGATCCGCCAGCCATCGGGCCGAGTCTATCCGGCACCGCCTCGCCCGCCGGCGTGCGTTTGGGCCATTGGGAGCTGACGGCATCGCTGGGCGAAGGGGCCTTCTGCCGCGTCTATCGCGCGCGGCCCGCGTCGGCGCCGCAGCGCGCGGCCGGTTATGCGATCAAGGTGCTGCACGAGCGCTGGCAGCACCATCCGGCGGCCATCGCCACGATGGCCCGCGAGGCCGAAGTCGGCCGGCAGGTTCGTCATCCGCACCTGGCGTCGGTGCTCGATGCCCGTACGAGCAGCCCGCCGCATTTTGTCGTCATGCCCTGCCTCGAAGGCCGCTCGCTCGAGCGGCTGCTGGCCGAGGGCCGATTGCCGCTGGCCGAGAGCTTGTGGTATGCCCGGCAGACGGCCGAGGGGCTGGCCGCGCTGGATGCAGCCGGCTGGGTGCATGGCGACGTCAAGCCCGGCAACCTGCTGATCGGTCCCGACGGCCACGCCACGCTCATCGATCTGGGCTTTGCCCGCCGGCCGGGCGAAGTCGGTTCGGTGCTCGATCGTTGCCTGCTGGGCTCGATCCATTACCTGGCGCCGGAAATGATCGTCTCCACGCTGCGCTGCGACATTCGCAGCGACATTTACAGCCTGGGCGTGATGCTCTACCAGATGCTCACCGGCCGCCGGCCATTCCAGGGCAACGATCTGGCCGAGTTGGCTCAGGCCCATCGCCAGCAGCGGCCGCCGAACCTGCGCAGCCTCGCGCCCGAAATCCCCAGCGGCATCGCCTCGCTCGTGCATCGCATGCTGTCCAAAGAGCCGCTCCGCCGCCCCCAATCGCCCGCCCGCCTCGTCCACCGCCTCGCCGCCTTCGAAGTCGACAGCCTGGTTTGCCGCTAGGCGAGCAGTGGCCGGCAGGAGGCAATGCGATCCACTTTTGGCGCATCGGGTGTATACTGCTTGTATGACCCCAAAACTTACGGCTGAACAACGTGAAGCGCTGATCGAGCGCGGTGCACCGGTCGCGGTCGAGGACGAAGAGAACCACCGCGTCTATTTCCTCGTGGACCCGGTGATGTTCGATTTGCTGCGGAACGAGGCTGACATAGCCGCTTTGCTGGCAGGGATCGCCGACGCCGACGCGGGCCGCACCGCACCGCTCGACGAAGCCACCCAGCGAATTGAGGCCCGGCTCAGAGCGCGCTTCTCGGCATGAAGTACCACGTGCGCTTGACTGCCGCTGCTGAAGCCCAAATCGAGGCGTCGGCCGCGTGGTGGGCGGAGCGACGATCGCTCGACCAGCGCTTCGCTGGCTGCGCGAAATCAACGCGCACATTTTCTCTTTGGCTGAAAACCCCGAGCGGTGTCCGCTGGCGCACGAATCGGCTCGGTTTGCGTACGAGATCCGTGAGTTGCATTTAGGCATTGGCAGTCAGCCCACGCACCGCGCGTTGTTCCGGATCATTGGGAACGGCGTGGAAGTATTGACGGTGCGGCACGTTGCCCAAGATGAGATTCAGCCAATCGATTGGTAATCGTTCACCGTGGCGGCTGCAGGTTGCGGTAGCTTAAGTCTAAGAGCTCGATGGGATGGGCGACCCAGAGGGGCTGGTGCTGCTGGCGGGCTTCGCGGGCGATCTGGAGTAGGCAGCCGGCGTTGGCGGTGAGCACGGCTTCGGCGCCGGTGCGGCGAATGTGCTCGAGCTTGCGACGCCCAAGCCGCCCGGCCATCTCGGGCTCGGTCAGATTGTACGTGCCGGCCGCTCCGCAGCAGACTTCGCTCTCGGGCAAATCCACGAGCGTCAGGCCGGGGATCAGCGCCAGCAGTCGCCGCGGCGCCTCGCGAATCCGCTGGGCGTGGGCCAGGTGGCAGGCGTCGTGGTATGTGGCCTTCAGATGGATTTCGCCTTGCGGCGGAATGCAGCCCAGCTCGTCGAGGAACTCGTTGATATCGCGAATCTTGGCGGCGAAGCGAGCCCGCTGGTCGTGGCGCGCGTCGTGCCAGTGATGGCCGTAGTCCTTGAGCATCGAGCCGCAGCCGGCCACGTTCACCACAATCGCGTCCACGTCGTTGGGATTGAAGGCCGCCAGGTTACGATCGGCCAACTCGCGGGCCGGCTCGCTGGCGCCGGCATGAAAATGAATCGCGCCGCAACACGTTTGGCCGCGAGGCACCAGCACGTCACAGCCGTTTTGCTGCAAGACGCGAGCCGTGGCCCAGTGCGCGTGCCGGAACATCACGTCGGCCACGCAGCCCGTGAACAATGCCACCCGGGCACGCCGGGTGCCGATCGCCGGCAGGAACTCGGGCAACGCCGGCTCGGCCGGAGCAGGCGGCGGAAGCATCGCCGTGAGCTGCCTCAAGCGCGAGGGCAATAATCGCATCAAACCGGTTTTCTCGGCCAGCCACATCAATCCCAACCGCTGGGCCATGCGTGCCGGACGCAGCATGATTCGCATGCGATCCGGCCGCGTGAACAATCCGAACAAGACCAGCCGGTGGAACCAGTCGGCCGTTTTGTTCGTCGAGCCGGCGGCTTGTTCCATGCCGACGCGGAACGGCTCGATCAGCTTGCCGTATTGCACGCCGCTGGGGCAGGCCGTTTCGCAAGCCCGGCAATCGAGGCACAGTTCCAAGTGCCGGCGCACGGGATCGGTCAGCGGCAGCCGGCCGTCGGTCACGGCTCGCATCAAATAGATGCGGCCGCGCGGGCTGTCGTTCTCGTTGCCCAACTCCAGATACGTGGGGCAGGCGGCGGTACACAGTCCGCAATGCACGCAGTCGAGAAACAGTCCGTAGTCGATGTCCGAGCCGGGCAAGCGCACCGGCGAGGGGCTCGCTGCCGGCGCCGCGGCCGGATGCTCGATCGGATTGGCGTCGTCTTTCATCATGTTCCGTATACAAAGCGGCCAGGGTTGAGCAAATGGCTGGGATCGAATTGCCGTTTGACGGCGCGCATCAGTTCCACATCGCTGCCGGCGGTGCCCCAGAAGGCCTGCCGTGTCAGATCTTCGCCCGACGGATTGGCCCAAACTATGGCTCGGCCACCTGCGTGGATCGCCGCCGGCTGCAACTGCTTGACCAGCAGCCCCTGCACGTCGGCCGGCCGCGAAGCCAGCCGGGCCAGCACAATGCCGCTGGCCGCATGGGCCTGAACTGAGCAGTCCGGCAACGTTTCGAGAAGCTGTGTCAGCAGTCCGCACACGCGGCTGGGTAGCACGTTGAACTTGACCACTAGCGCCGCATCGTGGCCCGTTTGAAACTCGGTCAGCCGCTGCCATAAGCCCGATACGTCAGCCGCCGGCACCAGCCGGTGTTGCGGCACGCCTTGCTCGGCCCATTCGCGGGCGAGCTGTTCTTGCATCCAATCGACTTCGGCCCGGCTGCCTTCCAAGCCGACTACCAGGCGGAACGGCACTTCTGGCCGGCCGGAGCCCAGTGCCGGGTCGCTTTGCCATGCTTCGCCAGCCAGCAGCTCGATGGCCGTCGGCGTGGTGCGCGAGGTGATCAGGGCCGAAAGCAGCCGATCGGCGCTTTCGAGATCGGGCAGGTCGCAGGCCAGAAACGTCGAGGCTTCGGCGAGCGGCTTGAGCTTGAACGTCAATTGCGTGATCACGCCCAGCGTGCCCAGCGAGCCGGTGAGCAGCTTGCAAAAGTCGTAACCGGCTACGTTCTTGACCACGCGGCCGCCACCTTTGAATGGCATGCCACGCCCATCGACGACGCTGATGCCGATCACGTAATCTCGCATCGTGCCGTGTCCAAAACGGCGCGGGCCGCTGACCGACGTGGCCACGACGCCGCCGATCGTCGCCCGCGACGGTTGCGGAACGTCGATCGGCAGCCGCTGTCCCTCGGCGGCCAGCAAATCGGTCAGCGCGGCCACCGTCATGCCGGCTTCCACGGTGATGGTCATGTCGCGCGCCGGATAATCGACCACGCGGTTCAGCCGCTCGAGCAGCAAGCCGCGGCCGGGGTTCTTCGGCGCCAGGCCATAGTCCAAGCTCGTGCCGCCGCCGATCGGAAACACGGCCTCGCCGCGCTCGAATGCCTCGCGCACCATCGCCGCCGCCTCGGTCTGATCGGCGGGGCTCGAAGAGCCGGTAAGCGGCAGAGTGGTGGTTAGCGAGGACATGGGAGGAAATGATGAAGGATGAATGCGGAATGATGAATGAGGGAGATGCGTTCGAAATCTTTAACGGACAATTAAGAGTGGAACACTAATTCCCACGAATTCCGATTAGTGTTAATTAGCGCCGATTAGTGTTCCAGTATTGAATTCCAAAAAAGTATGGCCATTGAATCATGCATACGGGAAAGGCTGTTTCGCTTACAGTGCCGCCCTTCGGCCGGGATGCTTTTGCTCCAGGCCGCAGGCGCCGGCGGTGGGGAGCATTTTGCCGGGGCTTAAGCGGCCGTCGGGATTGAAGGCCTCGCGCAGGTGACGCATGGCCTCCAGGTCGTCAGGGGAAAACATTTCGCGCATGAAGTCCAGTTTTTCCACGCCGATGCCGTGCTCGCCCGTCACGCTGCCGCCGCAGGCCAGGCACTCTCGCAGAATTTCGCCGCTGGCGGCCAGCACCCGGGTAACTTGTTCCAGGTCGCGCTCATCGAACAGCAGAATCGGATGGATGTTGCCGTCGCCGGCGTGGAACACGTTGACGGTTCGCAGTTGGTAGCGCTCGCCGATCTCGCGAATCTTGCGGAGGATGTGCGGCAGCTTCGTGCGCGGTACGACGCCGTCCTGCGTGCAGTAACTGGGACTCAGCCGGCCCACGGCGCCAAACGCCTGCTTGCGGCATTTCCACAGCAGTTGCCGCTCCGGCGGACTGTTGGCCTGCCGCACCTCGCGGGCCCGATGTTGGCGGCAGATGTCGAGAATCCGCTCGCGCTGCTCGTCGAGCCCGGCTTCGAGCCCATCGACTTCGATCAGCAGAATGGCCTCGGCATCCAATGGAAAACCGAAGTGAAAGGCGGCTTCGATGGCCGTCAGGATGCCCTGGTCCATCATCTCCAAGGCGGCCGGAACGATGCCGGCGGCGATGATGTCGCTGATGGCGTTGGTCGCGTCGTCGATCGATTCGAAGATGCCCAGCAGCGTGCGTACGCCTTGCGGATCGCGCGCGATGCGAACCCAGACCTTGGTGACGATGGCCAGCGTGCCTTCGCTGCCGACCACCACGCCGGTGAGATCCAAGCCCGGCGCGTCTTCAGCCGGGCCGCCGAACTCGACCACGCGGCCGTCGGCCAGCACGGCCTCGATGCCGAGCACGTGGTTCACGGTGACGCCGTACTTCAGCGTATGCGGGCCGCCGGAATTTGTGGCCACGTTGCCGCCGATGGTACACGAGCCCTGGCTGGAAGGGTCGGGCGCGTAATGATAGCCGGTGCCTTTGAGGGCTTGCGTCAGCCAGGCATTCACCACGCCCGGCTCGACGACTGCGTAGCGATCGCGGAGATTGATCTCCAGAATCCGCTTCATCCGCGTGAGCACGATCATCACGCCGCCGCCCACCGGCAGGCAGCCGCCGGCCAGGCTGGTGCCCGCCCCGCGCGGCAAAAAAGGGAGGTCGTGCTCGCGGCAAACGCGCACGATCTGCTGCACCTGGGTCGTCGAGCATGGAAATACGACCACGTCGGGCGAGTTCTTTTCGATCACGAAGCCGTCGCACTCGTAGACCAGCGTCTCGCTATGGGCCGACAACACGCCATCCGCGCCGACAATCGCCCGCAACTGATCGACAACGGAGGAATCGATGGCGGCAATCATGGGCTTGCGGCGAGCATGGACTTCGGAGCAACGCAAACCACCGATTATAGCCGCATTTTGGGCGAGCCGGGAGCGTCA
>DATATB010000112.1:0-23652 GCA_036268995.1 Pirellulales bacterium | reverse complement strand
CAAAGCTTGAAAAACCGGCGGCAAGGCGGCCAGTTGTTCAGGCGTAATCGGCGGCTCTTGGGACGTCATGCCCTTAGACTAACCGAAGCATACCCTTGCTAGCGAAGAGCAGTTTTTTGTCCCGACCCGTGAACGGTTACGTCGTCGGCTGAATACCTACTATTACACATCAGCATACGGAGGGCGGCAGCGGTTTCAATTTGTTTCTAATGCCCGCGGTAGGACCGCGGGAAACGAGCACAATCGATTTGCCGTCAATACGTTCCGGCACGTTTTTTCCACGAGCAGGGCCGTGAATCTCGACCAACAGTTCTGTCACAGCTGCCGAAACGCTCGTCGGCAAGCCCGCCAAAGGCTCCAGTGGCCCGATCGCCGTCCGGCGGGATCGCTGGGGACGGGGCAATCAATGTGGACGGGGCAATCAATGTGGACGGGGCGACATTCGGCAACGATGCCGCCGCGATATCCGGCGACGGTGGAATCGTCGGGGAGGACGCGACCGCCGCGGTCAGTGCGCTAGTCGGCGCGGGAGCGTTCGCTCGACTGAAAGCGGAGACGGCCGCAGGGCTTGCGGCGGCAGAAGCATTCGTCGGCCAAGGCATCGGCGGCGATTGGCCGACGCTATTGTTTGCAGACGCGATGTCGTCAGGCAAGTCGGCCGGCACGGCGCGGGTGAACTTGCTGGGATACGATCATTTCCTTCTGCGGAGCCAGCCGTAAGAAAAACAACACTGGGAGCGGCGCTGCCTTGCCTTCGTCCTGCGCCGCGATCGGCGGGTCGCTTGACCGACGCCGGAAAACAGCGTCGGGCACATCGCCCGGCTGGGCGAGCGCAGTCGACGCGCGATCCGACCGCAACGTCTCTGGGAAATGATATGTCACAGGCGCCAAATGCTCATGGCTGGCAGTGCGCCGAAGGTGACCCCTCGGCACTACTGCGGCCGAGATCAGCCTGCCGGACTCAGTCGATGGCCAGTTCTTTTTTCACGGCCGCAAACGCGTCGGCGGCAAAGCGGAGGTCGTCGGCCGTATGAACTGCCGAAACCTGCGTGCGGATCCGCGCCTTGCCTTGCGGCACGACCGGATACCAGAAACCGATCACGTACACGCCCTTTTCCAGCAGCCGCTGGGCCATGCGAGCCGCCAGCCCTGCGTCGCCCAGCATGATCGGCACAATCGGATGCTGGCCCGGCACGATCTGAAAGCCCAGTTCGGTCATGCGCTGGCGAAACCAACGCGTGTTCGACTCCAGCCGGTCGCGCAGCTCGGTCGATGACGAGATGAGCGACAAGGCCCGCAGCGTGGCGGCGATGATTGGCGGAGGCAGCGAGTTGGAGAACAGGTAAGGCCTCGAGCGCTGCCGCAGCAATTCGACGATCTCGCGCCGGCCGCTCGTGTAACCACCGCTGCCGCCGCCCAGCGCCTTGCCCAACGTGCCGGTGAGCATGTCGATCCGGCCCTGCACGCCGCGAAATTCGGGCGTGCCGCGGCCACGCGCACCGAGAAAACCGCAGGCGTGCGAATCGTCGACCATCACCAGGGCGTCGTATTGGTCGGCCAATTCGCAGATTGCCGGCAGGTTGGCGATCGTGCCGTCCATCGAAAAGACGCCATCGGTGGCGATGACGCGAAACCGCGATTGCCGGGCGTCTTTGAGCTTCGCTTCGAGATCGGCCATGTCGTTGTTGCGATACCGGTGACGCTGCGCCTTGCAAAGCCGGATGCCGTCAATAATCGAGGCATGGTTCAGCTCGTCGGAAATCACGGCATCTTCGGCGCCGAGAATCGTCTCGAACAAGCCGCCGTTGGCATCCCAGCAGGAAGAATAGAGGATCGTGTCGTCGGTGCCGAGAAACTGCGACAGGGCGGTTTCCAACTGCTTGTGCGGTTGCTGAGTGCCGCAGATGAACCGCACGCTGGCCATGCCGTAGCCCCACTGACGCAGCCCCTCGGCCGCCGCTTCGCAAACGGCAGGGTGCGCGGCCAGGCCCAGGTAATTGTTCGCGCACAGGTTCAGCAATCCCGCCTGCGAACCCACGCTCACGCGGGCTTGCTGCGGCGAGCTGATCACGCGTTCCGTTTTGAACAGGCCGTCGTCGCGAATCTGCTGCAGCTGGCCGTCGAGATGCTGTTGAAAGCGCGCGTAGGACATGGCGATCAACCTTCCTTCCAAGTCAGCACGACTTTGCCCGACTCGCCAGAACGCATGGCGGCAAAGCCTTTTTCGAACTCTTGATACGGGAAATGGTGCGTGATGATCGGGCTAATCTCCAGCCCGGACTCGAGCATCACGGTCATCTTGTACCAGGTTTCGTACATTTCGCGGCCATAGATGCCGTGGATCGTGAGCATGTTGAAGATGACCGTCGACCAGTCGATGGCCATTTCGGCCGCAGGGATGCCGAGCATGGCGATCTTGCCGCCGTGACACATGTTGGCCAGCATGTCGCGGAAAGCCGAGGGATTGCCCGACATTTCCAGCCCGACGTCGAAGCCTTCTTTCATGCCCAGCTCGCGTGCCGTGGCGGCAATCGATTGCTGCTGCACGTTGACGGCTCGCGTCACTCCCATTTTTCGCGACAGTTCGAGCCGGTACGGATTCACATCCGTGATCACCACAAAGCGGGCGCCGGCGTGCCTTGCAACGGCGGCGGCCATGATGCCGATCGGCCCGGCCCCGGTGATGAGCACGTCTTCACCCAGCACGTTGAACTGTAGCGCGGTGTGTACGGCGTTGCCCAGCGGGTCGAAGATTGCTTGCACGTCGCGAGCAATAGCCGCGTGATGAACCCAGACGTTGGTCATCGGCAGCGCCAGGTATTCGGCAAAAGCCCCCGGCCGCTGCACGCCGATGCCCTTGGTGTCTTTGCACAAGTGGCGGCGACCGGCCAGGCAGTTGCGGCAGCGCCCGCACACGACGTGACCTTCGCCGCTGACGATTTCGCCCGCATGGAAATCGTGGACGTTGCTCCCCACCTCGACGATCCGACCCACGAATTCGTGCCCGATCACCAGCGGCACGGGGATGGTCTTCTGCGCCCAGGCATCCCAATTGTAGATATGCACGTCGGTGCCGCAGATGCCGGTTCGCAGCACCTCGACCAGCACGTCGTTGATGCCAATCTCCGGCACCGGCACGTCTTCCAGCCACAGCCCGGGCTCGGCCTTCTTTTTCACCAGCGCTTTCATCGTTCGCATCGGACGTCTCTGACTGGGTGCTCACGGCATCTTGCCACAAGGTATCAGAGTCGCGGGGGGCGCGGACAGCCCTGCTGGCGCCCTAGACGCGGAGCGAGGCAAGTGCCATGAGCATCGCCCAGCCAGCCGAGAGCGCTATTTGGCCCTAAACGCTTCGCCGATAAGTTTCTTGCGAGGCAATCCGGGCAGCACCTACAATCAAAGCCACGGCTTTGTAATTGTTTCTTGCCGCTCGCTGGCCGGGTGTACGGTGTCGATTTCCGTTGAACAATTTCTGCAGGCTCTTGCCACTTCCGGCATCATGGCATCGGAAGAAGTGCAGAGCTTGGCGCAAGGCCTCCCGGCGGAAAAGCGCGGAGTCGACGCCGACGAGTTGGCACGCGGCCTGGTTCGCGAAGGCAAGCTCACCCGTTTTCAAGCCGCGGCGATCTACCAGGAAAAATCCGACGGCCTGCTTTTGGGCAATTACCTGATCCTCGACAAGCTCGGCGCCGGCGGCATGGGGCAAGTGTTTCGAGCCCGACACCGGCGGATGGATCGCGTCGTCGCACTCAAGCTGCTCTCGAAGAAGCTGCTCGATTCGCCTGATGCCGTCGTCCGATTTCAGCGCGAGGTCAAGGCCGCGGCCCGGCTGACCCATCCCAACATCGTTACTGCCTACGACGCCGACGAAGCCGGCGGCATGCACTTTCTGGTCATGGAATATGTCGAGGGGGCCGACCTGGCCGCCGTCGTGAAGAAGCAGGGCATCTTGCCGGTGAACGACGCCCTCGACCTTGTGTTGCAGGCGGCTCGCGGGCTGGAGCACGCGCACGATTTGGGAGTCGTGCACCGCGACATCAAACCCTCGAACCTGCTGCTGGATAAAAAGGGTGCCGTCAAGATTTTGGACATGGGACTGGCACGCATGGCCGACCCATTGGCCGATCCGCGAGCGGGGCCCAGCGCCGATCTGACGCATACCGGCAGCATCATGGGCACTATCGATTACATGGCGCCCGAACAGGCCATGGATAGCCGGCAGGCTGACGCCCGGAGCGATCTCTACAGCCTGGGCTGCGTCTTGCATTACCTGCTCACCGGCCGGCCTCCGTACGGTGGCGACACGGTGATGAAACGGCTGACCGCCCATCAACAGACCGCCATCCCGCTGCTATCGAAGCTGCGGCCGGACATTTCGCCGGCGGTCGAACAGCTCTTCGCTCGCCTGGTGGCCAAGTCGCCTGACGCCCGTTTCCAGACGGCCAAGGAATTGGCCGCCGCGATCGAAACCCTGCGCAACGAGCCGACGGTGGCACGGCCCGTGCCGGTGGCTGCGGCACCGATCCTTGTGCAACCGCTGGCGGTTTCCATCGCAACCGCGACCAGCGGCGTCAGGAACGCGGAAAGCATTCGGCTTCCCGGATTTCAGGCGAGTTCGAGCAAGGGGCGCAAGAAAAAAAGCGCCAATCTGCCACTGGCCGCGGCCGTCGTCGTGCTGCTGCTGGCGGCTGGCGGCGGGGCTTGGGTCATGTTCGGCTCTAAGCCGCAACCAACGGCGCAGGCCGAGCGTCCCTCGCTGCCAGAAACCGATCAACCACCCGCTACGGAGGCGGTCGCGGCTCCAGCGAGCACCGAACAACCGAACCGCTCGACCGCGGTGACGGCTAACGAAGAATCGTCGGCGCCGCAACCGGTCGAGGTGATGCCTGCCAAAGAACCGTCGGCGACTGTTGCCCCGCTAGTGTCCCCGGTTGCCTCCGAGCCAGCGTTGCCGGCTGTTGCGTCGACCGCCGCAGAAGTCACTTCGACCCCGCCTGGGCCAAACGCGGTGCCGACCGTGCCGGTTGTGGCGGCACACTCCCCAGCGTCGGTCGCTACAGCGCCCGCGGCTCTGGCGGCCGAGGGTGATGGCCGCTTGCCGGTGCCCAGTGCCGAAGCCCAGCGTGCTTCGCTGGCGATGATCAAAGACCTTTATAAAGAGGACTATGCTCAAGCCAAGCAGCCTGAAGCCAAAGCGATATTAGCCCAAAAGCTGCTCGACGCATCGGCCCAAGCCAAAGATGACGCCACGGCCTGGTACGTCGTCGTGCACGAGGCTTCCGAAATGGCCGTCGACGCGGCGGATCCCGAATTGGTCGAACGGGCGATCGACATGCTGTCGAGACGCTTCGCGGTCGCGCCGCTGGATGTTTTGGCCTCGGCCCTGACTGAGATGGCGGCCCATCCGCACCCGGCCGAAGCGAATCACTCGATTGCGGAAGCGGCGCTGGCACGCGTCGACGAAGCCCAAGCGGCCGAAGATTTCGAGGATGCGAAGCGGTTTGCCGACGTCGCCGCCGTGACCGCTCGCAAGGCGAAGGACCCAGCCCTGGCGAAGCTGGCCGTCGAAGCTGGCAAATCGCTGGCCGTGGCCCGGCAGCAATGGAACGCCTGGCAGAAGGCCCAAGAAACCTTGGCCGAAAACGCTGACGACCCAGTGGCGAATCTGGCGGCCGGCCGCTACCTGTGTTTCGTCCGGGGAGACTGGGAGCAGGGAATCACGCATCTGGCCAGGGGCTCGGATGGCCCCTTAAGAGACCTGGCCGTCGAGAATCTCAAGCCCGCGGATGAGCCTGACGTCCAGGTGGGTCGGGGCGATGCCTGGTTTGCCGCGGCTGAAAAAGCCAAGACCAAGGACAAGGCCGATCTGCGCGCCGGTGCCGCTTATTGGTACACCCGGGCCGAGCCCGGGCTGTCGGGACTGTCGAAAGCGCGAGTCGAAAAGCGGCTGGCTGAATTAGGAGGCAAGATCTCAATCCGAGCAGCAAGCTCTCCGATGCCGGTCGCCAATGGATTCTCGCTGCCGCAGCAGTTCGATTGCAGCGTGCAAGCTTATCCCGTGACGGCGGGCCCCGATTTCAACAGCCAGAAAAATTGGACTCTGCTGCTCGAGTTCCTGCCCACGAACCTCGATAACGGCAGTCATCAGTTGTTTTTCTGGGGCGACGGGCGAGGGTCGCACGACCCGATCTGTCTGCGGCTGGATCACGAGACGTTGGAAACGCGGCTGTGCGACGCCCGAAAGAAGAAGGACGATACGTTTGTGCTCGGGCGGAAAGTCTCTGCGGACGTCGTGGGCAGTTGGCACCGTGCGGCGGTCCATTACGATGCCGCGCAGAACGACGTCTCGATGTACCTGGACGGCGAGTTGTTCGCTCAAGGCAAATCGTTGGTTGTGCCGACGGCCGACCGGCCGATGAAGATGTTCCTGGGCGGCGAGCATGAAACCGGGCAGCGCTATTACGGACAACTGCGTAACGTGTGGCTGGGGAATCAAGACGAGTATTCGCCGACCGGCAGCGCCGATACCTCGACCGCAACGGTTGCTAACGGGGTATCGCTACCGGAAACCTTCGACTGCCAAGCGCAAAGCTATCCGATCAAACTCGGGCCGAGTTTCGAACTGGACAAGAGTTGGACGCTCAAGCTCAGCGTGCAGTTGCCGAATCTCGAACCCGGCAGCCACATGATCTTCTACTGGGGCGATTCACGCGCCGGCCACAATCCCATGGCTGTGGGCCAAGACGACGCTGTCCTGCATGCCTGGATGTCCGACTGCAAAGCCAACGTCGACCATGAACTGCAGATTCCGATCGATAGGGCCCTAGTTGGGCAATGGCTCGATTTGATCGTCCGGTTCGATGCCGTCGACCGTGAATTTGCTGCCTACCTCAATGGTCGGCTCGCCAAGCAAGAGCCGGCAAAGGTGACGCCGAATTTCGACCGGCCGATGCCCTTATTGATCGGCGCCGATGCTCGCAAGAAGTGCCGCTTCACCGGCCAGGTGCGAAACGTCTGGTTGGGGAACCAGGACGATTTCCTTCCGCCTGGCAGCAACGCTTCGCTCGCCAGCATCGGACTACGTCCGCGCAGGAAAAACAATTTCGACGTCGCCTCGCGAGTCGCAAGCGCCACCGCACCGACTGGCAGGACCACGCACCTGGGCAAGAAGGGAGATGAGCGCCAACTCGCGCTCTGGGCACTGGGCGTCAAAGGGACGGTGATCGTGGGTTCGGCTTCGGGCAAGCCAGTAAAAATCCCTGATCCTTCGGCTTTGCCCGCCGGGCCGGTCACGGTCGTCGAGCTGCGGCTGAGCAACATGAACGGGCTGGACGAAGCGGCACTCCCCCTGCGCGGCCTGCCGTCGTTGAAAAAGCTGTGGCTCAACGGCAATACGATTGGCGACGTGGGCCTGTCGCAATTGACCGATCTCCCAGCGCTCGAGGAGCTGAATGTGAGCGGTTGCAATCGGATTACCGACCGCGGCATGCCGGCGCTTGCCCGGCTGACGTCGCTGAATTACCTGGTGCTCAACAGCGCGCAAATCACCGATCAAGGCCTCGCGCAGCTTAAATCGCTGACCAGGCTGAAGCACTTGGCAGTCGTCGGCACGCCCGTCACCGGCAGCGGTTTCGCGCAGTGGACTCCCAGCGAATTGCTGAATAATCTCAACGTGTCCAATACGCCGTTCGGCGATGCGGGCGTCGCTCAATTACGGCGCTTTAGCGGGCTGGACTCGCTGGATCTCAGCAAGACGCGCATCACCGACCAGGGCGTGGCCAGCCTCGCCGAAAACGTGAACCTGCGCAACCTGTATCTACGCGAGACCAATGTCTCCGACGCGGGCGTGCAGAAGCTCGGCGGACTCACGACACTTAAAACTCTCCTCGTTGGCCCCTCGGTCACTGACAAGGGGATAGCCAGCCTCCGCCAGGCCTTACCCCGCTGCCGCGTCGATCGATGAAGCCGGGCCAGCGATTTGAGCTGCGCGAGGCCTTGATCCGTGACTTGCGCGCTTCACAGTTGCACGAACCTCCAGCGGCCTGCCGCGACTTCCCAATGCAAGTCATCCAGAGGTCGCCGGCCTGGCAGCATCCGGTAATGCGGCGGCCGCCGCTGATGGCTGGTTCGACAGTTTATTATCTGGATGACGTGAAGTTGAACTGCCTTCCCTAGCATTTGCTCAAGGAGTGACCGGTCGGGGAACGAGGCCGGCCAGCGCTGCCTGCAGCGGACAGCCGTCCTTACTCGCCGCTCCCTGGCGATACCGGGCCAGCAGTTCCTTGGATCGCTGCGCCAGCATCCGGCGAATCTCTCGGCGCTTGCCTTTCACCCTGGGAACCTTCATTCCGTCGTATCCGGTAGTCTGGTGCCGCATCCAGGCGATGACAGCGGCTTCGGCCCGCTGCTCGACCGGGATACGTTTCGTGCGGGCGACCGTGCCGCTGCCAATCGGCGTGGCATGGGCCGTGACTGCACGAGCTAGCCGCTGGGCGAGATCCGCGTGCGACGGATGAAAGGCCAAATACGCCACCACTGCACCGTGGAAGTCTTCGACGTACTCGGCCTGCGCCTTGTCACGTCGGCGGGCGCTGGATGTTTTCTTCTTGGCATAGCTCTCGGTAGACCGCTCGGCTTCGAGTTCGGCACGTATCCGGTCGATAGTCTTGGCCGCTGCCCAAATGCCGCGTGAGAATACCTTGCGGCCCTTCTTTTCGGCGACGACCCAATGATCGCCAGCCGCTTTCACCCGGCGCGTCAAAGCGGCATCGCCGGGCGGCACGAGCATCCAATCGGCTGGTGCCGTGAGGACTTTGCCATCGGTGGTGCGGACCGTGTTTGGCGTGGGGCCGGGGGCGAACGAATTGCTCATGCCGTTTGAACCTCCTTGCTCGCGGAGCTTGTTTCAGCGGCCCATTATGCTGTCCCCGCCGGAATTCGCCACCCGGAGTCATCGCGCTAAGCAATCGCAACGCAATTTCCAATTTTCTTGCGAACCAAGCGAAACCCCTTCGCGTCTAATGGGGTAGAATGGTGTATGGCGGCATGTTGCCGCCGTGTTCAACAGGAAAACTTCAAGCCAGCACGATCCAGCCATGTCGTTCATACGGTCCAGTTCGATCCAACGTAGCGGTACCAGGAGCTTTGCCGAACGTACGGCGAATATGCTCCCACTGTATCCGTTGCGCTTGTGACACTGGCCGTCCTACGGACTGCAAAGGCTTCCGCAAAAAAGCCCGGTGTCGCAAAGGACATCGGGCTTTTTTCGTTGGGTCGGTAGCTGAGATGGTGTAGCGGCGGTCTGAAAAGCCGCAGACGAGGATTCGAGCGCCTCCCGACCCACTCGAGCTCGAGGTGCGCGCATAGACAAGAGAGACGGCTCGTTCGTCTAGCGGTTGAGGATGCCGGCCCTTCAAGCCGGAGGCAGGGGTTCGATTCCCCTACGAGCTATTTGAGAGGCAATCAATCCATCGGGATGAAGGGGAACGGTGCCCCGCGTGGCTTGGGACCATGAGACAGTGGGTTCGACTCCCACCTTCCCGACTGTCCGGTAGTGTAACGGAAGCATGACGATCTGATACGTCGTCGGCGGTGGTTCAACTCCACCCCGGACTATTTTTGATGACTCGCGAGGACCAGAACATGACCGACTTGCAGGCATTGAAACGTATACGTCTCGACCGACTGATTCGGGGGTCGTGGTGTAACGGCAGCACTCCGGACTTTTAATCCGGTAGGTGGGGGTTCAAATCCCTCCGGCCCTACTCGACCGATTCGGCGCGTAGCTCAACGGTCAGAGCAGGTTCCTTATAAGGACAAGACGAGGGTTCGACTCCCTCCGCGCCCATGATGCGCGCAGAAAACGAAAACACGACGGGATCAAGGTGTTAGCGGCAGCACACCTGGCTCTTAACCAGGCGAGTGAGGGTTCGAGCCCCTCTGATCCCACTGATAATCCGATGCACTGGTGGTCCAGCGGCACGACTGGGGCACCCGTAATGCGGCAATGGGGGTTCGACTCCCTCCCGGTGCTCTGATTAGTTCGATCTTTGACAATTCGGCACGTTCTTTTGCACCCATGATGTAGCGGTTGCCTGCTGCCTTGCCAGGGCGGAAGTGCGGGTTCGACTCCCGCTGGGTGCTTTTTGCCACGGAGAGCAGGCTGGGGAAAGCTTGATTGCGGTGGGGCCTGTGCTGGTACAGGCAGGCGGCTGTTAACCGCCCCTTCGCAGGTTCGATTCCTGCCGCCGCAGTTGGAACAGCGTGGAACGGGATGAAGAAGAAGAAACACTAAGCGGCGCTAATTAACACTAATTAGTGCTAATTAGTGGAAATTAGTGTTCCTCTTTCTTTGGACACAATCATTAGAGGCGCTCGGGGATCGGCTAACGGTAGGCTGCCTGGCTTTGACCCAGGTGATGGAGGTTCAAGTCCTTCTCCCCGAACTTTGCGAAAGCGAGCGTTGTCCTAAGAACGATTGATCCGGGGCAGTTGCTGCCGGTAGTGACGCCTGGCTCTGAACCAGGAGGCCGTTGGTTCGACTCCAACCCCCGGAACTGTGTTGAATCGGAATTTAAACGGAAGGCATCCGGCTGGATGAGGGCCCTGTCTTGAAAACAGGTGGCGACCTGGTCGCTTGTGAGTTCGAGTCTCACGCCTTCCGCTTCGTGCAGTGATATGACGGTCCCGTGGCCTAGCGGCGAAGGCAGCACCCTTACAAGGTGACGATCGTTGGTTCGAGTCCAACCGGGACTACTCGAGCATTGCCCAGGTACGCCAATCGGCAGAGCGGCGCGGCTTAAACCCGCGCGTCTGCGAGTTCGACTCTCGCTCTGGGTACCTTGCAAACCGCTTGGCTCGGTAGGCAATCGGCAGACCACCTTGGCTTAGAACCAGGGATGCTGTGGGTTCGAGTCCCACCTGAGCTACTGAAACAACTTGTCCTCGTGGAGCAGCCTGGAGTGCTCGTCGCCCTGTCACGGCGAAGATCGTGGGTTCAAATCCCATCGGGGACGCCTTTAAAGTTCGGCACGGTACGCAAACCGGTAAAGCGGCCAAGCTCAAACCTTGGTGATCTGTTTGTCGGTTCGACTCCGACTCGTGCCACTGAAAACCAAAACATGCGTCGGCTGGGCATGGGCGAGCCCCGGTGTCTGTAGAACACCCGCCTTCGGGATGTGCAGGTTCAACTCCTGCCCGGCGCACTAGCAACCGAGGCCGCCGAGCGATGAGCGAGGAAAGAGGCCGAGGGCGGTAGCAGCAGCAAACGGCCCGTTTGTCTATCGGTAGGACGTCAGCCCCTCACGCTGAAAGGGCGGGTTCGATTCCCGCACGGGTCATTGCGGAACACGGCCAAGTGGTGCAACTGGTAGACACGCGACGCTCAGAACGTCGTGCCGCAAGGTATGGGAGTTCGACTCTCCCCTTGGTCACTGAAATTTGAAATACGACGCAGGTGGGCCAGTGCCCAGTGGAGCCTCATAAGCTCCAACTGCCGGGTGCGACACCCGGACCTGCAATGGGCTGCTGGTCCAACGGAAAGACGCCTGCCCTGCAAGCAGGAGATCGGGGTTCGACTCCCCGGCGGTCCACTGAAGTTGAAATGGAAGGTAGCCGGATACGGCTTGCCGGACCGCTTTGCTAAAGCGGCTCTCGCGATAGTCGAGATGAGGGTTCGACTCCCTTGCCTTCCGCTGGTTTTGGAAGCCCCGATGGTGAAATGGACATCATGCCCTGCTTCTAACTGGGTGTTCCAGGTTCGAGTCCTGGTCGGGGTGCTGGGGGGCGGCCAGTTGTCAGTTGTCAGTTGTCAGTTGTCAGTTGTACGAGTTGTAGGCAACTGACCACGGACCACGGACAACGGACTACCCCGCGATGGTGTCCGTGGTGTAGCGGATTCTGCACGTCTGGCTGTGAACCAGAAGGTGGCGGTTCGACCCCGCCCGGATACCCCTGGTTGGAGAGTGGATTGGAGAAAGCGGAGTGGAGCACGGGGAAAGGAGAGAGGAGAGAAACAATGGTCGCATCGGTACTCGAGCGTCCGACGCTGGTTTTGAACCGCAACTGGCAGCCGGTGAACGTGGCGACGGTGGAGCGCGCGCTGGTGATGTTGTGGAATGAGTCGTCCCGCGTGGTCGATCCGCATGACTACCAGATGTATAGCTGGGCCGACTGGTCGCGGCTGGCGCCTGGCGAGGGCGAGCCGTTCGTCCGGGCGATCCGCATGCGGCTGCGCGTGCCGGAGGTGGTCACACTGACTGATTACGACCGGCTGCCGGCGGCGGCCGTATCGTTCAGCCGGCGGAACATCTTCAAGCGCGATCACTACACGTGCCAGTATTGCGGCGAGCAGCCGGGCAGCGAGGAGCTGACGATCGATCACGTCGTGCCGCGTGCGCAAGGCGGTACGAGCACGTGGCAGAACTGCGTGTTGGCGTGCGTGGCTTGCAACAAGCGCAAAGCCGACCGGACGCCAGTCCAGGCGGGCCTGCGGTTGCGCAAGCAGCCGGTTCGGCCGGCTTGGAAGCCGTTGTATGCTTCGCCGAGCGTGCGGATCGCCAGTTGGTCGAAGTTCGTCAGCGACGCGTACTGGAACGTGGCGCTGGAGAGTTAGGGGTGACGTTGGCACGGCCGACCCGAGCGGGCAGGCTCGGGTCGGGCCGACGCCAGCCGAATACGAGTGTGCTCCCGGGAGAGCAGACGGCCTCCAAAACCGTCGCACGGGGTTCGACTCCTCGCGCTCGTGCTAAACGGAAATTGCCGACATGGGTCGAGAATTGGCCCTGGTTCGGTTTCCAGATTGGGATACTGAGTGAGCAAATGCCCTGCGAGTGTGCCGGACAGCACGGCAGTCTTCGAAACTGTTAGACGGGGTTCAATTCCTCGGCGGGGCACTTGAGCTGAATATACGTCCTCGGGTTGTGCCGGATTCGCATACGACTCTGCGAAGGTCGTGGACCAGGTTCGATTCCTGGCGAGGACGCTTGACGTCGAAGCCGCACGGCGCGGCGGCTGCCTGCAAAGCAGCTACCCAGTGGGTTCGACTCCCACCGACGTCTCTCGCTCGGCGCTGCTTTAGGATTAGTGGAGATCAGTGACAATTAGTGTTCTTCCCGCCTTCGTAGACTGGCAGCTTACTGTGAGGGCTAACCGGTCCAATCGCGGCGCTGGGATCTTCGTTGCAAGCTCTAGGAAGAAATTCCAACGCCGAAAGGCAACAGAACACTAATCGACGCTAATCTGCACTGAAGATCAGCGCAATCAAATTGGAACACGTGCGACTGCTCGCTTGGAGTACATGGCTTTTCGAGTTCGATTCTCGACCGGCGTCCTTGTTCGCAGCTACCGCGACCGGCGCTTCGTCGGCTGGGTGCTGTTGAGCGACCAGGAGAGCTGGATCGGCACTGTCCGGGACGGCTCCACGGGCGTGATGACGGCTTGGTCGGAGTTTGTCCGCGACCAGGCCAGGCTGCACCTTTAACGGCGGCAACTGGACGATCCTACTTCAGCGGAGTCGGCAAAAAGTCCCAGTCCAGAACCATCTTTTCCGTGAGCGCCTTCTTCAGCGCCAGCTCGGTCTCTTTGTGACTCGGGTCGCCGGCCAGATTGTTGAGTTCGCCCGGGTCGGCATCGAGATCATAGAGCTCATAGGTCGGGCGAGGCGTCGTGAAATAGGTCTTCACCAGCGGCGCGGCCAGTGTTCCGGCGGCGAAAGCGGCCTTCATCTGTTGCCAGCCCGGGGCGGCCTGGCTATCGACCGGCCCGACCGGCTGGTTCGGCGTGCAGTTGTAAATCAGCTTGAAGCGATCCGATCGCACGCATCGGGATAGATCGAACGTGGCGGCCGAGATGTCGGGCTTCATGCCACCGTCACCGCCATGCGGGCCGCGTTCGGCAAACAGATACTTGCGGCCTGTGAACGGCTGCCCTTGCAACAGCGCTAGATAGTTAACGCCGCTCATTTCCTTGGGCGGCTCGATGCCTGCCGCTGCGAGCATCGTGGGTGCAAAGTCTTCGCCCGAAAGCAATGCCTGCGTGTTGCGTCCTGGCTGCACGACGCCCGGCCAGCGCACCAGCAGCGGCACATTGATGCCGGGGTCATAGAGCGAGCCCTTGCCGTGCGGCAGCGCCATGCCGTTGTCGCCCATGAACACCACCAGCGTATTTTGGGCCAAACCCCGGCGCTCGAGCGTGTCGAGCACGTCCTGCACGTCGGCATCGAGATGCTCGAGCTCGGCCAAATATCGGGCCAGGTCGGTCCGCACGCCCGGCAGGTCGGGCAGGTGCGGCGGCAGCGCGATCTTCGCCGGGTCGATCGGCCCGCGTGTTCCTTGAGTCGTCCAGTCGTGGTGGGGATCGGAAAAGCCGAGCCAGAAAAACCAGGGCTTTCCCTGCGGCGCCTTGTCGAGAAACGCGGCCAGCTTCTCACCAAAATGGGTCATGCCTTTGCGCGTTTGTTCCATGTAGTCGACGCGGTTCTTGAACGTCCGCAGATGGTGCTCGTCAAGCACGTGACCGATCTCGGAATAGCCTCGCACGCTGTTCGTCGCCGGGCCGTCCAGGTGATACGTCCGCCCGCCAACCCCGGTGAAGTAGCCACCTTCTCGCAGCAGATCGGGCAAGCCGGCCACGTCGGCCGGCAAGGGCGAAGTGAAGCGCACCATCCGCACGGCCACCGGCGAACGGCCGGTCATCAGCGCCGCGCGCGACGGCACGCACTGCGGGCAGGAGACGAACATCCGGTCGCAGCGCAGCCCCTGGCCGGCCAGGCGATCCAGGTTCGGCGTCTGCACATCCGGATTGCCGTAACAGCCCAGGTACGGATAGCTATGGTCGTCCGACAGCAGAAACAAGATATTCGGCTTTCCGGCGGGCGGAGAACTTGCCGGTGCCTGGTCGGCAGCGACGCAAGGCGCAGCGACGGCCGCGCAGATTGCAAGAGATATCCGAGCCCACAGCAGACGCGCAATTTTCATGATTGGTTTCCGAGTTACTTTCCGACATGATTCCACGGGAGCCAGGTTCGACGATATCTCGGCAGCACGCGCCGTGCAACCAAGATGCGCATCGCGATAGCGAATATTCGCGCTGGTTTTTGCTGAACCTTTTCCACAACTTCGTGTCGTCTTGTCGGGGGGCGTGTCGCTTGCCTTCGGGCCATTCTGGAGATCGAATACGCAAATCTGCGGCGGCATCGTGACGCCAGTCGATACCGTTTGATATGCTGCCAGCGACGGGCTCGAGGCTGTCGAAATAGTTCCTTCGGTTGTCGTTCGCCCAAACACAGCATCTATGCTGCTCGCCATCGCGACCGCCCGCCGACTGGCCACGGACTTGGGGTTCTTGCTGCACAAGCATTCCGAACGTCTCCAAAGCTTCGAGCTGAGCTTTGGGATCTGCTCCTTGAAGTGACCAGCATTAACGATGGCCGAGTCATGACCGATCGTGTCCATCACAATCCGAACCTGATCTATTCGGTCGGCACGCAGGTCGTGACGTTGCGAAATATCACGGCCGAAGGTGGGCGGATTCTGCATCCGCGCGGCTCGGTCGGTGTGGTCGTGCGCGCGCCAGGCGATCTCAACCATTCGTATCGAGTTCGTTTTCTCGATGGCATCGAAGAAGCTCTGCGCCGAGACGATCTGATGATGCTCGCCCAATATAAGGAGGGCGAAATTGGCGACTCGCAGCTGACGGCCCAGCGGAATGACCTGTTTGCCAGGGGCATTTTCCGCTGCATCGTCGGTTCTCGTGCTTACGGGCTGGAAGGCGAGGAGTCCGACACCGACTACCGGGGCATCTACCTGCCGCCGGCCAATCTGCAATGGTCGCTGTACGGCGTACCCGACCAGATCGACCGGGAAGAGACCCAGGAGCAGTATTGGGAGTTGCAGCGGTTTCTCGTGCTGGCGCTCAAGGCGAACCCGAACGTGCTCGAATGCCTCTACACCCCGCTGGTCGAAAAGGTTACGCCGCTGGGCGAGGAACTGCTCGAGATGCGGTCGTCGTTCTTGTCGCGGCTGGTATTTCAAACCTATAACGGCTACGTGGCTTCGCAATTCAAGAAGATGCAGGCCGACTTCCGCAACCAGGGCCAGGTCAAGTGGAAGCACGTGATGCACCTGCTCCGACTGCTGATCTCGGGCATCAGCGTGCTGCGCCACGGCTTTGTGCCGGTGCGCATGGACGATTACCGGGAACAGTTGCTGGCGGTCAAACGCGGCGAGATCCCCTGGGAAGAGACCGAAAAATGGCGGCTGAGCCTGCACCAGCAGTTCGAACAAGCCGTGCAACAGACGAGCCTGCCCGAACGGCCCGACTACGAACGGGCCAACATGCTGCTGGTCAAAGCCCGTCGCCTGGCACTGCTGGAGGAACTACCGTGAGCAAGGATGACACCGTTGTTGATTCTCGACTGCACAACCAGATCGCCAGCCATCCCTATCCGCTACTGTTCGCCACGATCAGCGGGGCGCACTTGTACGGCTTTCCATCGGCCGACTCTGATTACGATCTGCGTGGCGTGCACCTGTTGCCGCTGGAGGAAGTCGTCGGGCTAAATCCGAATGACGAGACGGTTGAAAAGTCGGGCGTCCACGACGGCTTGGAAATCGACCTCGTCACCCATGACGCGAAAAAATTCTTGGGTCTGATGCTCAAGAAGAACGGCTACGTGCTGGAGCAGTTGCTCTCGCCCTTGGTCGTCCATACCACGCCAGCGCACGAGGAACTCAAAGCCCTGGCTGCCGACTGTATCACGAAGCATCATGCGCACCATTATTTGGGCTTTGCCGCCACGCAGTGGAAGCTGTTTCAGACTGACAATCCTCCGCGCGTGAAGCCGCTGCTCTACGTGTACCGGGTCCTGCTGACCGGCATCCATTTGATGGAAACGGGCGAAGTCGAAGCCAACCTGCTCCGTTTGAACGAAACGGCCAAACTGCCCTATATCCCCGATCTGATCGCCCAAAAAGTCGACGGCCACGAGAAGGGACTGCTCGAAACGGCCGACCTCGAGTTCCACGAGCACGAGTATCGGCAATTGACCGCCGCGCTGGAACGAGCGTTCCAAACTAGCAAGCTGCCAGAAGCGGCGCGAGGCACCGCGGCCCTAAACGATCTGCTTGTGCGGCTGCGATTGCAGAGACACTAGGCGGCTGCAATGCAACTTTCAATTCCAAGACTCGCCCTCGTTGTTTGCTCCGCACAGAATTTACGCCTCAGCTTCCAAACCTGCCACGGCAAGCCGTAGCTCGCGGAAGATTTTCGCTAGCGCCGGGATCTGATAGCTGGCGTTCAATCCGCTGGGGTTCGGCAGCACCCACACCAGCGTCTCGTCGATTCGCTCGGATTGGAGTCCGAGGGCGGCCTGCGGACGTTTCCACGCAGTTCGATATGCGGTGACTCCAAGAATCGCCAGAGCCTGCGGCCGGTAGCGTCGAGCTTTTTGCAAGAGCCGCCTTCGGCCGTTGGCCAGCTCGTCGTCCGACAATTGATCGGCTCTGGCCGTTGCACCCGCCGCAATGTTGGTGATGCCGTAGCCCAAAGCCAGCAAGTTGCGGTCTTCGGTTGGCGATAGTAGTCGATCCGTGAAACCGGCGGCATGCAGCGCCGGCCAGAAGCGGTTTCCAGGTCGCGCAAAATGATGGCCGACGGCCGCCGAGTATAAGCTCGGATTGATTCCGCTAAACAAAATCTTGAGACGTGGTGCAATGACGTCCGGCAGGCGCTTGCCTTCCGCCGCCAGCAGGTCGTTTCGAGTAGGTCTGGGGCTAAGCATGCGATTACTTGCGCGGCGGTCCGTTCCGATTCTCACCCTAAGCTGTCGTGCCTGATTTCGGTCGTCGATTCGGTTACCGAGGACATGTCGGCTGCAGTCCGCCATCTTACTGTCTGGTTGGCATCGCGCAGAACGTGGTCGCGGCCGAGTGCATTAGCGGTTAAACTGGCAAAATCCTGGCCAGGTTCGACTTAGCTGTCCGACCAAGCTCCCGCCTTTTTTGCATCTCGCTCTGTACGGAAATTCGCATGCACCAGCCTTTTGTTCGCCGGCTTGCAGCGCTGGCTTTGATCGCCGTAGGGTTTTGTTCTTTCACGGTGCTGCCGGAGTCCATTGCGGCAGAATTAAAGACTTCTGCTGCTTCGGCGGCCACGGCTGATTGGCCTTGGTGGCGCGGGCCGACCAGCGACGGCATTGCGGCGGCCGATCAGCAGCCGCCGCTCCGCTGGAGCGAAACCGAAAATATCGTCTGGCGGACCAAAGTTCCCGGCCGCGGTCATGCTTCGCCGACGATTGTCGGCAAGCGCATCTTCCTGGCCACGGCCAATGAGCAGCAAGAGGTCCAGTCGATCTTGTGTTACGACCGCAGCACCGGTCGCGCGTTGTGGAAGGTCGATGTACACTCGGGTGGGTTCGACCGGCGCGGGCATCAGAAAAGCTCGCAAGCTTCGGCCACCGTGGCGTGCGACGGCCAGCGCATCTTTGCCAATTTTCTGCATGACGGCGCCGTTTATACGGCGGCGCTCGACCTGGATGGACAAAAAGTCTGGGAGACCAAAATCTCGGAATTTACGACGCATCAAGGTTTCGGTTCCTCGCCGGCGATTTACGGGCCGCTGGTGATCGTTTCCGCGGACAACAAGGCCGGCGGAGTGATCGCCGCGCTGGATCGCCGCACGGGCAAGATCGTGTGGCAACACGACCGGCCGCAGCTCCCGAACTACACGTCTCCGATTGTCCTGCCGGTCGCCGGGCGCGATCAACTGCTACTGGCCGGATGCGATACCATCTCCAGCTTCGAACCCCTGAGCGGCAAGCGATTGTGGGAGATCGAAGGCTCGACGACCGAATGCGTCGGCACGATCGTCAGCGACGGCGAGCGTGTCTTCGCCAGCGGCGGCTACCCAAAGAAGCTGACCGTGGCCGTCAAGGCCGATGGCTCGGGCACGGTGGCCTGGCAAAACGAGACGCGGACCTACGTCCCGTCGATGCTGGTGCACGATGCTTGCCTGTATACCGTGACCGATGCGGGAATTGCCTTTTGCTGGAAGAGCAGCACTGGCGAAGAGCTGTGGAAGGCACGCCTGGGCGGGACATTCAATACGTCGCCCGTTCTGGTCGGCGAGAAGATTTTCGCGACCAACCAGGAAGGTCGGACGTTCATCTTCAAGGCCAGCCCGAGCGCGTACGAGCCGATTGCCGAGAATCAATTGGGCGAGGACGTTTACGCCACTCCGGTCTTTTGTGCGAATCGCATTTACATGCGGGTGGCAAAGGGAGCCGGCGACGCGCGCCAAGAATGGCTGTATTGCATCGGTTCGAAAGCCGACTGACGCAATGCGGCCGACCGGACACCCCCCAAGTGGGCGCGATGGGCGCGGGGAAGACCCCTCTCCCAGCCTCTCCCAAAGTGAGAGGGGTGACGAAGAAAAACCCCCCACCAGGAAAGCGTATTGGGCGACTTCATTATTCTTGGCGCGGGCCGGCAAGTCGGTCACAATACCGTGGCCGTTTGCATCCAGCTTCGCCCGCCAAGACCCGCGCGCAAGCGCGAATGCTCCCATGCTTCACCGTCGCCGCCGACCATCGCGAAGGGCGCCGCATCGCCGCCGCGCACCAGTGCCTGTTGCCCGCTTGCTGCGGATCGAATCGTTGGAAGAGCGACGCATGCTGTCGCTCACGACTGATACGTTCTCCGCCGGCGTCCTGACCGTCAATTTCAACAGCGCCGACAGTGTGACCATCACCAACTCGGGAGGGAAGGTGCTGGTTAACGGCGCCAATCCCACGACCGGGGCCGCGTCGACCAGCAGCGTCACGGCCATCAACATCACCGGCACCGGGAACTTCAATAACACGATCAACCTCTCGGGCGTCAGCGCCGCCGCAGGCTTTAACTTGTCGACCGTGACGATCGCCACCGGCGGCCCGGTTGGCATCGATACAGTCTCGTTGGGAGCACTGAATGCCAGCGGCGCGGTGACGGTCTCGAGCAGCGGCGTGATACAAGCGACGCTGGCCCCGGGACTCGCGGCGGGCAGCCTGGCGGTCACTCCCGGCACCACTGGCACGATCACGATCGACGGAAACATCACAACCAGCGGCGCGCAGAATTTCGGCGCGGCGGTAACGCTGGCCGGCAACTCGTTGCTTTCGGCCGGCAGCGGCAATGTGACCTTCGGCAGCACGCTCAATGGTCGCTATGCGCTGACCGTCGACTCGGCCGGCACCACGACGTTTACCGGTGCCGTGGGGGCCTTACAGCCTTTGTCGGGTCTCGTGACCGACTCCAGCGGCACGACGACAGTCGATGCCTCGATTACCGCGTTGGGCATCCAGGGCCTGGCGCTGAACGACCCAATCACGCTGGGCGGCAACGTAACCCTGGCCGGGTCCGGTGTGTTCGGCGTTACGCTGGGCAGTACCGTCGATGGCGCGCACTCGCTTGCCTTTAACTCCTTTGATGTGAATCTGGGAGGGGCGATCGGCTCGATCACGCCGCTGACGAGCTTTACGCTCAGCTCGCCAGCCGGCAGTCCGTTCTCCGGCGGCTCGATCACAACCACTGGCCCGCTGAACATCAATTCCGCGCTGATGCTCGGGGCCGACACGACGTTCAGCGCCGGCAGCGGGAACATCGTAATCGAGGGGCTCCAGGGGCAGCACAACGTCCAGGTCAGTACAACCGGTTCGGCTACCCTTTACCCCGGCCTCGGCAACGTGGCACCTTTGGCAAGTCTGACAGTCACGTCTGCGGCCACAGAGGTCGTTGGTAGCGTCACGACGATGGGCAACCAGACATACAACGGCCCGACTTCGTTCGGAACGGTCACGCTAAATGCCGGCAGCGGCAATATTACCTTCGGCGCAATCACTGGCGGTTATATCTCGGTGGCTACTTCCGGCACCACGACATTCAATGGACCGGTTGGCAGCAGCGGCTTCGGCATAAACGGCATCGTTATCGGCCCGGGCGGCACGACCGTGATTAACGCCGGCACAATCAAGGCCGCCACTTTGGTCAGTTTCAATAATAGTGTCGTGCTCCAATCCAATACCACGATTACGGACGGTCAGACGCAGTTCTGGGGCCCGACAGTCGACGGGCCGGGGAGCCTCACGATTGCGCAGGGCGCCACCTTCGTGTCCGGCACGTTTGGTGGCACAACCGCGCTGCCTTCGTTAACGATCCATGGCGTGACTACCTTGGACGGGAATACGTCCTTCAACGTCGGGGACGGCGGGATTAGCGTGGGTCAGTTCAATGGCGCCTACGCACTTTCGCTGACGACGACTGGGTCGACGATCCTGGGCGGGGCGATCAGCAGGCCGACGAGCCTATCGGTCTTGTCCACCGGTCCGATCACGATCGACGGCAGTGTGACAACCGACGGCAACCAGGTGTACTCGCATCCGGCATCCGTCGCCGCGGGGGCCGCGCTGATCGCATACAGCGGGGAAATCAGCTATATCAGCAGCGCCCCCATACTGAATCCCATCTCGCCCATGTTCGGGCCGGTGAGCACGAACCTCCCCGCCAGCACGTCGGAGACCGTGGCTGCGCTCGTGGGCAGTTCGATACTGGATGGGAACGATTCGTACAACATCGCCGTGACCGGCCAGTCCACACCGGGCGGCAATTGGCAGTATTCGCCCGACGGCGTCAATTGGACGAATTTTGGCACGGTCACTGACACGCAGTCGTTGCTGCTGGCGTCGACCGATCTCGTGCAGTTCGCGCCCGACGGCGTCGACACCGGCACGGCCACGTTTACGTATCGCGCCTGGAACCTGGGAACCGGCACGCCGGGCACGCTCGTCGATACCACTTCCAATGGCGGCAGCACGGCTTTTTCGACCGCCACTGACACGGCCACAATCGTGATCCAGATTCCCGCCGTCGTGACCACCGATACGCTTGTCGGCGGCGTGCTGACGGTGAACGTCGACGGCCCGCAGAACGTGACGATCAGCACTTCGGGCGGCAACGTGCTGGTCAACGGCGCCAATCCCACGAGCGGGCCGGCACTGGCCAGCGCCGTCACGGCCATCAATATTACGGCCACGGCCGGACCTTATAATAATGTCATCGATCTGACCGACGTGAGCGCCGCGGCCGGTTTCACTTCGCTGGCCACGCTGGCGATCAATGCCGGCGGGTCGTACTCGAGCGACCAGGTCAAGCTGGGAGAACTGGACGCCTCGGGCCTGCTGTCGATCACCGGCAGCGGCGCCGACGCCGTGACTACGCCGTCCAGCCTTGTGGCCGGCAGCCTGTCCATCGTCGCGACAAGTCTCAGTCTGAACTCGGTGACCACGACCGGCAACCAGGTTTACAACGCCCCTATTACCCTCGCCGGCAATGACACGCTCGCGTCCGGCAGCGGGAATGTCACTTTCAACGGTACCGTCAATGGCAATCATACCCTGACCGTCGATAGCTCCGGCATGACGACATTCGGCGCCGCGGTGGGTGGCTTGACGGCTCTATCCTCGCTCACGACCGATGCGGCCGGCAGCACGCTGGTAGACGCCTCGATCACGACGACCAGCGCGCTGACCATCAACGACCCTTTGACGCTGGGGGCAAACGTCACGCTGGGCAGCGGAAGCTCGAATACCATCAGCATCAACAACACGATCGACGGCGCACAGACTCTAACTATCAATACCGGCACGCTGGTGCTGGCCGGCGCCATTGGGTCCCACACGCCGCTGGCGGCGGTCACGATAAAGGGGACTACGACCAGCACGCTCGGTGGCGGCTCGATTACGACGACCGGCGCTCAGACCTACAGTAACAGCCAGACGCTCACCGCCAACACGACGTTCAGTGCCGGCTCGGCGGGCATGAGCTTCAGCGGCCTCAACGGAGCCTACAGCGTCACGCTCAATTCGCCCGGCGTGACAAACTTGGGTGGCAGCTCGGTCATCACGACGCCGCTGGCCAGCCTCTCGACCGGCGCCGTCGGCACGACCCTCCTGGATGGCAACGTGGCGACCAGCGGCAACCAGACCTACAACAACGCAGTGACGCTTTCGGGGCTGGCTGGGGCGACGCTGCAAGCCGGCAGCGGCAATGTCACGTTCAACAGCACGATCAACAACAATGGTGCCTTGGTGATCAACACCACCGGCACGACGACCTTCAACGGCACGCTCGGCAAGACCAGCGCGCTTGGCAGCCTGACCATCGGCGCCGGGGGAGCGACGGTTCTGGCCGGCGGCTCGATCACCACCACGTCGGGCCTCACGTTCAACAGCCCAGTCCTGCTGACTGCGGACCTGTCGATCCCCAATGCCAGCGGCGCGATTGCGTTCGAGAGCACCGTCAATGGCGATTTCAACCTGAGCGTGGGAAAAAGCGGCGGATCGACAGCGACTTTCGCGGCGGCCGTGGGCGGATCGATTCCGCTCGCGTCGCTCACTGCGGCCGGCAGTTCAGTCAGCCTGGCGAATGTCGCGACCGTCGGCTCGCAGGCCTATTCCGACAGCGCCGTCACGCTCGACGGGTTCGAGCAGATGACCAATGGCTCGTTCACCATCAGCACGAACAATACGACGCTCGCGGGAAATGTGGTGATCAACGCCAGCGGGACCGTGAACCTCAACCAGGTGAATGGCGCTTACGCGCTGAACATCGTCAGCGGCGG
>DATATB010000111.1:0-31466 GCA_036268995.1 Pirellulales bacterium | reverse complement strand
GGCGAGCCGGGAGCGGGAGCGACCGGTGTACTTCGCGTCCTCCGGTCGCACACGCTCCCGGCTCGCCTACACTCCGTGACCGCCCGCGCATCGGGGTTCTATTTCTTTGCCCCTGGCAATAGAATTGGCCAACCGTCCGGTCCGGTGGCCGGAGGCCCCCAGCAGTTGCAGGAAGCAGGCACGACGTGGAAACCCAGCTCACGCTCGATATCCTGCCCCAGCCCGACGGCTTCACGTGCGGGCCGACGTGTTTGCAGGCCGTGTATCGCTACTACGGAGATAAGGTTTCGCTCGAGCAAGTGATCGCCGAGGTGCCGCGCTTGGAAGACGGCGGCACGCTGGACGTGCTGCTGGCCTGCCACGCGCTGCGGCGGGGCTACCAGGCCAAGATCTTCACCTACAACGTGCAGATGTTCGATCCCACCTGGTTCGGGCCGCGGCCGTTCAATCCGGCCCCGATCAAGGAGGGACTTCGCAAGCAGATGGAATTCAAGAAGTCGCCGAAGCTGGCCGTGGCGACCGAGGCGTATCTCGAGTTTCTCGACCGCGGCGGCGTGCTCCGCTTCGACGATCTGACCACCGGCCTGATCCGCAAATACTTGAACCGCGGCATCCCGCTGCTCACCGGCCTGAGCTCGACCTATTTGTATCGCAGCGCCCGCGAATATGGCCCGGCCCAGGAATTTGATGATGTGCGCGGCGTGCCGTCGGGGCATTTCGTCGTGTTGTGCGGCTACGACGCCACGAACCGGCAGGTGCTGGTGGCCGACCCGTTGGGCAACAATCCCGTCTCGGCCAGCAACCCGTACCCGGTGAGTATCGATCGGGTGATCGGCGCGATCCTGCTGGGCATCATCACCTACGACGCCAACCTGTTGATGATCGAACCGCCGAAAACGCCGAAATGAAATTGAATCGTCGTGTGAGCAACGGCGGAGGGTGAGATGCATCTACCGGCAGGGACGCAATGCAGATTCTGATTGTGGTGGACAACGCGAAGGAATGGCCGTTCGACATTTCGGGTGTCGAGGTGGTCGACGCGCGCTCGTATCTGACCAAGCCCGAATATGGCGAGCTGCGCGGCGTCAAGCTCTTCAATCTCTGCCGTTCGTACCGCTACCAGACGCTGGGCTATTACGTCACGCTGCTGGCCACGGCCCGATCGCACAAGCCGCTGCCGAACATCATGTCGCTGCAGGATCTGAAGAGCCAGACGGTCGTGCGCTACGTGTCGGACGATCTGGACGAGCTAATCCAGCGGAGCCTGGCGCCGATCGAATCCGAAAAATTCACCCTCAGCGTGTACTTTGGCCGCAACCTGGCCCGGCGCTACGACCGGTTGAGCCTGCACTTGTTCAACCTGTTCCAGGCGCCGCTGTTGCGGGCTCAGTTCGTGAACAACGGCAAGTGGCAATTGCGCACGATCGACGCCATTCCGGTGGACGAAATTCCCGAGCAGCACAAGCCGTTCGTGGTGGAAGTGGCCAGCGAGCATTTTTCCGGCCGGCGCGTGAGCGTGCCCAAGCAAAAGCCGGCGAAGTACGACCTGGCGATTCTCGTCAATCCGGAAGAACCGCTCCCCCCGTCGAACGAAAAGGCCTTGCAGCGGTTCATCAAGGCCGGCGAAAACCTCGGGCTGCACTGCGAGCTGATCGGCCGCGACGATTACGCCCGGCTGGCAGAGTTCGACGCGCTGTTTATCCGCGAGACCACGGCCGTCAGCCATCATACGTATCGCTTCGCCCGCCGGGCGGCGATCGAAGGCCTGGTCGTGATGGACGACCCCGAGTCGATCCTCAAATGCTCGAACAAGGTCTACCTGGCCGAGTTGCTGGGCCGCTACAAAGTGCCCGTCCCGCGCACGCTGGTGGTGCACAAGGACAACATCGAGCTGGTGGGAGCCGAACTGGGGCTGCCCTGCGTGCTCAAGCAGCCCGACGCGGCCTTTTCGCAAGGCGTGGTGAAAGTCGAAACCGAGGACGCGCTGGCGAATTTTGCCGAGCTGTTTCTCGTGAAAAGCGACCTGCTGATCGCCCAGGAATTTTTGCCGACCACGTATGATTGGCGCATCGGCATCGTCGACCGGCAGCCGCTGTACGCCTGCCGCTATCATATGGTGCAGAAACACTGGCAGATCACGCAGAAGGACGACCGCGGCGCCCGCCGCTATGGCCGCACCGAGACGCTGCCCATCCAGCAGGCGCCGCGGCAAGTCATCAAAACGGCGCTCAAGGCGGCCAACCTCATCGGCAACGGGCTGTACGGCGTGGACGTGAAGCAGATCGGCCGGCAATGCTACGTGATCGAAGTCAACGACAATCCAAACATCGACGCGGGCGTCGAGGACGATTTTCTCAAGGAAGAACTGTACGACCGCATCATGGAAGTTTTCTTGGAGCGCATCGAGCAACGCAAGGCCGGTGCGAAAAGCCTGTGAGTGAGATAGACGCGACGACCGACACCGAGCTGGGGCTGTTCCAGGCCCTGGGCGTCGAGCTGGAATACATGATCGTCGACGCCGACACGCTGTCGGTGCGGCCGATCGCCGACGAGTTGCTGCGCGAACCCTCGGGCGAGATCGCTTCGGAAGTCGAGCACGGCGCGATTGCCTGGTCCAACGAGCTGGTGGCTCACGTCATCGAGCTCAAGACCAACGGCCCGGCCGCCACGCTCGAGGGCTTGAACGAGGCCTTTGCCGGCCAGGTGCGCGAGATCGGCCGCTTGCTGGCTGCGCACGGAGCGCGCTTGATGCCCACGGCCATGCACCCCTGGATGGATCCGCACGCCGAAACCAAGCTTTGGCCGCACGACTACAGCGTGGTCTATCAAACGTTCGACCGGATTTTCGGCTGCCAAGGGCACGGCTGGTCGAATCTGCAATGCGTGCATTTGAACCTGCCCTTTGCGGGCGACGAGCAATTCGGCCGGCTGCATGCGGCCATTCGTATGCTGCTGCCCCTGTTGCCGGCTCTGGCGGCCAGTTCACCGATCTGCGACGGCCGCCCGACCGGCTGGCTCGACACGCGGCTGGACGTGTATCGCGGCAATTCGCGCAAAATCCCGTCGATCACCGGCCAGGTCGTGCCCGAGCCGGTATTCACGCGCCAAGACTACGACCAGCAGATCTTTCAGCGGATATACGTGGACATTTCGCCGCTCGATCCCGAGGGCGTGTTGCAACACGAGTGGCTGAACGCGCGAGGAGCGATCGCCCGTTTCGAGCGCGGCGCGATCGAAATCCGCGTGCTCGATTTGCAGGAATGCCCGCAAGCCGATCTGGCCGTGTGCGCGGCGATCATCACCGTGCTGCGAGAACTGGTGGCCGAGCGCTGGAGTTCACTTGCCGAGCAACAGGCCTGGCCGACCGAGCCGCTGGCCGAACTGTTGGCCGCAACCGCGCGCGAGGGGGATGCCGCCCGAATTCAGGACGAGCGTTACCTGCGAGCCTTCGGCTTTGCCGGCTCCCCGGGCAGCACCGCCGGCCAGCTCTGGCAGCATCTTTTGAAACACGCAGCCGACGTGCTGGGACCAGCGGCCGAACCGTGGCAACCCGCCTGGAACGTCATCGCAAACCAAGGTCCCCTAGCCCGGCGCATCCTCCGCGCCATCGACGCCAATCCCGGCAGCGACCGCCAACGCCTCGAGTCCATCTACCGCCGCCTCTGCGACTGCCTGCAACAAAACGAATTGTTCAATTTCAGTTAGCGGCCGGATTCCATCTTCCTCTACTTTTCACTTTCCACTTTTCACTCCCCCATGTGTCGCCTCATCGCCATGCACGCCGATCGCCCTCTGCCGGCCGCCGGGCCGCTGGCCGATGATCCGCATGCGCTGGTGGTGCAGAGTTGCCGCGATAGTCGGGGCGAGCAGCATGGCGATGGCTGGGGAATCGGCTTTTATACGGCCGGCAAGCCGGAAATCGTGAATAGCATCACGCCGGCTTATGAGGATCCCACGTTTGTGTCGACGGCCCGATCGGTGCGCTCGCGCACCGTGCTGGGGCATGTCCGCCAGGCGTCGGTCGGCAGTTTGACGCTGGCCAATACGCACCCGTTCGCCTCGGGGCCGTGGATGTTTGCCCATAACGGCACGGTCACTGGTTTTAGCGCTCTCGAGCGGCAACTGGCCGAAGAAACGGCACCCGAATTGCTCGCCCGGCGGCGTGGTTCGACCGATAGCGAGCTGGTGTTTTACTGGCTGCTCACGCGGCTGCTCGCGCCGGGCAACTACGATCGTGTCTTCGGCTCGCCGCCCGGTGCGGTCACCGCCGAACTGGGTCGGGCATTGAAGGAACTCGACGGGCGGTCGCGTGCGGCCGATCCCCAAGGCACGCCCCGTTTCAATTTTGTGCTGACCGACGGCCAGCTGCTGCTGGCCACGCGGTGGAACCACTGGCTCCAGTGGCAAACGCTCGGCCAGCTCGACACGGGCCGGGCAGTGCTCGTCGCGTCCGAACCGACTTCTCCAGGCGCTTGGCAAGAATTGCCCGAGCACAGTATCCTGTCGGTTGGCAGCGACCTTTCGGCTTGCGTCACTTCGGCGTAGGATCGACCGAAGAATAATTTCTCCGCTACCCCTCTCCCCTTGCGGGAGAGGGCAGGGTGAGGGGTCTGGAAAAACAGAAGTTATTCTTCGGTCGATCCCTAGCTTTTCTCGGGCAATTGCATGCGTCATCCACTGCTGGCACCCGATCTGCGCGAACTGGTCGTCGAGCGCGACGAATTCAGCCTGCGCGAATTCTTTGCCGGGCGGCATCCGGCCGAGAGCGCCGAGCTGCTGGACGACCTGCATCCCGACGAAGTCAGTTTCGTGCTGAGCTTGCTGGCCGGGCGCGAGAGCGCGGCCGTGTTTGCGTATCTCGATGCCGAGCTGCAAGACGGCATTGCCGCGACGATGGACCGCGGCCAGCTCGCCAGCCTGCTCACGTACATGTCGCACGACGAGCGGGCCGATCTCGTCAATCGCCTGCCACGCGAGCGCATCGAGCAGATCATGCCGCTGCTGGCCCGGGCCGAGCGCGAGGATATCCGCCTGCTGGCCAGCTATCGCGAAGGCTTTGCGGCCGGCGCCGTGATGACCAGCGACTACGCCACGCTGCCGGCCGAGGAAACGGCCGCCGCGGCCATCGAGCGGCTGCGGCAAGAGGCGCCCGACAAAGAGACCATCTACTATTGCTACGTCGTGGACGATAGCCGGCGGCTGGTCGGCTTCGTGTCGCTCAAGGACTTGATCCTGGCCCCGCCTTCGAAGCGGATTTCGGCCATCATGCAAACCGACGTGGTCAGCGGCCGCGTGGACGAGGATCGCGAGGTCGTGGCCCGCAAGCTGATGGAATACGACTTGATCGCGCTGCCGATCGTTGATTCCGACGATCGGCTGGTGGGCATCGTCACGCACGACGACGTGATCGACGTCATCGTGGACGAAGCGACCGAAGACGTGTACCGCTTGGGCGGCGTCGAGCCGCTGGCCGAAACTTACCTGCGCACCGGTTTTTTCACCCTGCTGGGCAAGCGTGGCTTCTGGCTGGCGATCTTGTTCGTCGCTGGATTTTTCACCACCACCGTGCTGGGCGAATACGAAGAACTGTTCAACGGCTATCCCGCGCTGGTGCTGTTTCTGCCGCTGATTATTTCGGTCGGCGGCAATTGCGGCTCGCAATCGGCCACGCTGATTACACGCGCCCTGGCACTGGGTGAATTGACCCCGGCCGATTGGTTCCGCGTGCTGTGGCACGAGATCCTGATGGGTGCCTCGTTGGGGTTTACGCTGGGGTTTGTCGGATTTGCGCGCGCCTGGCTCACGCCCACCAGCGAGACGATGAACGCGAATCTGATCACGCTGTCGCAGGTCGTGGCCGTCAGCGTGTCGGTCGTCGTGATTTGCGGCAACCTGATCGGCGCGATGCTGCCGCTGGCGTTGAAGCGCATGGGCCTGGACTCGGCCTTGATGTCCAATCCCGTCGTCGCCAGCCTGATGGACGTCACCGGGATTCTGGTCTATTTCGCGATCGCGCAGTCGCTGATGCCGGCGATGCCGGTGTGAGTAAATAAATCGAAGCCGGGGGGACTCCGGTCGCTAACGCTCCCGGCTCGCCAGGACGACGATTCACATGTTTGTGCGGTCGTCGGCGCCTTCGGAGCGCAATAGGGAGTCGAGGGCGGTGGCCAGCTCGGCATGCAGCGATTCGTCGGGCGCGTAGACGCGGCAAATGCGGTAGCTGAGCGGAATTTGCCGCACGAGCTCGTGATCCGAAAGCGGCCGCACGGTCTCGCGTGCCGGGTCGAAGATGAAATTCTGGCCCGCCGCCGAGCCACGCGTGCCGGGCCGGTGAACGTGCCGCGGCAGGTCGACGCGCAGCTCCGTCGAGCGCAGGGCTGGCGGCAGTGCCTCACGCAGGGCGGCCGTAAAAAAATCCTCGCGACTGAAAATGCTGCCGCGCTCGGCCGAGGCCGGATCGAAGAACACGGTTCGCTCGGCCGCCATCTTCCAGTGGATCTCGCGCGCCAGCAGCCGGTTCCACTGCACGCCCAAATCCCGCTGGTGAGCATCGGGGCTCAAACTCCAGCGCGAGACGTCCACCAGCAGCGACCACTCGGTAAACCCTTGATATTGGCGCAAATGCTCCAGCGGGTTGCCGGGAAACAGCAGCGTTTTGCTGGCGGCGAACAAATCGGCCAGCGTCAGATCCAAGGCCCGCACCGTGCGGTGAAAATACAACGTGCGAAACAGTTCGGCCCGCACGCCGATGAAGCGCACCAGGGCCGGCAAGCCGCGGGCGTGAATCGTGAGCCCCGCGGGCGTGAAAAAACTGTAGTGCAGCAGGCGATCGAGGTCGAACGACCGGGTGCTATAGCCCGACATGTAGGCGTCGCGCAGGACGAAGTCCATGTTGTCGACCGTGTAGATGCCGCAAAACAACGTCCTCAGCAGCCGCAGCCAGTCGGGCCCCGGGCTATCGGCCTTGGGACGGGTGACCAGGTAGCTGATTTGCCGCGGATCGAGCTGCTCGTTGGCCTCCAGGCGGCCGTTGGGATTGCGGCGCACGCCGCGCAGCAAATCGGCAAGTTCTTGCTCGATGATCGCCGAGCCGAGCGTCTCGTGCGTCAGTCCATAATCGGCCAGCAAGTGCTCGTCGAGAAAATGGCCGAACGGCCCGTGCCCCACGTCGTGCAACAGGCCGGCCAGTCGCATCAACGTTTCGACATAACCACGGCTGGGCACGTCGGGGCAGATTTCGGCCAGGCTCGGGTACAAGGCGGTCACGGCCCGGCTGGCCAGGTGCATGACGCCCAACACGTGCTGGAACCGGGTATGCTCGGCCGTGGGAAACACCCACCAGGCGGTCTGCAATTGGTGGATCTGCCGCAACCGCTGCACCCAGGCATGGTCGATCACCTGCCGCTCGGCCACTTCGCCGGGTGGCAGGCGGCCCGAGACAAAGGCGATGTAGCCGTGCACGGCGTCATGAATCAGGCCTTCGCTCAAGTAGTCTCGCATCGGCATGATTATCACCATGCGGACGAAACGGACAATCCGCCCCCGGCGGGTCGCCAGCGTGGCGTGTGGGGCGATCGGCCGGTATGGGATGTGCACCCGGCAGCGGGGTATCCGGTCTAGCGACATTCGGCCCGTGCCGTTAGACTTCTACACTTCTCGCATCCCAGCTACTTTGCCGCGCAGCGACGTTTGAAAACCGCGGTACCGCATCGGTCTTGCGGCCGGCGGTAGCCGATTCGTCGTGAAAATCGAAGGAGTAGACCATCGTGGCACGCCCGAGTCTTTGCGCCAGCCTATCGGCGGCAATCGTCTGTTTCGGTTTGGCGTCGGACTGCGTGGCCCAACGTGCGTTGGACGCGGTGGTTCCGGCTTCGACCAAGGCCTTTGTCATCACCAGCAACTTCGTCCAGCTTTTGGACAATTGGAACAAGACGGAATTCGGCCATCTGTACCACGATCCGAAGTTGGAGCCATTTCGCAAAGACATCGAGCGGCAACTGGATGCCAAGGGCTTCGGCCTCGAGCAGCAGATCGGCCTGTCGCTGGACGAGCTCAAGGGACTGGCCAGCGGCGAGGTGGCCGTGGCCCTTATCCCCACGCCCGAAGGCCACGGCACGATGGCCCTGATGGCCGACGTCACCGGCAATGTGCCCCAGGCCCAGGCCAAGCTCAACAAAATGACCGCCACTTTCAAACGCCGCGGCGGCACGCCGGGCGAGCAAGTCGTGGCCGGCGTCAACCTCACGATGTTCAACCTGCCGCCGGCGGGCAAAAACAAAATGCCGCAAGCCGCCTACGGCCTGCGCGGCAACCTGCTGCTGGTGTCCGACAACATCGGCACCGCGGCCACGCTGCTGCGGCGGTTGGCGGCGCCTCCCAAGCTCGGCCTCGACACCGTGCCGGCTTACAGGGCCGTGATGGAGCGCGCGGCCAAAGACAACCCACACAAGCCCGACCTGAAGTGGTACGTCAATCCGATCGGCTTGCTCGAGATGGTCGAGACCGACAACCCGCGGGCGGCCGGATCGGGGCCCGACCCGCTCAAGATCGCCAAGAGCGAAGGGTTCGATGCCGTGCAAGGCGTGGGCGGGGTGGTGAGCCTGGCCGTCGGTCCTTATGGGGCCGTGCACCGCACGAGCGTTTATGCCCCGCCGCCGTATCAGCGAGCGATGCGGATGGCGGAGTTCGCCAACGGGGGCAAATTCAAGCCGCAAGATTGGGTGCCGGCCAACGTCTCCAGCTACACCAGCTTCAATTGGGACATGCTCGCGGCCTTCGACTCATTTGGCACGCTGTTCGATGCGATCTTCGGCGAGGGCGAAGAGAACGTGTTCAGCGACGTGATCAAGAGCCTGAAAGAGGATCCCAACGGCCCGCAGATCGACCTGCGCAACGACCTGGTCGCCCATCTGGGCAACCGTGGCACGGTGCTCACCGACGTCGAGCGGCCGCTCACGCCGCACAGCCAGCGCCGCATTTTTGCCGCCGAAGCCAAGAACCCGGCGGCCTTGGCCGAGGCCATCGAAAAATCGATGCGCAACGATCCCGGCGTCAAGAAGCGAACGTTCGAGGGGCACACGATCTTCGAGATTCTGCCCGAGGACGAAGAAGCCGAGGGGACCGAGGAAGCCAATAAACGGCCGGGGCCGGGCGTCAAAGTGGCCGGCGGACAGGGCGGCGGGCGGCTGCTGCCGAACTCGGCCGTGACCGTGGCGCACGGCACGCTGTTTGTCTCGACTCACGTCAGTTTTCTGGAAAAGATCCTGTCCGCGAACCCGCAAGGCCTGGCCACGACTGCCGTCTACCGCGAGGTCGAAGCCCATTTGCAAAAGCTCGGCGCCACCAACGTCTGCATGCTGGGCTACAACGACAACGCCGAGCAATGGTACCTGGCTTACGAACTGTTTCGGACCGGCAAATTGCCCGAATCGGATCTGGTGGTCGCCTCGATCCTCAACGCGATGTTTCCCGAAGCCCCCGACGGCGAGGTGCGCAAGCAGCAGCTCGACGGCAGCAAGCTGCCCGACTACTCTCTGGTGCGGCACTATCTCGGCACCGGCGGCATCTACGCCCAGACCGAGCCGGGCGGCTGGTTCCTGCTCGGCTTCTCCCTGAGCAAAGCCAATCCCCCCGGCGCCCAAGCCGCGGCAGTGCCCGCGCCTTAGCCGGCAGTCGGGCAGGCTACGATCTTTCACTCCTCGGCGTCGACAAAAGTTGCCGCGAACCTGCACATCTTTTTCCACGGCCTAATATAATGACAAGTGGAAAGGGGAAGTGAAGGCGTAGGCAATATTGTGTGCGGTCCGGAGGAAATCGGGCGGCTACAAGATGTTGAGGGAAAATGATGGAAGCTGAAAAGCAAGCGACAATCCGCGGCACGCCGACCGCAATCGAATCCTGGATTCAGTCACTTTCCGGACCGATTGATTCAGAATGGTCGCGCGGAACGGAAATTGAAGGCAAGATTAAGGGAAAGCGAAAAAACCCTCGCTGGCCGATCTGCCTTATATGGTCGGGCGAAGGCCGGCACCCCAAAGCGGCTGTCTTTTTGCAGCCGGTTTCTGACTCCGAGGTCCGAATCGCGAGCATTGCGCCGATCGATCGCAAAAGTCTCGCCGCGGAAGATCGCGGAGCGGCGTTAGTTGCCTTCGAGCACTCTCTCATTGCGCCCCGCGCAACAGAACTTCAACTCGCGGAAACGCCCACCAGTGCGGAGCTAGCCGAGATGGTAAGCCCGCGTGCCATGGCCCATTTCGCTGCGTTCGTTCAGACGGCAAACAAGACGATTCTTCATAGCGGCCTCGACCTGCCGCGTTGGCACAATTTCCTCATCCAGCTTCATCGCGATCGTTCCCATCCGGCGAGAACGAACGTCGAGGCGGCATTGAAAGTCGAGGCCTTCAGCCCATCAGTCATTCAGCAATTGCTGGAGGCGTACGACAATTCCGATGACCTTCTGAGCCAATACGACGCTATCGGAAAAGACGAATGACACCGCGGTCGCTTGCCGACGCTGCGGCGGATCTGTTGGCAAACCCGCGGCCATTGCTATTTGTCGACACTTGTGATGTTGTCAACCTGCTGCAGGTGCTCGCGACGGTCGCGGTCAATGAATTGCGTGCAGTGAATCGATTGCTGTCCGCACTCGGGGCCAATCCCCAGCGCTGCCAGTTGGCAGCCACGTACGTGACGGCGATTGAATATCTTCAAAAGACCGACGCAGCAAATCCGGTGTACCAGAAGGATAGCCAGATTAAGAGGCTGCCCCCGGACGAAATGACTTTGCAGCTTACGGAAATCGACGCTCAAATCCGCAGGATTCACCTGGTACGGCAAGAATTAGGCGTACCTTTGCCTGCGCCAATCATCTACTCGAATCTCGATCTCGTCTCAGACCTGCGCGTGACCGCTGGAATGCTGTTGGACTGTTGCTGGGAGTTGGGCCGCGATCAACATTGCGTTGATGCAGCGATCACCCGAGTCTTTGCCAAGATGCGGCCTTCTCATAAGCGAGAGGTGAAAGACTCGATACACTTCGAACATTGCTTGGAATTGGCGAATCGCCTCAGGCAAAACGGGTTTGCGGAGTCGATCCTTTTTGCAAGCGCAAACAAGCATGATTACGGGTCCAAAGTCCTGCACCGGCCGCACGACGAGTTGCAGGCCGCATTTGCACAGGTCCAAATGCTTTACTTCGAAAGGCTTGCTGATGCGATTCGATACCTTGGGATTTGATCCAGCGAGCAGCGCTTAAGTGAGAATCCGCCAACACGAAGTGACTCCGACTCTCGCCCACGCCTAAACAGTCGCTACCAGCAGCTCTTCCGAAGTTGAGGGCCGAAGGCCGTCGGTCCGGCCGGCGAAGTAGCGCTCGGCAATCGCGGCTGCCGAGATGGGCTGGGCCTCGCTGAAACCGGCTTCGCGGGCCAGATCCAAAATCTCCGCCGGGCTGAAGAAGCTGATGAAGGGTGTGCCAGAGGCCCGCGCCCCCTTCTTCGCCATCTGCCATCCGAACTGGTCCTCGGGATCGGCCAACTCGAGCGGCCGCAGGAATGTCATGGCCAATTGCGAGCCGGGGGCGAGCGACGCGATCTGACGCATGGTCGCCGCGATCGCCTCCCTGGTGAGGTACATGCTGACGCCGGTCGAGGCCACGACCGCCGGTTGGCTGGCATCGAAGCCGGCGGCCGCCAGCCGCTCGATCCAAGACGTGCCCGCCTCGAAGTCGACCGGCACCAGCCGCAGCCACTCGGGAATGCCGAAGCCCAGCTCGATCAGCCGCTGCCGCTTCCAGGCTTGCGGGCCAGGCCGGTCCACCTCAAAGACCGTGAGCCGGGAGGCAATCTCCGGCCGGCGCTGGGCGAACGTGTCCAAGCCGGCTCCGAGGATCACGTACTGACGGACGCCGCGGCCAGCCTGCTCGATAACCAGATCCTCGATGAAGCGCGCACGCGCCACAATGGAAGCTCGAAACAGCTTCGTGTTCTGCGGATCCATGTCCGGCCGGCCGCGCCAGCCTTCGTCGGGATCCGCCAGCCGCAGGCCAATCTCGTCTTCGAGGACGTGCGGCGCCGGATCCATCTGCACATGCATCGCCCGCCACAGCGCGACGCGCACCGCCGTGCTCTCTGCCGCTACGGTTTGCCCCGCGTCCATGCTGTCTCTCCGCTTGCAATTCGAATGAGACTTGACGATTTAGGCTCAATGGTCGCACGCGACAAGGAGCAGCGACCAAAATACACCAGCGTGTGCCCCACGCTCGACGGATCGCTCGCGTATGTATCGAGGCTCCGTGACGCACAGGCCCCGCATGAACGCAAGCTCGTCGCAGACGGCGCAGCTACCGCACTACCACTTGGTCGGGCTTCGCGAGGTTCGGGTTTTCGTCAAGCATTCGCTCCACTAGGGAAAAGTCGTCGTTCGACGCGAAGACGAATCGGGTTGCGTTAGCGACCTGAAGCGAATTCAGGTGCGTCACGCTGTCGTTTGCAATCGGTAGCGGACGACCGAAATCAATTGCGTCAAGCAATGGAAGCGGTTCGCCGGGGCAAAGTCGCGTCCTCCTGTATTCCCTGAACGGAGCAATTAGCGTCTCGCATAGAAAGCTGAGGGTGACGGTGGGGGAGAGCGGCATATGGATTTGAATTCCACGGCAAGCCAAGCCTCCATTCCCCCTTAGGTCTGACGTATGGTCGTTGTGTCGCGCAAGCGGGTTGTCGGAAATTAAAAACGAACACTCTGGCGGGGCTTGATTCAGCAGCCAGGCCTTGTTGAGAAGGTGTGGCGTCAGTTCATCGGCAATGCGTAAATTCATGAGACTTGCCATTCTCAACTGCTCCTCATCCATGAAAAAACCCGCGGGAAGGTCAGACTCCTGTAGATTCTTTTCCGGAAGGATTCGCCGAAATGCTTCCTGCATCTGCTTAACCAAGTCACGAGCAGAGCGCGTGCGCATCGCCTGAACGCCAAAGAAATATGCTACGGCATACTTGTCTTCGACGGACATCGACGCTAGCGACGCGTTGTCTGTCAACGCGTTGATCGCCCCGAGCGCGGCGCTTTCAATTTCGCACATCACTGGTTCAAGGGTGACTACCTCGTTTTCAACCTTGATATCATAGAATCCCGTTTCGGCCGCCACGTTGCGGGCAGAGCTGACAAAGGACCGCCGCGTCCACTTGTCGTAAACGTGCAATCGCCCGTCCTCGTTGTGGAACCGGCGAAGAATGAATTGTGGAACGTAGTGCTGGTTCTGTCTTGTGGTCTTGTCGCCCATACCTGCATCCATTAGGTGGATCACGACAGGCTGACACGCAATTGCCAGCACTGGTTCGGCGATTTTCGCGTAATAGGCCGGCTCTTACAAACGCTCAGCATCCCGCATACTACTACGCGGCGTGACTTCGACGCACTGGGCTCGCCTCGCCCAGTCCTCACGACCGCAGGCCGGCCCAACGGGCGTTCCGGCTTTGCGCGTTGCCTAGCTGAACGCCGAGGGCAGGAGACGGCGGCGCGGAAGTTGCTTTTGGTTTCACGCGCGGTGCCCGGCGGCTTGAGATAGCTGATCCCCTCGCCGTCAAATACTCGCCGACCAAAATCCAAAACAACCGCGCGATTTCGTGGGCGAAGCCCACCCTACAGCCTGCAGTCATCAACTCAATCCGCGGCGGGCACCAGTTCGTAATCAGCCACGATGGCGCGGGCACTTTCTCCCTTTTCCATCGCCTGCTTCAGCAGCGAGCCGAGCCGCTCGACAACCTGCGGATGTTGCCGGTAAAGATTGGTTGTCTCGCGCGGATCGGCGAGGAGGTCGTAAAGTTGTCCCGGCGGCGCATCGGGCTTGAGTTGGCCGTCGCTCGTATAGTCGCTGTTTTGCCAACCACGACCCCAGAGCTGGAACCAGGGATTCGTGGCTGTGGTGGTGAGTCCGCCGGAGCCGTGCTTGGGATAGAACACCCATTTGCCGGCGCGGATGCCTTCCTTTTCGGTACCGATGATCGTGGCAAAGGGGCGGAGCGGCTGCCGATGCGGTTGATCCAACAGGGCCGCCGATACGTCGAGGCTGTCGATCGCTTCGTCCTTGGCGAGCGTGCGGCCTTGAATCGCGGCCACGGTGGCCAGCATGTCGGTGAGCGCGATCAGCTCGCGGCACTCCGACTTTGCCGGCACGTGCCCCGGCCAGCGCACCACAAACGGCACGCGATGCCCACCTTCCCAGACGTCGGTCTTTTGGCCTAGCAGTTCGCCGTTGGCCAGGTGCCCGGCGCGCACGGCGTCGCGGTGCAGTACGCCGCCATTGTCGCTAGTGAAAATGACGAGCGTGCGCTCAGCCAGCCCCAGTCGGTCGAGCGTCTTCAGCACTTGTCCTACAGACCAGTCAAGCTCTTGGATGTAGTCGCCGTAGACGCCGGCCGCGCTCGTGCCTTGGAAGCGTTTGCCCGGCGTGAGCGGCACATGGACGTTGATCATGCCGTAATGCAGCAGGAATGGCCGGTCGGCATGGCGCTCGATGAATTCGACCGCCTTCTTCGTGTGCAGCTCGCACAAATCTTCGTGCACCACGAGCGCCGAGCGGCCGCCCGAGAGCACGCCGTGCGGATGCCTGGCGTCGGCCGGCAGGATGCGAATGGGATCGTCGGACGAAAGCCCGACCACGTGGTGTCCATCGACGAGCACTTGCGGCGGCTCGTTGTGGGTCATCGCGGTGCCGAAGAACGAGTCAAAACCGCACTCCATCGGCCCCGGCTTCAACTCGCCGTTCCAGTTGGGTTCGTGCACGCCGTAGCCCAGGTGCCACTTGCCAACCAGCCCGGTGTCGTAGCCAGCTTCGTGACAGATCGACGCCAGCGTGGTCGAGCCCGGCTCGATCAGGCAATCCCGATTCCACTTTCGGCCGACGCGGTAATACTCGCGGCCGGTCATCAGGGCATATCGGGTGGGCGTGCAGACGGCGGCCGGAGCATGAGCATCGGTGAACAGCCGGCCTTCGCGGGCCAGCCGATCCACGTTGGGCGTCTTGACCTTCGTTGCCCCGTAGCAGCCCAGGTCGCGATAGCCCAAGTCGTCTGCCAGGATGAGGACGACGTTCGGCCGCTGGTTTGCGTCGACATCGGCGGCTTGCGCCGTCGCGAATATCGCGGCCCAGACAACAACCACCCCGAAAACTTTCGATAACATGCGATGAGTCCGGAGCGAGGTAGCGTGGCGCGATTCGAGGAGTGATACAAACGAAAAAGAATTGAACAGAAGAACGCGAAGGACGCAAAGAAGAAAAACGGGGAAACGGCCAATCGCGCCAAACGAGGAATCGACTTCTTTCCTTAGCGTCCTTCGCGGCCTTCTGTTCAAATCTTTTTTGCGTACCGCGAAACCGGCGCGCGCCAGCGCTTGACATATTCCGTAATGGGAATATAATCCGGGCATGGCACGATCTTCCGCCGCGTCCGATGTTTTCAGCGCGATTGCCGAGCCACGTCGGCGGCAGATTATCGACCTGCTGTCACGCAAACGCAGCCTGGCCGTGGGGGCCATCGTGCTCTCGCTGGGGCTGCCGCAGCCCGTCGTTTCGAAACACTTGGGCGTGCTGCGAGAAGTCGGCATTGTGTCCGTCAGCAAACAAGGCCAACGCCGCGTCTATGAACTGAATCACGATCAATTGCGGCCGGTCTACGACTGGATCAAAACGCTCGAGCGGCATTGGGATCATCAACTCGACCGCATCCGCGAGCGGGCCGAGCGGCGCGCCCGCGCGGCGGCAGCACCAGAACAGGCAAAATCGCCCGCCCAGGCCACGCACAAGAAAGGAACGCCATGACCGCCGGCACTTCGCTTCCACAGTCGATCGAGACGCTCGAAATCAACAAGGTGGTCGACATCGCGGCGCCCATCGAGATCGCCTTCGCGGCGCTGCTCGACGAGATCGGCCCCGACGCGCAGAAGATGGATGGCACGCCGATGCCGTTCAAGCTCGAGCCCTGGCCAGGCGGGCGGTGGTTTCGCGATCTGGGCAATCAGACGGGACATCTGTGGGGGCACGTCCAGGTCATCAAGCCGCCGACGCTGCTGGAAATCTGCGGGCCGACGATGATGTCGTATCCCGCAATCAATCACCTGCAATATCGCCTTGCCGCCCACGAAGGGGGCACGCGCTTGACCTTTTTGCACCGCGGCCTGGGATTGATTCCCGTCCAACATAAGGCCGACATGAACCAAGGCTGGGGTTACTGGATCGACCGCATCCGCCAACAGGCCGAGCAGAAGGCAAACAAGCGGTAGAACCATCGAGCCGCGTTCGAATGAGTCCACGCAACCTCGAGGAGACTTTTTGCCATGAACTCCCCTGCAACACTCAATCATGAAGTGGTTTCGCGAGACGAGTGGCTGAAAGCTGCCGCCGGCTTCCTGGCCAAGGAAAAGGAATTGACCCGGCTCAGCGACGAACTGAGTCGCCAGCGCCGCGAGCTGCCGTGGAACCGTGTTGACAAAGACTATGTCTTCGAAGGGCCGCAGGGCCAGGTTCACCTGGCCGATTTGTTCAGCGGCCGCAGCCAGTTGGCCGTCTATCACTTTATGTTTGGCCCCGACTGGACCGAAGGCTGCCCCGGCTGCTCGTACGTGACCGATCACATGAACGGCGCCGTCGAGCATCTGCGTGCGCGGGACGTCGCGCTCGTGCTCGTCTCGCGCGGCCCTATGCAAAAACTGGCAGCGTTCAAACAGCGGATGGGCTGGCGAATTCCCTGGGTTTCGTCCGGCGGCTGCGACTTCAATCGCGACTTCGGCGTGTCCTTCACCCAAGAAGAAGTTGCCGCCGGCGCGCCGCTGTACAACTTCGGCACGACCGCGCCGCACGGCGAAGAGAACCCGGGCTTGAGCTTCTTCTGCAAGGACGCCGGGGGAGCCATCTTCCACACCTACTCGACGTATGGCCGCGGCCTGGAAACCCTGTTGGGCACCTACATGCTGCTGGATCGCGCGCCCAAGGGCCGCGACGAAGCCGGTCTGCCCTCGCCCATGTCTTGGGTGCGGCATCACGACAAATACGAGCCGACCGTCCAAGGCATCGCAGCATGCTGCCACGAAAAATAGGCCCTTCGCCCGCCACCTGCTGCCACCGCCGCACCGCCCGACCGGCCCGGCGCACCACGTGGGAACTAGCAGCCGGCGCGGTTTCCCTGGGCGTCTGGGCATTCATGCCCAAGTGCCCCATGTGCGTAGCAGCGCACGTAGCCCTTTGGACCGGCCTGGGAATCTCGTTCACCCAAGCGAGCTATCTTCGCTGGTCGCTATTATTCTTGAGCACCGCGCTTCTGTGCTACGTCATCGTGAAAAAAACGCGCGCGCTGGCGCGGCCTTGAGATTGCGCCCGAGGCACGGACAACGCGGACCCTTCTCGCGACGTTGGCCAAGCGGATCGTGATCGCGCGGTACAGTCCATTGAACGAACGCCCCGCTGCAGCGCCGGCCGATGCAACCGGGTGTTGGGCATTGGCGATCATGATCGAGGGCGGAGTCGCTGCGCCGCTCGGATCGTCTTTGGGCGCGGTTAGCATGTTGACCCTCGACGCGGGGCGTCGCAGAATATCGATCGAGCAAATGCGAAAACAATGCTATTCGAGATGCGGCCGCCAGTGAGAGGTTCCATGCGACGCCAATTACGGATCGCACTCGCCTGCATTTTGTCGTTTTCGACCGCGTTTGCCGACGACCTGACGAAGCGCGAAACGGTCGTTGCCGGCATTGCCATTCGAGCAACCAAGCCGTTGAAGTTGGGTCCTATCGCCACCGTATGCCTGGGCGACGTACCGGACATCCTGAAGGGCGCACGAGCCATCGCCCCCACTTTCGACCGCGAAAACCAAAGCGACACCGATGGCCGGATCGATCTGGAGTTCAAGCGTGCGCAGCCCGTCTATGTTGCTGTCTCCTGGTCCAACGAACGCGGCGCCTGGTCGAAAGAGGTAATGACCAAATCCGATTTCGTTCGCACTGGCTGGATGTACGTGGGCGAGCTTCCGACGCGCAGCAGCAGTGGCAAAGTCGAGCAGCGCGGCCTATTCTGGCGCGAGGCGAAAGCGGGCGATAAGTTTCAGCTTCGAACGCGCAAGGCAATTGCCCCCATGATTATCACCCCGCGAGCCGGTGCGCCGGCGCCGACACCAGGCGATCCCAGGCCGGCCGATTCTAAATGACTTGCCGCTCCTCGCGGCCGCAAACAGCCAAGCCGCAAGCTCGCCCTCCCGCCGTGCGGCGCTCCCAAGCGAGGGGCTGAGGAAGCGACGTCGGGGCGAGAAGAACCCGATGCGGGGTGGTTCCGAATCGACCCCGACGGTGAGCGGTATGCTATTTTGGGGTCCTCTTCCGTTTCTTCGGACTGGACTGACCGCTGTCCTTGCGATCGCCGCCCTGCACTCTCGGCTCGGCCGTTTCAGGCTGCTGCTTCTGGGAGGTTCGATCATCCGCCGCGGAACTGGTTTGGTCGCGGCGGATGGAACGATTGATCAACGCAATAACTTCCGGAATCGGTTGATCGGGACTGGGCTCGATGCCTGGGGCAGGCACGGCCGTAGTTCGTTCGACTCGAACCTGACGATCTGCAAGCGTGTGCAGCGAAGCCTGTAGTTGTTCTCGCTGGGAGCCTTGTGGCGGGCGACCGTCATCCGGCGGAGTGATGGGCTGTGGCGGCTGGGGTCTGGCCGATGAATTGTCGTCCATGCCCTGGTCATCGCGTGGCACGCTGTGGATTAATCTACCTATTGTTTCGGCCAGGTGCTGGCCTAGCCGGCGGTACGACTCCATTTCTTGCGCAGAATAGAACTGATCGTCTGTAGATTGATGCGGGAAGCTCCGATCGGCCGCGCGTTGTGCGAGCAAATCGACGCCCTCGGTCCCGTGCAAACAAGGTTTCATCACGACCAGAAGCCCCTCGGCCTTTGCATCGTGCTTGCTCTTTGGGTACTGAATTCTGGCGATCAAGTAGTTACGCTCAGTGAATCCTTGCCGGTTTAGCATCAGCGGCAAAATATCCAGTCCGTCGGCGGGTGCGCCCTTCGCGTCGAAGCTCGTGATTTTGACGTCCTGGTGCACGCGCGCCAATCGAACCACCGCGGCCAGGTCCGCAAACTTATGTTTCGGGTCGCATCCGGCATCGAGCGCGAAAATTAAGCTACATCGCCTCCGCAGTAACGCAAGAACTCCGGTGTTATCGGCAAATCCGCCGTCCGAGACAGGAAAATATCGGGCTTTTTCCGGCAGTCGGAAGATGTCGCGCAAGAGGCGATATACGCGTGGTATCCCCGGGGCCGCGAATTTAGGATTCGGAAGCCACTGACCGATGTCCAGGTTTAGAGCGAAACCGAAGATGGCTGCCGCCAACGATTGAAACTGCAGCGGATCAATCACCGCGCCGGAAACCGCCATCGCGTCGGCAAGCGAGATGTCCTCGCTCAGGTATTGCTCGTACTCCGACGTCTCTCGCCAACCGGTGGCAGTACTGCCGCAGTACTTCTGCGAGAACAAAAAGCCTCTTGCGTCGCGGCGGTCGGCTTCCAGGTCGCGACATTGCTTGTTCACGGTTTCCAGGGACGTAACTCGTGCCACGTTCAGCGTGGCATTGATCAAGTGGTATGGCCCGCCGAAATCGGTTGTGTTCAGATCACTTAACTTCTGGTTGGGCGGCGTCCTCGGTTCGCCGCCATCTTTCTCCCGCGTCTGTAGAAACGCAAAGGCAAGCCGGTCGCGGTAGAAGCGATAGAACGAGATTGCGTTCACGTCCGCGCACAGGAGAATGGCAAAGACGAATCCAGATCCCAGCAAGATCAACAATCGCAATACCTGATCCGCGGCGATCACGTTCCAACGGTAGGTCTTCGTCGCGTCGTAAAAGCACTCGGGTCGCACTGCCCGCAGAAGCTTGTAATTCAGAGACCGCCGATTCGCGGCGTACCAGTCGGTCCTGCTGGATGGCGCGGCGTCAGCGAGGACCTCGTAAAGACTTGGATCGACAGGCAGTTGCCGGTCGGTGAACCATTTGTTGATTTCGGCAGCCTCTGGAAGGCTGATCGGCACTCGATCCGCGATCGCGTGCGGGTAGGTAAGCTCGATAAATCGTGGCTCTGAAGAATCGAGAAGTCGTGCAGCAAAGCCATTGTGCGACAAGACCGTCGCATTGAACGCATCGCAAAACTGCTGTCGAAGCGTGGGCAGCGGCTGGAGACTTTTGAGCGTCTCGATAGCATCGAAAAAACTGCTCGGGGTCCACGACCATGCCGCTTGATCCGCATTCCATAGCGTCTGATTCCGATCGTGCTCACGCAGTTTGTCGGCCAGGTCGGGCCCAATATTGCCAAGCTGCCGATGGCCAAGCGCGTACAGCTCTTTGAGCTTTTGTTCCGGCAAAGGACCACGATCCTGCTCGTCGATGAGCGAGTAAAAGCTGACGAATTCCTCCGCATTTAACGGTTTAGGCGCATCCTTCGGGTGCGCTATGTTGTTGGTCAGATCCGTGTGGCCGTCGAGGGTCTTTTCCGTGAGGCCCAGGAACGCCGGCCAACTCATGACGTCGCCGGGTCGAATTCGGTTGTCCGGGGAGCTGGCCGTGCCGCCAATCCCCGGCTCTGCGATGAACCCAAAAATGGCGAGCGGTATCCCGACGATGATGGCCGTCGACGCACCATAAAATAAGATCTTGTCCTTGATTCCACGCGGCGAAACGGCGCATTGCATCAACTTCGCCGGCCGAAGCAAAGGCAATAGTCCAGCTCCAATCGCCGCCAGGAGCCAAGAGCTCAGGCCGGCGTCAGGACTCAATTTCGAATCGTTGTCAAACAAGAACGCCAGAACGCCCGTCGTCGAGTACGGGTTGACGAGCATCATGACGGTGCCCAAACCGAAGGTCGCCGCCACAAGAATCAGGCACTGCTGGGTGAAGTTCTCCGGAGCTTCACCGTGAGAGAAAAAATAAGATCTCACCCAGGCGAAAAACCAGCAGGCCAGGGCGACCACGAACGGCAACATCGCGACAAACAGATCCTTGTCGCAGCCAAAAACGGCAAGTGCGTCGCGAACACGCGGGTAGTCGAACAAACGCCACACGATCGCGATCAGCGATGCGATGAATACAAGCCCTGAGAGGGCGAGCAACAGATTCACGCACAATCCGATCAGGTATTTATTGGTTGCTTCCCAGGGACGTTTGAGATATTTGCCCCCGTAGATGATGCGTTTGACGGGCCCCGACAGCCCATCGCCGTCTTCGGCGGTTCCGTCGAGCGGAAACCAGTCATCGTTGAGAATCCGGTTGTGCTTGCCCTTATTGTGCTTGTCGGCCCCAGGAGGTTGAGCCGTGCATATCGCAGAGCTGAATGCCGACCCGATATAGCTGCCACCCGAGACCGTCGAGAGGTAGTCGATGAATTTGATCAGGCCGCACTTGTGCAGGCCCTTCAATACGCCGAGACCGAGCGCCGCGGAGCGAATTCCGCCGCCCGACAATGCGAGGCCGACCAGATCATGCGGAATCTCGTCGGAGGATTGCCCACCCGATTCCTCGAACTTCAGCTGTTTACGTCGCTCGTGGACGGCGCTTGCCTCCTGCCGACGCAACTCAATGTAGTCAGTGAGCAGGGGGGATTTGTCCATGGCCGTGACCATCCTTTCGACCAGATATGGGCCCGCGCTAGTTCTTTCGGAGGGGGCTTTAGCCGCCCGCTTTGGGCGTTTTGCCATCTTGACGAATCAGCAGCGAGAATTCCACCATTCTTGGCCAAATCCGTCGGGAAAAGATCGGCCACGGGGCCGATTCAGTGGCGGACTTTATCCAATCGGCAAACCTTGCGGTTAGTCGTCGCGCGATGGTCGATCACTCTAGGCGGCGCGCCGGCATGCCAGAGCGCTGCGTCGCGGTGTCTCAGCAGCGCGAGAAGTGACCAGGGCGTGGGCAGACACTGCCCCGATTGGCGGCGTTAAGTTGCGCGATCATGCAAGACCGAGGCGACACGCCGCTCGGTGGATCTGCCGATTCGTCCCGATGGCCTCATCCTGGACCTGCATGCTCAGCCGCGGCGTGCCGCCTTGATGGCGGCGACGTCGATCTTTTTCATCTGCATCATCGCCTCAAAGGCGCGCTTGGCGGCCGCGCGATCGGAACTTGTGAAGGCCTCGGTCAGAGCAATCGGCGTGATCTGCCATGACAGGCCCCATTTGTCCCTGCACCAGCCGCAGACGTTCTCTTGCCCGCCGCTAGCGACGATGGCGTTCCAGTAGCGATCGGTTTCGGCCTGGTCCTCGGTTGCGACCTGAAACGAGAATGCTTCGCTGTGCTTGTGTGCGGGTCCACCATTGAGGCCGAGGCAGGGAATGCCCAGGACGATGAACTCGACCGTCAACACATCGCCCTGCTTGCCGGCTGGGTAATCTCCCGGTGCCCGATGAACCGCGACAACGGACGAATCGGGAAAGGTTTTAGCATAAAACTGAGCCGCCTCTTCGGCATCGCCGTTGTACCACAGGCAGATCGTATTCTTTGCGTGCTTCGCCATAGCATTTCTCCCTGGTAGTGAGCTGCCCAATGCCCGCGACATTGGCTCAGCCGATAGGTACGCGATTTCGCTATCAAATGAACCAGGGCCTGGCGAGCCGGAAGCGTTAGCGCCCGGAGGACGCACAACACTCCGGTCGCTCACGCTCCCGGCTCGCCGGCTATGTGCTGGTCACTTCTTATTCTTCTTGCTCTTCAACCGGGCTATTTCTTCGCGGATGTGGCTCTTGGCCGTCTCGCGAATCAGCTTTTGGACGGCGCTGGGAGTAACGTCGAATTCGGCGCGATCCATGCGACCGTCGCCATTTTTGTCGTAGGCGGCGAGCTGTCCTTTCGCCACGGCGGGTATCTTGAAGCCACCGTTGAGCACCTGTTCCAAAATTTTTGAGACCAGCGCCTCGTCGGGCGAGGTCACGACGCTTTTGGTCAAAGCCTCGATGTCGTCGATGTTGGCCCCGCCGGCCAGCGCCGCGCCCAGCCAGCCATCGCGCATTTTCACGATCCGGCGCAGATCGTCCATGGTGTCGGTAATCAGCACGCAGGTGAGCAGGCACATCTCGTCGGTCGTGGCTTCGCCCCAGGTGACGAGTTTCGGCGGCGAATTCGGATTGTGCGGATTATTTGCCGAGTTGTCGTACTCGGCTTCGACCCGAATGATCGAGCCCTTGGGAATGCGCAGCGGTGTCGCGAAGACGTACGAGCCTTGCCAATTAAAATCCCAATCCGTGACCCAGACCATCGGCAGTTGCTTGCCGTCGGGAGTCTGCGCAAAGACCTTCATCTGCCGGCCGAGGAGGTGCATATGGGGAAAGACGGCCAGCGCGTTGATGTCGACTGGCAGCGGTTCGCATTGGGCCGTCACGCGATGTTTGGCCGCACCGGCCGGCAGGTTCAGCCCCCGGCTCATGATCGACAGGCCGCCGAGCAGAATTTTGGCATCGGTCTTGGCGAAGTAGATGCCGACGCGCGAGCGATCCTTCTCGACCTTGCCGGTGGGATGGTAATGAATCTGCATCACGAGATCGGAACCTTTTCGCAGGTACTTGCCGACGCCCTCGGGCAGCCGCTTCGTCGCCGTCACGCCCGGGGCCCAGCCGCCGAGCCCGCCGGTCGGCAGGATGCCGGGGCCGCCGAAGCTGCGGTATCCCTGCCCCGGCTCCTTCTCGTCCTTGGCCCGAGCCGCGCCGTTGGAGTCGAGATACAGAATGCAGTGGTGCACGACGCGTCGATTGCCGGGCCGGAATTCGATGGCCGAGACCGTCTTGTTTTCGTCAATGGGAATTGGAATGACGAAGCATTGGTAGATGTCGCCGCCACCGGCCGGCACCGTGAACTCGTCCTTCATTTCCAGCACCAGATCGGGCTCGCCGAGTTGCCAGCCGTCGACGAATTTTGGCGGCTGCGGCAGGTCGGCAGGGTTGCCTTGCGGTGCACCGGCGGCGGCCCAACGGCCGATCAGGTCGATTTCTTGTGGGGTCAACCGGTGCTCGTCCGCGAACTGGCCGTAGCCTTCGGCGGCTTTCCAAGGCGGCATGCGACGCTCGGCAGTGATCGAGGCCAGGAAGTCGGCTCGCTTGGCAGCGTCTTCGTACTTGAGCAGCGAAAACGGCCCGACCTCGCCCGGCCGATGGCACCCGGCGCAGTGCTTCCAGAGAATCGGCGCGACGTGTTGCGAGTAAGTGACCTGCGGCGACGTCGCGGACGACGGCGCCGCAGCCAGTGCGACCAGCAGCAGCGAATAGAAACCCGACATGACTCGATAGACTCCTTAGAGCATAAAACACCGACCGACGGTCCCCGTCGCATTGTACCGGATCTTTGCCGCGGCAAGGCAGAATCAGCGAGGCTGAATGCCGCCGAAAGGCGGGCGAGGCGATTTTTTTGCGCCTTTCAAGGATGGCTTTGCGGAATCGCCTAGGGCGATGGCGTTGGCACTTGAGCAATATTTTGGGCGGTGGAAGGTTCGATCGGGCGGCGGGCCTATTCGGATTTTCGATTCTTCGCATAAACTGGTGGCGGCGTGCATGGCGCACCATCCCGAGACGCTCCGTGCTCCGAATGAAGCTTCCATGATTCGGAACGCCATCCACGGGCGTGACTTGCTTTTGAGGGTAACTGCTAATGCCAGATAAACAGATTCTGCTTCTTCCGGGCGACGGCATCGGGCCAGAGGTCATCGGACAAACGCAAAAGATTGTTGACTTCTTCAACGGCCGCAATGGCGTCAAATTCAAAACCAGCACCGCGCTGATTGGCGGTGCGGCGTACGATGCGTCAGGAACTCCGCTTCCACAGGAAACGATCACCGCGGCCAAAAAAGCCGACGCGGTTCTGTTGGGCGCCGTGGGCGGCGCGAAATGGGAAAGCCTGCCGATTGCGTCGCGACCAGAAAAGGGGCTGCTTGGTATCCGGCAGGCACTTGGGTTGTTTGCGAATCTGCGACCGGCCGTCTGCTTCGATGCCTTGGCCGATGCTTCCACTCTCAAGCGCGAAATCGTGGCCGGACTCGACATCATGATCGTTCGGGAACTCACGGGCGGCATCTATTTTGGCCAGCCCCGCGGGGTCGAAAATCTTCCCGACGGAACGCGCCGCGGCGTCAACACCGAAGTCTACACCAGTCCCGAAGTGCAGCGGATTGCCCGCGTGGCATTCGAGCTTGCCAAGAAACGCAATGGCCGTGTTTGCTCAGTCGATAAGGCCAACGTGCTCGAATGCACGGAAATGTGGCGCGAGGAAGTGACCAAAGTGCACGCCGAGAATTATGCCGGCGTGCAGTTGACCCATATGTATGTCGATAATGCGGCCATGCAACTCGTGCGGAATCCTAAGCAGTTCGACGTGATGGTCACGACCAATATGTTCGGCGACATTCTTTCCGACATCGCGTCCATGCTCACCGGATCGCTGGGAATGTTGCCCTCCGCGTCCCTGGGTAATCCAGGCTCTCCCGGCCTGTATGAGCCCGTGCACGGCTCGGCGCCGGACATCGCGGGCAAATCGATGGCGAACCCGATTGCCACGATCCTTTCCTTCGGCATGATGCTGCGCTACTCCTTCGGGCTGCTTTCCGAAGCGGACGCCTTGGAATCGGCCGTCAGACGCGTGCTCGAACAAGGCATACGAACGGCCGACATCATGCAGTCAGGAATGAAACGCGTCTCAACCGACGAGATGGGCGATGCGATCGTCAAGGCCCTCGTCGCGGCTTGAGATCGCGTCGGAAGTGGGGTTGCGCCGCTTCGCCACGTGCTACTGTCCTCTTTACCACGGCCGCACCGGCGCCGCCGGAATCAATCGCCATTGGCAATGTCGAACAAAAACAAAAGGGGCCGATCATGAAAATTCTTATGGTCCTGACGTCGCACGATCAGCTTGGCAACACGGGCCGCAAGACGGGCTTTTGGCTGGAGGAATTCGCGGCTCCCTATTTTGTGTTTCGCGATGCCGGCGTCGAGCTGACGCTGGCTTCGCCCGCAGGCGGACAGCCGCCGGTCGATCCCAAGAGCGATCTGCCCGAAAATCAAACGGATGCGATGGCGCGGTTCAAGGCAGACAAGACGGCACAAAGCGATCTTGCGCACACGGTCAAACTTGCTGAGGTGAAATCGGCAGATTTCGACACGGTGTTTTATGTCGGCGGACACGGGCCTCTGTGGGATCTCGCAGAGAGCGCCGATTCGATCGCCTTGCTCGAGTCCTTCTACGACGCTGGAAAGCCGATCGCATTGGTGTGTCACTCCCCCGGCGTGCTGCGTCATGTCACTCACAAGGGCGAGCCACTTGTAAAAGGCAAGCGCGTGACCGGCTTTACCGACGAAGAGGAAGAGGCCGTTCATCTGACACAAGTGGTGCCGTTTTTGGTTGAGGATGAGCTCAAGCGACTGGGAGCCAAGTTTGAAAAGGTCGCAAACTGGCAACCGTTTTCGATCGTAGATGGTCAGCTCATCACGGGCCAGAATCCCGCGTCCTCGACCTCCACAGCCCAAAATCTCCTCAAGCTGCTCGCGCGTAAAGTCAACTAACGATGTGGAACCCGCTTTCGTTGGGGCCCTTGGTCGCGACGGTTGTGTCGCGGCTGTCGATATGCCTAAACTCAATCCTGCTACGGGTAGCACTGCGTACCCAGGCACGAATCGACGGGGATTTCAGGTAACCAAGGCGGACCCTATGCGATACGCGGCAGTCATTGTGGGCATCCTGTTATCGGCTCTGCCGGCCTGGACGTGCGCTGCCGATGCGCCGCAGCCGGCCAGGCCCAACATCGTGTTTATCGTCGCGGACGATCTTGGCTATGGCGAACTTGGCTGCTACGGCGGGAAGGACATTCCGACTCCCCATCTCGACACGTTGGCCGCGTCGGGCGTGCGGTTCTCTAGCGCTTACGTGACCGCCCCGTTCTGCGCCGCGTCTCGTGCCGCCTTGTTGACGGCGCGATATCAAACCCGGTTCGGCTTCGAATTCAATCCGATCGGCGCCAAGAATGCCGAGCCCGGCATCGGCTTGCCTTTGAAGGAGCGGACGATTGCCGACTATTTGCGCGATACGGGCTATGCCACAGCCCTGATCGGCAAGTGGCATCTGGGCGGCACGGCGCCCTTTCATCCGCAGCGTCGCGGGTACGACGAGTTTTTCGGCTTCCTCCACGAGGGGCACTACTACGTGCCGCCGCCATGGCTGGGGACCACCACCTGGCTGCGTCGCACGGCCTTGCCTGACGGCTCGCATGGTCGATGGACTTCGGCCGATGGCCGCATCGTCTGGAGCACTCACCTGGGCCACCGCGAGCCCGATTACGACACCGACAACCCCATCCTGCGCAGCAGCCAGCCTGTCGACGAACAGGCCAATCTAACCGACGCGCTCCAGCGCGAGGCCTGCGACTTTATCGATCGCCACCGGACACAGCCGTTTTTTCTGTATCTGGCCTATAACGCGGTCCACAGCCCGCTGCAGGGCACGGACGAGTACATGCGTCGCTTCGCGCACATCCCGGATATTCAGCGCCGCATTTTCGCCGCGATGCTCGCGCATCTCGACGACAGCGTGGGGGCGGTACTCCGCAAGCTGCGAGATACCGGGCTTGAGGAACGCACCTTCATCGTCTTTCTCAGCGACAACGGCGGTCCCACGCGCGAACTGACCTCGAGCAATGCGCCTTTGCGGGGTGAGAAGGGCCAGCTCTACGAAGGCGGAATCCGCGTGCCATTCATCATTTCCTGGAAGGCAGCCGTGCCGCGCGGAAAGGTGGTCGACGCTCCCATCAGCTCGATGGATGCCAGCTTCACGGCCCTTGATATTGCTGGCGCGGTTCCGATTGGAGCCACTCTCGACGGCGCGAGCCTGCTGCCGCTGCTCACCGGCAAAACCGCCGCCGCGCCGCACGACACGCTCTTTTGGAGGGTCGGTAAATGGAATGCCCTGCGCCAGGGAGACTGGAAGCTGATCCGCGACGGCAAAAAATGGCAACTGTATGACCTGGCCCACGACGTGAGCGAAGCCACGAACCTTGCCGCGCGAAATCCCGACAAGGTTCGCGACCTGGAAGCGCGCTGGAACGAATGGAACGCGCGCCAGGTCGAGCCCCTTTGGAAGTAGGCCCTAGACGCTCGCCAACTCACGTTATGCCGGTGCGATGATCTCGAGGCAACCGTCGGTGGCACCATGTCCCATGACCCAATCTCAAGCGCTGGTTGCTGCGACCTCGATCGCCGGGCCGCCCTCGATCAGGCCGGCTATGCCATCTTCGAGCGCTTGATGAGCGCCGAGCTGTTGGCCGCCTTGCGAACGCGCGTCGCCCAGTTGTATGCCGACGAAGGCGATCGTGCCGGCGCCGAATTCAAGCAGGAGCGCGGCGCGGGGCGGCTGGCTAACCTGGCCGCCAAGGGCGAGGTCTTTTATCCGGTGATCGTTTGTCCCGAGGTGCTGGGGTGCATGGCCCACGTGCTGGGGCCGCGGTTCAAGCTCAGCAGTCTCAACGCCCGCACCGCACTGCCGGGTTGCGAAGCCCAACCGCTGCACGCCGACATGGGCGCGATCGCCGACGAGCAAGGCTACTGGGTCTGCAACAGTGTCTGGCTCTTGGACGATTTTACGCTCGACAACGGCGCCTTGCGCGTCGTGCCCGGCTCGCATCGTTGGGGGCGACTGCCCCCGCGCGCGGCGGCCGAGGGCAACACATCCGACGGCAACACGTCGGCCGCCGTCGATCCGGGCCAGTTTCCATTCGCGGAGACGCTCGTTACGGCCCCGGCCGGAAGCGTCGTGGTGATGAATGCCCATCTATGGCACGGCGGCTCGGCGAACAAGACGCCGTCGCCGCGTTCCGCCATCCACGCCTTCTATTGCCGCCGGGACAAGCCTCAGCAGCAGTATCAGAAGCGCCTCGTGCCGATGGAAGTGCAGCGAGGTCTTTCTCCCGAGTTGCGGGCCATGCTCGCCTTGGACGATCCGCTGAACGACGAGCTGGCATCCAGTTCGCTCCCCCGCAGCGGGTTCCTTGTATAGGGCAGTCTGCGGCTGGATTGCGCTCAGAAGGAAACCTGCAAGCCGCCGCTGAATCCTTGCGCCCAGAAATTGCCGGTATTGAAAACTCGCACCGGCTGCCGTTGGCCAACCAGGTTGCCGGTTATCTGCGTAGGGTTGATTTGCGGGTCGATCATGCCGCCCGGACGTAGCACGTTGGTCCAAAAGAGCCCGTCGTAAGCCATCGTCAGACTGCAATGCGGGCAGAGCCGGTACGTCGTGCGGGCCTGAAGTTGTGGCATGACGGAGAAAAACGTCGGCCAATAGTGCCCGATATTCGAGGGCTGCGCGAAGGTGCCTTCGTGCGAATTGTAGACGACGCGGGGTGCGTTTACGGAGAAGAGCGCCGGCGAAACATCCTGGGCAGCGATGTAATCGGTCGTGACGTTTGCACCGATGCTGAACTTGGGTATCAATTCGAAGTAGGCCCGCCGCCAGCGCTGGCCGACGACGGCGGCCAAGTCGATGCCCAAGAAATTGCTGCGGGCGGCAAAGATGTCGCTGTGGTGGGCCGCGCCCGAAGCCGAGGTCGAGTCGGTGATCAATTGCAGCGATTCATTCAAATCGACGGTGTTGAGTCCTGTCAGCAGGCGAACGTTCGTGCTGGTGTCCCCGAGCCAGTCGTCCAGATTCAAGGCGAAATTAAAGTCGCCACCCCACAGCTGCGTACCGTTGACGAGCGCCGCGGTGCCGCTGCTCACGCCAGGCTGGGCCAGCACGAGCGACGATGCTTGCGGGCTGCCGGAGCTGACGTCGATAAACGGTATCGCGAGCACCGAATTGCCGCTGGCGGCGGCCGACTCCTGGAAGTGCACGGCATGGTGCTCGAAGTAGAAGATGCCGACTTCGACCCCGTAGTCGCCTTCCGAATCGGTCCATTCCAGCCAACGCAGCCGACCGCCCGACAACCCGCCGAAGGATTGCTGCCCAGCTCCGGCCAGCACTGAAGTGCCGAGCGCTCCGATGATGCCGCGGCCGCTTGGAGTTCCGCTGGTGACGAGCGGTGCCGGCAGCGGCGCGTCTTTCATCCACCAACACAGATATTCGAAGCGGACGAATCCGGCGTCATCGGCGACGTCGTCATCCTCCGTCGAGCGACGCGGAGCGGCTGCATCGAGCACGGGAAAGGTCGGCAACTGCTGCGCTCGGGCACGGCCCGCCACGCAACAAGCCAGCATCGAGACCAACAGCAGCGTGCCCGCCCTGGTTCGCATCGGGGCAATCCTTGCCGGCTAGCGCGAAAGGATTACTTTGCCGTAATGCATGCGCCCTAAAGCCGGCAGGATACTAAATCGTCCATTCTCCAAAGTTGTCATGAGACAGGCCAATGCTGGCTGGCGCATCTTCTACTGCTCACCCTTCGGTTTCTGCGCGTCCTTCTCCCTCCTGGGAGAAGGTGGCCGAAGGCCGGATGAGGGCGCTGCCGCGCCGATGAGGGCCCTGCCGCGCCGGATGAGGGCCCTTCCGCACCGAGGCCATGCCGCACCAACGTTACGCAGAAGCACCCAAGCCGACCTGCCCGGGTGCACCACTCCGCGGGGCACTCGGCGATCGACGGTGCGCAAGAATCGGGCCGAAGCGGTTAGGGCCGGCAAAAATGGCATCGGCACGTACCGCAAGACTTGCCAGGTGGCGAATTGGGAGCGACGATTGAGTGGCGAGCGCGTTTGTGCTCGCCGGTGGCCGCATTCTAAAAACCTTCACGACGGAAGGAGCTGGCGATGCGTCGTCTCTTGTTGGCCACGATCGCGGTGCTTGCTCTCGGCGTGGCGGCGGACAGCGCCCATGCCGACTGGCGCACCTACGGCACTCCGAATCGCACGAGCCCCGACGGCCTCTGGCAGCGAGGCTACGGGCGGATGGGCTACGGCTGGTACAGCGTCTACGGCGATTACGTCGGCTCCGACTACAGCTCGATACGTTACGGCTATCGCAACCGCGCGTCGGGCTTCGGTTATCGCAACCCTTCGTCGGGTTTCAATTTCAACCGCACCGACAACTACGGCTTCCCCATCCCCGGCGCCTACGGCGGTTACCCGCGTTGAGCGTCCCGCCGGCGAGCCTCCCAACGTTCTGTGAATAAGCTCTCTCCTGGGACGGCTGCCACCGGAGCGCCAATTGCCCGGTGGATTTGCGACGCGCGTTTGAAAAGCCGTTACAATGCCGTGGTATCGTCGCGGCTGAAATCGCTCACCCGGCAGGGCGACGGTGCTCGACAAGTTCACGCGCGAGTGCCTGACAATCGACGTCGCGCGGAAGCTGCCGAGTGGGGCCAAGCGCGACAGCTGGAGCTACCAGCGCGACTTTGCCCACCCCAGCTTTGCCGCCAATTTCGAAACTCAAACCGCCGCCATCACGTGGAATCATGGCCCGCTTCCAAACGTATTTCCTGCGGATCTTCGTC
>DATATB010000110.1:0-2075 GCA_036268995.1 Pirellulales bacterium | reverse complement strand
ATCCATGCTGTCGGCTGGGTCGGCCAACAGTGTGCCTCGAATAGCCCTTGATGCCTCGAGTACACAGTGCCCTCCTGAGCACCGGCAGATTATTGGCCGGAGCAGCTCTGCGGGTCAACACCAGTTTGCTTTCCACCTCGGGGCGGGGTGCATGTCGCACTTTGCGCGGCGCGAAGGATTGTGTTAACAAAAGGGGGGTGAAACGGGCCGTGGGGTCCGTGGAGAGGTTGAATTCAGGTAAAGGAGCCAAGGATGGCAAGCACGATGTCGCTTCGGGAGCGTCTGGAAGTGCGGATGCGGGAGCTGCTGCTGGAAGATGTCGCGGCGGGCGAGATGTCGATCGACGAGGTCGAAGACGCGATGGTCGAGCTGGGGGATTCAATGGCGCGGGAGTTCGCCCGCCTGGTGCTGGAGCGGCAGGTGAAACAGCGGCCGGAGCGGCCGCCCTGTCCGGACTGCCAGCAGCCGGGAGAGCCGGCCGGGGAGCGGAATCGTGAGATTATCACCCGCCGTGGCCCGGTTCTGCTTCGCGAGGCGAGGTATCGTTGCTGCCGATGTCGGCGGCATTTTTTTCCCTCAGAGTGCGCGGCTGGGGCTTGAGGCCGACTACGGCTACACGCCGCGTGTTTACTGCAAGCTGGTGCATGCCTCCGTGCAGGCTGGCTCGTTTGCCGGCGGGGCCGACATCTTGGCCGAGCAGGCGGAATTGAAGATCGGCGTCAAGCGTCTGTGGCGAGCCGTGCAGCGGATCGGCGAGGAGCGCCTGGCGGAAGAACAAGCCGCGGCCGAAGCCTTCGAGAAATTGCCGCTCCCGGCGCAGCAGCACAGCCCGGTGGAGCAAGTGCCAACGGTCGCTTGTGTCGAGATGGATGGCGGCCGGCTGCAGATCCGCGACCGGCATGAGCGGCCACAAGAGCGCGAGGCGGACGCGACTTATTGGAGCGAAATGAAAGTCGGCGTGCTGACCAGCATGCACAGCGAGGTGGCGGCGGTTGATCCTTGTCCCGAGCTGCCGGCGAGCTTTGCCGATCCGGGCAAAATGCGTCAGATTGCCAGGGAAATCAAGGGTTTTACGAGTCAGGCCCAGGAGCCGGCCCAGACCGAGGAGCCTGGTGAGGGGGAGGACCAAGAGCCGACAGGCGAGCGTCCGGGAAAGCCCCAGCCGCTGGTCAAAAGCGTGGTGGCGCTGGTCGATCACGTCGAACCGTTCGGCCGGCGACTGGCGAGCGCAGCGTATGCTCGCGGCTTTCATGCCGCACCGCGAAGGGCGTTTATCGCCGATGGATCGGAGACCAACTGGGGAGTGCATCGGCGGCACTTCTCGCACTACACGCCGATCGTCGATTTCGTTCATGCGCTGATGTACGTGTATGCCGCAGCCATGGCCGGACGCACGACGAGCGAAGGCTGGCGAATCTATCGTGACTGGGCGCAGTGGCTCTGGAGCGGGCAAGTAGAACTTGTCATTCAGGCCCTCGCCGAGCGGCAGGCGGAGTTGGGCCCATCCGCGGAGAAAGAAACCGGCACGCCCAGATCGCAAGTGGCCGAGTCGCTGCGCTATCTCACCAACCAGCGCTCGCGGATGGACTATGCCCAGTACCGCCGCCAGGGGCTGCCTATCACCAGCAGCTACGTGGAATCGACGATCAAGCAAGTCAACCGGCGGATGAAGGGCACCGAGAAATTCTGGTCCACCGGCGCGAACGCCATGCTGACGCTCGTGGCCGACCAGCTTAGCCAAACCAACATCATCCCCCGCTTCTGGAACCGCCGCCTCGACCGTCTCGCCCGCGGCGCGTGCTACCATCAGGTCACCTAGAATTGCAAACCGCGACATGCACCCAATGACCGCCCTCAATATTAACGCAACGGGGCAAAGGCAGCGAGGATCGCCAAGAGGAACCCGATTCGTCTCCCTTTGCGCCTTCGCCCTCTTTGCGCCTTCGCGTCTTGAAGTGGGGCCGTGGCCTCTGGCGCGGCCCTGTTGTTTTCCGCGAGCTCTGTCGCCGTTGGCATGGCCAGACAATCTTGCCAGACATGGGGGGAAGGCTCGCTTGCATTGCGTCGGGCTGCCG
>DATATB010000109.1:0-31631 GCA_036268995.1 Pirellulales bacterium | reverse complement strand
GAGCAGTGCACCGAGCGTGGAGCCGAAGGAGGCGCCGATCTGGATGATCGGCCCCTCGCGGCCGATCGAGCCTCCGCTGCCGATCGACAGCGCCGAAGCGAGCGACTTGATGACCGCCACGATCGGTCGTATGACGCCCCGATTGTAGTAGATCGCGTCCATGACTTCCGGTACGCCGTGTCCTTTGGCCTCCGCGGCAAAATGGCTGACAAGAAAGGCGACGCCGACTGCGCCCAGGACTGGCACGAGCACGACCAGCGGCCCCCACGGGCTGGGCGGCGTGTGGACGTTCGCGTCGTACGTCACGGCGAATTGACCCAGAAAGAGCAGGTTATGAAAGCAGGCGATCAGGCCGCGAAAAATGACGGCGCCAAGGGCTCCCACCACGCCGATCACGATCGACCAGCCGAAAAACCCCAGCGGGCCGATTCGCCTGCCTTGAGGTGTGGCCTGCGTGTTCATAAGCCCCCCAATCCCCGGCACGTCGTGTACCGCTGTTCGCTCTGAATGACTGGCAATGCCAATCAACTCTCGTGCATCCGTAGCCACTCGGGCACGCGCTGGACGGTGCCGGTGCGATCGACGCAGGCCAGCGTGCTGTGCGCCTCGGCCAGCAGCTCGTCGCCGCGCAGCAGTTGATAGGCGTGCTCGATTTTTGCGGCCGTGATCCGGGTCGTCGTGGTCCGCAAGGTGAGCACGTCGTCGTAGCGCGCGGGCCGCAGGTAGCGGCAGTCGATGCGCACCACGACCATGAAAATCCCGTCGGCTTCGACGTCGCGATAGTCGCGGCCGTTGGCCCGCAGCAACTCGGTGCGGCCGATTTCGAAGTAGGTGAAGTAATTGGCGTGGTGCAGCACGCCCATCGCGTCGGTTTCCTGGTAGCGGACCCGGATCTGGATTTCGTGTTCGCGAAACATGGTCAAAGGACTCTGGGGGCGATGGCCTTCGGGCGACATCCGCGGACAATTGTATCCGGCTCGCCGCCCAGCAAAAGGCGGGGTAGGGACTGGCCTTTTTCCTCAGCGAGGGCCGCGGACTTTTGGCCCGATCCGCCGCCACGGACCACTGACAACGGACAACTGACCACGAGCGGGAGCCGGCATCCATTTGACCCGACCGGGCCGCTTGCCTATAGTGTTTCGCATGAGCATTGGCGAGGGAACCGGAACCGATCTGTCCACGATGCGCGGTCGAAATTACCCCTCGATCCGCCAGTTCACCGTGTTTCTCGAAAATCGCGTCGGCCAACTCTTGGAGGTGGTGCGGCGGTTCGAGAACAGTCGCGTGAAGATCGTGGCCCTCTCGATCGCCGATTCGACGGAATGCGCCTTTGTGCGCTTTTTGCTCAGCCATCCGGAACAAGGCCGCGAGATCCTCGAGCGCGCCGGCCTGGCCCTGATCGAGAGCGATTTGATCGGCGTCGAACTGCCCGACGGCCATCAGCCGCTGCTGCGGGTTTGCACGGCCTTATTGCAGGCCGAGGTGAACATCGTGCAGGCGTATCCGCTGCTGGTCCGGCCCCGCGGCCGACCGGCAGTCGCCCTGATGGTCGACAACATCGAGATCGGCATGGAAACGCTGGCCAGCAAGGGCTTTGCCATGATCAGCGAAGCCGACCTGGTAGACGACGAGTAGAAGGGGAAAGCGAACAGCGAACAGTGAAAAGTAGTTGGACGGTGACCTTCCGCCCCTTTTTCATTTTCCACTTTTCACTTTTCGTTTTTCACTGCCCTACCTGCCTTCGTCAAACACGCCTTCCGGTGCGCGCTGTAATCCGCGCACGGTGATGTGGCTGACCGAGTCCCAGCGCACGGCGGCGAGCGTGTGCAGGCCGTTGGGCTCGCGGATCATGAACACGCCGTGCTGATGGTGCGAAAGGTGCGAAGCATAGCCGTCGGGAGCCAGGACTTTGCCTTGCCCCAAGTGCAGTTCGATGACCGCCCCTTGCGCCTTGTAGCTCCAAAAGCTCTCGAACAGTTCGGCCAAAGGCGACGTGGCGGCGGCGACTTCTTCGGGCGCTTCGTGTTGTCCGTTCGTTGGCGGACCGCCCAGGTCGAAATTGAACGGCAGCGGCGACGGCGCCGCGGCCGGGGCCTCCGGCTCGCTTAAGTCTTCTTCGCTGGGCACGATGAACTTGGTATGGCACACGGGGCATTCGCCCGGCTTGCCGCCCAAGCTCGTGGCTCCCGACAGGTGATGCCCTTCGGGACACAGGAAGACGACCTCGTGCTCGCCGACCGCATCGCCGTCGTTGTACGGCTTGATCGGGTTTTCTGGTACGGCCGGCTCTTCAATATCGAGCAACGATGGAGCCGAGCCGGTGGTGCTGCCGAGCGACGAGTCCAACGGGATGGGCACGTTGCGCGGCGCCGAGCCGCCGGCAGCCAACTGCGGCGAGCTGCCGCCGCCGGCCGGCACGCTCGAGAGCTCCGGCACTCGGAAAGTGGCCCCACACTGCGGGCATTTGCCACGTTTGCCGGCTTGCTGTTCGGGGCAGAGCAGCCGATGGCCGTTGGGACACAACAGGGCAATGGTCATAGCAGGCCAATCTTTATGGCGCAAGGGACCGACAAAATTCGGCCGAGAACCCGGTCGATTCTATGCTAGCCGAGCCGTCGGCGCCCCACAACCGGGGCGTCCTTTTGCTCGACGGTGCCGGCCGGCATTTTTCGGAAGATTACAGGTCCGATCGACGGCCGCGAGCACCCCCTACGACGGAAGTTAAAAGCCCGCCCGAATTAACTTGATTCTAGCAAAACGGTGGTTAAATTAAATTATTGTAATGTTCTACTGATTGTCGCTTGACTGGAGTCTCCTGATCCGGCCGACCGATCTCCGGCGGCCATCTCTACATCGTCGGAAGGAGGGTGGACCATGCGTACGGCTTGGTTGTTCTCTCTGGTGGCAGCGGCGATCTTCCTGATTGGCCAAGCGGCCGAGGCGCAAAGCCTCGTCAAGCCAAACTCGGCCCGTGCGGCACCGGCTCCGGCAACAGCGCCAGCGCCCTCCGGCAGCCAGACGGCCGCGCAAGATATGGCCGCGCGGCCGGATGCGGCGCGCTATTACTGGCAGAACGGTCAGTGGTGGTATTACACGCCGCAGAACACCTGGCTGCGCTGGAACGGCGCCATTTGGGTGCAGCACGTAAATCCCAGTTACGTTCCGCCCCAGCCCCTTCAGGTGCGAAGCTTCAGGGCCAACGACTACGAGCCCATCTCGCCTCCGTCGTACCGTTATTCTATCAATATCCACAGAGCCGGCCTCTGATCGTGGCCAGCGTTGCGCGGCGAAATTAAAGTCCGCGATGCAGACGACGAAGGCGACTAAGCAGATCGCAGTTCACGCCAACTGCGGCGCCAACGCGTCGACTACGAGTCGGCCAATATTCAGCGAGGCGGTTGCGGCCGGCGAAGGTGCGTTGCACACATTCACCATCCGGCCGTTGGTCTGGATGACAAAGTCGTCAACCATGCTGCCGTCGCGCGCGATCGCCTGGGCGCGAATGCCCGAGGGAGCCGGCTCGAGCAGCTCGCCGCGAATCTCGGGCACCAGCCGTTGCAGGGCGTGTACAAAGGCCGCCTTGCTCAGCGAGCGCCAGATCTCGCCCAGGCCCGTCTTCCAATGCCGGCGCGCCAGCCGCCAAAAGCCCGGATACGTGAGCGATTCGGCCAGGTCGCGGACGTTCACGTCCAGCTTGCCATAGCCTTCGCGCGCGTAGGCCAGCACGGCATTGGGCCCGCACTCCACGTTGCCGTCGACCATCCGCGTAAAGTGCACGCCCAGGAACGGAAAGCTCGGATCCGGAACCGGGTAAATCAGGTTGCGGCACAAATGCCGCGCCTCGGGCTTGAGCTGAAAGTACTCGCCGCGAAACGGCAGGATTTTGACCTCCGGCTGCTGCCCGCCCAGGGCCATCACGCGATCGGAATACAAGCCGGCGCAGTTGATGACGTGCGCGGCCGAATAATCGCCTTGGCTGGTATGCAAAATGGCTTCGCCGGGTCGCTCCTCGATGCCTGTTACTCGGCAATCGAGCACGATTTGCCCGCCCGCGCGCCGGATCAGCTCGCCCAGCCGCTCGCAGACGCCCGGATAGTCCACAATGCCGGCCTCGGGCACGTGGATCGCGCGGATACCCGCAGAGTGAGGCTCGATCTCGTGCAAGCGGTCCGCGCCAATGATCTCGCAGCGGACGCCGTTGGCCTGCCCACGCTGATAGATTCGCTCCAGCGCCGGCAGCTCATTCTCGCTGATGGCGACGATGACTTTGCCGCAGATATCGAAGGCCACATTCTCGCGCCGGCAAAAGTCTTCCAGGGCCTGTTTTCCCTGCCGACAGTTGGTGGCCTTGAGCGAGCCGGGCTTGTAGTAAATGCCCGAGTGCAGCACGCCCGAGTTGCGACCGGTCTGGTGCATGGCCAGGCCCGATTCTTTTTCCACCAGCAATAATTTGAGAGCCGGGTAGCGCTCGGTCAGTTGCCAGGCCGTTGCCAGCCCCACGATTCCGCCGCCGATAATCGCCACGTCCGCCGTATGCATGCCGAATTCACCCGCTGACCGGTGCTTGAACGTCCACCTGCGACATTGCCCCGTCGCCGCCATGAATTTAAGGCCCCAGGCCGGCCGGGCAAAGGCCAAAGCCGCGCCCGGCCGATCGCATCGCCATTTGCTTGACAGCGAGACTCGCGGCCATGCAGGATTGGTTGTCAGGATCTCTGTGACCGCCGACGAATGGTGCGCGACGGAAGCCCCATTTTCACGGCATTGCCCAGCGAGACGACATGATTGAGCGGCATTTGAAGCCCCTTCTGACCGGCATTGTATTTGTCATGCTGGGATCGATCGCCGCCGCCGCGGCGGATGACAATCCGTTCGGCTTGCCTACGCCGCGCGACCGTGCGCGCCCGGGCACGGTAATGCTGCATGGCGGCGGCATCGGGCTCAAGGACGAGATCCGGCAGGAGTTCGTGCGACTGGCCGGCGGTCATGATGCCCGCATTGTTTTGATGCCGTCGGACATGTGCCAACTAGGCAAGAACGCGGAGGGTCAGCCGCTGGCGCATGGAGAAACCAGCGCTGCGTACGAGCGTCGGCTGTCGGTGCCCGCCGAATACGGCCGCTGGGTCGCGCTGCGAACCAGCGGCGAAGTGGCCGACTTTCAGTTTCTCTACCGCGACAACCAGAACGACCAAGACGATGCCCGGTTCTTTGCATTGCTCGAGCAGGCGACGGGCGTTTGGCTGCCCGCTTACGACCAGCGGTGGCTGCCGAAAGAGTTTGCCAACGAGTATCCGCAAACGACGAGCCGGTTTCAGTTGGCGCTGCGCAATGTCGTGGCGCGCGGCGGCGTGGTGGGCGGGCTCGGCGGCGGCATGGCGAGTCTGCCCGAGACGATCATCGCCGGCGACGACCCGACCGAGCACGGCTGGGTGCGGGCGGAACTGGGGTTTGGCCTGGCGCTGGTCAGCGGAGTGGTCGTCGATCAGAATTTTAGCTCTCATGCTGGCCGTTTGGAGCGTTTGACCGACTTGTTGCGAAACGGGGCGGGGCTCGATCGACTGAAACACATACCGGGAGTCGAGCGTCGCACGATCGGGCTGGGTGTCGAGCGGCAAACAGTGCTGATCCTGCGCGGCAATACCCTCCGGGCCATGGGCGCGGGGCGTGCGCACATCTTCCTCAAGAGCAATGGCGATCGCACGATCACCTGGCGCACGCTGGCGGCCGGCGAGGACCCGCTGGTCGTGCAAAGCAGTTCGGCCGGGCGGCCGCGCGGCGGTTCGCCAGTGGCCCAGCACGCGGCTGGAACGTTCAATCCATTGGGAATGCCAGAGCCGAGCGATCCGTCGCACGCCGGCACGGTGATTCTGCACGGCGGAGGTCATACGGACGAGATCATCGACTTATTGCCGACGCTTACCGCGGCACCGAAGCCTCGGCTCGTGCATTGCCCGGCGGCCAGGGAAAGTTGCCGGCCGTCCGCCGGCGGCATCGATCGCAAGCTTGCAGAACATTTGGAGCGCACGTTTGTCGATTGGCGCAGGCTGCAAACCGACGGGCGGCTGAAGAGTTTGGACTTTATCACGACGAGCAATCCCGCCGACGCCAACCGCGCGGACTTCGTCAAGCCGCTACGGCAAGCCGATGCGCTATGGTTCTGCGGGGGCGATCAGCGGCCGCTGGCAGACTTGTTCGTCGACCGCCTGCGTCCGACGCTTTTTCAGCAAGAGGTGCTCGACATCGTTCGCCGCGGCGGCGTGGTGGGCGGTTCGTCGGCCGGACTGGCAATCATGGCCGACGTGATGATCGAAGGCGGCGAGCCCGCGGATGGCAAGCCGGCCGAGGCCAGCTTGTCGCGCGGGCTCGGCGTGCTCAAGCACGCACTGGCCGAGCAGCACTTTGACGCGCGCGCCGGACGCATCGAACGTTTGACGGGACTGCTCCGCGACCACAAGCGGCTGGCGAATTTTTCGCCCACCTGCCGACCGAAACAGTTGATCGGCCTGGCGGTCGAGGAAGATACCGCCCTGATTGTGCAGGCGGACCGCTTGCGTGTTACCGGCCGCAAGTTAGCGCACGTCTTTTTGCAAGCCACCGACCCGCGCGTCGTCACCTGGCACGCCTTGATGTCCGGCGATGCGGCCATCCTGCGGCCCGGTCGCGACGGGCCGGTCCTGGAACTTGAGGATTGGGAGTTCAGCGAATAACGGGCGCCGGCAAGCTGGCCGGCGCGCCTCGAAAACGAATTCACCCGGCGGTTTCCCAGTGCTCGGCTGGCGGGTCGGCGTCGCGCTGCACGATCGCTTTCCAGCCGGGCTCGCGGCCGTAGTCTTTGAGATACAGCCGCTCGAACGACCAGTTCGGGAACATGCCCTTTAGGATCCGCAGGATTCGAGTCGCGTCGCTTTGCTTGACAATGCCGCAGACTTCGATTCCATACACGTCGTGCAGCACGTCGACGGCCGAGTAATGACTCAGCCAATCGAAGCCCCGCGCGTGCAACGCCTCGATCACCGCGGTGCGCGTTTCGAACAGCTCGGGTGCGAAGCGGAATTCGTCCACGGGGTTATCCATTCGCACGGTGTTTGCCGCCAGCGGAGCCGTGGCGGTTTCCTCTCCGAGAACTATAATACCAGTTCAAAATTCGACCCGGCAACTCGCCGGCGGCTTTTTTGAGTCCTCGCGGTTTTCGCAGGAGTTTGCAGATGCCGACCTTTGATCATGACCTGGTCACCACCACGTTCGAGTTGGTCGGCTATCGGGTGACGCGGCAGTTGGGCGTGGTGCGTGGCATCGTGGTCCGCTCGCGGAGCGTCATCGGCAACTTCGCGGCCGGCCTGCAATCGCTGCTGGGCGGCAACATCACGCTCTATTCGGAGCTTTGCGAGCGGGCCCGGGGCGAAGCCTACGAACTGATGATTCAGCATGCCGCCGAGCGCGGCGCCAACGCCATCATTGGTGTCCGGTACGACGCTACCGAAATCGCCGCCGGCATCACCGAAGTCCTGGCTTACGGTACCGCCGTGGTGGTCGAACGCGAAACGCGGGCGTAGTCGTTTATCGGTGCTTGACGCAGGCGATTGGCCGCTGGATAGTGGCACGAACGATGCCACGCTTTGAAATCAATCGCATGCGTTCGCCGGTCGTCCAATCACTGCTTGTGTTCGCGCTGTTGCCGGCCGCGCTGGTCGTCGCCGCTGAGCCGGCGACCTGGCCGCAGTTTCGCGGGCCGAATAGTTGCGGGCGGGCGCTGAGCACGGCCCCGCTGCCGGCAGACATCGGCCCCGATCGGCATGTGCTGTGGAAAGTCGCGACGCCGCCCGGCCATTCCTCGCCGATCGTATGGGGAGATGCAATCTATCTCACGGCCGCTGCCGGCGAGAAGCTGGTAACCCTGGCGTTCGATCGCCAAAGCGGCAAGCTCCGCTGGCAAGTCGAGGCCCCGCATCGAGGGCTGGAACGCATTCACTCCATCGGCAGCTATGCCCAGCCGACGCCGACGACCGACGGCACGCGCGTGGTCAGCCTGTTTGGCTCCAGCGGGCTGTATTGCTACGACACGGCCGGCAAACCGCTGTGGAACAAGCCGATGGGCCCTTTCAACAATGATTTCGGCGCGGGCAGTTCGCCCATCCTGGTCGACGATCGCGTGATCCTCTGCCAGGACCACGATACCGATTCGTTCTTGATGGCCATCGACAAGCATTCCGGCCGGACGCTGTGGAGGACCGACCGCTCGGAGTTTCCGCGCAACTATTGCACGCCGGTGATCTGGACGGTTGGCGGCCGCAAGCAGATCGTGGTCGCGGCCACCTTGCGCGTCGTGGGTTACGACTTCGATTCGGGCAAGGAGCTGTGGACGGTGCGCGGGATTGCACGCACGGTTTGCATGACACCGGTCGTGGGCGACGACGGCACGCTGTTTGTCGCCAGTTGGGCCGGCGGCGGCGACCCGACCGACCAGATTGTCGTGGCGCCATTCGAGGACGCGGCACGCGAGTTCGACGCCGATCGCGACGGCCTGCTCGCCGAGTCCGAAGTCACCTCCGGACCGTTCAAACAACGGTTCAGCCAGGTCGACCGCGACAAGTCCGGTAAGATCACGCGGGCGGAATACGATTTTTTTCGCGGCTTGTTTCAGAAATCTCGCAATACGGTCCTGGCCGTCAAACCGGGCGGCCGAGGCGACATCTCGGCGACGCACGTAATCTGGCAATCGACGAAGTTGGTGCCGTTTTGTGCCTCGCCGCTCTACACTGACGGCCGGCTGTTCACGGTCAAAGATGGCGGCATTTTCTCTTGCCTCGATGCTGCCAGCGGCACGGTGCTCAAGCACAAGCGGCTGCCGGCGACCGGCGAATATTACAGCTCGCCCGTGACCGGCGATGGCAAGATTTATTTTCTCAACGACGAAGGCAAGCTCACCGTGACCACGACCAGTCCCGAGGGCAAAATCCTCGCCACGGCCGACTTCGGCGAACCGGCTTACGCCACGCCCGCCATCGTCGACGGCCGCATCTACCTGCGTACAGCCGGGCATCTGTACTGTTTTGGGCCGCCGGGATCGTAACCGCGCTACGTCCGAGGGCGACGTTGGCTACTCTTCGCGGACAAGCTTCCGCAACTTGATCTGGATTTGCTCATCGTCCATCTCGGCATAGGCAGCAATGGTGCGGAAAGCCTTGACGGTGGGCAGCACGCCGCAACGGGAAGGCAGAGTGTCGCCGGGCTTGGCCTTGCCGGTAATCGCCAGCAACTCGTCATCGACCAACCGCTGCAGCGCCGACATCAATTGCCCTTCGGTCTTGCCGAAGCAGCGCGCCACCATTCCCACGGTTAACGAGTAGTCATAGTCCGTGCCGTCGACATGGATCGAGGCAATCTCCAATACGTAATCAAGGATGTGCCGATCCAGCTTCGTCAGATGAATCTCGACTTCGATCTCTTGCTGCGGCGTGCATTGCGGACAATCGTTCGGTTCGTGTCCGGCCTGGTCGCTGCTCCACGCTTTGAGTTGTTCGACGTCGAGCGAACACGCTTTCATGTGCTTGCCCGTGGTCCAGTGTGTGCGTTTCGACGCGGCGTGCTTGATTTCGGGGCACGTGGCCCGATGCAGCACCAAGTGGGCCTTGATCGGATGCCGCAGGCAATCCAGCACGAATCCGGCGCGATGATGCGCCGTCCAATTGAGATAGGCTCGATCTTCGTCGAGGAACAAAATCACTGCTCAACGCTCTGCCAGCCTGGATTTGGGCCACGGAACTGCTTTCGATGCAGCAACGATCGGGCCAGCCGCCCGCCATTATCGATGCTGGCACAAAAAAAGCCTTCCGACCGCGTTTCGGACAGAGGTTCTGCCGCCGCGGATGGCGGCATGTCGACGATTTCAGCCGCGCGGGGGACCGTAATGCCATCGGGCCATTTGCGGCGCTCGCCAGATTCCGCGTAAAATGCCTCGCGAGTTGCCCGGCGCGTGGGTGGCGGAGCCGTATTTGCGAGCCCTGCGGGAGTGCGATGATGCTCGATCTCTTCTGGGACCTGCAACAGCACCGGGAAATCGGCCACGCGAAGCAGGATGCGGCGGAGGCGAAAGAAGATGTCGCGAAGCAATCGGACCGCATTCTCCACCTGGAAAGGGCGGTAGGCCGGATGGCGTTGCTGTCGCAGGCCTTTTGGGAATTGCTGCGTGACCGGCTGGGCATTACGGAGGACGAGTTCATCGCCAAAGTCCGCGAGATTGACCTCCGCGACGGCAAAGAAGATCAGCGTTTTACCCCGCAAGTCGCAACGTGCCCCAAGTGCGGACGCACGGTCAACACCAGCAAGCCGGCTTGTTTCTACTGTGGAACGAATATCCCAAACCAGCATATTTTTCATAAGGGTTAGCTCTTGTGAAACAAGCTTTGACACATAGACATGCAGCGCAGCGAGTCCAATAGCTTTCCCCCGGCCAATCACGAGCAACTGCTGGCTCTGGAAGCCAGGATCCAGGCAATTCTGCCGCCGCGCTACGTCGGATGTTTCGAGGATGTCTCGCCCGCGTCGATGGGTTCGGCCGAGTTGAAATACGACGCCCAGGGGCGGGTCGCGTGGGGAACGATCTGGACGACGTTTTGCCACCTGGCCCTGGCCGGCGGTCCGCCGCATCGCGGCCGGCTGCTCGGACCGGTTTCGCCGGCCGAGGCGGAAGCATCGCCTAAAGAACAAGCCCAGGTTGTGGACGAGATCGAGCGCGCGATTCGCTTGACGACCGAGTTATCGATCAGCTCGAGCCAGCGCCCTGGCTGGGTCGCCATCCGCTGCCACGATGAAGACATGGCCGGGTGGCTGGTGCGGGCGGTCGTTGCAGAGAACGTGATCGCGCGGCGCGAGCGGACGGTGCTGTTCGTGCCCGCCGGCCCGACGTTCCGAATTGCGAAGGAAGCCAAGAACGTCGTCGTCAGTGTCGCCAAGGCGTGCCATTACCTGCTCGACCACGTCGAACCAAACCAGCGCCCCTCTGGGATGGCCGGCCGGTTGATCGAACCGCCGCTGCCGCAAGAGATTATGGGGTCGCCCGGCAAGTATCTGCAAGCTGCGCATGAATTGCAGCAACGCATCCACCGAGATACCGGCCTGGAAGCGATCGTCGGCCAGACGCAAGGTTGGCTCGGCGTCGAGTGCTCGAGCGAGGAAATGGCCGTTTGGATGCTCCGGGCGGTCGTGGTCGAAGATGTCCTGGCACGCCGCGAAGGCAGCCAGCTCTGCGTGCCGATCGACATGCGCGATTCCGCCTTCGAGCCGATCGCCCAAACGGCCGACGCCGTCTCCCAGGCGCACCGATTGTGGAAGCTCTATGCCGCCCGGTAGCTTGGCGGCGCGTTCCGCCTCACCATGTTCTGAATCTTCGCACTCTTGGCGACGGCCTAGCCAAAATGCCGCGGCTGGCCGGTTGATTCGAGCACCGACATCCAGAGATCGCCGTCGGGATCGACGGTGTTGCGCTGGCGGATCGCCAGTTGCATCGGCACGTGGACGAATCGGCCGTGCCAGCGGCCGACGACCATCTCGGTGCGGCCGCTCATGGCGGCATGCACGGCATTGTGGGCCAGGCGGATGCAGTACACGCTGTCGTACGGATTGGCCGGCACGCTGCGGATCGCGTAACTGGGATCGATGTACTTCAGATTCAATTCAATGCCGGTAGCCGCAAAATAGTCGCTGATTCGCTGCTTGAGAAACAAGCCGATGTCCTGCAAGCGGGCGTTGCCCGAGGCGTCGGTCGCGGCGGCGCAGGCTTGCATCAGTTCCTGGCCGGCGCCTTCGGCCACGACGATCACCGCGTGCCCACGCTCGGCAACGCGGCGGGCCAACACCGGCAGCAGCCCGCGCTCGCCTTCCAGGTTGAAAGGCACCTCGGGAATCAGGACGAAATCGGCATCGTTCAAGGCCAGCGAGGCGTAACAGGCAATGAAGCCCGAGTGCCGGCCCATCAACCGCACCAGGCCCACGCCGTTGGGCGAGCTCTTGGCTTCGACGTGGGCGGCCCGAATGCTCTTGGCCGCTTCGGAGAAGGCCGTCTGAAAACCGAAACTCTGATCGATGAACATGATGTCGTTGTCGATCGTCTTGGGAACGCCGACGATCGCGATCTTGCGGCCGCGATCGGCCACCTCCTGGGCGATGCGCACCGCTCCGCGTAGCGTGCCGTCTCCGCCGATCACAAACAGCAGGTTCACGCTCATCGCTTCCAGGCAATCGACAATCTCGGCCGGGTCTTGCTCCCCGCGCGACGTGGCCAGGATCGTGCCGCCGTGCTCGTTAATGTCGTCGACGAGTTCGGGCGTCAGGTCCAGGACCCGGCGGCCGTACTTGGCAATAAAGCCCTGGTAGCCGTTGCAAAAGCCGTAGATCTGCTTCACGCCGTAATGCGCGGTCAACTCCATGACAATGGCGCGGATCACGTCGTTGAAGCCCGGGCAAAGCCCGCCGCAGGTGACGATCGCGGCCCGGGTCTTCGAGGGATCGAAGAAGATTTTGCGTCGCGGGCCGGCCGGCTCGAAGGCGGGCAGGCAGTCGCAAACCGTCGCGCGCGACGCGAGCGCGGAAACCGTGGCATCGAACAGCACCTTGTCGCTTTCATCAACGTTATGAAAGCTGCTGCCCCGGCCATTGAGCAGTGTCGCCAAAGGCGAGTCGATGCGACAGGGCCCCAACGTCTTGACGCGCAAATCTTGAAGTTCGACCACAGGCGAGCTGCTCAGAATCATGGGCTGCCTCGTGCCTGGAACTATGCCCGGTATTGGGACCTGTTCGGGAAAACTCCGACTATCTGGCAAAGATCGTTCCCTTGATGCAAAAACCGTTGTGGGCAGCGCAATCGACATGGGGACAAGCAGCGCGTTCGGGCAGTCAGTGGCCAAAAGCCAGACCGCGTCAGCCGGGCCGAGCCATTCGGGCACGCCCGTTGCGGAATCACCGGCGCGAAAACGTGAGAGCTTTCCATGCAGGCTTTGCCAAAGAATGCAGCATTCGGAGGTCTGCCATGTCGACTCGAGGAAAAAATCGAAACTTTCGATCGGCGTTAAACGCCCGTATTCCGCCGAGCGACGAACACCTAAGACGGGCCGCACGTCAACCGCACGGCATGCGAGTTGCTTGCCAACGGCAGCTTGCCCCTGATTGGCGCAGGCGGCTGCGCCTTCGACCCTCTCATAGTCGCGAGGCGAGCGATGACGATCAGCGAAACGAGCATTGGCTTCGAGGAGTCGCTCATCTGGACCCTCGAAGAAATCAGCCGGCTGGTGTCGCAAAGCGGCAAGCCGGACGAAACTCTCAAGAACATCGTCGGGCTGATCCAGCTCCGGTTCGAGACCGACGTGTGCTCGGTCTACCTGCTCGAGCCCGACCGAACGCACTTGGTCCTGGCCGCCACGATCGGGCTAAATCCCGAGAGCGTCGGTCGCGTGCGCATGCGGACCAACGAAGGGCTGGTCGGCCTGGTGGCCGAGAAGCTTTGCCCGCAAGTCGTTCCCGACGTGACCCGGCATCCGCGATTCAAATACTTTCCCGAGGCGGGGGAAGACGTCTACCATTCGTTCTGTGGCGTGCCGCTGGTCGATCGCGGCTTGTTGCAGGGCGTGCTCGTCTTGCAAACGCGTGAGCCACGGTCGTTTTCGGCTGAAGAAGTGCGTTTGCTGGTGGCGGCCGGCAATCAGCTCGGCTCGATCGTCAGCGAAGCCCGGACGCTGGAGCAATTTGTTGCCCCGTCGCATCAGCGGCTGTGCGCGATGGCCAAAAATCTGTGGTGGAGTTGGGACGACGAGGCGGGCTCGCTGTTCCGCGAACTTGATCCGGTCTTGTGGCGCGAGCTGGATCACAATCCCATCGCGCTGCTGGAGCAGATGCCGATCGACAAGCTCGAAGCCCGGGCGGGTCAGCTTGTTTTGCACAGCCGCATCAACTACACGTACCGCCGCATGCAGGAATATCTGCAATCGCAAAAGACCTGGGGTGCGCGCTACGCGGGCGTGCTTTGGGCGCGCCCAGTGGCCTACTTCTCGGCCGAGTTCGGCCTGCACGAATCGCTGCCGATCTATTCCGGCGGTTTGGGCATCCTGGCCGGCGATCACATCAAAAGTGCCTCGGACTTGGGCATTCCGCTGATCGGCGTGGGGCTGTATTACGACCAGGGATATTTTCGGCAGAAGCTCGATATCAACGGTTGGCAGCAGGAAGACTATCTCGACGTCGACAGCCGGCTGCTGCCGCTCCAGCCGGCTCTGAGCACCACCGGCGCGCCGATCACCGTCAAAATTGAAACCCGCACCGGCAACATCACGGCCCGCGTGTGGAAAGTGGCCGTGGGCCGCAGCACGCTGCTGCTGCTCGACTCGGACGTCGAGGGCAATCAGCCGGAAGATCGCGAGCTGACGGCACGCCTCTACGGCGGCGATCGCCGCGTCCGCATTCGCCAGGAATTGCTGTTGGGCGTGGGCGGCGTGCGCGCGCTCGAGGCGTACGGCGTTTCGCCGGGCGTCGTGCATCTCAACGAAGGGCACAGCGCCTTCGCCGCGTTGGAAATGGTGCGGAATCGGATGCACGGCGAAGGCCTGAGCGCCGACGAGGCCATGCGCCGCGTGTCCAGCCAGATCGTGTTCACGACGCACACTCCGGTTCCGGCCGGCCACGATCGCTTTTCTCCCGAGCTGATCGAAGAACATCTGGGCCCGCTGCGCGATGCGATGGGCATGGATTGGCAGCAATTCATGGCCTTCGGTCGCGTGGATCCCTACAATCCGAGCGAAGAATTCTGCATGACCGTGCTGGCGCTCAAGCTCTCGCGACGCGCCAATGCGGTTTCGTCGCTGCACGGTCAGGTCTCGCGTGCCATGTGGACCAGCCTCTGGCCCGGCCGCGGCGAAGAGGGGGTGCCGATCGGGCATATCACCAACGGCGTCCACGTGCTCTCTTGGCTGGCCCCGCAGATGAACCGGGTCTACGACCGGCATCTGGGGCCCGACTGGCCCCAGCGGCACGGTGATCCCGGCTTTTGGGAGGACATCGAAAAAGTCGACGCCGGCGAACTGTGGGAAACGCACCAGGCGCTCAAGGCACGGCTGCTGGACATCGTGCGGCGGCGTGCCGCCAGCCAGGCCGAAGCGCGCGGCGAATCTCCGCAGGTCGTCGCCCAGTTGCGCCGGGCGCTCAGTCTCGACGCGCTGACCATCGGTTTTGCCCGGCGGTTTGCCACATATAAGCGGGCGAACCTCATCTTCCAGGATCTCGACCGCCTCTCGGCGCTGGTCAACGACGCGCAGATGCCGATCCAATTCGTATTCGCCGGCAAGGCGCATCCGCACGACGGGCCCGGCAAACAGGTGCTGCAACAAATCGCCGAGCTCACGCGCGACCCGCGCTTCCTGGGCAAGATCGTGTTCATCGAAAACTACGACATCAACGTCGGCCGGCATTTTGTGCAGGGAGTGGACGTCTGGTTGAACAATCCCCGGCGGCCGCTGGAAGCCTCCGGCACCAGCGGCGAAAAGGTCGTGCTCAATGGCGGCTTGAACCTCTCGATTCTCGACGGCTGGTGGGCCGAAGCCTACGACGGGCTCAACGGCTTTGCCATTGGGTTGGGCGAAACCCACACCGCAGAAGACGTCCACGACCGGCGCGACGGCGACGCGCTGATCGAGACTTTGGAGCGCGACGTCGTTCCGCTCTATTACGACCGCGACCTGGACGGCTTGCCCCGGGCCTGGATCGCGCGAATGAAGCGGGCGATTCGCACGATGGGCTGGCGCTTCAGCGCCGATCGCATGGTGAAGGACTACGTGCTGAAGATGTATATCCCAGCCGCCGGCGGCACCAGCAGCGACATGTCCCGGATGTAAAGTCGCCCCTTGGGCATTTTCATTTCTGCCAGGCAATCGGACGCGTCCGATCCGCTTCTCAAAGCGGTGGCGTTTAAATCTGCGCGAACTGGGTAGGCTCCGCGCCTTCGGTCGCCGCGCCGTCCCAGTGTCCCCGCACGCACCTTCGGTCGCGGGCCTCACCCCCCGCGCGGCGCGATATCTGATAGACTATGGCTGAATCGGATTCCCGGCCTCACGGACGAAGCGCGACATGCAGGATGGAATTCTCAACGGTCTGAACACGGAGCAGCAGCGGGCCGTCTGCCATGACGAGGGTTCGCTGCTGGTCATTGCCGGCGCCGGTACGGGCAAGACCAAAACGCTGGTGCATCGGGTGGCCCAGACCATCGAGCGCGGGATCGACCCGAGCCGTGTCCTGCTGCTGACTTTCAGCCGCCGGGCGGCCGCCGAGATGCTGCGGCGCGTGGATGTGCTGCTCCAGCGACTGGCCAAGGACGACGCCTCGAAGACCATCAGGCAACAGCTCACCAGCCGCAAAGTCTGGGGCGGCACCTTCCATGCCATCGCCACTCGGCTGCTGCGGCTGTATGGCAAAGCGATCGGGCTCCATGATGGCTTCACCATTCACGACCGCTCCGACTCGGAAGATCTGCTCGACGTCGTCCGCACCGAGTTGGGGCTAGCCAAGGCAGATCGCCGGTTCCCCAAAAAGGGAACCTGCATGGCCATCTACAGCCACTGCGTCAACTCGCAGGAAACGATCGAGCCGGTGCTGGCCAAGAGCTTTCCCTGGTGCGACGAGTTCGCCGACGATCTCAAGCGGCTGTTCCAGGGCTATGTCGATCGCAAGGAATCGGCCAACGTCCTCGACTACGATGACCTCCTGCTCTTCTGGCACGGCATGCTATCCGAGCCGGCCACGGCCAAGAAGATTCGCGACCGCTTCGACGCGGTGCTGGTCGATGAATACCAGGACACGAACCGGCTGCAGGCCGAGATTGTACGCTTGCTGCGCCCCGGCGGCACCGGCATTACCCTGGTTGGTGACGATGCCCAATCGATTTATTCCTTTCGCGGAGCCACGGTTCGCAACATCCTCGATTTTCCCGAGCAATTTCCCGGGACGACGATTGTCAAGCTCGAGCAGAACTATCGCAGCACGCAGCCGATCCTCGCCGCCACCAACGCGATCATTGCGCAAGCCCGGCAGCGTTACACCAAGGATCTCTGGTCACGGCGGGAAGGTGGCACTAAGCCGGTGCTGACCACGTGCGTCGACGAGGCGGAGCAAGCCGAGCTGATCGTACGACACGTGCTCCAGCAGCGCGAAGCAGGCGTCGAGCTGCGCGAGCAGGCGGTGCTGTTTCGTGCGTCGCATCACAGCGTGCTGCTCGAGGCCGAGCTGGCACGTCACAATATCCCGTTCGTGAAGTACGGCGGTTTGAAGTTCATCGAGACGGCCCACGTCAAGGATTTGCTGGCCTTTCTGCGACTGGCGGAAAACCCGCGCGACCTGGTGGCGGGCACGCGGATTCTCAAGTTGCTGCCTCATATCGGCCCCCGCAAAGCTCAGCAGCTTATGGACCGGCTGCTACAGGCGCGCGGCGACTTCCGCACATGGTCGGCCGCAAAAATTCCTGGCGATGCGAATGGCTACTGGCCCAAGCTGGTGGAGCTGTTGGTCCGGCTGGCCAGGTGTTCTGACAAGGACTTGCCCGCCCAAGTGCAGCTTGTCCGTCAGTTCTACGCGCCGCTTTTGGAAGAGCACATGGACCACGCCGCAGCCCGTATTCGCGATTTGGAACAGTTGGAGCAACTGGCCGGCCGATTCAGCAGTCGCTCGAAAATGCTGGCCGAACTGACGCTTGATCCTCCGACCACGACGCAGGACCTCGCCGGCCCTCCTGAACTGGATGAAGACTATCTCATCCTCAGTACGATCCACTCGGCCAAGGGGCTGGAATGGGATTCGGTCTATGTCATCCATGCCGCCGATGGCAACATTCCTTCGGATCTGGCGACCGGCAATGCCGAGCAGATCGACGAGGAATTGCGATTGTTCTACGTGGCGCTGACCCGAGCCAAACGCACGCTGCACGTGTGTTTTCCCTTGCGCTACTACCACGCCTACCGCGGCCGATCGAGCGACCAGCACGGCTACGCACAGCTCACGCGGTTCATCTCGCAGGCGATCGTGGGCCACTTCGAGCGCCCGGCGGCGATCCGGGGCGCCGATGACGCGGAAGGCGAGACACTGAGCGAGACCGTGCGCGTGTCGGTTCGGCAGCGCATGCGAGCGATGTGGTCCTAAGCGTTCGCTAGGTGGAAAAACTCGATTTGACGCCGCCGCGTCACGGCTTAGGCAACTCTTCGTGCTCGCTGCTGACGACACAGTCGCGGTCGTCGATGAGATTGAAGTAGTAGACGGTCGTGCCTGTGGGCAGCGTGGCCGTGACGCGGCCTGCCTTGTCGAGTTCTGCGGGCAGGACCTCCCATTTGCGGTCCGGCCAGAGGCCCAAGTCTTTGGTCACATTCAATTCGGCCTTCACAATTCTGTGGCTGCTGTCGAAGCCGACCCATGCCTGGCGGTCGGTACGTCCCTGGCCGGTGATCTTGGCCAGCGGGTCGCCGCCGCCCAGCACGCTCTCGGCGAAAACGAAAATCTCCTTGGGGGTCTGCCCGGCGCTGTGACCGTGCGGCATGCGCAGCCGAATGCACAGCGTCCGCGGACCGGAGGCCATGCGATACGACTTCTGGTAGGCGTTGAGCGTATAGGCAAAGTCGTTGCTGCCGTTGACCCACAGCATGGGCATCGTGGCGCCCTTGAGATACGAGGAGGGATCCCACCAGCGCATCCAGCGGTCGGCGCGCTCGGGGCCCAGCCCCAAGACATTTTTGGCAAACGAGTGCTCGTCGGTAAATCCGCAGCCGTAGACGGGCACCGCGAAACGGAACCGCGAGTCGACGCTGGCGGTCAGGCAGGTGAGATATCCGCCCCAGGAAATGCCGGTCAGGCCGATCCGCTGAGGATCGACCTCCGGTTGGGCGCGGAGCAGCGAATGGGCGAGGATCGCGTCGGCCACGGCGTGGTAGGCCCATTGGTCCTGGCGCGGCTCGTCGATCTGGGCATAGCCGCCCCAGCCGGCCGGTCCGCCCTGCGCGTGGCGGGGGTGTTTGCGGTGCTCGTCGCTGGTAGGCAGGCAGCCGCTGGTGTCCATCGCGATGGCCGCATAGCCGCGGTCGTTCCACAGGCGAACCCAGGCGTCGAACGCCGTGCCGCCGCCTCCGTGAATTAGCACCATACCCGGCACGCGCTGGCCCGGCGCCGCCTTGGGCAGGCCGAGCCAGGCAAACACCCGCGTCGGCTGGCCGTGATAGGGCAGGCCCTCGTAAAACAGGGCCTTGACGCCTTCGGCCTTAAAATCGTCCGCCGGATAGACCTTGGGAGCTTGCGATAGGGCCTGCAAGTCCCACATCGGACCGGTCGGCTCGGCAGGGGGCGGCGGGACGAGCTTTGTCGGCTCGGCGGCGGCGAGCGTCAGCGCGCAGCCCAGAATGAGAACGAATGCCAGCCAGAACGCGCAAGCGTTAATGCGGTGCATGAGAGTTTTAGCCTTAACGATAGATTTCTCGGCCGGCGTGCACGAGCACACGCGGGATTGAGCGGATTTGCTCCGGGTCGGTTCATCCTTAGCAGATCACCCAGCTTGTGGTAAAACGATTATCTCGGCGATTACTTCCACGTTCAAGCGTGCAATACGATCCGCTTCGGTCCCCATCGGGCTCGCAAATTTGATGATTCTCGCACGACGCCAATTTGTCGGAGCAGTGGCCGGCGCTCTCATCGCCCCCAGCCTTTCTCGGGCAGCGACGACCGCGCCTATGCCCTGCGCGCCCACCGCTTGGAAAAAGCGCGGCGTCATTTTGCGGCATTCGGGCGAGCCGGCCGGTGGGTGGATTCAAAACTTCACGAGCGCCGTGGAACCGCTGGCCGACAACCGCTGGCGGCTGTGGTGCAGCGTGTCGGGCAAAGAAAACGTGCCGAAAAACATCGGCTTCGCCGACGGCGCGCCGGGCGAAGTGCTGAAGCCGATCTATGCGACGTTGTCTGAGGGCGACCCGGACGCCGCGACGCCGTTGGCCATCGGCAATCTGCCGACTGGTTGGCGGCCGGTTCAGGCAGTGCATCTGCGACTTCGCGATGGTCGGCATCGGCTGTATTTCTGGGCACATGGCAAGGGAGTGGCACGCTATCTCGCCGCAGACAGCGCGGACGGGCGCACCTATCGCGTCGTCGATCCGCTGCGGCCGTGCATTTATCATCCCACCGATCGCGCGGTGGATGGCGCGGTGGCTGCCACGGCCGGGCTGTCACGCTTTGCCAAGCGCAAGGCCGCGCCGCTGCAAGGCGAGCCGCTGGCACCCGCGGCACTGATCTCAAACGACGCGACCAATGTCTATCAACTGCCCGACGGCAGCTTTGAAATGTACTCCGTGGGGCTCGTGGAAGTCGGCAAAGATGATCCGCGCTACATGGCGTTGGACAACATCCCCGGCCTCATCCGCGTCATGGATCGCTACGTGAGCGCCGACGGGTTGCGGTGGGAAGGCCGCCAGCGCGTCCTTGCGCCGGATGCCGACGATCCGCATGACTTGCAATTCTATTATCTCTCGGTCACCCACACCGGTCGTGGCCGCGTGGGCATCCTTGGGCACTACCGCCTGGAAGCCCAGACGATCGACATGGAGTGGTGCTTTTCCGCAGACGGAATCCACTGGCAGCGGTCCGCACGCCAGCCTTGGCTGCCGCGCGGCGATGCTTCGCAGCTCGACAGCTACATACTCCACGCACCGCACGCGCTTGTCGAGCGCGAGGGACAATGGTGGCTCTTTTATACGGGCGGCAATTTCGCCCACAATCATCGTCATTCGCACGGCAAGCCCGACCGTGCCATCATGCTCGCCACGACCACGAGCATTTGGGGCTGAGCCGTTGCCCGTTTTTCGTTCCGTGTGTTCCCCCAGTTCTCGCTTTTGGCTATCGCATGTTGATGCTCCGAAACTTCCCCGCGCTTGCGATCGTAGCCATTCTGCTCGCCACCGGGCTCACGACGACGGCCGATGCAGAGACGCAGCAACCGCTTGGGCGCTCGATCGGAAAGCTGAAAAACGATAAGGCGCTAACGATTGGTTACTTCGGCGGCTCGATCACCGCCGGGGCCGGCGCTTCCAACCCATTAAAAACCTCCTGGCGGGCGCTGACCACGGCGTGGTTCAAGGAGCATTTTCCCGGTGCTTTGATCACGGAAGTCAATGCGGCGATCGGCGGCACTGGGTCCGACCTCGGGGCTTTTCGCTGCCAGGCGGATTTGCTTGCCAAAAATCCCGACCTGGTCTTTATCGAATTCGCGGTTAACGACGGCGGCCGTGCCGAGCTACGGGTCAAGCGGAGCATCGAAGGCATCGTGCGGCAGCTCCTGCTGTCGAATCCTTGGGCCGAGATCGTTTTCATCTACACGACCACGAAAACGTTGGCTCCAGCCTATGCCGCAGGCGATGTCCCCAAAGCCGTTGGCTACCACCAGGCAATTGCACGGCACTACGGCATTCCCGAAATCAACGTCGGCCAGGCCTTGGTCGAGCGGATGGCTCGCGGCGACGACTCCTGGGAAACGCTGACCATCGATGGCGTTCATCCCAACGACGCAGGATATGCCGTGTACGCGAAGTCGATCGAGGAGTTTCTCGAATCGCACATGCACGACCGTGCTGCCCCTCCACAAATTATGCTGCCCGATCCGCTGACGAAAGACCCCTTCAGCGGGGCCCATCTTGAGGATGCGACCGCGCTGCACGCCCCGGGATGGCAGAAGGAAGACAAGCCGCTGGGCGGCCGCTTTCCGCACTATATTGCCAGCAATCAGCCGGGCACCGAACTCGTTCGCAAGTTCAGCGGCACGACCGTCGGCGTGTACTGGCTGGTTGCGCCCGACAGCGGCGACATCGAATGGAGCATCGACGGCGGTCCGCCAAAAAGGCTTTCGAGTTGGGACAAGTACGCGCTCAAATCAGCCCGCGCCAATTACGCCATCCTGGCCGATGATCTCGCTTCCGGCGAACATACCTTGAAGATCAAGGTGCTCGACGAGAAGAACCCGCAATCACTGGGAACCTGGATTCGCATCGGGGCGTTGCTGGTGCATTGCGATTGTTGAGCCGACGAACCGTTTAGCCACATCACCTGTTGAGTCATTCCGATGATGAAAATCAATCTGTGCGTCGCGACCGCGATGCTCTCGGTGGCACTGACCGGCACCGCCATGTGCAGCGAGCCGCCGGAAGGATTTCAAGCCATTTTTAACGGCACCGATTTGTCGGGCTGGGAGGGAAGCCAGCAGTATTGGAGCGTAAAGGACGGCTGCCTGACGGGCGTGACGGATGGCTCGCTCAAGTACAACCGCTTTATCATCTGGCGCGGCGGCACGCTCAAGAATTTCGAGCTGCGGGTGGAAGTCAACGTCACTCCTGGCGGCAACAGCGGGCTGAACTATCGCAGCAAGCATCGGCCCGATTTGGGCGACGGCGTCGTCACCGGCTATCAGTGCGATGTCGTTGCCGATCGGCCGGACTATAACGGCATGCTCTACGAGGAACGCGGGCGGCGCATTCTAGCGCACACCGGCGAAAAAGTGGTCATCGACGCCGAAGGGCAGCCGTGGGTCGTCGGCAAACTTCCGATCAAGGAACTCAAGCCGGGCGAGTGGCACGAGTATCGTGTCCTGGTCCGGGGCAATCATCATCAGCACTGGATTGACGATCATCCGACCGTGGACGTGATCGACCTGGACGAAAAGAATCGGGCGCTGGCTGGCATTCTGGGCGTGCAGGTACACGTGGGGCCGGCGATGCGGATTCGATATCGAGACATCTTCTTGAAGCACCTGGCGGATGACCTGCCGATCATCACGCCCGACGAGGCGAAAATCCCCGCTTCGGCCGTCAAGGTCGTGCCACAGGGACAATCGAAGAAAAAGAAATGAGAGCCGGCGCGGTAGGCCCTCTCTACTTTCCGATGCAATACAGATATTCTTGCCGCGCGTCACCTGCGTGGACCGCGACGCGCAGGAAGATCTGGTTGCCGCTGACGGCCGGGCTGGCGAACGACTCGTCACCCAGCACGTTTTCGGCGACCAGTTCGCAGGCCTGCGGATCGGGCTTGAAAACGTACATCGTGCCACGCTCGTTGGCCCAGTAGATATGACCTCCGGCCAGCACGGGCGACGCGCTGACCGCGCCGCGCAGCCGTTTTTGCCACATCGGTTTGCCGTCACTGGCCCGAAAGCAGTAGAGCACCCCTTTGCCGGTGAAGGCATACAGGTAGCCGCGATAGGCCAGCATCGATTCCTCGTAACACTGCTGCTGGTTCTTCCACAACACTTCGCCGCCACGAGCGGCGACGCGAATGGCGACAGTCTCCGCCTTGGGATACCCACCGCTGGCGAACAGGATGTCGCCGTCCCAGACGATCGTGCCGCAGGTGGCCGCGGTCGTGCCCTCGACGGCCCACAGCGGCCGACCGGTGGCCGGGTCGAAACACGCCACCTGGTCACCGCCCGAGATCGCCAGCAACTCTTGCTTGCCGATCACAACGATCGAAGGCGTGGAGAACGTGATGTTGTCGGGGCGTGGCGTGCGCCATACCTGTTGGCCGGTCTTACGGTTCAAGGCCGTGATGAAGCTGTCGCCATCGTATTCGGCTGCGATGATGACCGTCTCGCGATACAGCACCGGCGAAGGACCGTAGCCATACTCATACTGCTTTGGGTGAAACTCGCCCAGCGACTTGCTCCACGCGATCTTTCCGTCATGGTCGAGCGCCACCGCCTGGAGTTGGTCGTGGTGGTGGAACGTGACGAACAGCAGCTCACCGTCGCCGGCCACGGTCGGCGTGGCGTGCGTGTTGTGAGGATGAGTTGACGGAAAACCTCCTTGATTGATATCGACCTTCCACAGTTGCTTGCCCGAAGCACGATCCAGTGCCAGCACCGATTGGACCTGTTTTTCCTTGTCGGCGGTTGAAAGAAAGATCCGGTTGCCGATCACGATCGGCGACGAATGTCCCCGCCCCGGCACGGGCGCCTTCCAAACAATGTTCTCCGTTTCGTTCCAGGTGGTCGGCGGAGCCGAACGGGGAGGCGCAATGCCGTTGCGCGTCGGTCCGCGCCACCAGGGCCAGTCCATTTCGGCCGAGAGCTTGGGAAAGTTGGTGATTCCCGGCGCGGTGTGCGACGGCAATTCAGCGCCGGCGGCTACGGTGACGCAACCCAACACAAAGCTGGCAACCGCATTCCTCATCAATTTCAATCCTGCATTTCCGTTAACTACAAAGGGGCGTTTTAAAGCAATGCCGCTGGCCTTTCAATCATACGCCGGTTTATATCCAACCAGGAGACCGCGGCGAAGGCCGACGCGCAGGGCGGTAACATCAGCCGGCTCGAAGCGGCTGCGTTTGCAACAGCGGCAACCGCTGTTATTCGACAGCTTGGCAGGCCGCCGCGCCGCCTTGATACAATCGGCCCCGAGGTTCTTACGGGCTTAAGAGTATCGTCGGAGATGGCGTCGGTGAAATGGAATCCGGTGGCGATCTCCACCGAACGATGCTCGCCGCCCGCCTGGCCCGCCTGCCTGGAATTTTCACACCATGCCCCGCCTACAGCACTGTGATTGCCTTTTTCGCTCATCGTGCAACTGCTGAGGAGCGAAGCGTAGGAGGCCCCCCCATGGCAATTTTAGCGGCTAGCCACCGACGCCGCACCGCGTAACTTTTCTGTAACCTTCTTCGCCAGCGCAGGTTTCCCGCTCTATGCTTGAACATGCATCAGAGCGGGGCCGTTGCCATGCGAAGTGGGAACTGGAAATCGCCATTCACCCGCGTGCTGATCGCCGCACTGGCGCTTGGGGCATTGCCGCAGGGCAGTCGGGGCGCAGACCCTGAAGGTCTGACCCCGATTCTGGCGCTCGATGCCGCCGGCCACAGGGGCTGGGTAAGCCGGCTGCTGCTGGTGCCCAGTTACGAACCGAAGCTGATTTCCACCGGGCACGACAAAACGGTCCGCTTCTGGGATCTTCGGTCGGGCGAGCCGGAAAAAACCTGGCGCGTGGCCATCGATCGAGCCGAAACGGGCAGGATCAATGCCGCTGCCCTTTCGCCCGACGGCCATCTCTTGGCGATCGCGGGCCAATCGGCTTTGGTGCCCGCCGGCGAGCAGGTGATCCTGGTCGTGGACGTGGAGCAGGACACGGTCGTGCGCAGCCTGCGCGTCATCAGCGGCGCGATTCGCGATTTGGCGTTCTCGCCCGATGGTCGCTGGCTGGCCGCGTGCGGTAATCATGCGACGCTGCGGCTCTGGGATGCCCGCACCGGCAACTTGTCACGGGAGTTCGCCGCGCACGGCAGAGACGTATGCGCCTTGGCATTCAGTCCCGATGGCCGGCGGCTGGTGACTGGTTCTTGGGATGGCGAGAGCCGGCTTTGGTCGGTTCCCGACGGCGCGGAGTTGGCCGTATTGTCTGGCCAGGGCCGGAATCTGTTGCGCGTGGCCTGGAGCCCCGATGGCCGCACGATTGCCACCGGTGGCTCGGGCCCTTCCGTTTGGCTCTGGGAACCCGATGGTCGCTTTCGCTATGCGTGGAACGATTTCGGCACCGGCGTGTCCGGCGACAGCAGCGCCGCAGTGAGTCTGCTAAAGTTCTCGCCCGATTCGCTCAGTCTCTTGGCCGGCTGGGGCTCGCGCGTCCGACAGGTTGCGGCCGCGGTGCTGCTGGATATGACCGATGGCCACGTCCGGTATCGCCTGCCAAACGTGCCGAACACGCCGATGTGCGGACTGTTCCTGCCCGCTGGCGATCAGTTTGCAGTTGGCTTTGCATCGGGAGATATCTGGTTCTGTGCAGCCAATGATGGCCACATCATTCGCAATTTGCGCACCCAAGCCAACGGGCATTTCGCCGCTGCGTGGAGCCCCGACGGCCGGGCCATCGCCTGGGGCGATATCAACGGCAGCGGATCGAGCATCCAGGGGACGCGTCCACTCGAGCGTGCTTTCTGCCTGGAAACGCTCGACTTTGCGCCGCCGCCCGACGCGACCTTTCAGCGCAGCATCGGCGACTGGGGCGATTGGTCAATTCAGCGGATCGAGAACTCCGTGGTGCAAGTCGACTGGCGCGGCAGTCCGGTTTCGACGTTCAAACTGGCCCGGCCCGACGACCGCGTGCGTTGCCGCAGCTTGCTGTCTCACGGCCGGGCGGTGGTTGGTTCGCAGCACGGAGTCTACGTGTTCGAAGCCGCCACGGGACGGCCGATCTACCAGTTGCCCGGCCACACCGACACGGTCTGGTGCCTGGCTCCTTCGCCTGACGGCCGCTACTTGCTCACCGGCAGTGGAGACATGACGCTCGAAATCTGGAACCTGGATCGCTACGAACTGGTCGTGTCGCTGTTCGTGATTGGTGATGAATGGGTCGCCTGGACGCCGCAGGGTTATTACGCCGCGTCGCTGGGCGGCGAAGGGCTGTTGGGTTGGCACGTCAACCGCGGCAACGATCAGTTGGCCGATTTCTTCCCGGCCGCACAGTTTCGCAAGCAATTCTATCGACCGGATGTGATTCGCCGCGTTTTGGAGACCGGCGATCCTTGGTCGGCAGTCGCAGTTGCCGACCGTGAACGAGAGCAGGCATCGTCGCCTCTGACCATCTCCGCCGCCATTCCGCCGGAAGTTCAAACGCGGCTGCTGACCTCCGAGGCGCAAGAATCCGACGGCACCACCACGCTCGTGGCCACGGCCCGTCGCCGCGGAAACGAGTTGATCTCCGGCTTGCAACTCATCATCGACGGCCGGCCGGCGGAATATCGCGCCGCGCCGCCGGGCGAACACGCGGATAGCCGACCGGTTCCCGAGTCGTTGCTGCCCGATTCATTTGAAGCGCAATGGACCGTGAAGCTGCCGCCGGGCGAGCACTCGCTGGTGGTCGAAGCGCAAACGGCCGCCAGCGTTCAGCTCAGCAAACCGATGACGATCAACGTGCCCGGCCCTGCAACGGCCTGGGCGAATTTGTATGTCCTGTCGATTGGCGTGGCCGATAGTCGACTGGCACCTTTTGCTGAAGCCGACGCCACGAGCCTAGCGCAAAGTTTGGCCCAGGCCGGCTCGAAGCTCTATGCCAAAGTTGTGACTCACGTGCTGACCGGCAATTCGGCCACGGCCGCCAGGCTTGCCCAAGAATTGCAGTGGTTGCGCGACACCGCTCGAGCCGAGGATGTGGTCATCGTGTTCTACGCAGGTGGCGTTTATGCCGATGATCGCGGCGAGCTGCTATTCTTGGGCTCGTCAGGCCAGGCCGCATCACCGGTCAGTCAGATCCTCTCGGGCGGCGAGCTGAAAACGTCTCTGGAACAGACTCACGGGCGGGTATTCTTTTGGACCGACGCCCGTTTGAGCGGACAGAGCAACATCGGCCGCCCAGGCGCCGGCGAGGCGCAATCGCGCCGTGCGATCGACAAACTCCTGCGAGACCTGGCCCGGCCGGAATCGGGCATTGCTGCGTTGGCCGCTGCCACTAGCCGCGAAACGGCGAAGGACGATGCTCAGCGGCGGCACGGCCTATTAACCCTGGCGCTGCTCGACGGACTGGGAGGACGGGCCGACCGGGACGGCGACGGTAAGATTGCTTGGGCCGAGCTCGCGCGGTTTCTGACTCGATCCATTAAACCGCGCTCCACCGATCAGCACCGGCCCGCCATTGCGACGCCCGTTCTGCTGCCCCCCACCACACTCGTGCGCCCATGAATGCCGTACAGACACGCTTGTGGTGCACGCTTTGTAGGGCGCTCCTCGGCGGCAGGACTATTTGATCTCGCCAATTCGTACGCTTTGGAATTCGAGGTCGGTCTCCGGATCGTGGGCCTGCAATTGGATGGTTCCCGGTTCCAGCCGGAGGCCTTGCCGCGGGTTGTCGTGTGGCTGCCGGGTATCGATCCAATCGGTCATCGCGCATCCATTGACCCACGTGGCAATGTGCGGCCCCACGGCGATGACCATCATCGTGAAAGGTTCCAGGTCGCGGCTCACCAATCGCCGAGCGAGTTGCCGGTCGTCGATGGCGCCGGTGCTGTATCGAGCCGGCTGAGACGGATCTTCGTGATAGCAAGCGTTGAAGATCTGAGCCTCGTAGCCGTTGAGCAATTGGCCCGGCATCGCGCGAAAGAAAAGTCCCCCATTGACCAGCCTGGCCCGCGTGCGCGCCACGACTTGCACGACAACGTCGCCGTATCGACCGGCCGACTCCAATGCTCCGCGACCACCAAGGGCGTGGATCGCTCCACCGCTGACGCTCCATTGAGTCTGCTGTGCATCAGCAGTCCGGGGAGCGCGAATGATCGTCCAGCCCGACAGGTCTTTGCCGTTGAAGATCGGTACAACTTTGAGCGGTCGAAGCGTGAGCGTTCGCAGGCCAACACTTCCGGCCAGGCGGATGCGGAACCGCTGCTCGCCGTCCACGCGCGTCGCAAAACGCCCTGGGGTAACTTCAATCGTCCTGTCGCCCACCACGATCTTCCCCGCCCGAACTACATCCGCCCGAATCTCGCTTGATCCAAAGAAGCTCGTCGTTTCTCCCGCAATCAGCGTTTCGCCGGCGACGATGCTCCCATTCCATCCAAACGTCGTTCGACCGTCGAACAAACTAATCCAACCATCGTTTGCTTCCTGGGCCGTGAGACCATGTCCGTATTCCGCGCTGGGCGACTTGGGACTCGTATATGACCTGTCGGCTTCCACAGCCAAGAGCACAAACGGCAGGCACAGCGTGATGGGATTCATGGCAACCCTCGAACTAGGGTGAGATTTTTCAAGTTCGCCCGTCGCTTTGACTGGCAAATCACTTGCCCGGTTGTGCAGGCACCGTCAGCGACGAAGCTGGGTTTGCATCGTTCGAGCAGGCCGGTTGCACGTCCATTGCACTTGGCAAGGAGGTATCCGCCGGTACGGAGGCTGAAGGCAAGTGGCATGGCCACTTGGTCGTCGTCGTTCCAAGGATTAAAGGCGACCGCCACGCGATCATCGACTTGACAATCGTGCAGGTGTCGAAGCCAGAATGGGGAATGCCAATGCAGCCGCTGAGGTTGGGTGTTGGGGATGATTTCGTGACTGGGAATCGTTTGTCGGTCTTTGAGCGTCCTGCGTATACGATGGTTTATCAGGCGGGACCCAATGACCGAAGCTACCGTGAAGACGGAAACCTTTTTGCGATTGAAGGGCTTGATTTGGCGGTAGACAATATCGTTCGCAATATGCGGATGCTACGTGTCATTTAGCCGGCGCTCCAGCATCGATCCAGCTTGCAACGGCATTGACACAGGTTGTCGTCATCATTGAGGTTCGCTCCCAGTATGCATGGTCGATAACTGCCACCTGGCCGAGCGATAGATTGTCGAGGTTCCATTTCGGCTTGTCGTTTTCGTCGCGTTCCAAGTAGCGTTCGTCAACGTACCCTCGATTATGGACGTGGACATTGCGACGCTGAACAAGCTCCAAGAGCGTTGCGAGGTTGTCAGACTCCTGATCGAAAAGTTGGACGCCGCTGGCCGAGAGAAACAGCAATAGGTCTTTGACGTATCTCGCTTTTAACTGAGTTTCGATGACGCTGCTACTGAATTCGCTGAAGTCTTTGAACTTCGACATGTCCTTGAGCTTCACCGAGCCATCCTTTGCAAGTCGGGGAATCAGGCTGAAGAAATCTTCGGCGAGTGCGACGCGTAGCAAGTCAAAGATGGCCGCATCGAATGCAGTCATCAGAAGGATAAAGCCCTGACGCAGAACGTTTATCTCTGATTCTGGAAGCACCGCCTTGGCCAAGAAGCGGAAGTGCTCGAACTGGTTCAGCGCGTCATGAAGCCACTGGATGATTACGACTTGGTTGTTGTAAACGGTTAAATTCAAAGCGGCATCGATAATCGTCGGCAGCGAGTCTGCCGAAAACTCCCAATCTTGGTTTTCAAACTGTTCGGTGGCTGTTGTGATTGCATGATGCGGCAGCGCTCACGACCTGGGCAAGGCTGACCGGCGCTGGCAAGAAGCGATCGGTAAGGAGTACAGCCGTCACTCGCGGGGCAGCCCTATTGGTGCCCGCTAGCGTGGTCAGTCTGGCCCGCTCTTCACCTGGCTGGATTGTGAAGCTGAAGTACGGCAAATGCATTCTGACCGTCAACGCTCGGATGATTCTCGATTGCAGTGGCCGCACATCCAGCTTACTCCGACCATTTGGGGCTAAGCGCCGGACGCTTGACCGGCTCCTCTGCGGCTGGATCTTTGGCACAATGGCCAGACGCTCAAAGAGCAGCGGCTCGACCTACGTCGAGTCGGCATTCGACGGGTGGTGGTACACATCCGTTTTATCGGATCACCGACGTGTGCTGGCGTGGCATACCGACGCCGATCTTCCGGCCGCGGCAATCATGCGAGCCCGGTCCGCCTTGCTGGGAAAAGCGAGTGATTCACCCAGTCTAATGGCGGAGATTGCGGATGCATGCTTCAAGGGCTCGGAGGCTCCCCGAGTGACAGCCGCTCATAGCTCGACATTGACACCTCCGGCGGGCGACGGCTGGTTGGCCGCGGGGGATGCTGCTCTCAGCTTCGATCCTCTCTCTTCACAAGGCCTTTTCCATGCCCTGTACACCGGCCTCGCGTCGGCCGAGGCGACGGAACGCGCTCTGTCAGGAGACTTTTCGGGCTTGAGCGACTATGCCGCAAAGCTGGCAGAGATCGACGCCGTCTACCAACGCAATCTAGCAGACTGGTATGAGCTCGAGCGTCGTTGGCCGTATCAAGAATTCTGGCAGCGACGCTTTTCAACGCACCATTCAATCCCTATACCCGGACTCCGGTCGCTCGTTTCTAGGCCGGGCAAATGTGACGTTCACAATCGGGTCGCAGGCAACTAGGCACTTGCGCTTTGCCTCAGCTTCCACCGGCGCTGCTTAACGGCATTCACCGTTCGCTTGGTCTTTCGAGCCGCCTCTTGCGCGGGCAAGGCTAGGGCCGGGCCGTCTTCCGCAGCGGACCAGGAGCGTCCTGCTTTTGGAGGCTTGGTGCCGCGCCGGCGATGAGCCTCGCTCATCTTGCGGCGGGTTTCGTCAGTGTGGCGTGTACCCAACTTGGCCTGCCGCAGCTTTTCGATCACCGCAGCCGACCGTCGTTTACCGCGCAGGGCAGCGGAGATCTTTGCCCGTCGGGCCGGGTCTCGGGCTTTTAGCACGCCTGCTGCTCGAGCTGTCTTGCCGGCAGTGCCCAGGAAGCTCAGCGACCGTACTGCTCGCGTCCCATCGGTGTCACCGGAGACGCCGAGCAGCCGTTTCCATTTTCGCACAGTGCACGGCGCAATACCCCACCAGTGGCACACCGCTGGGCCCGACTCGCGGCTAAGAGCCCGAGCTAGCCCCTTATAGAGCACCAGCGACTTAGCCCCATTGGTTTTGCCGATGGGCCATGGAATGCGGCCTCCGCTCAAGCCCACGATCTGGACCTGGCCGCGTACCGCGTCGATTATTCGCGCGCCGTAGCGAAATTCGGGCGTCTTGTGTCAGTCGGCGCGTTGATTCCAGCCAACGATCGGCAGGTTAGAACCAGCCGGATATGATGCCTGAATAATCGTTGAGTTGGTTACGATTCGCAAGTCCCGACGGCCTCTGGGGCGGGGTTTTCCGCTGCGGCTTTGGCC
>DATATB010000108.1:0-12291 GCA_036268995.1 Pirellulales bacterium | reverse complement strand
TGCCGGCAGCTCGGGATTGCGCCGGTCAGCTCGCCGCACCTCGGCGGCGGCAAGGGAGCGGGCGCCGACACCACGGTCTTTTCGTCGTGGCAGAGCAAGCTGGCCGACGATCCCGACTTGGGTGTGGACGCGCGGATGATGGTGCCGGTCTTCTACGACGTCAAGCGCCGCCAAACCAAGGTTTGGGCATTCTTGGGCTGGGACCAGCGGCCGGTCGAGATCGGATTCGCCCAGCAACCCTCGGCCACGATTCTCGATAAATCGGGGGCGCGCGTCGCGGGCCCTTCACCGCGTTTGAGCTTTCACTCGGCCCACTATCAGCTCGCCTATCCCGTCATGGCCGAGGTTTACGTGAGCAAAATCCTCGACCGCGCCGAATTCCGGCGGTTATGCGATCAACACAAAACCCGAGACGCGATTCTCAGCAATCTGCACTAGCCAGCGCGCGGCGCCGCCCGCCAGCTATCTGCGCACAGCCGGCAGCGTTGAGCCGCCGACTGCCATTCTTTCGGCCGCCCTGGTTGTTATTACGACCGGAGAATTTTTGGTGCGAGAACTGGCCCGGCACGTTTGGCAGCTTGGCGGTTTTCCGCCGCATGTGATTAATGTGTATTTGATCGGCGACGTGCTGGTCGATGCCGGCACACGCTGGGCCGGACAGCGAATTGTGCGGCAACTCGGTGACCGCCGGCCATCGATGCTGGCCCTGACTCACGTGCATCCCGATCATCAGGGAGCCGCTCGGACGATCTGCGAGCGTTACAGAATTCATTTGGCCTGCCACGCGGCAGACGTGCCGACGATGCAAGGTGAGCGGCCGATGCAGCCGGATAATGGATTCATCCGGTTCAGCTCACGCCTCTGGGCCGGGCCGGCTCATTCCGTCGCCCGGGTCTTGCAGCAGGGCGACGACGTGGCCGGCTTTCGCGTCGTCCATGCGCCGGGGCACACGCCCGGGCACGTGATTCTGTTCCGCGACCGCGATCGCGTGGCGATCGTCGGCGATGTGCTGAACGGCATGAACCTGGCGACGGCCTGGCCGGGACTTCACGCACCGCCCGACTTCTTCTGTTCCGATCCGGCCGAAAATCGCCGCTCGATTCGCCGCCTGGCCGAATTGGAACCTCGCCTGCTATGTTTTGGTCACGGACCACCACTGACCGATATGATGAAGTTCGACCGGTTTCTCACGCGATTGAAGGGCTAGCGCGGCTAACATCCAGGTTCAGGATCGGCTTCCATGCGTTTCACGAGTTCTCGCGGCCTGCTAATCGGATCCGGTGTCGGCGCCTTGATCGGCTTTTCGGCATCGCTCAGCGGTTCTCTGGTGATGCAGCTTGCATCTGTCGTGGTTGGCGCGCTCGTGGGTCTGTTTGCCTCGCTCCTTCTTGTCGGCATCGACTACCTCAGACGACCCGCCCCACAGCTCGTCGCGTTGTCAGTGGCCGGCGCGGGTTCTCAGCCAGAGCCTGGCGACATCTTCCCGGAAGCGTCGCTGGCCACGGGGGGCGGCGCCGCGCATTTGGACGAGCCGCTTCCGCCCGACGAACCGGAGAGCCGCTTCGAGGTATCCGTGCGCGAGGCCCTGGAGGAAATTCGCAATCCCAAGGCCAACTGGAAGCAGACCCTGGTGATCCTTGCCATTTCCTTGGCTCTGTTTATGGGTTTGCACATGCAGAACAGCCCGATCGCTTTCACCGCGATGCTGGTCGGCGTGCTCTTTTTTCATGAACTGGGGCATTACCTGGGCATGCAGTTTTTCGGCTACCGCAACGTCCGCATGTTCTTCATTCCGCTTTTCGGCGCCGCGGTTTCCGGCCAGGCCACCAGCGGCAAGAGCTACCAGCAGGCCATCGTCACCCTGCTGGGGCCGCTGCCGGGCTTGTGCGTGGCGCTGGTGCTGTTTGCGGCTCTATCGGTTCCGGGGCTCGTCCAGACCTATCGCATCGAGGTGGCTCAAGTCGCGACGCTGCTCGCGCTACTCAATGGTTTCAACCTGCTGCCGGTTCTGCCGCTGGACGGCGGTCGGCTGCTGAACCAGATTTTGTTCTCTCGCAACCGCTATCTGGAGGGCGTGTTTCATGTCCTCGCGGGATTTGCCCTCATTGCGTATGGCGCCACTCGGGATCAACAAGTTCTCTTGTGGATTGGCGTCTGGCTCCTGATTTCGGCCCGGCCGACGTTTAAGACCAACGGCATTGCCACGCATATCAGCCGCCAGTTCGGCGGCGAATTGCCGCCGCTGGACGCACCCATCCCGCTGGGGACCCTGCGGGCAATCCGTGCCGAGATCAAGTCCGAATTGCCGGCAGTTAAAACTGCCAAGGCCGTGGCCAACGTAACGTTCCGCGTCTGGGAAAAGATGCACGTCCGGCCGCCCGGCGCAGCTGCCACGGGAGCGCTGCTGCTGGTCTACCTGCTGGGAGCAACGGTCGCGATCGGTACCACTCTTTCGCCACGGGGCAATCGCTCGATCGAATTCCAGATCGAACAATCGGCTCGCAATACCAACAAGCATCTGCCGAAGTGGATCGACCCGATCACGCGGTTTGATCGCGTCGAAACGGGCCCGGGGAAAACAATCTCGTTCATCTACACCTTGACGCGGGATCTTACAGAGGAACAGAAGCAAGCGTTTAAGCAGGACTCGATCCGGCGAGCGCTCGCAGTGCCCGACATGCAAGCGACTTATTCAGCCGGAGTGACCGTGTGGTACAAATACTACGATCCCTCTGGCAAGATCGTGCTGGAGTTTCCCGTCACAAAGTGAGCCGTCGACGGCAGACGCTGGCCTTCGATGGGTCAATGCACGAGCAAGAAATCCTTGCTGTTGAGCAGGGCCCACATCATGTCCTGCGCGGCTTCGGAGCGCCGAGCGCCGTAGGTCTTCAAGAACGAAAAGCTGAGCTTTTGCTCCTCGGTCGTGGGGTGCCGCGCCAATGACCACAGATAAACTTCGGTCACCAGTTGCTCGTCACTGAGCTTTCGACTGAGCAGCCCGGCCAACCGGCTGGAGGGGCTGGCGACGCGCCCCAGGATCGTGTTGCCGTTGATGAAGTGCAGTGCCTGCAGCATGTTCGAACCGTTGTCTCGCTCGCACTCGCAGGCCTCCATCCGCTGCGGCTTGCCGAACAGGCTCAGGAAGGCACTTTGCACGTTGGCGTCGGGCAATTGGGCCGCGCGGAAACCGCCAGGAGCGCCAATAAAATTCTCCGGCACGCCGGTGGCTTGCACCAGCGAATCGAGCAGGGCCTCGGCCGGGATTCGCCGCGGGATGGCATGCGAGAAGTTTTGCTCGTCGTGGCGGTTCGACTCGTTGGGAGCACTGGCGCGTTGATACGTGTCGGAGCCGACGATCCGCCGCATCAATTGCCGGGCGTCAAAGCGGGAGTCGACGAAGTCGCGCGTCAGCGACTCGAGCAGCGCCGGATTGATCGCCGGATTCGTGCTCCGCACGTCGTCCACCGGATCGACGATGCCGCGATGGAAAAAATAGCTCCACAGCCGATTGACCAGCCCGCGAGCGAAGAACGTGTTGTCGGTCGAAGTCAGCCACTGGGCATAAGCCTGGCGCCGGTCGACTCCGGTCTCCAGCGGCCGGTCTTTGCCGCCCAGAAAACGCGGCGGCTGCGGGCGGCCGGTGCGCGGGTTCGTGGCTGCGCCTGCCAGCAGGTTCAACTTGACGAATTGCGTCTTCGCGACCTTGGCATACCGCGCGTCGGCCCTCGTGGTCACCTGGTTGAAACAACTCGCCAGGCCGTAGTAATCAGCCTGGGTCCAATTCTCCAGCGGATGACTATGGCAGCGAGCGCAGAGCATTCGCACGCCGCAAAACACTTGCGTGACCCGCTCCACCGTGTCGAACGGGTCCTTGCTGATGGCGAAGTACACGCTCGCCGGATCGTCGATGATTCCCCCGCGCGACGTCAAAATCCGCCGGGCAAACTCGTCCAGCGGCATGTTCGACGCGACGGCGCCGCGGATGAACTCGCGAAACAGATACACCGACGGCGAACTCACCGTGTTGCGCGAGTTTTGCAGCAGGTCGCCCCACTTCAGCGACCATTGGTCCACGAACTCGGGCCGATCGAACAGGCTGTCGATCACCCGCTCGCGCTTATCGGCAGCCTTGCTGGCCAGGAATGCCAGGATCTCGTCGGGCTTGGGCTGCACGCCGATCAAGTCGAGGTACACGCGCCGTAAGAACTCTTCGTCGCCCGCAAGGGGAGACGGGGCGATCTTGAGCCGATTCAATTTCTCGATCACCGGCCGATCGACGAGCCGGTCCTGCGGCGGAAGCGGCGTCGGACGGAAGCCGGGATTGGCCGGTAAGACGATCACGCCGGTGGCCGCAAACGTGCGTTCGAAGCGGGCGACGATGGCGGTTTCGCCGGCGTCTTCCGCCACGACGAGCCCTTCGTCATCGACATTGGCAAACTGCGTATTGTTGGCCGAAAAGATGCCCAGCCGCGTCACGTCGCGCGTCGAGCCGTCGCTGTAGCTGGCGATCAGTTGGAGTTGATGCCTGGCCTTAGGCGATAGGACCAACTTGTCGGGCAGGAGCTTGATGGCCACCACCTCGGCCTTGTCGCTCGTGTCGTCGGGTGCCCCCTGGGCGACCCACTGCCGGAGGATCGTATCGAGCAGGCTGTCGCGGCGGAAACGCACACCGCCTTCGTGCGAAACATCGCCCCGCGGCTTGGCTAGAAAGATGCTGTTCAGCGGCGACTGGAAATCCAATCGCCGGCTATAGGCGTCGCGGGCGATCGCCCGATAGTCGAACTTGGGATCGGCGCCGCGCAGCGACAGCTTGAATCCGTTCTTGCCCAGCGAGTAGCCGTGGCAGGCGCCCATATTGCAACCGGCCTTCGTCAGCACGGGCATCACTTCATGGCGGAAGCTGGCCGGCGGCTCGGCCGGCGCAATGCGCACGTCGACTGGCACGATCAAATGCTGCTGCCCGATGGCGACTTCAACGGTGGTGTGGCCCGTCGACACGGCTCGCACGCAGCCGCGTTCGTCGATCGACGCGATTCGCGGATCCGCGATTCGCAGTTTGGCCTGGGGACGCAGATCGACCGAATAGCCGTCGGCCGTCGTGCCCAGCACTTGCAGCGAATGCGGCTGGCGCACATGCCGCAACTCGAGCGCTGCCGGATGCACAACGACGGGGCCCGCGAGCTTGGGCAGGTCGTCGGCCCCTGCGGAATTCACCGCCGCCAGCAGCATGGCGACGAGCAGGCCCAGCTGCATGCCGACGGTTGCCCGCACCGGGGAACGATCGCTGATCGTCATGGTTTGCTGCCTTCGGCCTTTTTGGCCATTGGTTCGACCAGGAGCACCAGATCGGTGTCGGCACTTCGAATGCGAACTTTTCGTAGCTTGGGATCGGGAACGGCGGTCGCCGAAAGTTTGAGGCCCTTGTACTCGCCCTCGGGTGTGCCGGCCGCGAGCACCAGAGTGGTGATAAAGTCGTCGTTGCCGCTTTTGACCACGACTGCGGCCGCACGCGCACCGGTCGGCAGGCCGGCCAGGCTCACGGTCACGTCGCCCGTCTTGCCCCAGCGTCGCTGGATCTTGCCGGCCAGCTTGACCACCGCACCGGTCTGCGCGAGCGATACCGGAATACGCGTGGGGCCGGCGAGTTCGACGGTCACCGGATTGAGAACGTCGAGCCGCTTAACCGGCGCCACGGCCGTGGCGAGCACCGTGCGCTTATCGGCCGCCAGCAAGTCGGCCTGCACCGTCACATCGTAGACGGGTCCGGGCAACTCGCCGGGCACCAAGAGCGTGAGCTCGCCCGTGTTTTGGTTGGCCACGAGTTCCACGGCTTTTTCCACGCGCAAAGTCTTGGCCGGATCGGGCCGATCCCGAAGGAGCGGAACTACCTGGCTGGTGATCAGCGACAAGCGGACCGGCGCCTTGTCGTCGGCGCGTTTTAATTTGATCGGCAGCACCAGCTTGCCAGTCAGTTCGAGTCGCGCGTCGCGCGGCAGCGGCCCCCAATCAATTTCAAGATCGGCTGCCTTTGCTTCGGAAGGCGCCAGCTCCATTTCCGTCGCCAGCCAGGGCTGCAATCGCGCCAGCGGATGCCCCTCGAGCATCACGGGGCGAACCAAATCGACAGCCGTTCCAGCGAGCGTTGCTTTGCCCTGCCACGTCGAGGTTGCGGCGGCGATCGAATGCGTTTCGCCGGAATTGGTCTTGTCGCGCACGATGGTGACGAGCGTGCCTTCGGCGCGGGCGGGAATGGTCGTCCCTTCCAGCCGCACTCCGGCCGGCAAGCCGGTCGCGGCGATTTCGATCGGCCCCGAGTAGCCACGCCGCTCGACCAGAACGGGAACCACGCACCGTCCGCCGATGCTGAGCGACAAGCGCTGCGCGACGGTCGTCAAAGCAAAGTCGGGCGGCGGCTCGGGCGTGGCCGGCTCGATCGCCAGGCGGTAGATGCCTTGCGGCCCGCCACGCAACTGGGCGTCGACCACGGCGACGACAATCGTATCGACCTTGGCGGGCACCGTGTATTCGAGCACCGGATCGATCGTGCCGGGGCTATCGTCCGCCTGCGCGAGGACGGCGCCCTTGCCGTCACGGATCACGATCGACGTATCGAGCGGAGAACCGTAGCGCTCGGCGAAGATTTCGAGCCGCAGCTTGGCCAGCGGTGCAACCGACAGGCGATAGCGGTCTTCTTCGCCGGGCTCGAGCAAACGTCCACTCACGGCCACCGGGCCCGCAGGCAGATCTTGTGCAGGGGCCTTCGATTTCTGCTCGATCAACTCAGTCAGCGTGCTGGAGGCCGCAAAAGGCCGCGGACCAGTCCAGGTGCCTTCGCCCGGCCACGGCAAGGGGGTCGGCGCCGCGTTGCTTTCGAAAGCCTTGATGGATAGGTCGACGCCCGGCCCGAGCATTTCGACGGTTGTGCTTTTGCCCACCGGAAGGACGGGCGGAAACACCTGGTCGATGGCTGACCAAGGGCCTAATTTCAAGCGAAAGAACGACGGCGTCGCGGCGGCATACTCGGCATCGTGAATTGCAATCGTGTAGTCGCCCGCCTCCGGCAGCGTCGCTTCCAGCCGGCTGTCGCCCGCGAGCAAGGATGAACCCCAGGACCAGGCAAGCTGACGATGTTTCGGACCATACAAATGAACGATCGGTCGCAGCTTGCTGCCCAGCCGCTGCGCTTCGACTTCCACCATCAATGCCTGCCCGGCCTTGCCGGCAAGGTGGATCTCGGTGGTGGCGCTGCCGCTGACAATGCCATGCAGTGCGACTGGCAGCGTCATTGGCAGCTTGGCGGCCGTGGCCGGCGCGATCTGTTGCGGCAAGCGGTCGACCGCAATGATCACCGGCAGGCTGCAACCGCCGGCCGACATGAGCCACATGTTGTAATAGCCCGGCACGACCTCCGCGGCGAGCGTGACGTCGATCGTGGCCCGCTTGTCGTTGGAGCCGGCCTTCAGTTTCTGCGTGGCAGCAAACGGCAGCAGCAATTTCGGTTGGGGCCCGAGATTGTCGCCGTCGATGACCAGCGTGGTCGTGCCGGCAATTTGCAAGCCGTGAATGTTGACGTTACGCAGCGCGGGTTCGCCGGCCCCCAACGCTGGCGACACGCCCGCACACAGCAGCACCGCCGCGCACCAGACAATCGCCACGCGGACGCGCTTTGCGCTACGGGCGAACCACGTGGCGAGGTGATTTGGGCTCTGGGCGTGCATGGGCCGGCCGTTCACGAAAATGCCGATCATGAGAAGAGCTGGCGGATAGGCTCGGCATCGACCATGCGCACAGGCCGCTCGCCGGGGCCCGGCATCATCGTCGTTTCGAGGTTGATGCCCATGCCATGATAGATGGAAGCCAGCACCTGCGGCGGCTCGACGGGATTGCTGGCGGGCTGCGAGCCGATCTTATCGGTCGAGCCGACGACCTGGCCGCCGCGAATGTTGCCGCCGCACAAAAAGTTCGTCCACGCCCCAGGGTAGTGATCGCGGCCGCCGCGCGGGTTGAGCCGCGGCGTGCGCCCGAACTCGCTCAACACGGCCACCACCGTTTCCTCGAGCAAGCCGCGAGCGTCCAAATCCTCGATGAGCGCCGTGAAGGCCAAATCGAACTGCGGACAGAGGTGGCGTTCGTAATCGAGGTACGTATTGTTCAAGCCGCCGCCATCGGAATGCATGTCCCAACACGTGAGATTGAACACGGTATCGAAGTGGTTGACCGTCACGTACCGCACGCCCCCCTCGATCATGCGCCGCGCGAGCAGGCAGCTTTGGCCGAAAGTGTTCCGCCCGTAGCGGTCGCGAAGCTTGTCGGACTCTTTGCCCAGATCGAACGTTTCCTTGGCCCGGGGCGAGGTGAGCAGCCGGAACGCCCGCTCGTACGAGCTGTCGTGGGCCTGCGTGCTGCGTGTTTCGTAGCGGGTCTGCAAGGCATCGATTTGCGAGAGGAGTTTTTTGCGCGCGTCGAGGCGGAACTCGCCGAGCCCGTTGGGAGCTTCCAAGTCGGAAACCTTGAAGTCGCGGCGCGAGGGATCGGAGTTCAAAAAGAACGGCTCGTGCGCGCTGCCGAGATAGGCGGCGGTCTGGCCATGCAATGGCGGGCCGCCGGTACTGCCGATGGGACCCGGCAGAATCACATTGGCCGGCAGCTCGGACTTCTGGCCAAACAGCCGCGAGACCACCGCGCCGCTGTGCGGCTTGACCGTGTCGGCCGTGAAATCGTGCCCGGTCATCATCCAACGCTGGCCGTTTTCATGAGTCGCGCCGGTCTTGTGATGCAGGCTGCGAATCAGGGCGACCTTGTCCATCATCCGGGCCATGAGCGGAAAGTGCTCGCAGATCTGGATGCCCGGCACGCTGGTGCTGATGGGCTTGAACTTGCCGCGCACTTCGGCCGGGGCGTCGGGCTTCATATCCCAGGTGTCGACCTGGCCGGGCGAGCCGACGAGAAAAATCGTGATGCAGTTGCGAATCTTGGCCCGGCGGCTGTCGACCGCGCCCGCCGCCTCGAGGCCCAACAAGCTGCCGAGCGTCATGCCGGCCATGCCGGCCGAGCCCGCTTGCAGGAAACTGCGTCGTGTTACGCCGTGGCAGACGGGAACCTTGACGTTTCCAACGTGCAACATTGCCGAGTCTCCCGGTGTGTGCGTGCGGTGGGGTGTGCCCACGGCGGGCGGCGGTTAGATCGTGTAATTGACCTTGTTCGAAATGTCGACGAACTTGCTGTTCACGAAATCGCCGGCGGGCGTTTTTTTGTAGTCCACGTACTTCCACATTTGGAGCACGATTTCGTACTTGCCGGCCGCCGTGTCGGCGTGCTCGTAGTCGGTCTCGAGCCGCGCGGCCGGAGTGGCAATCACCTTGCCATCGCGGCGCACTTCCCACTGGAGCCGCAGGCCCCAATCGTTGCGAACCTCGCTGCGCACCACGCGGCGGCCTTCCAAACGAATCTCGGCCTGCGGCAGAACGTCGAACTTTTGATCCATGGCAGGTTAATCCTCCGCGAGCAGTAGCGGCCCGCCCAAGAGCGGCCCCGAGCTATCGGCAACGAACAACGACAACGGATGGTGATCGATGGACCTAGGGAGGTTCAAGCTTGGCGGGAAATCAATCGGCAGGTCGCTGGGGCGGCGCCAGGTTGGGTTCGCCGCGGCTGCATCATAACAGAGTTTGTTTATGCAATTCGAGCTAGTTTTGCAAATAAGATTGCCTGCCCAATCTGAGGGGGCGGGTTTGGCGGGGGGTTGCTACGGCTAATCTCCCTTCGCCTTTGACGTCTCCTCCTGCCGAGCCATACTCTGGATTGCATCAGGTCCCCCAAGCTAAGAGACAGGTCGTCGTCCATGAGAATTCCGTATTGGATTTGTACGCTCGCGGTTCTTCAGCTGATTCTCGGCAGTGCGGTGCATGCGCAGTCGTCCGCCGGCCAAGACCGATATGGTTTGCGGTGCGTCAGCAGCAAGCCCTTCGATGTGCCGCCAGAAAGCTCGGCGGTTTCCGCGGCTCATTGCGATTTCGAACAAGTCAAACTGCCGCCGGGCTGGGGCAGGGCTCGCGGCGAGGTCATCAGCGCCGCCGACGCGCCGCAGGGTAAAGCCTACTTTCGCATGTCCGCCATGAAGGGAGCGGACCTGCGCAGCCCGGAGTTTCGGGTCGAGTCGGGCCGCGGCTATTTCGTGTCGTATTGGCTCAAGACGCCAACCCAGCCGTGGGCCTACATCAACTTCACGTCCGACGAACGCGAGGCCAGTTTCAACAATATCTATCCCGGCATCACCTTCGAACCATGCAACCAGTGGACGCAGGTGGGCTTTTATTTTTGGATGCCGGCCCAGTGCCAGACCATTCAGTTTTCGCTCGCGCCGCATGACGATAGCCCAGATGCACAATTCGTCTCGGTCGATGATCTTCGAATCCGCACGGCCAGCGAGTCCGAAATCGCGGCGGCTTACCAAGCCGAGCGCACGCTGCTTCCCGCATACGATGTCAGTCCGCGACCCGGCGACGGCAAGAACCTGGCGCTCTCGGTCGCGAAGTGGGAGGGACGAGCCGGCATCCCAGGCAAGCCCTTTGTGATCTGGGCGCTGGGGTCGAGTTACACGGCCTGGCAGGGCGATGGCTTCGAACTGATCCAAGCGATTCGCGGGCGGTTTCCCAAGGCCCCGCCGATCGTGTATCGCAAGCATGGCGGCCCGGGCACGCCTTGGGAGTTCGTGTACACCTGGATCAAGCAGTTCGTGGCGGCCGAACAGCCGGACCTGATCTTTTGCTATACCACCGGCACGCTGGAAGGACTCGACGCGCTGTTGTCCGAGACCCGGCGGCGCACGACGGCCGAGATCATTGTTCCCAGCGTCCACTTCAAGCCGCCAGACAAGCTAACGCCCGAGGTCATTGAGAAGGGGGCCGGTGTCGATTGGGCCAAGGTGCGAGAGATATGCGCGAAACACGGGGCCGAATTCGTCGAAAACCGCCGCGAGCTGGCGGCATACATCACTCGGAATCATCTCCACCTGGATGACCTGTTGTTCGATCACAATCATCAGAACCAACATGGCCGCATCCGGATCTGGGACAACGTCAGCCGGCATCTGAACCCGTCCGATCGATCCACCTATACGGCCGAATCGCGCGAGCGCCGCATTCCCCCGACCCCGCTAACGAACACCAAGACCGAGCAGGTCAGCCTGTCCGGTGATTGGCTCGTGACTGGCGAGGCACTGCGTACCAGCGCCGCGGGAGCACGATTGAAGATCAATTTCGTCGGCAATCGACTCGATCTCATCGGGCGCAAGGGGCCCGGCGGCGGGACCATCAAAGTGCTGGTTGACGGCGTCGCGGGGGGACAGGCTTCGTTTGTGATGAATTCCATCATGCCCAGCCGCAAACACCTCTGGAAAGCTCCGCATGCCGTGGATCTCGGCAGCAAGCCCGTGCCGCAAAAGTGGCTCATCATGATGACCAGCGACGTCGGCGACTATCGTCTCGAAGGCAGCGTCACGGGCTTCGACGGCCAGGGCAACTTAGCGCAGCCCTTCTTGAGCCGCTCGGGGCAGGTCGGCATCCAGCCCACGTATTGGCGGCAAGGCCGGGTGGAAAAGAAGGGCCAAGGCATCGAGTACGGCGTGGCCCAAGGCGACTCCTTCACGTTCGACGTCCAGCGCGCCGGTTTGGATGAGCTGAGCTTCCGAGCCGACCAGCCGGTGCCAATGGCCGAGCCGCTGGTGCGCGGCTTGCCGAATGGCCAGCACACGGTCGAACTCATCACGACGGGCGACGGCATGGTCGCGATCGAAGGACTGTACATCTTTGAGCCACCGGAGAGGGACTGAAGAATCGCCAGTTCGGCGCGCTCTACAGCGGTGCGCCGCCGACGCTGCTGCCGATCGCGTCGGGCGAGCTTCGGCGGCGGCGTTGACGCCAGCCGAGGCCGGTCATGCTTAAGGCGGCCAGGCCGGCGAGGAGCATGCTGCCCGGCTCGGGCACCGCTGACGGACTGTAATCCAGCGCCACATAGCCGGCGCCGCCGGGCAGCGTGTTGCCCACCGCGATCGAGAACGTACCGGGCTCGGACGGCAACCCATTGATCAGGTTGAATTCGGCGGCGGTCACGCCGTTCAAGCCACCAGCCGACGTGATGAAGTCCCACTGGTAAGCCTGGGCCGGATTGAAGTTGTTCAGGCTGCCGTTGACCGTCACGTTGAACTGAGCGATCGACGACAAGTTGTCCGCCAGGCTGCTGACCGCCAGCAGGTTCCAGTTCGAACCAGAGCCGGAGCCGAGGCTGGTGGGA
>DATATB010000107.1:0-17127 GCA_036268995.1 Pirellulales bacterium | reverse complement strand
GGCAGCAGCCTCGCCCTCCCATTGGATCAGGTGCTTGGAATTCATGCTTCCGTGGTATCGGCGCATCCCCCTGGCTTGGGCGAACCTGCGGCACAACTTCCGCCGGCTGCTGATGGCTGCCGGTGGCATTGGTTTCGCCGTGCTGCTGTTTTTCATGCAACTCGGGTTCCAGGGAGCGCTATACGACAGCACCGTGCAGGTGCCGCTGCATCTCAATGCGGACCTAATCATGATCAACCGCAACAAGACCACGATCACGGTCAAGAACCCGTTCAGCCGGCAGCGTTTGTACGTGGCCCGTGCCTGCCCGGGCGTGGCCGGCGCGTACCCGTTGTATATGGACAACCGATTTGCCTGGAAAAGCGACGGGCAAAGCCGCAGCTACGCGATTCGCACGCTGGCCTTCGACCCCACGCAGCCGGTGTTTACCATTCCGGAAATCGTCGCCCAGGCAGACAAGCTGCTGCTGCCGGACACGGTGCTGTTCGATCGGTTGTCGAAAAGCGACTATGGCAGCCCGCGGCAGGGCGACAAGGCCCAATTTGGCGGCGACCGGGTAAGCGTGGTCGGCATGTTTTCGTTGGGAACGGATTTTGCCAACGATGGCAACATTATCATGAGCGACATTACCTACGTCGGTTGCTTGTTTCCAGGCGCCCAGCAGGAAAAGGCGCTGGAGCAGATCGACCTGGGCCTGGTGCAGTTGGCGCCAGGCGCCAAGATCCGGCAAGTCGAAGCCGAGTTGAGCCGCATGCTGCCGCCCGACGTGCGCGTCATGACCAGGGCCGAGTTTGTGCGTTACGAACAAAGGTTCTGGAAATCGAGCACGCCGATCGGCATGATCTTCGGCTTCGGCGTGGCGCTGGGCTTTGTGGTGGGCGTGATTATTTGCTATCAGATTCTATATTCCGACATCACCGATCACCTGCGCGAGTACGCCACGCTCAAGGCCATCGGATATCGGCCCAGATATTTCGTGGTCTTGGTGCTGCAAGAGGCCCTGCTGCTATCGATCCTGGGATTTGTGCCCGGCCTGCTGGTGAGCGAAGCGCTGTACGGCGTGCTGGGCCATGTGACCGGATTGCTGATGGAGCTCAGCTTGGCCCGGGCGGTTGAAGTCTGGCTGCTGACTGTATTGATGTGCGTGCTGTCGGGTTTGTTGACGATGCGTAAAGTTCTGGCCGCCGATCCTGCGACATTGTTGTTCACATGAGCATTGATTCATTGTCCGTCACTTCGACCATCCGCCGGATGGCCACGCGCGAGCGCCCGGCCGACGCCGAACATCCCGCCGATTTCGGCATCGAAGTCAACGGGCTGAACCACTGGTATATCTCCGGCGATACGAAACACCACGCGCTGGTGGAAAACAACCTGAAGATCACGCGCGGCGAAATCGTGATCATGACCGGTCCCTCGGGCTCGGGCAAAACCACGCTGCTGACCTTGATCGGCGGTCTGCGCACGATCCAGGAAGGCGGCATCAAGCTGCGCGTCAAGCCGCTGGATTCGCCCAACGGGCAGACCGAATCGCGCGAGCTCTCAGAGCTTTCGTCTTCGCAGCTTGTGCATCTGCGCCGCGACATCGGCTTTATTTTTCAGACGCACAACCTGTTCCCCTCGTTGACCTCGTATCAGAACGTGCGCATGGCGATGGAGCTGCGTGAGACGCCGGAAAGCGAAATGCGCCGCCGCGCCGTCGAGTTGCTCTCCACGCTGGGCCTCGAACAGCGCGTCGACTACAAGCCCGAAAACCTGTCGATCGGCCAACGGCAGCGCGTGGCCATCTGCCGGGCGCTGGTGAACCGGCCGAGCCTGGTGCTGGCCGACGAGCCGACCGCGTCGCTGGACGAAAAGTCGGGCCATCGGGTGTTCGAGCTGTTCAAGCAGTTCTCGACCGAGAACAAGACCACGGTGCTGATCGTCACGCACGACAAGCGCATTCTGGACATGGCCGATCGCATCGTAAACATGGTCGACGGCAAGATCATCTCCGACGTGCTGCCGCGACTGGTCGAGGAGGTTACGCAGTTCCTGCGGCATTGCCCGCTGTTTCGCGAGCTCACGCCCGCGACCGTGGCCGGCGTGGCTGAGAAGGTGTCGGTCGAGAACCATCCGGCCGGCGCCGTGATCGTGCGGCAAGGCGAGCCGGGCGACAAGTTCTACGTCATCCATCAAGGCCATGCCGACGTGCTCAAGGAAGACGAAGGCCCTCGGCACCTGGTGGCTACGCTCAAAGAGGGAGACTTTTTCGGTGAGCTGGCGCTGCTGAACGATCAACCTCGCAGCGCCACCGTCGTGGCCAAAGACGCGCTCGAGCTCTACGTCCTCAGCAAAGAAGACTTCCTCGCCACCACCCGCACCAGCGACCCATTCGACAAGCAACTGCGCAAAGCGATTTTCGAAAGGCAGTAGGAGATAATGATGAATGCGGAATGATGAAGGATGAATGTCGGAGAAGAAACCAGCTTGACCGATGCGCGTCTTTCCCCCATTCATCATTCATCATTCCTACTTCCGCATTTCCTCCCATGTCCTTGCTCATCGACGGTTACAACCTGATGCATGCGGCTGGGCTGCTGGGACGCGGCCGGGGGCGCAGCGCGCTCGAAAGCTCGCGGTTGGCGCTGCTGAACTTTCTAGCCGCGTCGCTGGCGCCGGCCGAGTTGGCCCGCGCGATTGTCGTGTTCGATGCGGCCGGCGCACCGCCGGGACTGCCGCAAACGCTGACGCATCGCGGGCTGTGCGTGCGGTTTGCACGCGGCTATACAAGCGCCGATGAGTTGATCGAAGAGTTGATCCGCCAGGACTCCGCGCCGCGCCGACTGACGGTCGTTTCCAGCGATCACCGCTTGCAGCGCGCGGCCCACCGGCGCAAGGCCCGGGCCGTGGATAGCGATCGCTGGTACAGCGAGACGGTCGAGCAGCGCTCGCAGCAGCAACTCGAAAAGCCCAACGAACCGGGCAAGCCGGTCAGCGGCTCTGGGCCCGGCGAGCTGGAGTATTGGCTGGCCCGCTTCGATCAGCCGAGCGACGATCCGCCCGACGAAGACATCTTCCCGCCCGGCTATGCCGAAGACCTCGAATAGCGCGGGATGAAATGTGAATTGCCCATAGAGCCGCGACCGGTGGTCGCGCCGGCGCGACCAGCGGTCGCGGCTTTATGGAAATGATCCGCTTACCGGGCCATCTGCGCCTTGTCCGAAATATCCTTTCGGCACCAGGCGCCGTCCCAGCGGATGGCTTTGACGGCCCGATAGGCTTCGAGCTTGGCGGCCGGCGTGGTGCCGCCCAAGGCGGTTACGCCCAGTACGCGGCCGCCGTCGGTGACGACTTGTCCGCCGGCCGTGGCGGTGCCGGCGTGAAAGACTTTGACGTTGGGCAGCTTGGCGGCTTCGTCCAGGCCGCGGATCGGCCGGCCGCGCGGATATTTCGCCGGATAGCCTTCGCTGGCCATCACCACGCACACGGCCGAACGCGGATCCCATTCCAGTGGCGGCAGATGCTCGAGCCGACCCTCGATCGTCGCTTCCAGCAAGTCGACCAGGTCACTCTTCAGCCGCATCATCAGCGGCTGGCATTCCGGATCGCCAAAGCGGACGTTGTATTCCAATACCTTCGGCCCTTGATTGGTCATCATCAAGCCGGCATACAACAGGCCGCGAAAAGGTCGCCGGGCCCGCTTCATGGCATGGATCGTCGGCACGAGTACGTGCTCTTCGATCCAGTGCAGCTGCTCGTCGGTCACCACCGGAGCAGGGGAGTAGGCACCCATCCCGCCAGTGTTCGGGCCGGTGTCGCCGTCGAAGGCTCGTTTATGGTCCTGAATGGGGGGCAGGGTGACGATGGTCTGGCCATCGGTCACGGCCAGCACGCTGATCTCCTGGCCGTCGAGCCGCTCTTCGATGATGATCTGGCTGTTGGCGGTGCCGAACTCGTCGCCGCTGAGCCGCTCGACGGCGTCCAGGGCTTCGGCCCGGCCGGAGCAAACGATCACGCCCTTGCCGGCGGCCAGGCCATCGGCTTTGACCACTACCGGCACGTCTTCACGATCGCGCAGGTAGGTCATGGCCCGCTCGCCGTGCCGAAACACGCGATAGTCGGCCGTGGGCACGTCGGCATGGCGCAGCAGGTTTTTGCAAAAGACTTTGCTGCCTTCCAGCTCGGCGGCTGCCTTGGTAGGGCCGAAAATCCGCAGGCCGGCGGCGTTGAAGGCATCGACAATGCCCAGCGTGAGCGGGATTTCCGGGCCCACGACCGTCAAGCGCACGTCATTCTGCTGGGCAAACTTGGTCAACCTCGCAAAATCGGTCGGCGAGATGTCGACGTTTTCGGCATCCTGCGCCGTGCCGGCATTGCCCGGGGCGACATACACATGCTCGACGCGCGGACTCGCGGCCAGCTTCCACGCCAGCGCGTGCTCGCGCCCGCCATTGCCAATCACCAGGACCTTCATTGCCTGCAACCCATCTTGCCAGCGACATGCCTCCGCGCCCGGGAGATTGTAGCGCCCTGCCCACAGTCGAACAAGCAGCCGTTTGGGCGGGCGTGCGTTTCATTTTATCAGGAATTCTTGGATCGCAGCCAGCATCGACAAGTATTGAGTCAGCGGCAAACCATCGACACTCGGCTGCCGAGCCCCGCTCGTGCCGTCGACCGCGCCGCCTTCTCGCACGAGTGTTTCGATCAGCCGTCCGTGATCCTCGACCGGCCAGCCTGCCATCAATTGCTTCCTGCCATGCAACACGCATACGGCACCGGCCAAGGCATAGGCTGCCCAATTGCTAACGCCGGCCAGCAGCAAAAAGTCGGTCGGCACGCGACAGATGGTTTCCTCTCCGGCCGGGCGACCCAGCGCGTCGTGAACCTGTTGCCAGGACAGTTTGCCGACGCCGATTTCGTTGCCGCCATCGGCCATACCGATGGTTTTAATCGGTTGCGGTAGCAGCCGTGCCGCTTGAAACAGCGTGTGCAGCGGCGCGGTGACGGCATCGATCGCGCTGCCCCGCATGTTGTAACACGACTGACCGGCATGCCACCTCTCGGTGGAAATGAGCCGCCGCAATTGCTGAAGCGAGCGCGCGCCCGTGTCCGACAACGGCCCGGGCCGCTCGATCGACACCAGATGCGTCCAATCGCCGGTGGCGGCAAGGCCCAAGCACCATTGGCCGCATTGCCGAAAGGCGGTCGGCGTATTCGGCTGCCAGGGCACTTCGACGATCATCGTAGCTGGCAAGTTCCAATGCCGGCAGCCGACCCTCAGCAGGGGGAGGCCGTAGCAGTCCGAAATCAATTGCACCCGAACGCCCAGCGCCAGCAGTGCGCGAGCCAGATAGAGTGCGCCGGGGGGCCCATCGGTTTCCGCGGCGGGCGGGTCAGCGTCGAGCGTGCAGAATCCGGTGACGATCGCCACCGATTCGGCGGCGGCAAGGCTTTCGGCCGCTTGTTCGAGTTGTCCGGCGTCGAGAAAATTTCCGTTGACGCGCGCGGCGGGCAGCTTTCGGTTTGCCGGATCGCGATGGGTTAGCTCTTCCAGCTCAAGCCACCAAAGCCGTCGATGCGCAGTCATTGCCTACGCTCCTTGCGGGACGCGGGATGCCTCTGTTCCCCGGGAGCCGAATGCGTGAGGGCTTCCAATTCGCCCAGTGGAAGCAGTTTGGAAGGCATCACGGATTACAATTCCGAAACAAAAAGGCGCTCATCGCAATACAGGGCGATCAAAGCGGTTGCAGTGCGTAAGTCGAAGAAAGCGGGGTAGTTGACCAAGGGAAGCGTTTAAGCTACAAAATGCGCCCGGCTCGTGAAATTTGTCACGAACCGACCTTTGCACTTGATCGCCGGCACTAAAACGCCGTGCTACGGCAACTTTTCATAGCCTACTTGCACAGTTGTGCGGCCGCAAACACACGGCGCGACGCAACGATTATGCGCAGGTGAGGCAACTGTCGTCGCATGTCGCCTCCAACGGCAGGCATCGAATCGCAGCGGTGAACCAGACTGTGCCTGCTCGCATTGCTAGATAGAAGTCGACGAGGCTCGAGAACTGGTATGGCTGAAAAAAAGAAGATGAGCGTGGCCGAGATCCTGGCCGCGGCACGCAAGGCGGATAGCAAATCAGGCGATGCGCCGGCCAGTGAGCCCGCGCCGCCGGCAGCTGAAGCCGAAGCGGCACCGGCCGAAACCGCCGAGGCCGCAGCTGCACCCGAACCGGCCGCAGCGAAGCCGGCGCCCGCCAAGCCAGCCGGAGCACCGGTGGCCAAGCCGGGCGCCGCGGGTCGGCCGAGTGTCTCCGACATCCTGGCTGCCGCCCGTGCCGCTAAGGCCGGAGGCGAAGCAGCACCGGCTGCCAAAAAGCCGGCCCCCGCCGCCAAGGCGCCGGCGGCCAAAGCCCCGGCTGCGGCCAGCGCGGAGAAGCCTGCCCCCAAGGCCAAGCCGGCTGAAAAGGCCGTCGTGACGACCGCCGAAAAGGACACCGCCAGCATCCTGGCCGGTGCGCCCAAGGGAGCTAAGCCGGGCCCAATGAGCAAGGCCGAGGCAGCGAAGCTCAATCCGGATGCGCCGGCCCGGGCCGCGCCGCAGCCGAAGAACCGGCTGGTGGTGCCGCCGATGCCGCCCAAGCCGGAATACGCCAAGCCCAAGGCTCCTAAGGAAGCCGCGGTTGAAGAACGTCGCGGGTTCTTCAGTATGCTGTTCGGGTCGTTCATGGCCGTAGGCTTCACGTCGATGACCGCGACCTTCGGTCTGTGGACGTTGGGCACCGCGCGATTCATGTTCCCCAACGTGCTCACCGAGCCGCCCAGCCGGTTCAAGGTGGGCTTCCCGAGCGACTTTCCGCCGGGGTCGGTCGAAGAGAAATTCAAGGCACAGTTTGGCGTGTGGGTCGTGAACACCGAGTACCAGGGCAAGCGCGAGATTTTTGCCCTGCGAACGGTTTGCACGCACCTGGGCTGCACGCCCAATTGGCTTGAAGGCGAGCAGAAGTTCAAATGCCCCTGCCACGGCAGCGGATTTTATAAGGACGGCATCAACTTCGAGGGCCCGGCCCCGCGGCCGCTCGAGCGCTACTCCATCCAGTTGTCCGACGATGGTCAACTGGAAGTCGACAAGAGCAAGCTCTTCCAGGAAGAACTGGGTCAGTGGAACGATCCCGCTTCGTTTGTCTCGGTCTGAATCGCCTCGCGCGCGCCCCGCAAGCGGCCCGCCGCGCATGCGCGCGCCGCTGCACCCAAGGCGGGTATGGCACCCGAGCGAATCCCTGGCTTACGCGCGGGGCGCCTATTTGCTCGGGCTTCGACCTCATCACCCGTTAGAAAGCAAAACATCACGCCATGAGCCTCGGCGAAACGATTCGTAACTCGCAGGTCTGGAAGAGCGTCTTCCGCCACCCCATGCCCATCGACCGGCGCAACCGGATCGTGGTCATGCTCACCAACTTTTTTCTGCACCTGCACCCCGTGTCGGTCAAAAAGCAGGGCATCGCCCTGAGCTACACCTGGTGCATGGGCGGGGTGACGTTCTTCCTCTTCCTGGTGGAAACGATCACCGGCGTGCTGCTGATGTTCTACTATCGGCCCACGCTGGAATGGGCGTATCCCGACATTCTGGCCCTGCGCGACGTGACCAGCTTGGGCATCCTGCGCGAGCTGCACCGCTGGGGCGCGCATGCCATGGTGATCACTACCTGGCTGCACATGTACCGGGTGTTCCTCACCGGCAGCTACAAGCCGCCGCGCGAGTTCAACTGGGTGGTCGGCGTGATCTTGCTGTTGCTCACGCTGCTGTTGTCGTTCACCGGCTACCTGCTGCCTTGGGATCAACTGGCGATCTGGGCTATCACCGTCGGCTCGAACATGGCCCGCGCTACTCCGTTCCTGGGACACGAAGGCCCCGGTCAGCAATTGCTGACCATCGGCGGCATCGACATGATTACCAACGCCTCGGACGCCCGCTTCGGGCTCTTGGGCGCGCGCTTCGTGGGCGAAGAAACGCTCAACCGCTTTTACGTGCTGCACTGCATTGCCATTCCGCTGGCGGTCACGCTGCTGCTGGCGATTCACTTTTGGCGCGTGCGTAAAGACGGCGGCATCAGCGGCCCGCTTTAATCGACGAAAAAGGACCAGACAACCAACATGCACGCTACCGGCGCCGACTTCCTGGCCGCGGTGTCCACCGGCCTGGGTTTTTACTACCTGCTGTTGTGCGGGATGAACTGGATCACCGCGCTGCTGCTGTGGCATCGCGGGCCGGTGAAGACGTATTTCTCCGTGTTCGGCTTGCCGGTGAGCAACGTGCTCACCTGGCTGCTGGTCGGCTCCTTCTTCCTGCTGCTCTCGCCGCTGTCGTTTATCGGCAACCCCCCCGAGCTGCTCGCGTCGGTCAAAGGGTTTGTCAACAACTTGTCCGGCCCGGTGACGCTCACCGTCGGGTCGTTCATCATGCTGGCGATCTTCTTTTTCTTCCGCCGTTTTTGGACCCTGCCGGCAGTCGCCTGGAGCGTGTTCAACCTGTCGCTGCTGGGCATGGGCCTGGCCATGACGGACCCGAACTTTACGGCCATCGTCGCCAAGCCCGACAACGTGCCGATCGTGGGCCTGGTCTTCTTGCTCGGCTTCTTCACTTGGCTGGCGACCTACAAGGCCGTGATCAACGACGACCGCATCGCGCAGGGCTTGCCACCGGTGGAGAAGGAAGACAACGAGAAGGTGCTGGTCTGGCCCGACCTGGTCTACACCGAAATGATCTGCATGGTGGCGCTCACGGCCTTCCTGCTGGTCTGGGGCATCGCGCTACAGGCGCCGCTGGAAGAGCCGGCCTCGAGCGTCAAGACGCCCAATCCCTCGAAGGCCCCCTGGTACTTCCTGGGCTTGCAGGAAATGCTCGTCTATTACGATCCCTGGATGGCCGGCGTCGTGTTGCCCAGCGTCGTGATCTTCGGCCTGATGGCGATTCCCTTCTTGGATTTCAATCGCAAGGGCAACGGCTACTACACGATCGTCGAGCGCAAGTTCAGCTACATCGTCTTTCAGCTCGGCTTCCTCGAGCTGTGGGTCGTGCTGATTATCCTGGGCACCTTCCTGCGTGGGCCGAACTGGAACTTCTTCGGCCCCTTCGAAGCCTGGGACGCCCACAAGGTGCTGGCGCAGAACAACGTCGACCTATCGCAATACTTCTGGAACAGTTGGCTGGGCACCAGCCTGCCCCGCGCGCCCACCGGCGCCAACAAGTTTACCGAGGCCGGCTACATTCTGTGGCGCGAGGCGCCGGGCATCATCGCGGTGCTCGCCTATTTCATTGTGCTGCCACCCTTGTTGGCGACGACCGTCTTCCGCAAGTTCTTTGTGCGGATGGGCTTCATCCGCTACATGCTGTTGGCCAACCTGCTGCTGCTGATGATCGCACTGCCGGCGAAAATGGTGCTTCGCTGGACGTTCAATCTGAAATACCTGATCCACATCGACGAATACTTTTTGAATTTTTAGAGCCGGCCGCTTTAGCCGCGGGCTTTAACCCGCGTGAGCGCATCAACAGTTTGCATGAGCCGACCGGCAAAAAAGGCGTGACGTATGCCCGCTAATGAACAGCAATGGCGTAACCCCAAGTTCCTGCACCTGGTCTTCGGCCTGACCGGCCTGGCCATGCTCGGCACCACCATCTGGATGCTGGCGGCCGACCATTTGCGCGAATGGAAGAACTACCAGCGCAAATTCCGCGACGTCGAAACCTGGGTCACGCAGGCCCGCATCGACGAGCAGGAAACCGGCCAGTTCAGCGCCCAGACGGACAAGCTCAAGGCTCGGGTCGCGCAGACCCAGGCCACCGTGCCGCCGCACGCGCTCGTCGAGCAGTTCGAAAGAGTGGCCGAAACTCCGCTGGAGCAGAGCGCGACCGCCGGCCAGACCCGTGCCACCGTCAACGGCTATAACGTCGACGCGGTGCGCAATGCCGAGACCGACCTGCGGCGGGCCGCCGAACTGAAGGAAAAGCCCAGCGTCATCGCGGATCGGCGTAACGATTTGCTGGCCGCCATGCAGGACATTCTCAAGCGGGCCAAGTTCGACGAAGATCGCCGCGGGGGACAGCTCAAGTTCAGCCGCGCGGACCTGGACGTCCAGCGCAGCCAGTATTCGCTCGGCGTCGACGCGGGCATGGAAGAATCCAAGCTGGCCAGCATTCAAGCGAAAGCCGACGAAGTCAAGGACCGGGTCGACAAGCAAACGATCGACTACCAGTCGGCCAAGGCCCATCGGCTGGCTCTGCAAGGCGTGCTGGAAAAGATTACGGCCGACGAGGTCGCCGCCAAAAAAGCGCTCGACGACCACCTGCAAAACGTCAATCGCCTGACAAAGGCCAAGGAAGATCGAGAGAACACCTTTAAGAAAGGGCTGTTGGAGCTGCCGGTTATTGATGCCTTCGGCCGGCCGTTGAAGATCGACCAGATCTGGCTGCCGAAGCTGACGATCAACAACAACTTCTCCGACGTGGCCCGCTTCGATCGCTGCACGACCTGCCATCAGGGCATCGAAAAGACCGCGCCCGGCTCGCCGATCAATCCGGGCTACGAGTCGCTGCAAGACGTCACGCTCAAGATCGAAACGCCGAAGAAGGCGCCCACAATCACCAACGATTCCAAGGGACAAGCGAGCGCGCTCGAGTCTGTCTACGGCCTCAAGCTGGCCGATCAGGGACTGATCGTGCCGGATGACGTGACGATCGAAGTGGTCTGGCCGCGCACCGCCGCTGCCCGGGCAGGCATCCAAGCCGGAGACGTGGTGCGATTCATCTCCGATGTCAAAGCCACCGAGAAACAGCGCGTCTATGCGTATCTGTTGCAAAGCGTGAAATGGGGTCAGCCGGTCACGATCAAGGTCGAGCGCGGCGTGCCGCATCCCTTCAGCTCGCACCCGCGCCTGGACTTGTTCGTCGGTTCGCTCAGCCCTCACAAGATGGGCGACGTGGGCTGCACCATCTGTCACGAAGGGCAGGGGAGTGCCACGGCCTTCAAGTGGGCGTCGCACACCCCCAACACGCCCGCCGAAGCCGACGAGTGGAAGCGGGAGCATGGCTGGTTCAATAACCATCACTGGATCTTCCCGCAGTTGCCCAAGCGTTTTGCCGAGAGCAGTTGCCTCAAGTGCCATCACGGCGTGACCGAACTGGCCTCCAGCGAGCGTTTTCCCGAGCCGCCGGCGCCCAAGCTGCTCGCCGGCTATAACGTGATTCGCCAGTACGGCTGCTTCGGCTGCCACGAAATCCAGGGCTTCGACGGCCCCCACAAGCGGCGCGGTCCCGACATGCGGGCCGAACCGACCCACTATGCCGAAGCCGCCCAAGTGCTGGCCGATCCGGCTTTGACGGGCGAGCAGCGCCGCCTCGCACGCGATGTCATGCAGCATCCCGAGCTGACCGAAGAACGTCATCGCCTGGCCGAGATGCTCACGCTCAGCGGTCAGCCGCACGAGGCCGAGGACAAAGCCGATGCGCCGGCCACCAAGACCGGCCCCAAGCTGCGGCCGGAAACACGGAAGATGGCCGCCATGCTGGCCGCCGACGAGGCCACGCCCGGCTCGCTGCGCAAGGTCGGCCCCAGCTTGCGGCACGTGGGCCACAAGGTGGATCTCAACTTCCTCTACACCTGGATCCGCCGTCCGCAGGATTTCCGCCCCAATACCAAGATGCCGCAATTCTTCGGGCTCAACGACCACCTGCTGCCCGACCAGAAAATCGGCGAGGACGGCAAGCCGGTGTTCGAAAACGGCAAGCCGGTGATGGAACCCAGCCCGGGCTTGCACGCCTCGCAGCAGTTCGAGCCGGTCGAGGTCCGCGGCGTAGCCGAGTACCTGTTGAATGCGACGCAGGATTTCGAGTACGCCGATCGCCCCAAGGGCGTGACCGAAGACCCGTCGGCAGAGCGAGGCAAGGAACTGTTCGAAACGCGCGGCTGCCTGGCCTGTCACCGGCATCCCGAGTTCCCCAAGGCAGTGAACACGCAAGGGCCCGACCTGTCGCGCATCGGCGCCAAGCTGGCCGGCTCCAAGGGCATGCGCTGGCTGTATAGCTGGCTGCGTCAGCCCGACCGCTACCACGCCCGCACCGTCATGCCCAACGTGTTTCTCGAACCGATTCACGATGGCAAGAAGATCAGCGATCCGGCGGCCGACATTGCTGTGTTCCTGATGCAGGACCGCGAAAGCTGGAAGCCGGCCAGGGTGCCCGAAGTCGATGGCGCGGCGCTCGATCGGCTGGCCGTGATGTACCTTTCGGCCACGTTCACCCGCCGCGAAGCGGAAAAGTACGCCCGCCAGGGCATCCCCGCCGCCATGGGCACAGACTTGAAGGGCGACGAAGCGGTACTGGTGGTCGACAAGCCGCTGGCGCCGGATCAGCTCGTGCAAAAGAAGCTGCTGTACATCGGCCGTCGCACGATCACGCGACTGGGTTGCAGCGGCTGCCACGACATCCCCGGCTACGAAGACGCCAAGCCCATCGGCACCGGCCTGGCCGATTGGGGCCGCAAGGAAACCTCGAAGCTGGCCTTCGAGCAGATCATTCCGTATCTCGAACGGACGCTGGCCACCGGGCATCACGGCGCCGGCGAAGGTCACGCCAGCGGCCAGTCGCAAGCCGGCAATCAGCCGCATGCCTTGCATCCGGACCGGATGGATCCCGACACGGGCTTCTATGTCGAGAAACTGCTGGGGCACGAGCGCGAGGGCTTTATCTGGCAGAAGATTCGCGAGCCGCGCAGCTACGACTTCAAGAAGACCGAGACCAAGGACTACACCGATCGGCTGCGGATGCCCAAGTTCTACATCACCGACGCCCAGCGCGAGGCGGTGATCACCTTCGTGCTGGGACTCGTGAGCGAGCCGCCGACGGCCCGCTATGTGTACCAGAGCACGCCGCGGCGCAAAGCCATCGTCGAAGGCGAGAAGCTGCTGGCCAAGTTCAACTGCACCGGCTGCCACACCGTGCAGATGGAGCAGTGGGCCATCAATTACAAGCCCTACGATCCCGACGACGAAACATCCTTCCAGCCACCACCGCCGGTGACCGACTATCCGTTCGTGCTGCCGCACTTCACGCCGCAGGAATTGGCCGCTTCGAAGAAGGCCGATCGCCGCGGGCTGGGCACCGCGCTGCTCACCGGCATGCCCAATCCCGAGGTGGGCGAAGACGACGAGGGGCGCCCGCTGCATTACTTCGGGCTGTGGAAGAACGAAGCCATCGACGGCCACGCCTGGCTGGCCGGTGGGCAAGAAGTGCCGGTGCTCGAGCCACAGATCATCGATCGCATGCCGCCGCAGGGCGGCGACCTGGCGCGGCTGATTCATCCGGTCGTGCTCGCGCACGAAAAGAAGACGAACCCCAACGCCAAAGCAAGCGACGCCTGGGGCTGGGTGCCTCCGCCGCTGGTGGGCGAGGGACGCAAGGTGCAGTCGCAATGGGTGCATGACTTCCTGCTCGATCCGTTCCCAATCCGGCCGGCCGTCGTGTTGCGCATGCCGAAGTTCAACATGTCGAGCGACGAGGCCAGCGCCTTGGCGAATTACTTTGCCGCGATGGACGATGCGCAGTATCCGTATGCCTTCGATGCGCGAAAGCGGCGCCAGTATCTGGCCGAAAAGGACGACAGCCATCCGCATCGGCTGGACGATGCCTTGAAGCTGATCACCGACAACAACTACTGCGTCAAGTGCCACTTGATCGGCGACTTCGTGCCGGTGGGCAGCGTGGCGGCCTTGGCTCCGCGGCTGGATCGCGTGAACCAGCGGCTGCGGCCCGAGTTCCTCGAGCGCTGGATCGCCAATCCCAAGCGGCTGTTGCCGTATACCGGCATGCCGGTGAATTTCCCGATCGACAAGCCGGCCGATCAAAAGCTGTTCAAAGGCCACAGCGTCGACCAGGTCGAGGCGGTGGTCGACTTGCTGTTGAATTGGCCCACCGAGATGGGCGAGCGCACTTCGATCAAGAAGATGGTCAAGCCTGCCGCGGCCCCGCCCGCGACGGCTGGCGCGGCGAAATAACGATGGGTTTTTTACGCTGTTTACGTGTTCCTAGCAGGAGGATGCACATCATGGTCGGTCGACAAGCGTTTCGCTATATTGTGACCTCGCTTGTTCTCGTCCTCCCGCTCGCGGTCGGGTGCGGAAAGAGCGACAAAGGGCCGCCGCCGGGAGCGACGGTCGAGGTCGGCCCGCCCAACGTCACGATCGAGATGCCCAAGGATTCTCAGGCAGACCCCAATCAACCGGCAGAAGGCAGCGGAGCGCAGCCTGCCGAGCATGGAGAGAAAAAATAATGACTCGCACCTTGCATCGCCTGCTGGCAATTGCCGCCGTCGTGCTGTTGACCGCCGCTGGCACGGCTCAGGCCCAATGGGGCACACTGCGCGGCCGCTTCGTTTATGACGGCACTCCGCCGCAGCCGGAAAAAATCAACGTCACCAAGGACCCGGAGGTGTGCGGCAAGCACAACCTGGTGAACGAAGACCTCGTGGTCGGCGCCGACGGCGGCCTGGCCAACGTCGTCGTGTGGGTCATGACCAAGAAGGTGCCGATCAATCCGGAGTACGAAAAGGACGCCGACAAGACCGTGGTCTACGACAACAAGGGCTGCCGCTTCGAGCCGCACGTGCTGGCCATGTGGACCAAGGAAAAGCTCGAACTGCACAACTCCGATCCGATCGGCCACAACAGCAACATGGCCCCGCTGGGTGGCGAAGCGATCAACCCGCTGCTGCCGCCCAACGGCGTGGCCGACTACCAGTTCGCCAAGGCGCCGGTCGTGCCCGTGCCCATCACGTGCAACATCCATCCCTGGATGAAGGGTTGGATCGTGGCCAAGGACAACCCCTACACGGCCGTCAGCAAGAAGGACGGCACGTTCGAGATCAAGGGTCTGCCGGCCGGCGAGTTGGAGTTCCGCGCCTGGCAGGAGAAGTCGGGCTACATCCATTACGACGATTGGGAAAAAGGTCGCTTCAAGCATGAGATCAAGGAAGGCGACAACGACCTGGGCACACTGAAGCTCGACCCCAGCCAGTTCAACAAGTAACCCCCGGTTCGAAAGCGACAATGAAGCGTTTTTCTATTTCCCAACGGGTGGCGGCACTCGCGGCTGTGATGCTGCTCGTCGCCGGCTGTGGCCGGGGCGTGCAAGTTGATCCCGCGCCGCAGGTGCAGGTTGCCATGTCTTTGCGCAAAGCGGGCGGCGGAGGCAAATCGACCGCGCATGCCGCCGTCTCCACCGGCACCGGCTGGGGCACGCTCAAGGGCGCGTTCAAGTTCGCCGGCGGACCGCCTGCCGGCAGCTTCATGTCCACGGCCGGCAAGGACAGCGCCGTGTGCGGGACGCAGGTCCCCATGCAGTCGCTTGAGGTGGATAGCGCAAGCAAGGGCATCGCCAACATCATCGTGTTTGCCCGCAAGGTGCCGCGCGTGTTCGACGCGTATAAAAAGGCCGCGGGCCAGAAGCGCGAGTTCGATCAGAAGAAGTGCCTGTTCTTGACCCACGTCTTCGGCTGTCAGACCAAGGACAGCCTCGTGATCAAGAACAGCGATCCGATCAGCCACAACACGAACCTCAGCCCGCAGGGCAATGCCGGCATCAACCCGGTGCTGCCGGCCGGCGGCGAAGTGGACTACAAGTTCAACAAGCAATTGGCCCTGCCCACCGAAGTCACGTGCAACATTCATCCTTGGATGAAGGCGTATATCCTGGCCCGCGACGATCCGTACTTTGCCATCACGGGCAAGGACGGATCGTTCGAGATTGCCAACCTGCCGGCCGGCGACGAAATCGAGTTCCAGGTCTGGCACGAGGCGGCCCCCGGCGGCGGGCTGGAAGCCCGCAGCGACTGGTCGAAGGGGCGCTTCCGCCTGAAGCTGACCGACGGCAAGACCGAGGATTTGAAAACGATCGAGGTGCCGGCCGGAGCCTTCCGTTAGCCGCGGGTTTTAACCCGCGCGTACTCGCGGGTTAAAACCCGCGGCTAAATGAATATCGCAACATGCAAAAAATCATGAATATGCTGCTTGAATCGAAATTGCGAATTCGCTTGCTGCTACTGGCCCTCGTAGCCGGCGTGGCCGGTTGCGGCGAAACGCCGGTGCCGAAATTCCGGCTCAACATGCAGGGGCGCGATCCTAACGATTTCAAGATCACCGGCAGCGATTCGAAGGCGGATCGCGAGTCGAAAGAGAAGAAGATCAAAGGCCAGCAGGACATCGTCAATGCCCTGTACGCCATGTTCGGCACGCCCGACGATCCGTTCGTGTTCGAAGAGTCGGGCCTGGACATCAATAAGATCCGCCTGGCCGCCGGGCGCACCGGCGGCAGCAAGGACGGCACGCAGCGCGGCCTGTATCGGCAGCATTGCGTGCACTGCCACGGCATCAGTGGCGACGGGGCAGGTCCCACGGCGGCGTTTCTAGTTCCTTATCCGCGGGACTATCGTAACGGCATCTTCAAATTCAAGGCCACCGAGCGCGGCGACCGGCCCAGCCCGGCCGATCTGGCCAAAGTGCTGCACGAGGGAATTCCCGGCACGGCCATGCCGTCGTTTATCTTGCTGCCGGCCGACGAGATCGACGCCCTGGTCGAGTACGTGCGGTATTTGAGCCTGCGCGGCGAAGTCGAGTTGGCGATGGGCTACCAGGTCTTTGACGGCGAAGAACCGATCGACATGACGCGCGAAGCGCTGGTCGAGACGTTCCTGACGCCGGCCGCCGAAATGTGGGCCAAGGCCGAAAAGTCGATGATCAAGCCCCCTGCGCATCCGCCGATCGACACGCCGGAACAACTGCAAGCCTCGATCAAGGCCGGACGCGAGTTGTTCCTGGGCGGCAAAGCGCAGTGCACCAAGTGCCACGGTCCCAATGCCCTGGGCGATGGCAGCGACGTGGCGCTGTTCGACGACTGGAATAAGAACAAAAAGGTCGCCGAAACCGAGAAGCAAATCCACGAAACCAAAGATGCCGAAGCCCGCAAGCACCTACAGCGCGTCCTGGCCAGTTGGCTGCTGCCGGAGCAGGAGCTGCGGCCGCGTAACTTGCGTCTGGGCGTGTATCACGGCGGCCGCAGCCCGGCCGATATTTATCGCCGCATCCACGCGGGCATCAACGGAAC
>DATATB010000106.1:0-9859 GCA_036268995.1 Pirellulales bacterium | reverse complement strand
GTGAGAGCGTCTCGATTGTGGGTGGAAAATCGGCGGCTTGGTAAGCTGTTGGGAGGGGTTTGCCTATTTTCCGCTTACAGGAGGACGGAGCGATGGGACGGCTGGGCTTCGCGCTGGAGGATTTGAACGAGGACGAGCGGCGGCTTTACGAGCGTCTCGGGCCGCTTTTTGAAGAGGAGCGTCTGCGGATGGCTCGTGGGCTTTCGGCCGGACCGCTGTTCGGGAAAAAGGAATTTGAATTGCGCGACCAGGTGCATAGCCTGGGAGCCAAAGCCTTGGAAGCAGCCGCCGACGAGCGGCAAAAAAAGGGAGGGATACGAGGGAGCTAGCTTAGTCTGTCCGTGCTGCGCGGGGGATGCCCGCTTTGTCGAGCGGCGGCCGAAGTGGTGTCACAGCCTGCTGGGCACCCTCCGCATCGAAAGGCCTTATTACCATTGTCGCCGTTGCCGACGAGGCCAGGTGCCGTGGGATCGGGCGGCGGGGCTGAGTGTGGCTACGCTCACGCCGGCGGCCAGCGAGGTGGCCAGCATCGCCGGAGTCCAAACCAGCTTCGCGCAGTCCGCGGAAGTCACGTTGCAAAAACTGTGCGGCTTGCAGTTGAGTGAGTCAACGGTCCAGCGCGTGGCCGAAGCAGCCGGCCAGCGGCTGTCGGAACTGCAAAGAGAAAAAGTCAAGCTGGGTGCCGACCGGGTATGGCCCTGGCAACGCGACGCGCGCGGCAAAAGCTGCGCCTACGTCGGCCTGGATGCCACCGGCGTGCGTCAACAAGGTGAACGGGGCGCCAAGGCGGAGGGGCGCATGGCCTATGTGGCCACGCTCTACAATCCGCGCAGCGCGCATGATGGACGAAGGTCCGAATCGCACCAAGTGCGGTTTTTAGCCGGTTTTTACGGTCTGGACGCGTTGGGCCTGCAACTGCGTCGCCAAGCCGGACAAGTGGGCTGGGACGAGGCTGACCAGCAAATCGCGCTCTCCGACGGCGGCAGCGGATTGGAAAACTTCTTTCGCAAGAACTTCCCCCGCGCCGAGTGCATCATCGATTTCTGGCACGCCAAAGAATATCTGGTTGAACTTGGCCAGGCCCTGTGGCCCGACGACGAGCCCGGGCGTCAGCAACGCGTGGGCGATTGGTGTCACCGGTTGAAACACGAAGGCGGGCTGAAGATCATTCGCCTGCTGGAACAACTCGACGTGGCGACGCTGCCGGCCCCAGCACGAGCGGCGCTGGACGCCTGCCTGCGATATTTCAGGAACCACCAGCATCGCATGGACTACCCGCGCTACGTGGCCAATGGTTGGCAGATTGGGTCGGGACCGGTCGAAAGCGCCTGCAAAACGGTGGTCGCCAACCGGCTGAAAGGCAGCGGCATGCGCTGGGGCCAGGGCGGCTCGGACGCGATCTGCCACCTGCGGGCCTTGTACCTCAGCGAGCCCGACCAATGGGAATCATTTTGGCAGGCTCACCCAAATTAGCCACAATCTTGATGCTCACACATCGGGCGGGATCCTATCGAATGATAGCCCGGCAAGGGCGGCGATTGACGGCCGCGTTGACGGCTAAATCAGCGCACCTCGCGAGGTCGTGGTGGAGGCGGGTGCAGGGCGACCAGGTCAAATGCTGAAAAGTCGCGGCCTCAATTCTGGTCAACTGTCCCGTAATGGATGTGGCTTGTTTGCAGTTCAGCCGCATCGATCTGGCGGGCCACCTCGCACAGGATCGCGACAATCCTGCTCAAATCGCGAGGTTCGAAATCAACCGACAGCTCTCGTATCGTCGCAGGGCCTGGCCCGGTGTTTGATGTTGCCGTGCAGCCATAATGCATGCGGCTGGACCGGTTCATTTTGCCGTCTGGCTTGCGACGAAAGGCCTGCCCTCACATTGACTTACGTCTTATCTCCGGGTACGATTTGCAGTCGCGTCGGCATCGATTGACATATAATGTTGCAGCCGACGTTTCTTCGGATACCGAGCGGTTTTGATCATGAGCATTGCCGAGTCGCGGCTGATCTTTGTGGAAACTCGCGCGGGCCTTTATCGCCAGCAGGTCGAGTCGGAAACAGAGTCGGAAAACGACGGCGCCGATGCCGTGCAGAGTTCGAAGCCCGTAATCGCGTGTTTTGATCTGGTCGATCTTATCGCGCAAGGCGCAAATCTATTCGACAGCATCAACCGGTTGGACAACGACTGGCGCATGCTCGTCTACTCGAAAGTCGTACCCTATCGCGAGGCATTCGAGAGGCGAATTGAGAAGCTGTACAGCAACTGGCTTGAAGCGTCGGAGCGCGTGATTGTCTTGTACACGAAACTCGAGGCCGAATATAAGGCGCGGGGATTCGACGTCGATCTCGCCGAAAAGCTCCTGGCCGCAATTCGGGAAGCTCGCGGCACGCTCACGCCGGACGACAAGTTTTTTTCCCACCAGAAACTGGTCGATTTGCGCGATGCAGCGATTGACGAGAGCCGCAGCGGCGAGGCGTTTCCTGTGTAGTCGTCCGGCCGAGGGGACGCGACCATCGGTACCACGCGCAGGAATTGCAGAACCAGCGGCTACAGAAAACAGCTCGAACGCCTTCCTGCCAATATCGTGGCCCTTGCCGAGGCCGCGTTCCAGGTGTTTCTAGAAAACCCGCACGCCCCGGAACTTCACAACAAACCGATCGAAGACAGTTCGAAGGGGCGGCACCGCAATGCAACTCGGTCCGTTCGGGTGAACTTTCGGTATCGCGCCCTGTACGTCGAAGACGGGAACGTGAATGTGTGGTACTGGATAGGAACGCACGAAGACTATAACGACTTCATCGGCGGCTCTTAGCGAACCCCGCTTTTCATTTCCCAGCCGGCGGCCGCGTTTACTCGCGGGTGACCGGCGACAGCCCGCGCTGGACTTCGGCCACGAGCCCGGGGGCCGAGCGGCGCCAGGCAGCTAGCGGCTCGGCGGCTTCGGCCGAGGGGCAGAGCAGCAGATAGCCGACGATCGCCCGGCCTAGCGGCTCATCTCCGGCGGCTGGCTTGGCCGCGGCGACTACTTGGGGCAAACACTCCCACGCTTGCCAGCGAGCCAGATCAATGATTGCCTGCGACGCGACCTCCGGCCGTTGGATCAGATGCGCCAGCGCGGCCGCCAGCCGCCGGGAGCCGATCGCGCGGCCGTATTCATGATAGAACCGCAGCGCGGTCATGGCGTGCAGCACGTCGCCCAGCGGCGCGTCGGGCGGAATCAACCAGCGCCGCTCGATCTCAGCCAGCGCCTTTTCACCGTCCAAGAGCAGGTACCCGGCCAGCAGCCCATCGAAGCCGGAGCGAAAATCGCTGGCCGGCCGCCGAAGCAGCTGTTCGAGGCAGGCCGTATTGGCCGCGCGCTCGCTGGAATTGGAGGCCAGTCCCAGCGCCATGCCATAAAAACCCTTGCGCAGCTCCGGCACGCCAGGGTCGTCGAGCCAGCGGCGCATCGAGTCCATCGGCAGCAGCTCGGAGAGTTTCGCCACTTCGTCAAACGGTGCCCGGCCAAATTCCGCGTAAGCATCGTCGGCCACAAGCGCATCCGGGTTTTCCAGGAAGCGGCAAAAATACTTCAGCCGTTCGCCGACGGGCAATCGCGTCGATGGCGCGCGGACGATATAGGCGGCGCTCATTTCGTCCACGGCCAGGGTTTCCCACTCGAGCGCCGGGCCGCCGTCGGCTGCCGGCCGGCCGAGGGCTAGCCACAGCCCGGAGGTCCGCAATGCCCGATCGGTCGGCAGTTCGAGCTGCTCGGGATGCGAGCCGGCCGGAGATTTGAGCAGCTTGAGCACGCGCATCCGCTCGTGCTGCTTGTCGGTCGACGCCCACTCGACCAGGGCGACGATTTCGGCCGTCTCGCGTCGCTGCGAGATTGTGGCGCGCGGGGCCGTGCAAAAGGGACAGGCGCGGGCCGATGGGAGCGCCGTCAGAGCGGCGATTGCCGCCACGACGAAACTCGTGAACGGCCGGCGGAGGGGTGCAGCAATCACGGGCTATTTCCGCCGTAAGTTATTCGACTTGCTGACCGTCCAGGTGATAGACGGCCAGGTCTTTGCCGTTGGAGCCGCGATACTCGCGGATGGCCAGCGTGCCTTCGACGGCCACCGGCCGAATAGTGAAGTCGGCCGAGCGGCCCGGCTCCATCTCCACCAGGATGCAATCGTACAACGCCGCTCCGGGACCGAAGCAGCATTGCAGGTTGTCGCGCACCAGGACGAATTGGGTCAGCCCGGTCTGCTGAAAGCTGGGCAGGATATAGCCGCGAATGCGGACCTGCCGGCCGTCGAGGGCCACGATTTTTGGCGTCAGCATCGAACGCACAAACGGCTGCCCTTTTTCGATGTCGAACTTGAGATCGTCGAACGTGATATCGCGGCGCGGAAGGTTCGCCTCTGCGACGGCGGGTTCATTGGGTTCCGTCCCTTCGTCAGCAGCCGGCACCGCCGATGCATCGGCTTCGACTGTCCGCGTAGAGGAAAGCGCCGGAGCGCCCGGTGCCGCGGATTCCTGGCAGGCGGCCAGCATCATCGCCAGGGTGGCGACCAGAATGTACGCGGCGGCAGGCAGCGGGCGAATCATTGGAGATAGTCTGCGTCCAGGCGATACAAAGGCTGCCGGCTGCCGGCTCCGGCCGGCTCGACTACGTGAAACGTGCCGGCGACCCGCAGCATGTCGGGCGTGAATTTCCATTCGCGCTCGCCGTCGAGCGTCACGGCGACCATGTCCGAAAGCTTGGGATTGCCGCCGAAGCAGCACGATTGATTGTCCCGGACCAGCACAAACTGCTTGATGTGGTCCGTATGCCGGCCGGCCAGCGCGTAGCCTTTCAGCAGCACTCGGCGGCCATCGAGCTGCCGCGCGAACTGAGGAACCTGCTGGCCGGGCGTGCCGGGGTTGGGTTGCAGTTGATCGTAATCGACCACGATGCAGCCGGCCGGGATTTCCAGGGCTTGGACATACGAGAGCGTGATGCAACTGACGGCCAGAACCAGCCCGTTGGCCACGATGCCGCCGATGGCCAGCCGGCTGCCCGCCAGTGCGTCGGGATGGCGGCGCACGCGCTGCCAGCCCCAAGCGCCCAGCACGATGCCCACGATCGGCATCGCCGTCAGCGACCAGTCGGCCAGGGCCGCCAGCGACACGACGGCCCACAAGCAACTCGCCACGGCCAGTTTGCTCAACGGTCGGTAGGCGGCCTCCGGCTCGACCGCCGCAGCCGCCCAATTGGATTGAACACCGATGCTCATAACACCTAGGCTTTCGACACCGGTTCGCGTCGCCGGTTGCCGCGCATTACGCCGGCCAAAATCAATAATACGCCCCCGACGCCGAGCAGTGACCAGGTCACGGCTCGATTTGGCGGGCTTTCTTCGGCCGTTTTCGAGCCAACGGGGATCACGCGCTCGGTTTGGCCGGACGCAGCCGGCTGGTTGACCATTACCACCGCCGTCGGCTTTTTGACTTTACCCCCCCCGGCCGCAGTGTTGCTGGCGACAGGCGTGTCGGCCGTGGGCTTGGCCGCTGGAGGCGTGCCGGCCGGGGCTTTATCGCTCTTCGATTTGGGCGCCGCAGCCGCGACCTTCTTCGTCGGAGGCGGTGCTGGGCCGCCCTTGTCGGGGCTGGCCTTTGCAGTATTCCCCTTGTCGGAGCTGGACTCGGCCTTCGGCCGCTGGCTGCCCGGCGGCGGGGTCGCGGCGGCTAGCGGAAAGAACTGGCTGGCCCGATCCACCGACTCGGGATCGATCTTCTTCAACTCCGCGATCTGGACTTTGGCTTCCGGCAGCGGGCAGGCCCGCAGGTAGTTGATCACCGGCACGCGCACCCAAACGGTGTCTTCCTTGGCATCTTTGAACAGCTTCACCAGCCGGCCCATCACCGACCAATCTTGCCAGCGGGCCAGGTCGGGAATCACCAGGTCGGCCAGCTGCGGCCGATCCAGCATGTAACGCAGCCCTTCCACCAGCCGCTCCTTGGGCACCGCGTGCGTCTCCTGGCCGTGGAACCGCAAGGCCATGATGGCCGCGTACGTGTCGGTGTACTCGGCCTTGGGATTCTTGAGGAATAGATCCTCGACCAGCGGCATGCCCGCGGCGCCGTCCAAGTTCAAATAGCAGGCGATCAGCGCATCCAGGGCAGGCCGGCCTTGTGGATCCTTCATCATGGCTTCCAATGCCGGCAGATCGGCCTTCGTGCCACACACGCCCAGCATCGTGAGATACAACCGGCGACGACTCGTGGACGTGTCGGGCGCCTTGATCCACTCCAACAGCTTGTCGTGCCGCATCTGATCTTTGATCTGGGCCACCTCGGCATAGGGTGTTTTGGCAAATTCGTCGTAGGCGTCGCCGGCCAGCAGCGGGTCTTTGTCCTCGAGATAGTCCTGAAAGAACAACAGCCGCTGGGTCCCGCTTTCCGGCAACTTGACCAGTTTGGCGAGGTAGCGACTGCCCCGTTCGGTCAACTCGACGGGGGTGCCCCAGGCCAGATCCTTAGGATCGGTTCCGGCGATGAAGAACTTCGTGCCGACCGGCTTCTGGCCGAAGAACAGGATCTCGATCTTTTGCTTCGGCTTGAGCGTGGCGGGGCCTTTGAGCACCTCGACGACTTCGAACGTGCCCTTGGCCATCTCGGCCGGCACATAGTTGCCCTTGGCCTGCTGGTCCTCGGTAGGCTGCGGCGGCAGCTTGACCAGCGAGGCGACGATGGCAGCGTCGGCCGCTTTGATCTCCTCGCTGAGGGTCATCGACACAGCGCTACAGAACGGACAGGCCCAGGCGATCACACCGGGCAAAACGGCCAGGCCGATCAGCGGCAACAACCAGCGGCGTAACAAGGCAAGGTCTCCTCTCGATGAATCACATCCGGCCATTTAGCCGGCCCCTTCAGGGGCCGTTTCCGGCCTAGGGGCTCGTGGACAACACCTTGGCCACGTCCGTGCGGTAAGCCGCCAGGCCCGGCAAAAAGCCGGCGGCCGCGGCCAGAACAATCAACAGCGGAACCAGCATCAACTCGTACTGATCGAACGCAAACAACCCGATCGCCACGCCCGTGTGCGCCACGATCTGCGGGCTCAGCGCCCCGATCAGCACGTGCCCCAGCACAAAGCCAGCCAGGCCACCGGCCAGGGCCAGCAAGATCGACTCGAGCAGCACGATCGTCAGCACCGTGCGGCGCTCGGCACCCAGGGCCCGCATCACGGCAATGTCTCGGCGGCGATCGCTCATGGAATTGTAAATGCTCACCAGAATGCCCAGCCCGGCCACGACGATCACCAGCCCGGCCAGCACCAGCAGGATGCGTTCCATGTTGCCGACGATGCCCTGAAAGAGCTTGGTGATTTCCGAGGCCGGGTAAACCGCCTGCGCAACCTGCCCTTCATTGATCTGATTATACAGGTCCTGGCTGGCGAAAGGGTTCGCTACCCGGACCAGAATCGCGGTCACTTCGCGCTGATTCTCCGGCAGCGGCGCGTGATCGTGGCCGTGCTCGTGATCATGGCCGTGCCCATGTTCATGCTCGGCATGCTCTTCGGCCTCATGGTCGGCGTGCTTTTCCTCGGCATGGTCGGCGTGCTTTTCGGCATGTTTGTCAGCGCTAGCAGCTTCATGCTCGTGCGCATGTTCGTGCTCGTATTCCTCGTCATGGGGCACGGGCTTGGCATGATTTGCTAGCAGGTAAAAGCCTTCCATGTTCACGAACAGCGCGCGGTCGTTGGGAGTGCCGGTCGGCGCGAGAATTCCGGCCACCGTGAACGGATCGTGAGTATGGCCCGTGCTACCGGTCACGCCGTGGGTCGGCTGGAACGTGTCGCCGACCTGCAAGCCCGTTTCGCGGGCAGCCACCGCGCCGACGACGGCCTCAAAAAAGTGCTCCGGCTCGAAATTTTCGCCGGACGAAAAGCGATAGGGCTGGCCGGGGGCGTATTCGATCTGGAACATTTTCGGCGTGGTGCCGACCACGCGGAAGTCGCGATAGTTATCCCCCAGGCAGTAGGGAATGGCCACGCCAATGTCGGAGCCGAAATTGCCCGGCCCGGTGGTGATGAACTTTTTGTAGTAGCTGTAGGGGATGTTCTCGACCGGCGTGCTCAAGTGGTACACCGTGTTCAGCACCAGTTGCAGCTTGCCGCCTTTGGCCCCCACGATCAGGTCAAAGCCCTGCGCCCCCTTGGCGAACGATTGGTTGATGACGCTGTAGACCACCAGCACCGAGACGACCAGGGCCACGCCCAAGGCCATCGACAGACCGGTGAGCGTCGAGGCCAAGGCCCGCTGCTGCATGCTGCGCCAGGCGATTTTCCAAAGACTCATGCTGCCACTGCCGCCCGGTTGAATTGGTCCAGTTGCTCGACCCGCTCGAACTGCTCGGCCAACTGCTGCCAATGGCTGACCATCAGCAGCGAAATGTTTTCCTCGCGGCAGGTCTGGCGAATCAGTTCCACGATCTGCTGCTGGTTGCGGGCGTCGACATTGGCCGTCGGCTCGTCCGCCAGCAGCAGCTTGGGCCGGTTGATGAGTGCCCGAGCCACGGCCACGCGCTGCTGCTCGCCTACGCTCAAGGCGGCCGGCTTGTGCGTCAGCCGATGGCCCAAGCCGACCCGGCCCAGCAGTTCCTTGGCACGGGCCACGTCTGGCCGCCGGCCGGCAAAACTCATCCCCAGCAGCACGTTTTCCACAGCCGAGAAGCCGGCCAGCAGATTGAACGTTTGAAAGATATAACCCAAGTGTGAGGCGCGGAACCGATCGCCGGCCGCTTCCGACAGCTGCGTGATATCGGTGCCCGCAATCGCCACGCTGCCCGAGTCGGGCCGGCTGATGCCCGCGATGACGTGCAGCAGGGTGGTCTTGCCCGAGCCGCTCTGGCCCATCAACAGCACCTGCTCGCCGGCGGCCAGCTCGAAGCTGGCGATATCCAGCACCGGCAGGCGGGTGCCATCCGGCTCGCTGAACGTCTTTTTCACCTCGCGCAGCGACAGCATGGCATTCTCGATCCTAGCGGGATACCAACGCGGATTGGAGTTCGGGCGGGGTCTTTCGTTGGGGGCCTTACGCCCCAAGTCCTAGATCATACCCGCTTTTTGGCTCAGCCGCCAAAAATTGGGTCGGTCGGGTGGGGTCTCAAGATTATGCGGAGGGCCGCCTTGGCTAGAATCCGTAGAACTTCGGATTGGCGAGCGTCATGTCGGTTGTCTGTTCGGCGGCAGCAATCGAAAGGTCGGTCAGCACTAGGAGGCGGAGCATTTCTGCGCGGTCGCGTCGAATCACGGCGGCTTCCCACGGTTCAATCAAGCCGGCCATAACGAGCCGCTCATTGATCGTCATGCCGCCATAGGGGCTGTGCGGTGGTTCGCGCGGGTAATCCGGGAAGTGCATGCAGCCATTCTATCTCGTAACCACCGCGTCAAACAGATCGTAGGTCACGCACCCCGTGCGTGACAATGTTCGCGGCGCGACCAACCCACTGTCGCGATCGCGCATCTGCCGCTAATGGAGTCACGCACGGGGTGCGTGACCTACTTGCTAACCGCCCCTCTGGCGTAACCGGCGTTTCAATACAACGCACGCGACGATTGCGGCCGCGAGATGGCATACGGCGGGGACCAGGATGTGCGGGCCGACAAACAACCCGACGGGCAGCCCCATGATTCCCGTTAAGATTCCATAGCCGGCAATTAGCAGCAACGTCGTGTTGACGACGCCGACCGAGGTGCTCGGCGTTTGTTGCTCGTTCATCGCGCGATCTCACTCCGCCAGCACCGCGGCACCGGTATCCTTTCGGGGAACTACCCGCGCCTGATGGCTCGGTCGATGTCGCGTTGCATGGTCTCTTTGCGCATCTTGTCGCGCTTGTCGTGGACTT
>DATATB010000105.1:0-4705 GCA_036268995.1 Pirellulales bacterium | reverse complement strand
CCGCCGCGGATTGCGGTGACTAGCTTCCTGACCGATACGGAGAGCTGGTGTGCTGCGGCTGGAAAGAAGCCGAATCTAAGTGCTGAAAGATTTGAACGGCTTGCTGACCTACGCAATGCAATCTTGAACCCGTATTATTCACCGCACCATTTGAGATAGATGAAAAACATCGCGTGATTCCCGGTGTTTCATGGGGTGTGAAACGCATTCCACGAGGCATCAGGAGGTCACGCGATGGGTGAAGTACAAGAGTGGTTATTTGAGCCGAGTTTCAATCGTGCTGTCAAGATCCGAGCGAGCGACGATCGGATCACCTCGGACGCGGGCTTCGTTTTGTTACGCGAAGCCGATCACCGTTTGGGGCTGACCGAGTCATTGGCGCAGCGAATGGTTGATCCCCGCCGACAGGACTTGATCCGCTATGAACTGGTCGAACTGCTGCGCGAACGGCTGTACGCCTTGGCCCAGGGCTATTCCGCCCAAGACGACTCCGATCGCCTGGCCCACGATCCGGCCATGAAGTTGGCCGTCTGGAATCGTCCCGGCCAACAGCCGCTGGAGGAGCGCCTGGCCAGTCAGCCCACACAGTCGCGGTTGATTGACATTCTGACTCGTACTCCCGGCAATCGGGCGGCGCTGCGTGACTCGCTCAGTGAGGCTTGCCAGCGTCATCTGCGGGCCACGGGAGGCGACCGCGCCGCGCGCAAGGTGACCATCGACATCGACAGTTTTCCGATCCTGGTGCATGGCCAACAACCTGGCGCGGCGTATAACGGCTACTACCAGGAGACGGTCTATCATCCGCTGCTGGCCAGTTACTCGGTGGCCGGCAGTTACGACAGCATGCAAGAGGGTCATCGCCTGGGAAACGGCTTTCTCCACGTCATCCTGCGGCAAGGGCAAGTCCACACGGCCCAAGGGGTGAAGCGGTTCATGCAATACGTCGTCGACAAGGCCCGGGGGCTGGGATACGTCCTCGACTTTCGCATCGACGCCGGTTATACGGATGGCGCAACCTTGGACTACTTGACCGACGAAAACCTGCGTTTTCTCGGGCGACTGAAGAGCAATCCGGTGCTGGAAGAGCTGGCGGCGCCTCACCTCTGGCGGCCCGTGGGGCGTCCACCAAAGGGAGGCTATGAAGAGGTCATCGAACTGGGCTGGTATCAAGCCGAGTCCTGGAAGCATGCCCAGCGTTTGCTGTTGGTGATCGTCGATCAACCCGATCCGAAAACAGGGCAACTCAACCTGCTGCCCAACTATTTCTTTCTCGTGGCGGGTTGGAAGTTGGAGGAACTCGACGGTCCGGCGGCGCTGGCTCACTACCGTCAGCGCGGCACGTTCGAAGATCGCATCGGCGAGTTTCAGCAGGCCATTCGGCCGCATCTTTCGCAGGACGATTTCCAGGCCAACGAAGCCCTGTTGCGGCTGTCGCTGCTGGCCTTCAACCTGACGTCGATGCTGCGGATCGAATACGAAGCGACGGCTGGCAGTTGCTGCGATCTCGGCCGCTTTCAACGTGATGTGCTAAAAGCCGGTGGACGGGTCGTGAAAGGCTCGCGGCGGTTGCTGCTCTACGTGGCGCGCGTCGTAGCCCCCGTTTGGGAACAACTCGTAGCCTGTCTGAAACGCTGGAACTTGCCCGCCCGCTATCCTCAGCCGCACGGAGCACGAGCCCGCGTCTGGATGCCGCCGCCGCGACACGCCTTCCTGCACGAGGTGCGACGCTGTTAGCGACGCGACTTCATCGCATCCAACTTCTCGATCCAACTCAACGCATGTGGCTGGGGGTAAGGGGGAGCTACGACCCAATTCGTCGCTCCGATTTCATCGACGCGCTCGGCGACAAGCCGACAGGACCGTAAAACGGAAAGATGAATAATATCGGCTCATGCAAAGTCGGCTACACTGGCGGGATGCGACGGCTCAGGCGTCACTTCGAGGCGGTCGTCTTCGCCTTGTTCTGCTAGGGGACTTCGCTCGTCGTCTTGGCGCTCATGATATTCGGACTGCTGCGCAGATTCACGGCACTCGTCTGGGCTGGACGCCGGCTTCTTCGAAAAACGGCCTCAGCCGCCGGGATAACTCCGGCAATTGATGGCTGGGCGCCTGCGGATAAAGGTGGTGTTCCAGATGGTACGTCAATTCCAGGAACAAGGCCGGAATGATTCTCCCCCGCAAGGTTTGGGTCTGGCTGAGCGGCGTCTCGCCGTAGTTGCGGTGCGGCAAATGCACGGTCAACAGCGGGTAAACCCAGCTGCCGACAATGGCCAGCAAGGCATAGTGCAAGACGGCGGCGGTCCAACTCCAGACGAAGAACCCGGCCAAGATCACTAAAAACGCCCATGCCGCCTCTGCTACCAGCCAGCACCGCTCTCGCGGATGCCCTGCCTGTTTGAAGAATGCCCAACACCACAGTCGCGGCAAAAACAGCGGCCCATGCAGGACGGCCCGCCAGAACGACATTCTGGCCGGATCGCCCTCTGGATCATCGGGGCCCGGAAAAACGGCGTGATGCCGCAAATGCGTCGTGCGGTAGGCGTGACCGCTTTCTAGCAGCGCGGCACCTAAGAAAAACAGCGCCCAATCGGTTTGCCGGCGACTCAATCCGAGCGAGCCATGAACGACGTCGTGCGTCACCGTGACGACGGCGACAAAGATCAGAAATACCAGCAAAGGCGTGAGCCACCAAAATTGCGCATAGGCGGCGAAGGCATACGCCAACATGCCGAGAAACGGCCGCGCCAACGCCAGTCGGCGCTGATACGGCGTGGTGACCAAGAGATCATCGCCCAGACTCGCCAGCGTCGGGCATTCGGGTTCATGGGGCGTTGCATGCAGCATGGTCACCCCTCACAGGTTGAATTGTGGCGGCAATACGCAGAGGTCGCCTACGCCTTGCGAGCACGCCCTCAGCCACGATCCGACTTCCTAACACGCACGCCACGGTTCCGAGTCCCGGCCAGGTCGTATCGCCGGCGAGCCAGAAACCCTGCACGCCGATGTTATGCGGAATCGCGTGTTGATTCGCGTTTGCCAGCGTTTGCCGGACGCCGCCGACAGCCCCCTGCGGGCGGCTGGTGAACCGCTCGTAGGTCCGCGGCGTCGCGACTTCGCAAACGACGGCTCGGTCGCCCAGTCGCGGATAAACCCGCTGAGCCAGACCGACAAGTCTGCGACCGATTGCGGCTTTCCGGCTCTGATATTCTGCGTCAGGGAGCCCAATCCACGATTCCAGCTCGCAGTGCGTCGAGATCATGACGGCCCGGTGATGTGCTGGCGCGCTAGCCGTGTCGCCTTCATCAGAAACCGAAACGAACATGTTGTTGCCATCGCCGAGCGGCAGCGCATAATCCTGAAGCAGTTGATGATGGGTGAAATGCTGCTCGGCGACCTCGTTCTCGGGAACGCCCAAGAACACGACGATCGCGCCGCCGAGCGAGCTTCGATCGCGCTCGATGTAGGGCCGAAGGCGACGGGCGACTAAGGGCGGGCTGAGGCGAGCGGTCAAAGGCGCCGGGAGCGTGCTGACGACTTGATGGGCATGAAACACGCCTCTCTGCGTGTCGATCAGGAAATCGCCTTCGGCGCCTGCGACTTGGTTCACGCGGCAGCCGACGCGCAATTTGCCGCCCATCGCTCGATAATGCGCGGCAAACGACTGCCAGAATCCGCGCATGCCACCCTTGGCACGCGTCAGGCCGGCGCCGCGAATCGTGATCCCCAAGGCCGCATTCACCAGGGGCGCCCGCCAAACGGTGCTGTGGACCGTATCCTCAATCAGCATGCCCAAGAGTCCAATCAACGGCTTGTCGCCGGCGAAGCCGTAGGCGTGCAGCAGGTCTCCCATGGTCCAACGGACGTATCGTGCGAGCGGCAGACCAGTAATTCCCACCGCACGCACGGCGCGAGCGACATCGCCGACGCCGGCCAGCGGCAACTTCACGCCTTGCCGGCTTGCCCGCCAAAAGACTGCCGCCAGTCGATCCAGCAAGCTCCAGAACCGCCGGTGGGCAGGGGTATCCCCCAACGTTTTGAGCCGTTCGGCGGCCCACGCCTGACAATCTCGATGCAAGGTCACCCGTCGATCCGGGAGCCAGGCGACGTAGCCGGGCAAAGGGCGCCCTTCGACGGGCGGCATGCCGATCGATTCCAACAATTCGCCGCCCACCCCGCCCGGCTCAAAGTCCACCAGGGTTGTCGCCCCGACGTCGAAGCTGAATCCTTTGCGCCGGAAATAGCCGGCGCAGCCGCCAGGCTGACCATGCGATTCGAAGACGATCGTGGAGAGTCCATGAGCCTGTAGCCGAGCGGCCGAAGCCATCCCGGCAATGCCCGCGCCGATAATCGCCACGTCGTACATTGGGGAAACCTCGGATGGCCAGATCCCCGGAAGGCGGCTCGAACGCTCGGTTGCCACGTCAGAAAGCAGACCGCAACCGGTCGGCTGGAATAACCGGTCAATCGTGCAATTGACAGCAACGGCCCGAGCGATTCACCCCAGGCGGAGGCGCGGAACAGAAGCCTACGGGATTCGAGCCGGATGGAGGCTCGCCAAGTGAAGTGCGAAGAAGCCGGGCCATTATACGTAATCGCGATCGGCTCCTGCCGGCGCTGGCAGCATGCCGGACACGATGTCCGGCGGGCGATTGCCAGCAAAGAATCCGTTGCGAGCCTCCGTAACGGCCTCACAGATGCGCTGCCT
>DATATB010000104.1:0-74966 GCA_036268995.1 Pirellulales bacterium | reverse complement strand
CGCGCGAACGGGCGCTGGCGAGGATTGAAGCCGACTACCAGAAGAAACGGGCGGAGATCGACGGCGGCTTCGTTCGCGACATGGCCGAGCTGACCGGCCGTGCGGATCGCGAACGCTCGCAAATTGAGGCGTCGCACGAGGCGGCGTCGCAGAAGCTCCGCGACGACTGGCACGGCGGGATCGACCGGGCGCGGGCCGATCTGGACGACGTGTGGTCTCAGAACGAGCGACTGTTCCCCAATTGGCAACGCTTGGCGAGTGCACAGTGGACGCCGCCGTCGACGGTGCCGGCGGGTGTGCGGTTCGGCGGATTGGATGTCGACGTGGCGGCGTTACCGGGAGGACAGCCGGCCGATCCGGCCCTGCGGCGGTTCGAGCCGGACCGCTTCGAGGTGCCGGCGCTATTGCCGTTTCCGCACCGCTGCGCCACCCTACTGCACACTGCCGGGGAGGGGCGGGCGGCCGCGGTGCAGGCGCTGCAGGCGATGATGCTGCGGCTTCTCACCAGCCTGCCGCCGGGCAAGGTGCGGTTCACGATCATCGACCCGGTCGGCCTGGGCCAAAACTTCGCCGGCTTCATGCACCTGGCCGATTACGACGAGCTGCTGGTATCGCACAAAATCTGGACTGAGCCGCAACACATCGAACAGCGGCTGGCCGACCTGACGCAGCACATGTCGACCGTAATCCAGAAGTATCTGCGCAACGAGTTCGAGACGATCGAGGATTACAACGAGCACGCCGGCGAAGTGGCCGAGCCCTTCCGCGTGCTGGTCGTGGCGAATTTTCCCTTCAACTTCACCGAAGCGGCGATGCGCTATCTGCTGAGCATCGCCAGCTCGGGCGCCCGCTGCGGCGTGTACGTGCTGGCCAGCATCGATACGAAGCTGGCGCTGCCCGGCGGCTTTCGCCTGGCCGATCTGGAGCAGCACGCCATCAAGCTGGTGTGGAAGGAAACGCAGTTCGTGTGGAAGGAAGAGGCGGTCGAGAAGTTTCCACTGGTGATGGACTCGCCTCCGCCGTCGGATCGTTTCAGCCGCATCGTACACCTCACCGGCGAGGCGGCGAAAGATTCGAACCGCGTGGAAGTTCCCTTCGAGTTCATCGCCCCAGCCGACGATGCCTGGTGGACCAGCGACAGCGGCACCGGCATCGACGTGCCGCTGGGCCGCGCCGGAGCCACCAAACGACAGAGCATGAAGCTGGGACGCGGCACGGCCCAGCACGTGCTCATCGCCGGCAAGACCGGTTCGGGCAAGAGCACGCTGTTGCATGCACTGATTACGAACTCGGCCTTGATGTACAGTCCCGACCAGGTCGAGATGTACCTGATCGACTTCAAGAAGGGCGTCGAGTTCAAGACTTATGCCCAGCATCAGTTGCCGCACGCCCGGGTCATCGCCATCGAAAGCGAGCGCGAATTCGGGCTGAGCGTGTTGCAACGGCTGGACGCGGAGCTGAAGATTCGCGGCGACATGTTCCGCGACTTGAACGTGCAGGATCTCAATAGTTTTCGCCAGGCCGATCCGCACACGCGCATGCCGCGCGTCCTGCTGATCGTCGACGAGTTTCAGGAATTCTTCGTCGAAGACGACAAGATCGCGCAGGACGTTTCGCTGCTGCTGGATCGACTGGTGCGGCAAGGCCGTGCCTTCGGTATTCATGTCCACCTGGGCAGCCAGACGTTGGGCGGTGCGTATGGCCTGGCACGCACGACGCTGGGGCAGATGGCCGTGCGCGTGGCCCTGCAATGCAGCGAAGCCGACGCCAACCTGATCCTGAGCGAAGAGAACCCCGCGGCGCGATTGCTGACCCGGCCCGGCGAGGCGATTTACAACGATGCCAACGGCCGGCCGGAGGGCAACAACCTGTTCCAGGTGGTTTGGCTCACGGACGATAAGCACGACGAATATCTGCGCCGCATCCACGAACTGGCCCTCGAGCGGAAGCTGCCCACGCCGCCGCAGATTATTTTCGAAGGCAACGTGCCAGCCGAGATCGGCAAGAACACCCAGCTCGAGCAATTGATTTCTGCCCCGGCCTGGCCGGCCAGTGCGCTGACCACGCCGGCCTGGCTAGGCGAGGCGATCGCCATCAAAGATCCGACGGCAGCCGTGATTCGCCGCCAAAGCGGCGCCAACATGCTGATGCTCGGCCAGCAGGCCGAGGCCGCGCGAGCCTTGATGGTCTCGACCATGTTCAGCCTGGCGGCCCAGCTTCCGCCGGCCGGTGGCGACACGCCCGGCGGGGCCCGCTTTTACGTGCTCGACGGCAGCCCGCCCGATGCTCCGCAGGCCGCCGCCTTGGGCCGCATCGCCAGCATGCTGCCGCACCCGGTCGAAGTGGTCGCCGCCCGGCAGGTGGGCGCAATGATGGCCGAGCTGGCGGCCGAAAGCGAACGCCGTCAGACCTCGGGCGAGACCGAGGCGCCGGCGATCTTTGTGCTGATCTACGACCTGCCACGTTTCCGAGAGCTGCGCAAAGCGGAAGACGATTTCAGTTTCTCACGCGAAGAAAAGGCCAACCCGGCCAAGCAACTTGTGGCCCTGCTGCGCGAAGGGCCGCCGCTGGGCATTCACGTCCTCACTTGGTGCGACACGCTCAACAATTTTTATCGCGTGTTCGAGCGGCAGACGCTGCGCGAGTTCGAGACACGCGTGCTGTTCCAGATGAGCGTGGCCGATTCCAGCAGCCTGATCGATTCGCCGGCCGCCAGCAAGCTGGGCGTGTTCCGCGCGTTTTTGCATAGCGAAGAGCAAGGATTGCTCGAAAAATTCCGGCCTTATTGCCTGCCCAACGACGAGTGGCTGGCCCGGGCCGCCGAGCTGCTGCGGCGGCGTTCAGTGGTGCCGGCCACGACCAATCCTGGCTGAAAAGCGCGCGGCCTTCTATGCGATATCGTGTCTTGCTACTGCTGGTCGCCTGCCTGCTGACGAACGATCTGGCGGCGGCGCTGGATCGGGTCGATTTCAAACGCGACGCGCACGAGCAATCGGTCGAGGGCCAGGTGCTGGCCAAGGCCGACGACGGCGGACTGCTGCTCGAGTCGGCCGACGGCGTGCTGTGGTCGATCCAGGCGGAAGAAATCGTGCGCCATCAGACGGACGCGCAGCCGTTTGTTCCGTTGGCGCCGGCGGATCTGGCCAAGCAATTGCTCGGCCAGTTGCCCGCGGGGTTCGAAGCTCATTACACGCAGAATTACGTAATCGTCCATAACGCCTCGAAGGCCTATGCCCAGTGGTGCGGCACGCTGTTCGAGCAGTTGTATCGCGCGTTTACCAATTACTGGTCGCGCAAGGGCTTTGACATCAAGAAGCCCGCGTTTCCGCTGGTGGCCGTGGTGTTCGCCGACAAGGAGTCGTATGCCCGCTATGTGCAGCAGGAGTTGGGCAGCGTGTCCGATTCGATCATTGGCTATTACAGCCTGCAGAGCAATCGCATGACGATGTACGATCTGACCGGCGTGCAGCAGCTGCGCCGGCCGGGCGCGAGGCGGACGACGGCCGCGCAGATCAACGAGATGTTGTCGAGTCCCGACGCCTCGCGGATGGTGGCTACGATCGTACACGAGGCGACGCACCAGGTAGCGTTCAATTGCGGACTGCAACAGCGTTTCGCCGACATTCCTCTGTGGCTGTGCGAGGGCATGGCCATCTACTTCGAGACGCCCGACCTGCAAAGCTCCACCGGCTGGCGGACGATCGGCAGCGTCAACCGCGTGCGGTTGCAGGGCTTTCGCGAGTACTTGCCGCGCCGCAAACCCGAGTCGCTCAAAACGCTGCTGGTGGACGACGACCGCATGCGCGACTCGCGCACCGCTCTGGATGCCTATGCCGAAGCCTGGGCATTGAACTACTTTCTGATCCGGCAGCGGCCCAAGCAGTATGTCGAATACTTGAAGGTGCTGGGTCAGAAGCCGCCGCTGGCACAATACAGTGCAGAAACGCGGCTGCGCGAGTTCCAGCAGGCTTTTGGCGAAAATCTCGGCCAGCTCGACGCCGAGTTTCTCCGCTATATGAGCAAGGTTCGCTGAATGTCGCTGCGGCCGTAGCGGAATTCGTGAGAATTCCAAGGCGTTATCGATGGCTGCGTCGGAAGGCTCACGCCTTCCGCTACCACGATCTCATGGCTTCCGCAATCGCCACGGCCGGGCGTTTTTCCGTAGTCGAACTCGGGTTCATTTTCCTGGCAAGGCCACTACAATGGTCCGGAGTTTCGTCCCCACGGGGGGCGAAGTGCCGCCGCCATGGAACGCCGAGTGCCGCTTGCAATGAATCGCCCGACACCGCGAAGGATCGTGATGGTCGTCTTCGGCGCCCTGCTGACCTCGGGCATTGCCCAGGCGGCCGACCCGCCAAAAAAAGAGGCTTCACGCGAGAAACAGAAGATCGTGTATGTCGGCACGTATCTGAATCAAATCATTGGCATGAGCCTGAAAGATCAGAAGGTCTCGCTCGACTTCCATATTTGGTTTCGTTGGAAAGACGACGACCTGAAGCCGCTCGAGACTTTCGACCTGACCAACGGCCAGATCGACGCCAAGGAAGACACCTACCAGGCCACGATCGGCGAATATCACTACGCCGTCTGCCGCTGCATGGCCACGATCCAGAAGCAGTGGAACGTGCACGACTTTCCGCTGGATAACCACGACATCACGATCGAAGTGGAAGACAGCGACCGAGAGGAGTACAAGCTGCGGTTCGTGCCGGACGTCGAGAACTGCAATCTCAATCCCGATGCCCGCGTCGGGGGCTGGGACCTGGTCAACGGCGGGGCCGAGGTCGTCGCCCACCTGTCGAACACGAACTATGGCGACATCTCGCTGCCCACCGGGCACGAATCGTCGTGGAGCCGGTACATCTATACCGTACACATGCAGCGGTCGGGCTACGGCTACTTCCTGAAGTTGTTCACCGGGCTGTTCATCGCGGCAGCCATCGCGCTGATCAGCCTGCTGACGCAACCCAGCGAGTTGGATTCGCGCTTCGGGCTGGGCGTGGGGGCCATGTTCGCCGCCGTGGCCAGCGAATATGTGATCAGCGGGGCGTTGCCGGACTCGAACCTGCTGTCGCTGGCCGATCGGCTGCACATCGCCAGTTTCGTGTTCATTTTCCTGGCGCTGTTCGAATCGACGATCTCGCACAAGCTGTTCGAACAGGGTCGGCTCGGCACGGCCCGCCGGCTCGACCGCGTGAGTTTCATCATCCTGATGAGCACGTACCTGAGTATCGTGCTCTACATGATCACATCGGTGAAGGCGTAGCAAAGCTCGGCCGCAGATCGTAGCGGAAGCCGTGAGGCTTCCGATCGCTCCGGTGGCATCCGTTCGGAATTCTCACGAATTCCGCTACCGCGACCTTCACTTCGCTCCGGCGAAGGCCGCGGCGGGCACTTTGACGGCCAACTCGCGCACGACGCGGAAGCCGGAGGCAAAATACAATAGCTGCGGCTCACGCGGGAGTCGAGCCGCGGCGCGCACGCCGGTGGCCCCTTCCATGAATCGGCCGCTGCGCACCACGTGCATCGTGCCACTTGGTGCGCCGGGCGGATCGGCCGCCGGCGACTGTCGATAGTACGAAGGGGCGTACCAGTCGAGGCACCACTCGTCGATGTTGGCGTGCATGTCGTGCAGACCGAAGGGATTCGCCGGCTTCTTGCCCACCGGCTGCGGATGCCGCTCGGTGGTGTTCCGCACCGTCCAGGCGTATTGCTCCAGTTGGCCGGGATCGTTACCGAACCAGTAGGTGGTCGTGGTGCCGGCGCGGCAGGCGAATTCCCATTCGGCTTCGGTCGGCAGCCGGTAGGCGACCCCTTCTTTGCGGCTGAGCCACTGGCAAAACGCCAGGGCATCGCTGAAGCAGAGTTGGCCGGCGGCCGTGTCGTCGGTGGCCTTGTAGCCTGGATTTTTCCAGTTCACGCCCTCGGTGTGAATGGACTTTTGCACATTGTCGCTCCAGACTTCCCCGCCCTTTTCGTCGGCCCGCGTGCGATAGCCGGTCTCGCGGACAAAGGTGCTGAACTGACCGATGGTGACTTCGCAAGTGTCCATCAGCAGCGGCCGCGTAATGCGGACGCGATGGACGGGCGCTTCGGAGAGAAACAAATCGCGCCGCGGGGGCAGCTTGGCAGAGAGTTCCTCGATGGACGCGTCTGGCGTGCCCATCTGAAACTCGCCAGGCGGAATCAAGGCCAGCTTCATGCCGATCGAATTGGTCGAAACCACCGGTATTTTGCAGAATCGGGCCCACAGTTCCTGGTACCTGGCGGCCGCGGCGGCGTCGAAGGGGGCGATGGCGGCCGCGGGAACTTTGCGCGTCAATTCGGCCGCACCATCGGCTCCGGTCTTGCCACCGCCGCGCAGTTCGGCCAGCCGTTTTTCGGCCCGCGCTTTTTCCAGCGAGCTCAGGCCTGGAAGGGACGCGCCGTACCAGTAGCTTGCGGCGTCTTGCAGAAAGGCCCTTTGAGTGCCCTTGGCCTTGTGGGCCGCATCGTACCAGGCATCGGCCATTGCGGTCGCGGCCGCCGCGTCGTTGGCGGGCGTTGAGACGCTGCGCGCGGCCAGCTCGCGCTCGACCGGGTCGTTGCTTTTGGCCAGATGCTTGAAGCCTTCGGCCCAATGATCGAGCACTAGGCATTCGTATCGGCCCAATACCCGGTTGGCCTCCGGGTCATCGGGCTGTTTTTCTAGTGTCTTGCGGGCATGATCGGCAGCCAGCGATTGCTCGACCAGTGCGCCAATTGCCTTGCTTCGCTCGTTGGCCTGCTTGATCAGGGCGGGATCCTTGGCTTTGCGGGCCGCACGCAGAGCCACGTCGGCGAGTTGCTTGGCCGCGTCGTAATGTTCTCGAGATGCAGCCGTGGACGCTCGAGCCAGCGCCGCTTCGGCCACCGGTTTGCTGGCGGCTGGCGTCCGTGCCTTCTGGCTGACTTCGTTCCACGCATCGGCCATTGCTGTGTCGGCATCAACCTGAAATCTCTGCGCGGTGGCCGACACGGACCAATCGATCAGCTTCAAGTGAGCGGCGGCGATGGCTAATTGCCGCGCTTGATCTAGCAAGGCATATTGGGCCGCCGGATCATCCTGGGTTTGCTCGGCTTGCTGGATCAGCTTTCGAGCCAGCGCGGCCTTCTCGTCCGGTTGCCGCGCCTGGTTGATCTCGTCGCCATACACGTCTTTCAAAGTCTTTTGCGCTGGCACCAATGCCGGGCCTTCGGGCACAGGCAGCTTGATGGACTTTGTTTGCGGTGTGCTGCTCGGTTGAATCGCCGTGGTGCTGGGCGGTGGCTGGGCGGTGGAAGCAATGTTCGTCGAATTGGACCACTCAACATCGCAAGTGGGATGCGACGCTTTGAATTTGTTGACGCCGGCCTGGGTGACACGCGTGGCGCGGACCTTGAGGTACGCGAGCTTGTGCAGCCCATCGAGCGCGGCAAGACCAGTGTCGCCGACCGACGTGGCGGTGAGATCGAGCCCTTCCAGCGTGGACAATCCGCTCAAGTGCGTCATGCCCGCGTCGCCAAGTTGCGGATTCTGATAGAGATACAGATGCCGCAACTCGCTCAATGCGGTGAAGTTGGCGAGCCCCGCGTCGGTAATTGAGGTCCGCGCGAGGTTCAATCGCCGCACATCTTTCAGATTTGCAAGGTTGGACAGGCCTTGATCATCGACGCCGGCGCAGTTCTGAACCTCGAACTGTAAGATCGGAAACTCCGTCAACGGCTCGTCGGCGTTCATGATCTGGATGGACTTGCCGTCCCGAAAAGTCAGGGCCTTGCCGCCGACTGACAATGCCCAGGCAATCGCTCTCCGGTCCTCGGGATGGCCTTCGGTGCCGGTCGCCGCAACCGCCGCAGGCTGCGGAATACCGGCCGCCGCATCGTTCGCCGGCGGTGTCTGGGCCGCCGCAATGGGCGTCGGCTCGGCGGGTTTCGCCGGTTCGGCGGCTGACGGTGGATTGCTTACGGGCGCAGCGGGTTTTGCCACTTCGGCGGGCGAGGGCTTCGCAACAATTGGCGACGCGGCCGGCTCGGCGGCCAGTTCTGGCGTGTCGCTACCGCCGGAGAATAGCTTCCAGCCACCGTAGGCCGCGGCGATCAGCACCATGACTCCCGCAACCGCCGCCAACACTAGTCGTGGATCCGAAGAGCGCTCGAGCGCCCGCACGGCCGTCGAAGCCGCTTCGGGACGCGGCGCGAACGAAACCCCCACGGGCCGCGGCGCCGGCGACAAATATGCGTCCAGATCGGCAATCAGCTCGGTGGCCGACTGGTAGCGGTTTTCCGGCTGCTTGGCCACCATTCGCTTGAAGATCTGATCGAGCCGCTGCGGCACTTCGCCGCGCGCCGCCGAGAGCGAAGGGGTCGGCGTCTGCCGATGGGCCAGAATCTTTTCCACGACTGTGCTGCCGCCGTAAGGATTTTCGCCGGTCAGCAGGCGATAGAGCGTGCAGCCCAGGCTGTAAATATCGCTCCGGGCGTCGGCCTTGTGCGTGTCCTGGGCCTGTTCCGGTGGCATGTAATCGAGCGTGCCCATCACGGAATTGGCCTGCGTAATGTTGCCATCGACTGGGCCCTCGGGCTCGGGCAGCGCGTCGTAGCGCGCCAAGCCCATGTCGAGGATTTTCAAGGTTCCCGTGCCGTCGACGAGCAGGTTTGCAGGCTTGATGTCGCGATGGATGATGCCCTTGGAGTGGGCATAGGCCAGCCCGCGGGCAGCTTGCAGCACATAGTGCACCGCATCGTAAACCGCCAGCGGGCCATGCTGCTTGACGCGCGAGGACAGGTCCTGGCCGTCGACAAATTCCATCACCAGGTAGTACAGCCCATCGTGCTCGCCGGCATCGTGGGCCGTGACGATGTTGGGATGGTTGAGCTGCGCGGCGGCCTGCACTTCGCGTTGGAAGCGTTTGACGGCATCGGCCGAGCGCGTGGCCGCAGCCGGCAGCACCTTAAGGGCCACGGTGCGTTGCATCCGTCGATGCCGGGCCCGATACACCTGGCCCATGCCGCCGGCGCCAATGCGATCGATCACCGTGTATTCGCCAAAAGCCAGTCCGCGTGTCTTGCCTTGAAACACGGCGGCAGCCTGGTACTTGGTCAGCTTGCCCTGGTCCACCAGCGCGTGAGCCACGGCCTGCGTATCCTGAGCCTGGGCCGGATCGGGCAGGCTTTGGAGAAAAGCAGCCCATTCGGCGGCGGTCATCAAGCCGCACGCCACGACCGACTGGCCGAACTGCTGGACATCGACAGACATCGCCCGCCTCGTAGATCCTATCCGAGCCCTCACCCCAACCCTCTCCCAAAAGGGGAGAGGGGGTCACGGGAAGCGCGCCCGGATTATAACGTCCCGGAAAGGCCAATGCGAAACGTAGCGGCTTATGAAAAAAACACGCGTTGGGCGGTTTTCTTGAGCAGCCACTGGCGATCGTCGGGCGAGAGGAAGTCGAGGCGGTCGCGCACCAGGGCGATCGAGTCGGCGTAGGTGTGGCCGTCTTGCACTTGGAAGGGCGAATCGCTGGCCCACATCAGACGCTCGGGACCATACGCGTCGCGCAGCCGGCGCACCAGCGGTCCGAGATCGGTGTAGGGCGACTTCTTTTCGCCCAACGCGTAGAAGGCCGACGTCTTGACGTGGACGTGCTCGTAGCGCGCCAGCCGGCAAAGCTGGTCGATGTCTTCGGACCTGGGCGGCCCGGCCATGCCGATCCGCGCAAAGTGGTCGATGACCACGGGCGTGCGCGGAAAGCGGCTGCACATGCGGTCGATCGCCGGCAGCACCTCGGGATTGATGAGGGGGCAGATGGCGAGTTTCTGATCCGCGGCCGCAGTCCACATCTCGGTCATGCCAGAAGAGCCCAGCCAGCCGTCGATCGTGATCTGCATGGCGCGGCCAGCCGGGACGCTCTGATTCGGGCTAATGCGAAAGCCGCGCACGCCGCGCCGGGCTAACTCACGCATCCGCTGGCCGACTTGCGGCGCATGCTCATCGACAATTGCCACGGCCGAGAACACGCCCGGATAACGCTCCAGCGTGTCGAGCATGTACGAATTGTCGAAGCGGTAAAAGCTCATCTGAATGAGCACGATCCGCTCGACGCCCGCCGGCCGGCACTCGGCGAACAGTTCTTCGGGCGTGAATGACGGCGGCCGCATCGCCTTGGCATTAAAACTTTCCGCCAGCGGATAGGCCGATGTGTCGGGCGTCCAGACGTGGACATGGGCGTCGATATAGCCCGACGGGTCGCGGCCTTCGGCGGCATGAGCAGACATCGAAGCGATCTCCGGGCGGGTGAAGGTCGCCAGCAGGCCGGCGCCGGACACTTTCAGAAATGCCCGCCGCGAGCCGTGCGGTGAGTTGCATGAGCCGCTGTTTGCTGAACCCATGATGGGCGGCATCCGAGGTTTCGAGATATCAATTGGGGTGGCGTGCCGGCGATTCTAGCAGAAATTGCCGGAAGTGCGCAAAGCCCCGGCGGGGCGCAGTGGCCTTGTGTGATGACGCAGGAATTCAACCAAGGTCTGGCATGGATTATTTGTTGTTCCCGACTGCCATGTGCGTCCGATGATGCCCTATGTGCTTCCGCTTGCACAGGGAGCATGGCATTCCCATGGAAGGTAGGCCGGCAGTATGCACATCCGGACGACTCGCTTCGGCTCGCTCGAAATTGAATCGGGCGACGTATTGAACTTTCCGACCGGTCTGTTGGGGCTGGAAGACTGCCGCCAATGGGTCTTGCTGGCCGACGCCCAGAACGACAGCTTGGGCTGGCTGCAATGCCTGGCCCGGCCGGAAGTGGCGGTGGCGGTGGTCAGCCCGCGTCGGTTTGTTCCGGACTATCAATTCCGGGTCTACCGCAGCGACCTGGCCCCGCTGTGCCTGGAGCGGGTGCAGGATGCGCAAGTGCTAGTGATTGTGGGGCGCAACGAGCATGGGATTACGCTGAACCTCAAAGCCCCGATTGTGATCCATTTGGAGCGTCGCCTGGGTCGCCAGCTTGTGGCCAACGGCGAGCTACCGCTGCAATATGAGTTGAATGGTCCCCCCGCGTTGAAGAAGAGCGCTTAACGGCCGCCCCCCCTGCGAACACGACGTTTTTCCGGGTCCGCCGCGTGGCCCCCCAAGGCGCGTGAGCCGACACCACCTGGCGCCCGCGGCCCGGACAAGCAAGGAGTCAGCGATGCTGGTACTGTCGAGACAACGCGACGAAAGCATCATGATCGGCGATAACATCGTGATCACGATTGTCGACATCCGGGGGGATAAGGTGCGGTTGGGGATCAACGCGCCGACCGAGATTCCCGTGCATCGGCAAGAGGTGTACGAAGCCATTCAGCGCGAGAATCTGCGCGCCAGCCGCTTGGAACCTAAAGACGTGCGCGGCTTCGGCAAGCCGCAGCCCTAAACGCCGCCGACCTCTGGGCCGAGCGTCTGTCGGCCGTGCGTTGTAGCGGCGGTAGCGGTCATGCCGTAGCCGGCATCGGCGGGCGGCATCTTTCCGTCTGGGTAAGCGGCAAAAAATTGAGCGATTGGTCCGACTTCGCTCAAGTGGCCGTCCGGCGCCGCCGATACACCCATCAGATAACAGCCGCGTAGTGGCTTCACCCTGTTTCCGACGGGGCTGAAAAGTGGGTGCCAGGCCGCTGCGCAGTCCATTGAAAATTTGAAGTGATTTACCGCGTGCAGGTTCAAAGGGCACTAGCACCTTGACGCATGCGGCCTGGCTCGTGCCGCCAAGCTCCCGCCGCCGGACAGCCCGGACCTGACCCCTTTTGCCACAAGAGGTGCTGTAAATGACTCGTATTAATACCAACGTCAGCTCGCTGGTCGCGCAGTTCAACTTGCAGAATTCGAACAACCAACTGCAAACGAGCCTGACGCGCTTGTCCACCGGTTTGAAAATCAACTCGGGTGCGGACGACCCGGCAGGCTTGATCGAGAGCCAAACGCTCGGTTCGGAAATCACGTCGATCAATGCGTCGCTGACCAATGCTCAGCAGGCCAATGACGTGGTGTCGACGGCCGACGCCGCTCTGACCCAGGTGAGCAACCAGTTGAACAGCATCCGCGGGCTGGTGCAATCTGCCGCGAGCAAAGGCACCTCTTCGGCTTCGGAAATTGCCGCTGATCAGCAGCAGATTGACAGCTCGCTGCAAGCCATTCAGCAGATCGCCCAGACGACGATCTTCGGCACCCAGAACCTGTTGAATGGTTCGGAAGCTTTCAACGTCGACGCCAGCGGCGGCTCGCTGGGTTCGTTCGAGAGCTCGTCGGACATCAATATTTCGTCGTTCAACCCGGCCCTGCACGGCTCGGCGCCCGCCTCGGACGTCTCGCTGGCAGTAACGACGGCCGCCACGCAAAAGACCGACGTGATTACGGGCACCAGCGCTACGTCCGGTCAGGGTCTCAACAACCTGTCGACCAACTCGACGCACGCCACCAGCACGCTGCTGGCCGCCAACTACGTCTCGGGCGCTTCGACCGGCTTGAACCAGTTGAGCACCGCCAGCACGCACGGCAGCAACACGATTCTGGGCGCCAACTATACCGCCGGCGCCACGACCGGCCTGAACAAGCTCAGCACCAACAGCACGAAAGCGGTTTTGGACATCTCCGGCACCGGGCTCAGCTCCGCGAACATCACGACCGGCTCGGATGGAATCACCCTGACGATCACGGGCGACTTGGGCACGGCGACCACGGCTTCCGTCACCGCGACTGCGATTCAAGCCAATAGCGATGCGCTGACCAACGCCATCAACGCGATCTCGGCGCAGACCGGCGTCACGGCGACGGGCACAGGCGCGGCCGCGGACATCACGCTCACGTCCAACAATGTCGGCGCGGGCGCCACGCTGTCCATCGTGGCCACCGACTCGGCCGGCGCCGGCTCGGATCAGACTGCCTTGAACGCAGCCTTAGGTGCGGTCACGGCCGGCACCACCGGAGCTGCCACCGCCACGACCTTCACCGTCGCCGGCAACGCCGGCTCGGCGAATGTCACGCTGGCCAATAACGACGCCGTCATCAACGGCGACGTCGCCTCGCTGGCCACCTTGATCAACACCGTGTCCTCGCAGACCGGCGTGACCGCCGCCGTCAACGGCTCGGGTAACGTCGTGCTCACCTCGGCCTACGTCGGCACCAGCTCGACCGCGAGCCTGTCAGTGGCCACCGGCGGCAACGCCGGCGACACCTCGCTGCTCGCGGGTGGCACGCAGACCACGACCGCCGGCACCACCGGAGCTGCCACCGCCACGACCTTCACCGTCACCGGCAACACGGGTTCGGCCAACATCACGCTGGCCAACAACGACACGGTGATCAACGGCGGCGCCTCTTCGCTGGTCACGCTGATCAACAACGTCACCGCGCAGACCGGCGTCACCGCCTCGCTGAACGGCTCGGGCAACGTCGTGCTCAAATCGGGCAACGTCGGCACCGCCTCGACCGCCAGCATCGCGGTGGCCACCGGCGGCAACTCCAACGACACTTCGCTGGTCAGTGGAGCCACGCAGACCGCTGTGGCCGGCACCACCGGTGCGCAAAACACCACGACCATCGAGCTCAACGGCGACCAAGGCCAGGCGATCATCACCGTCAACAACGACGCGGTGATCAACGGCAGCAGCGCGCTGGTGAACGCGATCAACGCCGTGACGTCGCAGACCGGCATTACCGCCAGCTCGACCGGCGGCCAGGGCGCCAACGTGACGCTCACCAGCCAGGACTACGGCAGTGCGGCACAGGTCAGTGCCAATGCCATCGCCTCCGACAATAGCGCCGATATCACGACCTTCAATGCCGGCGGCACCCAGGCGGCCACCGCGGGCGTCGACGTTGCCGGCACGGTCACCACCTCGCTGGGCAGCGGCTCGTTCACCGGAACGGGCGCGAACTTCAGCTACCAGGACGCCAACATCTCGCTGAGCGGCACGACCGATCCGTCGCTGGGGACTCTCACCAGCAACTTCAATGTCACCGGCGGTGCCTTGTTCCAGCTCGGCCCGGAAGTGAACTACTCGAACCAGGTGAACGTCAGCCTGGGATCGTTGGACCTCAGCACGCTGGGTCGCAACATCACGACCACCGGCAACGCGGGGCTCAGCTCGCTCGAAACCGGCGGTTCCAACCAGCTCAGCGGCACGAATCTGACCAACGCTGCCGCGATCGTCGACCAGGCCATCAACCAGATCGCCACGCTCAGCGGCCAGCTCGGTGCGTTGCAAACCAACGTGCTGAACAGCAACATCAGCAGCTTGCAGGCGAATCTGGAGCAGGTTAGCTCGGCCCAGAGCAATATCCAGGACGCCAACTTCGCTAGCGAAACGGCCAACCTGACCCGGGCCCAGATCCTGGTCCAAGCCGGCACGAGCGTGCTCTCGATCGCCAACTCGCAGCCGCAGAACGTGCTGACCCTGTTGCAGAAGATTCAGTAAGCACGGGTAGGCTAATTTGATTTGATCCGCCAGCCGGTTGGGTTCGCCCGGCCGGCTGGCGGCTTTGTGTGAATGGGGAGAACGGTGCCATGGCTAGCGTCTCAACCGGCGTCGGGCTGATCAGCGGCATCAACACTTCCGCCATCGTCAACGCGCTGATCCAGGCCGATTCCGGACCGCTGACCTCGCTACAAACCAAGGTCAGCACTGCCGGCACGCAGAAGACCGATCTGCTGGGCCTGTCGGCCGATCTGTTGGCCGTGCAAAACGACGCCACCGCGCTGAAAAACTCTTCCGTCCTGAATGCTCGCAGCGCCACCAGCAACAGCTCCGGGCTAAGCGTCTCGGCCGACAACACGGCGGCCTTGGGCTCCTACCAGTTGCAGGTCCTGCAACTGGCACAGAACCAGCAACTGGTCTCGTCCGGGTTTGCCAGCGCCAACAGCCTCGTGGGCGCCGGCACCATCACGATCAAGCAAGGCGGCTCGCTCAACACCCAAACGGCGCTGGATCAGCTCAACGGCGGCGCCGGAGTGCAAGCCGGCACGATTCGCATTACCAGCGGCAACGGCACCAGCGCGACCGTCAATCTTTCGACCGCCCAGTCGCTCAACGACGTGGTGGCGGCCATCAACAATACGTCCGGCATTGGCGTCACCGCGTCGGTCACGGGCCAAGGCCTCGAATTGACGAACATCGACGGCTCGACCAGCGCGATCAAAGTCAGCGACGTCAACAATACGACCACGGCCGAAAGCCTCGGACTCACCGGCGGCTCGATGCAGGACTCGTCGCTCGTGGGCACCAACCTGATCACGCTGTCGGCCAATACGCAGCTCAGCTCGCTCAACGACGGCAACGGGGTCAGCGTCGCGGGCAGCTCGCCGGATTTCGTCGTCAACCTGCAAAACGGATCGCAAGTCTCGGTCACGCTGGGCTCGGCTTCGACCATCGGCGACGTGGTCAACGCCATCAACAACGCCTCCGGCGCCGCCGGCAACCTCACCGCCAGCATCTCCGGCGACGGCACGCACCTCGTGCTCACGGACCTGACCACCGGCAGCAGCGACTTCTCGGTCTCGGCCGTCAACGCCAGCCAGGCAGCGCAGGACCTGGGCATTCAGGGCACTGCGCCCAGCGGCGGCGTGCTCAACGGCACCCAGGTGCTGGCCGGCGTCAACAGCGTGCTGCTCAAGGATCTCAACGGCGGCAGCGGCGTGGGCACCTTGGGCACCCTGGACCTGACCGACCGCAGCGGAGCCACCGCCACCGTCGATCTCTCGTCGGCCAGCTCACTTTCCGACGTGATCAACGGCATCAATTCGGCCGGCATTGGTTTGCATGCCACGCTGAACGCCGCCGGCGACGGCATTCAGGTGCTCGATACGACCGGTTCGAGCAACTCGAACTTGATCATTGCCGACGACACGGGCAGCACGCTGGCCGCCAAGTTGAACATCGCCACCAACTCGGCCACGACCTCCGTCAATTCCGGCGACCTCAACCTGCAATACATCAGCGAAAACACGCAATTATCCGGCCTCAACGGCGGTAACGGCGTCGACGCCAGCGAAATCAAGGTCACCGACAGCACCGGCGCCTCGCAAATCCTGAATCTCTCTGCGGCCCAGACCATCGGGGACGTGATCAACGCCCTGAATACCTCCGGACTGCACATCCAAGCCTCGATCAACAGCGACGGCGACGGCATCCAGGTCACCGATACGGGCGGCGGCGGCGCGCAATTGAGCATCGCCGAACAGGGCGGCACCACGGCTGCCAATCTGAATCTGTTGGGCACTGCGACGGGCGGCCAAATCAACGGCGCAATGGAAACCAGCATCACGCTTTCGAGCACGGACACCGTGAGCGATCTGATGAGCGACCTGGCCGCCTCCAGCGCCCCGCTCACGGCCACGACCGTCAACGATGGTAGCGGCGCCAATGCGGTGCGCATGCTGCTCACCAGCAACCAAAGCGGCGCGGCCGGCAACCTGGTGATCGATACCGGCACGACCGGCCTCAACCTTTCGACGCTGGACAACGGCACGAATGCCGTCTTGTCGATGAGCGACGGCACCGGAGGCTCGCCGCTGGTGATGTCGTCGTCGTCCAACACGTTTTCGACGCAGATCCCAGGCCTGACGATCACCGCCAGTCAGGTGATGACCAGCCCCACGACCGTGAGCGTCACGCAAAATACGCAGCCGCTGACCAACGCCGTCAACCAGTTCGTCACCGATTTCAACACGGCCTATTCGCAGTTTCAAACGCTCACCAGTTATAACACGACGACCAATAGCGGCGGCGATTTGTACAACGACCCGATCATGGAGCAGATCGGTTTGCAATTGAACAGCCTGCTCGGCCAAACCTTCGGCACGTCGAATTCCACACACCTGTCGTTGGCCACGACGGCCAACCCGGTGCAATCGCTGGCTGACTTGGGCGTCACTTTCAGCAACGGCCAGCTTTCGCTGGATCAAAGCGTGCTCGACAATCAACTGGCGAGCAACCCATCGGCTGTGAGCACTTTTTTCAGCACGTCGACGACCGGTTTTGCCGACAGCGTCTCAAGCCAATTGGACAGCATTACGAACTCGTTCAACGGCGCGATTGCCGAGGACGTCAACGGCCTGGCCAACATGGTCACTGGCTGGAACAGTCAGATTGCCATTCAAAACGCATACCTGAATGCACAGCGCAATCAGCTCCAGTCACAATTCCTAGCGATGGAGCAGGCCATGGCGACCTTGCAGACCCAGCAGAGCGCCTTGGGAAGCCTGCAAAACGTCTTCGCGTCGTCGAGTTCCGGTGGTTCGACGTCCGCCAACTCCGGCAGCTCTTCAAGCTCGGGGGCGACCTCCAGCGGCCTGGCCAGCGCGAGCGTATCGTAATCCACTGTACCGGCCGACTTCGGTCCGGCCGCGGCCTGATTTTGTGGGCATCAGCAACGACGTTACATCAAGGAGGGCGAACGAATGGCTCCTCGCGCTGGCGAGACATATCTGGCGGGCGAAGTCCTGGCTGCCCCGCCGCAAAAACTGCAACTGATGCTCATCGAGGCCGCCCTCCGCATGGTCAGGCTCGCCGAGCAGCATTGGGCCGCAGATGACCAGCGAGCGGGGAACAATGCCCTCCGACGCTGCCAGCAGATCGTCGTTGAGCTGCTTTCGGGCTTGCGTCGGGAAACCATGCCCGACCTGGTCGGACGCGTCGCCAGCGTCTATATGTTCATGTATCGTTCGCTGGTGGCGGCCACGCAAGATCACGATCCGCGCAAGCTGGCCGACGTAGCGCGCGTACTCGAAATGGAGCGGGAGACTTGGCGTCAGGTGTGCCAAGCCTTGGCACAATCGTCCGAGCCGGTCGAGGCCCACGAGCGGCTGACGCTCGAAGCCTGAGCATTCCCATCCGCACGCGGCAGTGATAAGCTGGATATTGGGGCTCGCCGGCCTGCGGCGGCCCGATTACGCAAAAGGCTTCCGCGACTGTCAGGCCGCGGCCACGTTCCATGTCCACTCAGTCGCAATTTCATGCCCCGACGCAGCCGACGCTGGCCTTGATCCCGCCGCTGGAGTCGGGCGACTGTCTCGGGCGCGACGAATTCGAGCGTCGCTACCAGGCCATGCCCGGCCTGAAAAAGGCCGAGCTGATTGATGGGGTGGTCTACGTGGGATCTCCAGTTTCAAAAGCTCACGCGCAGTCACATGCCAAATTGATGGCTTGGCTGGGCGTATACGCGGCCAGTACTCCTCGCATTGAATGCGCGGACAATGCCACCGTCCGCCTGGACGCGTTCAACGAGGTGCAGCCAGATGCCCTGCTGCGGCTGGCGACCGGTGGCCAGTCGCAAATCGCCGGCGAAGACCAATTCCTGGAAGGCGCGCCGGAGCTGGTGGCCGAAGTTGCGCTCTCCAGCGCCAGCCGCGATTTGCACTCCAAGCTGGCGCTCTACCGCCGTCATGCGGTGCACGAGTATCTCGTCTGGCGCGTGCTGGAGGGGGAACTCGATTGGTTTGTGCTTGATGCAGACGCCTACGTGCGGCTCGCAGCCGACTCGGCTGGCATTCTGAAAAGCCGCGGTTTTCCCGGCCTCTGGCTCGATCCTGCCGCGCTGCTCCGCGGTGATATGGCCGCCGTGCTGGCAGTATTGCAGCAGGGTCTCGCCTCTCCCGAGCGCGCGGCTCTGGGCGGCCCGTAGGCCGAGTTTTCCGCGCATGGCAAGCCGGCCCTGGCAATCCCCCTCCGATTGCTTGATTCCGCCCCCCACGTCGCTACGCTAAGAGATGGCCTCGGACGATTTTCCACAGCCGATGGGCTGGCAATCGCTCGTGAATGGGGCCTAAGGCGACACGGGGAGACGCGGTTATGGTCCGTGCGGCGTGTCTCGTAGCGTGCAGCGGCAAGCTGCTGTTGGGCCTGACGGCCGTGATCGGGTGCGCGCTGCCGGCCGCAGCACAGGAAGCACCTAGTCCGCCGGCAGCCGTTACTGCGCCTGATTCGGCAGCCAGTAAAGCGGCCCGACCGGCGGCGCTCGACGAGCGAAATCAATACGATCGCGAAACGCGGCAGCATGCGGCCTTCGGCCGCTTGGACGAGGCCATCGCCACTGCGCTAAAAATGTTGGAGATCGAGCGCAAGGTGCTCGGCGACGAGCATGAAGATGCCGACGGCTCGCGGGAATGGCTGGCCAGCTTGTACGCCCTGGCCGGCCAATCGGCCGATGCCGAAAAAACGGCGCGGCAACTCGTCGAGCGGCACAGTCGGCAATTCGGCGAGGAGCATTGGCGGACCCGCTCATCGAAAGATGTGTTGAAGCTGGTCGAGCGCATCGCAAAACTCGACGCGGCCCAGCGCAACGACCTGCGGCAGGCCGATCGCGATTGGCAGCAAGCCATGCTGCTGTACAACGATCGTAAATACGAGCCGGCTCTAGCGCCGCTACGTCGGGCGGCCGAAGCTCGCCGCAAAATCCTGGGCGACAGCCTGGCGGCTTGTGGGCAACCGTTCTGGATCCTGGGCCAGGCGAATGCGGAGCTGGGCCGCCCGGCCGACGCTCAAACCGCCTACGAACAGGCGGTCGAGGTGTATCGCCGGGCGCTCGGTGACAAGCATCCCCAGATTGCTACGTGTCTGCACGCCATCGGCAATGTGCAGAGCGAATTGGGCTCGCCGGAAAAAGCGGCGGGTGCTCATCGCCAAGCATGGGAGTTGCGTCGCGAGCTTTTGGACCCCGAACATGCCAACACACGCGCCAGCCTCGCCGCGCTGTCGCAGGATCTCTCCGCATGGGCTGACCAGTTGGAAGATGCCGACGAAGTGGTCCAGGCCCTCAAAGTTCGGCAGCAATCTCTCGAAGCGATCGAAAAACTTTACGCGGCCAACGATTGGCGCGTAACCAATGCGCGCGTCGCGCTGCGCACGCTCGAACCGCTTGAGAAGCTCAAAGCCGAGCAACTCAAGCAGTTGTCAAAGGCTCGAGCATTGCACCGCCAATGTTCACGATCATACGACAAGAATGACAACCAAGCGGCGCTCGCTACTGGTGAAGAGGCCCTCAAGCTCCGCCGCGAAGTTCTCGGACCTGATAGTCTGCCGGCCGCGTCGTCGGCCAATTTGCTGGGGCTGGTCTTAAGCAATTTGGGCCAGCACGACCGCGCAGAAGCGCTGCTCCGACAGGCCCTGGTGGTGTGGCGCAAAGAGTATGGTCCGGCCCATCCGCAGGCTGCACTAGGATTGCACAACCTGGGCGTGATCCTGGCCGAAGTAGGGCATTTCGATCAAGCGGTGCCGGCGCTCGAAGAAGCCGCTCGCATTCGCCACGACGCCTATGGCGAGCACGATTCAGACACGCACAGCAGCCTCATCGAGCTGGCCTGGGTGCTCGGCCGGCAAGCCGACCAGCGCGCGCTGGTCGGCGATTTTGCAGCGGCAATCAAGCATCGCGAGGACGCACTGCAGACCGTCGCACGGGTCTACGGCGAGCAAGGCCGGCGCACAATCGACGCCCGACTGAAACTGGAACACACCCGGCGGCTATCCAAACTAAATGCAGACCAGCGTGCCAGCCTGGCCGCGGCCGATGCCCAAGCACAACAGATCGCGAAGCTGGTACAAGAGCAGCATTCCGACAAGGCATTGCCGCTGGCCAAGGAAGTGCTCAAGACGCGGACCACGTTGCTGACCGACGACGACGAGCAAACGCAGGTGGCGCGGATGTGGCTGGTCGACATTCTGATCGGGCAAGGGCAGCGCGACGAAGCGGCGCGGCAGGCCGATCAATTAGTGGCCGGCTGCGAGCGGATCTACGGCCGCGAACATCCCAGCTATGCGACCAGCCTGATGCGGCGCGGCCTCGCGCGCGCCGGGCAGGGCAAAGTGCAGGCTGCGACCGATGATCTCCGCCAGGCATACAAGATCACCGCCCAGAGTTCGGGCGCGGGCCATGAAGACACCCAATATAAGGCCGAATTGCTGATCACCTCCCTGCAACAGCGGGCCGAAAACCTGGAACAGCAGGCAAAGTTCGACGCTGCCCGGCCGCTGCGCGAAGAAACGCTCGCCGTCCGCACGGCGGTGCTCGGCCCCGAGCATTGGAAAACCGTCGACGCGCGGCTGGCGCTCGAGTTGGCTCGCAAGCTTGCTGCGCTGGACCCAGCCGCCCGGACCACCCTCCAGCAGGCCAAAAATGACCTCCGACCGCTGACGGAAAAAAGCATCAGCGACAAGGAACAAGTCCGCGCCGCGATCGATCTCGCACGGCCGGCGGTGCGCAAGATCGAAGAACTGTTGGGGGCCGACAGTTTCGACGCCGCGCGGGCTCGCAAGCAACTCGCCGTGCTGCTGTCGTTTCGCAGCGATTATGCCGAGAGCGAAGAGCTGCTCACTGGCGTTGTCAAACGCCTGCGCTCGCTGCTGGGGACGACGCACCCAACCTTTGCCGCAGCGCTGGCCGATTTGGGCAACGTCTGCGAATTCCAGAACAAGCACGAGCAAGCGGCCAACGCGTTCCGCGAGTTGGTGCAAGTCCGCAGCAGCCTCTGGGGTTCGGCCCATTCGCAAACGACCGAAGCGCGCAAGGAACTGCTCTTTGTGCTCCAAAAGCTGCCTGCGGCTCAGCCATCGGCACCCGACCTGGCTGCGGCCCAAAAGGTTTGGCAAGAGATCCTCGACCTGCGCAAGCTTGTCGACGGCGAAAAGCACCCGCGAGTCAACGACGCCAAGTGGGGCCTGTATCGCACGCAGTTGCTGCCGACGCTCACGGCGGCTCAGCGCGAGCAACTTTCAATGGGCGACCGCTGGGCGGCCCATGCCCGGCAACTGCTGGAGCCGGCTAAGAGGGCCGAGGGAGATCTTCGGCGACCGACTGCGGCCGAGCTCGCTGAATCCGGGAAAAAAGTGGCCGAAGCGGCCGCGCAGGCCTTGCAGTTGCGGCGCACCACGTGGGGCGAATGGACGCCGGCCACGGCCGAAGCCTGGGAACTCCTGGCCCGCGGCCAGCGCTTGCAGCAGGACTATCGGGCCGAGCAAAACAGCTACGTGCAAGCACTTGTGGTCCGCCGCCAGGCGCAAGGCGAGAATCACCCGGCCTACCTGGCTGCACACGACGCCATGATCACGGCCTACGCCGACAGCGTGGCCCGGCCCTTTCAGCGACCGTCGAATTTGACTCCGGCTCAACAGCGGCGGCTCAACGATCGCGATCAGTGGGAAGCGCTCCAGCGCGCACAACGCAGCGACGGCGATGCGGAAGCGGAGCAACGCAGCCTGGAAGCCATGCTGGCCATCGAGCGCGAGGTGTACGGCGAATTCCACGAGGAGATTGCCCTGTCGTGGCAGCGTATGGCCGAACTTGCCTACGAACAGAAAGAGTTCGTGCAATCGCGGAATTATTGGCAGCAGGTCGCGACCGTGCGGGCCAAAGTCTACGGCGCGGCCAGTTGGCAAGCGCTCGATGCCCGCTACCACGCCGACGAGCTCGCGGACATTCAGCGATTGTCCGCCGACGACCGCGAGCGTCTGCTGGCCGTGATGGAAATGGCCGCACAACGACCAAATAAGGACAACGATCTGCGCCTGGGCGCCGATCAGGACGCAAAGCAGGCGGGCGAGGTTATCCGGGTATCGGATCGGGCGCTGTTTGCCTTGAAGGACGCGCTGGGCGAGAACCATTTGTACTATGCCAATTGCCTGGATGGCAAAGCCGCGGCGTACTGGACCCTGTGCGACGAAAAGAAATCGCAGGCCCTGTCGCTGCACGCGGCCGAGATCACTGGCCGGGTGCTCGGCCGCGACCATCCGGTGTATCACACGCGGCTGAACCGCATCGCCGCCGACTTCGCGCGGTTGGCGGAAGCCTGCGAGTCCAAAGGCGACTTCGCGGCCGCCGAAGACTATTGGAAGCAGCGCGTCGAGATCCAGGATTTGCACTTCGGACGGAGGCATTGGCGCACCGAGGCCGCGCAGCGCCGAATCCAGCACTGCCAGCAACTGGCTCGCCTCTCGGACGAGCAGCGCAGAAACCTGAAAGAACGCAGTCTAGCCGGCGCCTATCGGGCACAGTTCGCGAAAATGTCGGAGCTCGAAGCCAGCTATCAGATCAATCGCGAACTACTTGGCAACGATGATGACGATACGATTGCCGCCTTGGCCCAACTGGCACAGACTTGCCGGCTGGCGGGCGATTTTGATCGGGCCCGGCAGCTCTTCGTCAAAGAGCTGGCAATCTGCCAGCGCGTGCTGGGCACCGATGATCCCGAAACGGCCCGCTGCGCCAACAATCTGGGGCTGACCTTTTATGGCGTGGCCAATTACGTCCAGGCCGAGCCACTGCTAGAGCAGGCGCGCGCCACGCTCCAGCGCCTTGGCATGGCCGAGGGCGACGATTACGCCGCTATCCTCAACAATCTGGCCGTGCTCTATGCGGCCCTGGGCGACGTCGATCGGGCTGTGCCGCTGCTGCGGCAGGTGGTCAATATGCACGTCCCGCAGAACGAAGCGGACAGCAACGCGGACGGGCGCGACCCGCTGGAACGGGGCGGGCGCTACGAATCCTTGATGGGCGAGTTCAATATGACGTTGGCCATGCGCGAACCGGAGCAGAAGTTCGTCAACGCCAGGGCCCCGCAGCTGCCCGACTTGCGCGAGCTGGCCAAGTACGTCAATAACCTGGCCCTGCTGTGCGAAGCCCAGCACGACTCGACCCAGGCCAGTTCACTGCTGCGGCAAACGCTGTGGCTGGCCAGCCGCCCGGAGGCCGAAGAAGATCCGTTGAACTACGTGACTGGATTGAACAACCTGGCCGCGGTTTTTGCCGGGCAGGGCCATTTGGAGCAGGCGAGCTGGCTGCTCCAGCGCGTCGTGCAAATCCGGCGCGCGGAGAATCAGCAGGGCCCGGGCTACGCGACCGCGCTCAACAATCTGGGAACGATCAACTTTCGCCAGGGCGATTTCCAGGGCGTCCAGCAGCGTTGGACCGAAGCGCTGCGGATTCGCCAGGCCGTCCTCGGCCAGCAGCATCCCACCACGATCTTGAGCCTGGCGAATCTCGCATTGCTGGCCGATCGCCGCGGGCAGTCCGCGGAGGCCACCCGGCAGTTGGGCGAAGTGCTGCGGTTGGCCATGGCCAACTTGCAACTCGCCTCGCACATTCAATCCGAGCGGCAGCAATTGCTGCTGGCCACGATGGTCCGTGGATACTTGGATCAGTATCTATCGCTGTCGTCACGCGCCGCGCTGCCCGCCGAAGACGTCTATGCCTACGTGCTGAAATGGAAGGGTTCCGTTTCGGCACGCCGTCAGCGGCTGCACGAATCGCAGTGGGCGGCCGACTCCAGCGCCAACCCCAAGCTGAGCCCGCTCTTCAAGGATCTGGACGACACCAACCGGAAAATGGCCCGGCTGACATTCGACGGCGAGCAGGGGACCGATGCCAGTCCGCGCCAGACTCAAATGGCCAAGCTGGCCCTGCACAAGGACGAGCTCGAGCGGCAGATCGCGCGCGAGCACCGGCAGTTTGGCAGGGAACTGCACGCGGAGAATCTGAGCGTCGAGCAACTCAAACAGTTGTTGCCGGAAAAAACGGCTCTGGTCGACGTGCTGGAATATACCCGGCTGACAATGCCACCCGGCTCGAAAGGTGCGCTCGCGCGCGAGCGCCGGCTGGCCGCATTTGTGATTCGCCGCGGATACCCGATTGCCCAGCGCGACCTGGGCCCGGCCGATGGGCTCGATGCGTTGATCGACGACTGCCGCAACGTGTGGCTCAGCCACGCGTCGGGCGACGGCCAAGATGCCCCGCGGTTGCTGCGCAAGCGGGTGTGGGAACCGCTGGTCGAGGATTTGGCAGGCATCGAGACCGTGCTCGTCTCGCCCGACGGCGCCTTGAGCCGCGTCCCGCTGGCCGCCCTGCCGGGCAAAGAGCCGGACAGCTATCTGATCGAGGACGTCGCCTTGGCCGTGGTGCCGGTGCCGCAGTTGCTGGGCAGCCACCTTGTCGCGCAGCCGGCCACAGCGTCGCATGCCAAGTCAGCGTCGCAGAGCAAGTCGCCCGCCATGCTGCTGATCGGCAATGTCGATTTTGGAGGCAAGCCCGGCCTTGCTGCCGGATCGAAAAGCCTGGCCGCCCCGCGTGGCGGCCGGCTAAGCGACTTCGGCCCGCTGCCGGGCACGCAGGCCGAAGTGGCCGCGATCCAAAAGGCCTACCAGTCTCGTTTTCAGTCCGGTTCGATGACGCTGTTGGAGCAGGGTTCGGCGACGGAAGAGGCGTTTCGCCGGCAAGCTCCACAAGCCCGATTCCTGCATCTCGCGACACACGGCTTTTTTGCTCCGGCCCGCTTCAAGCCGAACCAGCTTGCGGGGGCCAACGTATTGGCGTTGGAGGGCGAAAGCTCTCAGCAGGCCAGCGGCTGGAATCCGGATTTGCTGTCGGGCATTGTGCTGGCCGGCGTGAACCAACCGGTCGCACCGGACCGGGACGACGGAATTGTTACGGCTGCCGAAGTCGCCGACTTGGATCTTTCGGCCGCTCCGCTCGTGGTGCTGTCGGCTTGTGAAACCGGCTTGGGGCAAATTGCCGGCGGCGAAGGGGCGCTGGGATTGCAACGCGCCTTTCAAGTCGCCGGTGCGCGCAGCGTCGTGTCGAGCCTGTGGAAGGTCGACGACGAGGCCACGCGGTTGTTGATGACGGAGTTTTATCAGAACCTGTGGCAAAAACAGTTGCCGCCGCTGGCCGCGTTCCGGCAGGCCCAACTCGCGCTCCTGCACGACCGGCTGGAGCCGGGCAAGCTGCGCGGGCTCGACGTGGGCGACGAACCGGCCCCGCGCCGAGCGACCTCCGGCCGACTGCCGCCCCGGTTGTGGGCCGCGTTTGTCGTCAGCGGCGATTGGCAATGAGTCATCCGTTTCGAGTCTGAGAGGCAGAAAAAAACATGCGAGTCATCACCGACAACATTGGCGTGCATTGCCTGTTTTTGCTGGGCTGCCTGAGCTTTCCGGCCGCCGCTGCGGACGCAGCCGATTCGGCCAAAGCCGCTCCCGCCGACGTCCGGCGCCATGCCCTGCTGGTGGGCTGCACCAAGTACGATTTTCACGCGGAGATGTCACTCGAGGGGCCGGCCAACGACGTCGTGCTGATGGCCAAAACTCTGCACGATCGTTACGGCTTTGCGCCCGAGCGGATCCGTATTCTGTCCGAAGCAGCTAACGCCGCCGGCCGGCCGACGCGGGCGAACATTGCCGCCGAGTTTCAGCGACTGGAGGGCGAGGTCGGTGCGGGCGATCAGGTGGTGATCCTGCTGGCCGGCCACGGATCGCAGCAGCCCGTCCAAGACAAAAACTTACAGACCAATCCCGAGCCGGACGGGCAAGACGAGATCTTCCTTCCCTGCGACTGCCAGGCCTGGAACAAGAACAAGAACACGGTCGTGAATGCGATCATCGACGACGAGCTCGGGCGTTGGACCCAGGCCATCGCCAAGCGGGGTGCATCGCTCTGGGTGATTTTCGATTCCTGCCATTCGGGCACCGCCTTGCGTGGCGATAGCCCGTTCAAGACGCGCGAGATGAAGCCCGCGGCGCTGAAAGTTCCGGAGACGGCCACGCAGCAGACGCGCTCATTGCGCGCGGGTACGCGAACCCGCAGCGACGATGCCGGCGGCGGGGTCGATGGTGTCGACGACGGTCTGCCGATCATTGCCCTGTATGCGGCGCAGGCGTTCGAAACGGAAAAGGAATGCATGCTGCCGCTGGATAGCAAGCAACAGGATTGGCGCGGGCTGTTGTCCTACGCGCTTTGCCAGGTGCTCGAGCAAGGGCCGCCTCCCAGTTACCGCGAACTGCATCAATGCATCGTGGCCCAATATCGCAAATGGGGCTGGACCGAACCGACGCCGCTGATCGAGGGGGCGAATCTGGACCGTCTCGTGCTGGACGAAAAGCCGCGCCCGCCGCGGTTTCAGTTGACCGGCAACGCCCGCGACGGCTGGAAGGTTGACGCCGGCCGGCTCCAAGGACTGGCGGCAAACAGCGTGCTGGCCGTGTCGGAAGCGCGGCCGTCGGGCGAAGCCAGCGGCGACGCGATCGCCGGATACGTTCGCGTGGTTTCCAGCGAGGTGGCCGACGCGGTTGTCGAGCCGTGCGCGTATGGCGATCGGCCTGCGGTGGCCGACCTGCCCACCGGCGGACTTTGCAAGATTGTTTATCGCGATCTCGGCAACTTCCGCCTGCGCGTGGCGGTCGACCGCCACGCGCGCGAGACCGACATGGTGCTCGCCCAGCTTGCCGAGCAGCTCAAGCTCCGGTCGGCCGAGCCCGATGCATTGTTTGAGCTGTGGCCCGACTTGGCTAGCGCCCATTGGGCCGTGCAATTTCGCGATGGCGATTACTGGCTTTTGCCGGCTGACCTGGCGACGACGGTCGGGGCTTTGCCGTCCGACGTGACGCGTTTTCGCATTCCCACGCCGGTTGACGTGGAGAAGCTGTGCGAAGCGCTCAACCGCGCGGCGCGGGTACACAACTTGCTGACGATTGCCGAGCCCGTGACCGCGGCCGCCGCGCCGGCGGGCAGCGCCCAGCAGGAGTTCGACGTGGGCATTGAAATGGTCAAGCTCAAGGATAAGACCGACCGCCAGGGGACGCCTCTGGCCACCCAGCGGCCGGTCACCTTGCGGTCGAACGATTGGGTCGCGTGGCGGCTTTCGAATCGAGGTTCGTCGGCCGTCGATCTGACGCTGTTGTTCATCGACAGTCACCTGGCGATTTCGCCGCTGTATCCAACTCGAAACACGGTGGGCGAAAACCGCATCTTTCGGAATTCCAGCTTTTTGTCGCGGCCCGCCCGCGTTACGGCGACGACCACCGGCCGGGAGCAAGTCGTGGCCGTGGCCGTCAAGGCACAGGCTTCGCCGATCGATTTTATGTTCCTTGCCCAGCCGAGTTTGGATCGGGCGCTCGGCACGCGAGGCGCCGGTCCCGAGTCACCCTTGACCAGGCTGCTCGAGTCTGCCAATTATCGAAATGGAACGACCCGGGGCATCGAGTCTGAAGATCTGAGCTCGTACAGCGTGCGATTTCTCTCCTGGAACGTGGAGGATTAACAGATGTCCGAGGGATCCACGAATCCATCGCCCAGCGATTCGTCGCCACCCCCATCGTTCGAGCAAGCCGCCGAGCGCGCATTCTGGCATCGTTTGTGGGATATGAAAAAGTTCACGCTATGGCTCGCCGGGCCATCCGCGCTGCTGGTGTTTCTCAACCAACTGGTGCCCTTCTTGAACCTGGTCAAGCCGGCGGCGGACAAAAGCAACGCAATCATCGTCGAGCACCGGTTAGCTGGGGATCTGCCGGCCATGGATCCGAAGCAGCCGGCCTTGATCGTCGAAGGCAGCCGGTTCGACGAGGCATCTCCGCAGGTGCTGGAAGTCATCTGTCGCAATCGATCGCAGCATCCGATTTTCGTGCAACAAGCCACGATCGACGTGCTGCGGGTCTGGAAGTTGCAACCGGCCGTGCGGGCGCGCGGCATATTGGCTCGATCGGCCGAATACGATGTGCTGCTGCCAGCCAATGGTGAGACAACCCAAGTTGAGAAGCCGCTGAACCAGGAAATTGGGCCCAATGGCCTCGATCGCTTTGCCTTCAAACTCGGCCTGGCCCCTTCGAAAGACGCTAGCGCCCGCGTCTTTGCGCTGCGTGTGCGTCTGGCCTGCGAAGGCCAGACGGTTTCGGCGGGAGATTTTCTGTGCATGGTTTTTGCCAGCGGCGAGTCGAGCTTGCCGCCAGCCAGCGCCAACCAGGCAGCCATCACTGAAATCGTGGCCGCCAGCGGTACGCGCAATCAGCCGCTGGAGAAATTTCTCGCCACGGCGGCTCGCTGACGCCCTCGAATGCTGGCGCGGCCCGGTGCTGCCCTTGACGATTGCGCCGTGCTCGGGGCACTGGGCAAGATGTGTTGGCGTGGCACTTCCGGCTCAACCGCTACCACCGGTACGACGATACCAGGAGTGAGGGGTTATGCGGTTTATTGCGCAAATTGCGCCCGTAGAGTGCATGCCGACTATAACGCCTCCGCCCGCATCTGATGCCAGTGCGCGGCGACCGCATGCTTTTGAGCCTGGAAGATCGGTGGTGACCATGCGAGCCTGTAGATTCTTCGTCTTGGCGGTCCTGTGCCTGGTGTTTGCCGGCGGTTGCGCGGCCTGCCAGCTTCGCCGCAACACGGTTAACCAGGCGCGCACCATCACCGACATCCATCAGCAGCAGGTGCTGAACAACCTGGCCATGTTCGTTTACAATCCGGACTCGCTGCCTTGCTTTGCGTATCCCACGCAAGGCACGAACCAGGTGGTCAACATTACGAGCGGGGGCTACACGCAAGGCTTCGGAGCCGTCACGGCGGGGCCGAAGGCAGGCCAGTTCTTACTGAATAGCCTGGGCATTTCGTTGAACGGGTCGCACCAGTCGAACGAAGCGTTCACGATGGTGCCGATCAACGACCCGCGCAAACTCGAGCTGATGCGCTGCGCTTATCAGACCGCGGTCGCCAACTGCGGCCGGGGCTCGCCCTCGTCGAGTTGTCCCGATTGCAAGGCCCGGCTCAACATTTTCTACACCGGCGAAGTCGACGGCGAAATTCCGGACTCGGCCAAGGGCGCCGTGACATCCGAATGTCTGACTTCAGAATGCTGGTTTCACGTGGGCTGCAAAAAATGCGTGCCGAAGGACTGCGGTTGCATCTACGTCGGCCATTACTGCGGCGTCTACGTGTGGGTTCTGCCGCAAGGCCGCGACGAGCTCGCGAAGCTGACCCTGGCGATTCTGGACTATGCCATGCACGATCCGCCGGTGCGGCTGACCAAGCAAGTGGTCTACTACATCGACGAACTCGGCTTGCCGACGGGCGACAAGAATTCGGTCGGCCGAATCACCGCCACGATTCCAGTCAACGAGCGGAGCGACAACCTGCTGTACCTCGCGCCGCGCGAAGCCAGCGCGCTTGAGCAGCAGTTGAGCTCGCAGCTCGAAGCCGTGACCAGGGAATTGAAGGCAGAGCTGGCCAAGCAGCCGCAGGGGAGGTCATCCGGCGGTGGCGAACAGGGCGGCAAGGGATCGCCCGTGCTTCAGGATCTGATCGACCGGCGCAACGTGCTGGCGGCCAAGTTGGACTGGCTCAAGCGGCAGGTCGACATGCAGGGGCTGACCAACGAATTCGTCCCGCGTGACCAGACCATGCTGGGCCCCAGCTCGCCCGGGCCGATCAGCCCGAACATTCTGCAATACAACCAACTGCTCAACCAGATTCAGCAGTAGCAATCAAGCCGCGGCCGGTGGACCGGCGAATTTGTCGCGCCCTTTCGCGGGATGCGACTACGGGAGGCTGAAGCCCGAACGGTCGACAAACGCCGGCTGTTCACCGGCAGGCGCCGGCAATTGCTCGGGAGCGTTTGTGCCGGGAATTCCCAGCGACGAGCCGGCATCCCTGGTCGTGGCCACTTCGTTGCCCGGTGGTGACGCCGGACCGCTGCTCGGCGTTCGAGAGCCGCCACCCGCCAGCAGCGTGTTATACTCCTGCCATTTCCGGGTATGCTTCGGCTTGTCCGACAATTGTGCCTGCTCCACGGCCATCTGTTGGAAATGCAGGGCCACGTTGTAATTCTTCATAGCGGCAAACGCGCTGGCCATGACTTCCAGCGAGTCGCAATTGCGATAATAGCACAGGTCGCACGCTTTGCTCGCCGAAGCCAGCACGGGGGTCAAATCCGCCGGCGAGGGAGTCCTGTTCTTTTTCTGCAAGGCCGCAAGCTGGAACTTGGCCCGGTCGCGCAGCACGCGGTAGTCGAATGGATTGCGCAGAATCGCCTGGCTCAAGTGGGCGAGCGACGTGTCGTATTCGCCTTGATCGCCCGCCAGGACGCCGAGCGAGTAATACGGCTGCCACCAGTGCGGGTTGAGATTGCTGGCGGTCGTATAGTGAGCTTTGGCCGTGGCCGGGTCGGTCTTCTCCAAGGCCTGCCCCCAATCCCAGTAAAGTCGCGGATGCCCTGGGTTCACCCGCTTTGCCACATTGAACTGGCTCAGAAAGTCAGCCGCGGGCGAACCCGTTTTCGACAGCACGCGCGCGAGCGCCGAATGGGCATGCCGATGATAGGGCGCTTTGGTAACGGCTGATTGATAGTCCGAGCGCGCCAGTTCGAACTCGCTTTGGCTTTCCCAGCAGATGCCGCGCAGCCAATACAATCCGCCATCGTCCGCGCCTTCCAGCAGGCGGCCGTTGAAGTAGTCCAGCGCCAAATTCATCGGCACGACTTGATCGTAGCGCAGCCAGCCGGCCACGCGTGGGAACGACGTGCTTCCGTCGTCTTCGACCCATAGCCAACTGCCGTTGGCTTTGGTGACGGCGGCCGGCCAATGAATGCCGGTCGCATCGCCGACCGCTTGACCACCGACCATCAATAGCGCCGAATCCGATTTCGGCAGGATCCTGCGGCCCACCCAATTGTCGGCCGCCGCGAATTGTTCGGCCGACAAAACGGCCACCGCCACCAGCAGCAAACACTTTCGTTCAAGCGGCAGAAACATCGCAAGAGCCCTCTTTGCTTGTCGGATCAATTGCCGGCCCGGCGGGGCCGGGTCAATTCACTGTGAATTACCGCTGACGGACTGTCAATCATTTGCCGGCGAAGCGCGTGTCCACGCTGACGGACCACGCCGCACAGCCAGCACAAAAGTAAAGACTCGCACTGGATCTTCGCGTCTGTCTCAAAACGTTGCAGAGGGTTCCTTTAGGCCAGCGTTGATCTCTCCGCCACCGGCTGCGTACATTGATTGATGGCAGCGGGGTCAATGGTGATTATTACGCTGCAAATTCGCACAAGTTCGAGAGCGTGATCGCATGTTGTTTCACTTGCGATGGGATTGCTGCAAACGCCGCAGACCGCGGATCGCCGCAAGTCTGATGCTGGGCCTTATCTTGGCCGGGCCGGCAGCGGGCGCTCCATTTAACCAGCCCCCGCAAAAGCTTACCGCCGAGCAGCAAGAGCAACTGAGGCAGCGGGATAACCTGGACAAAGACGCGCTCAAATTGCTGGCCAAAGGCGACTTAGCCGTGGCGATCGCCACTTACGAAAAAATCTTGACGATCGAACGCGAAGTGCTCGGCCCCAGCGACTCGGCAGCCTTTTTCTCGATGCGATCCCTGGCCAGGCTCGCCGCCTTGAGCGGCGACTTTGCGACCGCCAGGCGCTGGGCCGCCGAAGCGCTGGCCATTCAAACCAAAGCCACCGACCACGCCCCCTGGCAGCTTCGCGCTGCGCGCCGCACGTGCGACGAAGTCGAGCAATTGGCGGGCATGGCACCCGAGCGGCGCGCGCGGCTGCGTGAAGCCGAACAGCTCAATGCCCAGGCCATGCGACTCGCCGGCGACAACGACTTCAAGGCCGCACTGGCGCCGGCCTTGCAGGCGCTCGAGATTCGCAAGGCCGAGTTGAATCCCGAGCATCCCGACTATCTGACGTCGCTGTCCATCGCGGGTTGGGTGTATCGCGAGTTGAACGACAATGACCACGCCGAACCGTTGCTGCGCACCTGCCTGGCGACGCGCGAGAAGGTGCTGGGCGACGATCATCCCGATTTTGCGAACGGCAACAATGTGCTGGCCTGGCTCGCCTTCAATAAAGGGGATTACCCACAGGCAGAAACGCTGTTTCGCCGGGCGGCCGAAGCCTACCGCCGGGGCCTGGGACCGTGGAGCCGAAGTTATGCCCAGACGCTTAATAACCTGGCCGAATTCTATGTCCGCACCAAGGCCTATCGCCGGGCCGAAGCCCTGCGCTTGCAGGTGCTCGATGTCTGCAAGACGGTGCAGGGCGTGCAGCACAATGAATACGCTAAGGCGCTCGTGGGTTTGTCCATCGTTTATCAATACCTTGGAGAATACGACAAGGCCGAACCGCTGTCAGTTCAGGCACTGGAGATCTTCCGGCAGAACCTGGGACCTAAAGATGCCGAGACCATCAATGCCATGCGTGAGGTGGCCTACATTTATCGAAAAACCGGCCAGGCCGACAAGTCGCTCCCGTTGGAGCTCGAGGCCCTCGATTTGCGGAAACAGCAACTGGGGCCCGATCACAGTGAGATTGGGGCCGGCTTGACTGCAGTTAGTTCGATCTACTCTTCGCTGAAAGATTACGGCAGGGCGCTCGAATTCAGCCGGCAGGCGGCCGAAGTGTTCCGCAAAAGCCTGGGCGAAAACAGCGACCAGTACCGCAGCGGCCTGTCCAACGTCAATCTGGTACTGGAAACCTTGGCAAGTGAGGCGCAACTGCACGATGATTTTCCAGCCGCGCATCGGGCACGCGAGGAACAACTCGAAATCCTCGGCAAGCTCTACGGCCCGCAGAACTGGCGCCTGACCAACACTCGCCTGACACTGGCTTACGTCGATGATCTCGCGAAAATGACTCCCGACCAGCGCCGCGAATTGAAGGAAGCAGATGAGTTGGCGAACAAGGCCAACGCATCGAGTGGGAGCAAGCCCCTCGAGGCCCTGGCGCAGGCGGAAAAAGCCCTCGAGATCCGCCGCCGGCTGCTCGGCGACGAGCACGCGTTCGTGATCGAATCGTTGAAGCAACTGGGCTATCTGTACAAGGAGTCGGGCGACTATGCCAAGGCGAAGCCCATTCGCATGCAACTGCCGGACTTGTGCCGCAAGATCAAAGGCGAGCAGCATCCCGATTACGCCAACAGCCTGCACAATCTGGCAAGCCTTTACGAATCGCTGGGTGATTATCCGAAAGCCATCAGTCTATATGAACAAGCCGCGGTAGCCTGGAAAAACGCCTACGGGCCGAAAAACGCGATGCTGGCCAACACGCTCAACAGCCTGGCCGAGGATCATCGGGTCATGGGCGATTACCGCACGGCCGAGACGCTATTTCGTCAATCCGTGGAAATGTCCCGCGAAGTATTAGGGCCCAACGACCTACGCTACGCGCACTCGCTGCTCAACCTGGGCGGGTTCTACATGTGGTCGCTCAGCGACGATGCCAAGGCCGAACCGCTGCTGGAGCAGGCCGTCGCGATTTATAAGGTTGCCGTTGGGGAAAAACACCCCGACTACGCCCGCGGGATCGATTATCTGGCCAGCCTTTATGTGCGTAGCGGCAAATACGATCGGGCCGAACCGCTGTATCGCCAGGCTTTGGAGATTCGCCAGCAGGCGCTGGGCGAGAAACACTCGGACTTTGCCGTCTCGTTGCACAACCTGGCGCTTTTGAACCTAATAAAGCAAGACTATGCCCGGGCCGAACCGCTGTATCTGCAGGCCCTGGCCATCGACGAAGCAATTCTGGGAAAGGACCACTACAAGCTAATTCCCTCGCTCCGCCAACTGGCGGAAGTCTACAGAGACTCCGGCCGGCTCGCCGAGTCCGAGAGCACGCTGCAAAGAGCGGTCGATATTTGCAGGCAAACGCTGGACAAGGAGAACCCCGAGTATGCGGAAAGTCTGAGCGACTTGGCTGTGGTTTATGCCCTGGGGGACAAACCCACTCGCGGCGTGGCGCCGGCGCTTGAGGCGCTGCGACTGGGCAAAACGCAACTGGATCGCTCGAGCGAATTCCTTTCGGAGCGGCGGCAGCTCGGCTTGCGCCAAAAGGTGTGGAGCGTCATGAACGCCTACCTGTTCGTGACGGCCCGCGCCGGGGTGCCGGCCGAAGACGTGTATCCGCACGTGCTGAACTGGAAAGGCGTCGTGGGAGCGGGCCAACAACAGCTCCGCGCGTTGTACCATCGCCTGGCCAAGAGCGGAAATCGGCAGGTTGCCGACCTGGCGGTCGAGTTGGAACGTGCGACCCAATCGCTGGCCGAGCAATCCCGCGCTCGCGAAGACAGCGATCGTGAGCGGCGCTTCCGCTTGGAAGAACTGAGCGACAAGATCGAGCAGCTGCAGCAGAAATTAGCCAGCGCGAGCGTCGAGTTCCGCCAGAAGCGCGATCAATCACGCCGCACCGTCGACGATATTCGCAAAGTCCTGCCCGAAAACGCCGTGCTGGTCGATTTCTTGTCCTGCGACCATCCTTTCGCCGCTTCCGACGGTGGAAAGCCGGCGGCCCACCAGGCGAGCATCGTGGGCTTTGTGGTTCGGGCCGGGCGGCCGGTCGCGCGCGTCGAGTTCGGATCCACCGAGTTGATAAGCCAGTCAATTGAAAACTGGCGCAAGCACTACGGCGCCAAAACCGCGTCGTTCGATCCCGGTGCCCAATTGCGAGGGCTGCTTTGGAAGCCGCTGGAGAGTCATGTCCGCGGCGCCGGCATCCTGCTGATTTCGCCCGAGAGCACCCTGGCTCCGCTGCCCTGGGCGGCAATTCCAGGCGCCAAGCCGGGCACCTATTTGATCGATGAGTTGGGCATCGCTGTCGTCCCCGTTGTCCGGTTGCTTCCCGAATTGCTGGCGGATGATCCTGCCGATGCCAAGATCGCACAACAGCCTTCGCTGCTGGTGATCGGCGATGTCGATTTCGGTGCTCAACCGGGCAAGCTCGATCTGGCCAGTAACAGCCGCGGTGCGGTGCGCAGCTCGCAAGCGTTCGAGTGGGCTGCCCTGCCGGGCACGCGCGACGAGATCGCCGCCGTGAGAACTTCGTTCGGCCAGCGCTTTGCCCAAGGCGATATCATCGAGCTGGCCCACGATCGGGCGACGAAAACCGCCGTCCGCGGCCAGGTCGGCCAGCACGAATATCTGCACTTTTCGACGCACGGCTTTTTTGCCCCGCCCGACGTGCCGTCGGCCATTGCCGATGCGTCGGCAGGCAAGTCCGAGGGTAATTCCGCGGGTTCATCGCAAAACGTGGCTGGCTATCACCCAGGTCTCTTGTCCGGACTGGTGCTGGCCGGCGCCAATCGCCCACCGGAAGACGGCCGAGACGACGGCATTCTGACGGCGCTGGAGGTCGCAGAACTCGATCTCAGCCGCGTGCGGCTCGCGACGCTTTCGGCTTGCGAAACCGGGCTGGGCAAAAGCGCCGGCGGCGAGGGACTGCTCGGCTTGCAGCGGGCCTTTCAAATGGCCGGCGCCCACAGCGTCCTGGCGGGCTTGTGGAAAGTGCCCGACCGAGCGACCCAAGCGCTCATGTCCCGCTTCTACGCCAATCTCTGGCAAAAGAAGATGAGCCGGCTCGAAGCGCTGCGCGAAGCGCAGCAATGGATGATCCACGAAGGGTCTAAGATTCCCGGCGGATTGCGCGGCCTGGATACTTCCGCCGACGACCAGCAGCCCCTCGCATCGTCCGACCGGCTGCCGCCTTTTTATTGGGCCGCCTTTGTCCTCTCCGGCGACTGGCGCTAAAGCCGAGCCTCGTGGACGTCATGGCGCCTGTTTGATCTCGCATCTGGCGAGCCCGGCTGGAAAGGGTTCGGCTTGACACTCATTGCGGGCGGGCCTGAGAATCCACGCCGCGTGGAATCCCGGCCGCTCGTTTCAAACCCGTCATTCGTGGAGGCTGCACATGGGCATGCTGAAAGAGTTCAGAGATTTTGCGCTCAAAGGCAATGTCGTCGACATGGCCGTGGGCATAATTATCGGCGCCGCGTTCGGCAAAATTGTTTCGTCGCTGGTTGCGGATGTATTGATGCCACCCCTGGGCGTCTTGTTGGGCAACGTGGATTTCTCCAGCCTCGTCATTACGCTCCGCGAAGCACACGACAAGGTTCCAGCCGTGACGATCCGCTACGGCGTGTTCATCAACACCGTGATCGACTTTCTGATTGTGGCCTTCGCCATCTTTATTGTCATCAAGCAAATGAACCGGCTAAAAAAGCCCGAAGTTGCCGCGGCTGCGACCACGAAGAATTGCCCCTACTGCCTGATGAGCATTCCGATCGACGCGGGCCGGTGCGGGCATTGCACTTCGACGCTCAAATAGATTGATTCGCTTCCGAACCTTTTCCGCGGACCTGACGTCTCAAGCAGCAACGCAGGCCCACAGCCACCAATTTGCGGTTCCACGCATGTACGTCCCGCCGTATTTTCGAGAAGCCGACCAGGCCAAACTTTTTGATTTCATCGAGCAGCACAGCTTTGGCCTGCTCATATCGCAACTTGGCAACGAACCGTTTGCCAGTCATTTGCCGTTGCTCGTCGATCGGAGTGCCGGACCGCAGGGCACGCTCGTCGGCCACATGGCTAGGGCGAATCCGCACTGGCAAATGACCGATCGCAACGTGCTGGCGGTTTTTTCAGGGCCGCATGCCTACATCTCTCCGACTTGGTACGAGGCCGAGAACGTCGTGCCGACCTGGAACTACACCGCTGCCCACGTGTACGGCACGTTCGAGCTCGTCGAAAGCCATGCGGCCACGGTGCAGATCGTCCGGGATTACGTCTCCTTCTACGAACAGCGAATGCCCAGCCCCTGGACGATCGCCGACGGTGACGCGTTCGTCGACAAACTTGCCCGATCGGTCGTGGCATTCAAAATCGAGATCAGCCGCATCGAAGGCAAGCAGAAGCTGAGCCAGAATCAACCGCGCGAGCGGCAGGAGAAGGTCGTCGACGCCTTGAGCCTGCGGCGCGATGAGAATTCGCAGGCCATCGCAGCGCTGATGGTTCACAACCTGGCGCAAGAGGAAAACCAGGGGTAACCGTCACTGGCCTGATATCTGATATCGCGCGTCCGGCCGCTAACAAAGACGCGAGCGCCTCGACCGAGGGAACCAAAGCCGGGTCGGCTCTCCGCTCTGATTGCTCAAGCGGCAGCCGACTCCGGCTACAGGTCCGAAAGTGTCGATGATGCGCCGCGGGATGGCGCTTTCGCGCGGCTAGATCGACTTGCGGCTAGATCGGCTTTACGTTTTCGGCGCAGGGACCCTTAGGGCCGCGGCCTTCGGTGAACGACACCCGCTGGCCTTCTTGCAGATCGTCGAACTGGACGCCTTGCAGGGCCTTAGAGTGAAAAAACAAATCCTTGGGACCGCCCGTGCTGATGAATCCGAAACCTTTGTCCGTCAACTTCTTGATCGTGCCTTCGGCCATGCCTGTGCCTTCCAGATTGATGACTGAACGGCACCGCCCGGCAAACGATTGCCGTGCCAGTGCCATTCCTGCTGGCGATCAGTGTACCCGGTCGCCATGCCATTACGCCAAGGGTTCGGGCAAGAACCGCAGAAAAAATATTCAAATCAAAAACCGGCCATTTTCGATTTTGCGCGGATTCGCCATGCCGGGAGCGGAATTCGTGAGAATTCCGAACGACCGCCGTACGCGCAGCAGTAGCGGAATTCGTGAGAATTTCCGAACGGTAATCGATCCGTCGGAAGTCTCACGACATCCGCTACGCGCATCCACGGGCCGGGAGCCACCCAGGTTAGGCCGAGAGGCCGCGGATCGGCTCGCCGTGATACACAAAGTGCGGCCGGCCGTTGGCATCGTGCCAGGCCAGCTCGCGCGGAATGCCCAGCGCCTGGTAAATGCTGGCGGCCATGTTTTCCGGCTTCTGCGGACTGGCGGCCGGGTAAGCCCCCAGCTTGTCGGTCGAGCCGATCACATTGCCCGGTTGCACACCGCCACCGGCAAACCACACGGTTTGCGTGCCCCAATGGTCGCGGCCGGGCTGATCGTAGACGCCCTTCAAACGCGAAATTCGCGGCGTGCGGCCCATCTCGCCGGCCATGACCAGCAGCGTCGAATCGAGCATTCCGCGCTCGTCCAAGTCGTCGATCAAAGCCGACAGGGCTCGGTCGGTGGGCGGGAAAAGCTGGTTCTTCAAATTCGGAAACGCGTTGCCATGCGTATCCCACGTTTCGTTATTGCCCAGGTTCACCTGCACCATGTTGACGCCCGCTTCGACCAACTGCCGGGCCAACAGCAGCGACCAGCCGAACGTGTTGCGGCCATAGCGATCCAACGTGCCCGGCGCGGCCTGCGAAACGTCGAACGCCCGGCGGACGCGTGGATCGACCAGCAGCGAAACGGCCTTTTGCCGATACTGATCAAAAGCCTGACCTTCGGCCGCCTGGTCCAGCGCCTTCCGCTGCCGATCCACCAGCTCGAGCAACTCGAGCCGCCCGCGAAATCGCCGGCCGTCGAGCCCTTCGGGCAGCGAGAGATTGGGCGCCTGGAAGGCAAAGTCCTTGTCCGGCGGCATTCGCCCGGTTTGATGATGAAAGCCGTATTGCGGCATGGCGCCGTAGGCTTTGGGATTGTAGCGGGTCAACTGCAAGAACATCGGGTCGCGGTGCCCGCCCATCTCGCCGGCCCCCTGCCCCGGGATGGCATGGCCCGTTCGATGAACCATCGGCTCGGGCAGCACGATGGCCGGCGGCAGGTTGTTTCGCGGCGCCGTCAAGGTATTGGCCACGGCGGCGATCGAAGGCCAATCGCCAGCCCGCGCCGCCTTGCGATCAAATCCCGGCGGAAGCTGCGACCGCCCCGACATCATCAACATGTGGCCGGCCGAATGCTCGGGCTGGGCGTGCGCCAGCGAACGCACCAGCGCCCAGCGGTGGCTGCGAGCGGCCAGTAGCGGCAGGTGTTCGCAGATTTCGATGCCCGGCGTGCTAGTGGCGATCGGCCGGAACTCGCCGCGCACTTCGTCGGGAGCATCCGGCTTCATGTCGAAGCTATCGTGCTGGGCCAGGCCGCCGCTGAGGAAAATAAAGATCACGGCCTTGGCCGGCGGCTGGGCGGCGGATGATCCGGGCACGGCCATCGCCCGCAGGCCTTCCAGATGATTGGCTCCCAGGCCCAACAAACCGATGGCGCCGGCTTGCACGGCCGAACGTCGTGACAGCCGCACATGCTCGAAATGCTCGGAGCAGGACATACGTGCCTCCTCTCAGCTACGGTGGCGGGACCAGCGATCGGCAGGGGTCAAAAGCCGGCAGGACGCATAAGGCAGGATTGATGAGTGAGGATAAGCGATTTCGTTCCGCCATGCAAGAGAATCGTCCGCGGCAGCATGAGCATGTGTGGGCATCTCAAAAGCAGGCAGTGAATTACGAGGCGTCAAGCCGACGGCTTCCCGCCACTCGTTTTCCGTAGCCCAGCCCTTCAGGGCTGGGACCACGCGGTCGCGCAAACCACCTTCCCATTCCGATGCGGCCTGCGGCCTCATCGGAATGGGAAGGTGAGATTCCGGTCGCCGAATGTAAACCCAGCCCTGAAGGGCTGGGCTACGGAAAAAACTGCCCGGACCGCCGGTGCGTTGTTCAAACTAACTAAATGGGAGATCGCGCATTCTCACACGCTATACTGCGCGCATGCACGAGAAACCACGACACAGCTGGTTTGCCTTCAGGCTACGGACGCTGTTCGTCCTGATCGCGATTGTGGCCCCCGCACTGGCCTGGGTGGGATACTCGCTGAAGTGGATTAAGCAGAGGCACGCTGCGCTCGAATCCGGGACGAATTTGCTCTACTGCGTCGGTGTGTTCGCGGAGCAACCCACGCGATCAGAACTGGCGACGGTTGATGCACCGTGGTGCCTGCGAACGCTTCGTGAGCGGGGAGTTTCGGTCGTTTATTGGGTGCCAGGCAGGCCAAGCGTAGACGAGTGCAAGCGACTCTTTCCGGAAGCTGAGGTCGTTTGCGCGATAAAAGCGGACGACACTCCGTACCCGCTTCCGAACTACGTCGATTACTTTTCGTTGTACGAACAGCAGACCAAAGGGTCGCCTCCCCGGCAGCCTTGACACTGGTGATCAGAACGCCATTCCGAGTGGACGCCGGCCCGACCTGCAACCTAAGGCGATTCGTCATGCGTTATCTCGCTCCTGGCCTCGTCTGCATGTCCCTTGCACTGCTGCCGGCAGCGGTCGCACTGGCCGCTGAGGCGAACAACTCTGCGCCCGAGTTGAAACTCCCTCGAGTTGAGATCCCAGGCCTGCTCTATACGCCCATCGGGGTCACGCGTCAGGGAACGCCGATTCCGGCCTACATCACGGCCGACGACCTGGACCTGCACACCAAAAAGCACCGAGTCCTGCTTGTAGCGGGGCTCGATGGCTCGCGGCCAGTGGTCGACTCGCTAGTGAAAGTGTTGAACCGGTTCTATCACGACGACGAATTCCGATCGCTGCGAGACCGCATCGCCTTGTCGGCGGTGCTGTGCGGCAATCCCGATGGATATCGCCACGGTTTGAACTTGGCCAACGGCGCAGGCGGCGAGCCGGCGGGTGCCTTTCCGCCGCCGGCTGATGCCTACGCCAGTCGCACCGTGCCCGAGGCACAGTACCTGTGGCGCTGGATCGCCATGCACACGCCGGAGTGCGTGGTGGAAATGGTGGAAGGGACGACCACCGAGACCGCAACGCCGGCCGCCCGATCGCTGATCGACGCGCTCAGTCAAACGCCGCGAGCCACGACCCGAGCGGCGATCACCTTGACAGTCAAAGCGGGCGATGAGCGACCGTTTCTGCGATTTGTAGCGGATCTCAAGGATGGCGTGGCGAAGCAGCCGGAGCCGTCGGACCGATGGCTGGAACTCGGCCGCCTTGCCGAGCGCTCGCCGCAGGAAGTTGCCCAGCAGTTGGCGCAGGTCTATGGCCATGCGCTGCCCAAGGTCCAGTACATTTCGGCACTGGCGCTGGTCGGCCGGTTGCGATTGGGCGCGGCCACGGGCGATTCTTCGCAACGCGCGGACGTCGAGCGGATCGTAGCGCCCTACCTGACTGGCCAGCATCCGGCGCTGGGTCCCAAGAGCAGTGGCAGCGAATTCGCCGGCCACCTGATTTTCAGTGAGTTGGTCGATCCGACCCGCAAGAGCGAGGCGCAGAATTTGGCTTGCATCGGGCTGATTCGAGCGGTCGCTGACCTGGGCTTCGACGCCGCCGGAAAGCCGCGCGAGGCCCTGCCCGGTCATAGCGAAATGAGCGACGCCGTTTTTATGGGCTGCCCGATCCTGGCCGCCGCCGGCCACCTGACCGGCAAGCCCCGGTACTATCAGATGTGCCTGCGCCATCTGCGCTTCATGCGGCGACTGACGCTACGCACCGACGGGCTTTATCGGCACTCGCCGCTTTGCGAAGCCGCTTGGGGCCGCGGCAATGGATTCCCTGCGTTGGGCCTGGCCTGGACGCTCTCCGAGTGGCCCACGAACGAGCCGGGGCGAAACGAATTGCTGGGCGCGCTTCGAAACCATCTCGAAGCCTTGCTGCCGTACCAGGATCCCACCGGCTGCTGGCACCAGGTGATCGATCATCCGGAAAGCTACCGTGAGTTCAGTTGCACGTGCATGATCGCCTGGGCCATGGCCCGTGGCGTGCGACTGGGGCTGCTCTCGCGCCAGCGATTCGATCCCGCCATTCAGCGCGCGTGGCAAGCGATCAAGCTGCGGACCCAGCCCGATGGCACGCTCGTGGACGTCTGCGTCGGCACGGGCAAGCAACCGACCTTGCGCGATTACTTCGATCGGCCGGCCACCTGGGGACGCGACGACCGTGGCGGAGCCATGGCCCTGCTGCTGGCCACCGAAATGCTGGAATACCAGCGGCCCAATAAGTAACTTGTAGGGTGTGCCGCCGGCCAGTGGTGGCCGCCGTGTACTGTCTGTATCTTTGGTCAACGCCGTCTGCTTCAACCGATTCGCGGAGCCCCAGCATGTCACACCATCCAAGAGCGTTTTGGACAGTCCTGTTCGCGATCTTGTGCATTGCCCGAGGCACGGTGGCGGCCGATGACATGACGAAGCTGAAGCCGGGCGACAAGGTGGTCGTGGACATGGCGGGACGTGAAACGACCGGCGAGTTCGTCGAGTATACCCCAGCCGGTCTGCTCAAGATTCGCGTAGCCGGACCCGGCGGCCGGGAGCAGACGCGAATGTTTCCGGCTCGCCGCGTTCACCTGCCTGGAGACACGGCGGCCGGCAATTCGCGAACGACGACACCTCGCAATCCAGCCAGACGCAAGCCAAAAATGGAGTCGCGTGACGGTGCTAGTCAACCCACCACGCAGCCGGGCGCGGCCGCGGACGATAAAGCCCTGCTATTGGGAAGCTGGAAGATTGTCGCCGACGAAGGAAAGGCCGCGACCGACAAGCTGGTTTTCGAAAAGGAACGCTACACGCTAGGGCGGCTCGACGGTCCGTATCGGATCGACTCCACACAGAACCCGAAGCAGCTCGACTTTGGCCTCATCGACGATATCAAGGTTCCTTTCAAAGCCATCTACGAGTTGAACGGGGACAAGCTACGAATCTGCATGACCACGACGGCCGGCCAGCCACGCCCGACGGTATTCCCGGCTGAACGCACGGCCAGTGCCGACCTGATCGCTTGCGAGCGAATCAAGGCTGCGCCTGCGAGCTCGACTCCGGCGCAGATGGATCCGGCACTCAAGATTTCGATCCAAGAGATGCTGACCTTGCTCGAAGCCGGTCACGTCGAGCAGTTCCTAAAGCGGGCGATCCCGCCCGAGGAATTGGCAAAGCGCAATGAGCAGGGTGGCCTGGCTGGCTCGGTGGAGCACGTGACGCCGATCAAGGGACAGTTCATTGCCACGCTGCGGGCCCTGCTTCAAGTCACTCCCCAAATGAATGCCGATCAAAACGAGGCGCTCTTCGATCTGACAAACGTGCACGTAGAAAACGGCCTGCCGGCGCCGCGGATGATCTTTGTCAAGCGCGCCGATCGCTGGTACATCAGCGAAAAAAAATAATACGGCGCCAGGCCTGTCACCGCACCACGTTCGGATAGACCTTGCCGGCCAGCACGACCAGTCCTGCCGTGATGCCCAGCAGCACGGCGAAATCGAGCCCCAGGCCGAATGCGCTGTTGGCGCCCGGCAGCATCAGCGTCCGCAGAGCGTCGACTTCGTACGTCAGCGGATTGATTTTCGACAGCACCTGCAACCAGCCGGGCATGATGTCGACGGGATAAATCGCGTTGCTGGCGAAGAACAGCGGCATGGTCAGCACCTGGCCAATGCCCATGAAGCGTTCGCGAGTCTTCACGATACAGGCGATGATCAGCGAAAACGTCGAGAACAGCGCGGCCCCCAAGAGCACCGCCAGCATCACGCCGACGAGCGCCAGCGGATCCCAGTTCACCGTGACGCCCAGCAGCAGCGAGAGCAGGTAGATAATCACGGCTTGCGACAGCGCCCGAATGCCGGCCGACAGCGCCTTGCCCAGCACCAGCGCGGCCCGCGGTGTGGGCGTGACCAACAGCTTGTGTACCAGCCCCAGATCGCGTTCCCAGATGATCGCGATACCATAAAAGATGGCGATAAACAGCACGCTCTGGGCCAGGATGCCCGGCGCCATGAAATCCAGATACGGGATCGAGCCGGTGGGAATGGCCCGCGTGCGGGTGAACACCTGGCCGAACAACAGCAGCCACAGCGCCGGCTGAACGGCCCGGGTGATCAAGTCGGTCGGCTCGTGCCGCAGCTTCCGGGCTTCGGTGCCGACGATCACCAGCGTCTTGTAGAAGAACGCCGCAACCTGGGCGGCCGGACCCGGTGGTGCGGCATCAACCGAGCCGTCGGGCGGTGCGCCGGGCGCGGGAGATTTCACGATAGTTGCCTCCGGTGTCGTTTGCCGCTCCGGCGTAATGCACAAACACGTCGTCCAGCGTCGCATCCGCGATGCCTAGGGCCGCCTTGAGTTCGCTCGGCTGGCCCAAGGCCGCCACTTTGCCCAAGTGCATAATGGCCACGCGCGAGCACAGCGTGTCGGCCTCTTCCATCAGATGCGTGGTGAACAAGATCGTCGTGCCATAGTCGTCGCGAAGCTGACCGATGCGTTCCCACACCGCTTCGCGGGCAATGGGGTCCAAGCCGACGGTCGGCTCGTCCAGGAACAACACCGGTGGCCGATGCAGCATAGCCTGCGCAATTTCCAGCCGCCGGATCATGCCGCCAGAGTAATGCCGCACCATCTTCTGCGCGGCGTCGGCCAGGCCCATGAATGCCAGGGCCTCGTCCACGCGCTCGCGCTGCTGGCGGCGCGGCACGTCGTACAGCCGGGCGAACAGCAGCAGGTTTTCGTAGCCCGACAGCCCTCCGTCGGCCGAAACCAACTGCGGAACATAACCCATCATCCGTCGCACAGCGGCCGACTGGGTCACGATGTCATAACCGACAACGCGGGCCGTTCCGGAGGTGGGCGGCAGCAGCGTGGTGAGCATCTTCAGCGTGGTCGTCTTGCCGGCCCCGTTGGGCCCCAGCAGGCCGAGGATCTCGCCCGCTTCGACCTGCATCGTCACCGCGTCGACGGCGACCTGCTGCCCAAACCGCCGCGTCAGCGCGTCCAATTCCAACACAGGCATCCGCGTCGGCCCCTAGTATTTGCCTTTAATTGGCGCGTCGGCTGACTTCCGAGCAAGGTTCGAAGCGGCCAGTTTGCCTGCGCGGATTCTACCCTGCCCAGACGCTCTTTTCCCAGAGGCTGAAGAAACGTCCACTGGGTTGAAGGCTGATTAAAACCGCATAAGCAGCCAGCAGTCTTCGACAACACCACGGACGCAATTGAGGGCGACGGCACGTTGTCATATCAACGATTCGGCACTACTTCGCCGGCAGCTTCTCCACGAACTCCAACGCCGCCTTAATCCATTCGGCCAATTGCTCGTCCCTCTCCAGGCCGTCCGGCTCGACCATGACCCAGTTCTTCATCGGCCGTCCGGTCACATCGAACTCTCGAATATGCGGCTGCCCCAATACCTCGGCTGCCCGGTCGGCTCCAAGCCGAACAATCAACGACTGCTGCCAAATGCCGACAAGCATGTTGCCGCTGAACATAAAGATAAGCCCGCCGAACATCTTCTTCTCGGTGATGTTCCGATGACTTCGCAACGTTTGGCGAACTCGGTCGGCAAGCGACTGGCTGTAGGGCATGCTACTTCTTCCCGAACACGGCACACCAATACGCATCGCCTTGGCTCGTGCGGGCAAAACCGACGCCGATGTCCTCGAACTGCTCGGTCCAATTTGTCTGCGGATGTGGAGGACGATTCATCCAACCGGTGACAATGACCGACGATTGCAGGCGACCAGGGCCAGATCGCTGCACGCCATGAGCAAGGATTTTGCCGGCCTGGTTGTCCGCCCCCGGCTTGGCGACCAGACGTGGTGGCTGCCCTTGACGTGTGGAAGGGTATTCCTAAGTTTAGGAACCGGTCTGACTTGTCAAAAAAAGCGGGCGAAGGGATTCGAACCCTCGACATCCAGCTTGGGAAAACGCAAGGTTGTCGGCCGAAAAGCACCAGAATCCCCGAGGATTTGGCGATTTTACACCTTCCGTCAGCTTTCGCAATACTTCGGATGCTGTAGTATGTATTTGCCGCGAGTTACAGTCATTTGACCGAGCGGCTGCGCTCGGTTTCGGTCAATGACGGAGAGTGGTTGGTGCCCTGTTATCTCCTTGATCCGTGTCTCTGAGCTGGCATGAAGGCCACACTCGTTCGGTTCATCGGCGACGAGTTCGACGTGCACCGGGACGTGAAATTACCCTTCGTCCCGCACGTCGGCATGGTGCTGGTTTACCGCTCGCGGCCGGGCTCGCGCATTGAGGCCGACGACCGACTTGAAGTCGAAGGCCTTGAATGGGACGACCAGTTCCAACAGCTTTCGGTCTTCGTCTTTGACCAAGAAGGAGACGGACCCGAAGACGGCTACGCGGATTTGCGCACAGCTCTGATCGATGAATTCGGCTGGCATGATCCCTACGGCAAAAAGAACTCGAATTGAAATCGACAATGAGCGACGACGTAAGCAGCGCGGCGGCGAGAATGCCCCTGGACCCAGTAGAGGTCAAGCTGATCGAGGCGTGCCGCAAGGGGTTGGGGTTATTCCACAGCGAGGTCGGCCGACTAATACGCGTCGCGGGCCCCCAGCCGAGGCCGGACTCTCAGGCTGAACAGGAGTACAAAACCTATGTGCGCCCCGAATCAATTTCGTCGGCCTGGAGCGCCGCCGGACTCCTTATCGAGTTCGCCGGCGACCACGTTACTGCTTTCATTAAGACGATCACCTCGCCAGTAGAAACCGTTGCCGGCTTTACCTGCGTTCGCTCGATGCTCGAATCCTGCGCGATTGCTGCTTGGTTCGCTGATCCGGCGGTTGACGCGGAAATGCGAACCAGACGCGTCTTCGCCTATCGCTTTGAATCGATCGAGCAGCAAATAACGCTGCTGCGCACCTCAGGAGCGCAGCCGGGGGCAATTCCGGTGCTTGAAGCCCGGGCTGACGACCTTGAAGCTGAAGCCATTCGGCTTGGGTTTCCACGTGTTACCGATCGGCACGGCCATCGAATCGGCATCGGGGTACGGATGCCGTCCGCAACGCAAATTATCGATGAGATGCTCGATCTCGCTCCGATGTACAGGCTTCTCTCTGCGATCGCTCACGGGCACCATTGGGCGATTACACAGCTTGGCTACAAGGAAATCGACGCGTCTCCGTCGGCTCCCGACATGAAGGTTCTCCAGAAGAGAATCAACCCGCAAGGCATCGTGGTCCTGAGTCACACCGCCCTGCGCGGACTTGCGCGTCCAATTTGGAATCTAGCGCGTTTTTGTGGGTGGGACTTACTGAGAATCGAGGAGGCAATTGAGAACGCAGCCGATGAAGCGGCCATGCCAATGAAGCCGCGGTTTTGGCGAACACCGCTGCCAGCCGAAGCGTGATCGGCTTCACGTTAAACCGCATCGCATGAATTCCCCGTCGGTGGCGCTCGGCAGTCATCAGTTTGTCCGGAAGGATCGGAACCGGAAGCGGGTTTTGCCATAAGCATGGCGCTGCACCAGGTCGTGGACCTGGTGCACAACGAAAACGGCGAGCCCTGGCATCGCGAGCTGCTGCCGGCGTCGCAACGGCTATCGGCCGCCGAGCGGCAGCCTTGCTGGTGGACGGCAAACGCGGCCGAGAATGCTGGTGCCGGTTACGACTATTTGCTCGTTGACGATTTGCTCGGATGCAGCAGTGACATCTGCTTTGGCACGAGAAGAGTGCGGCGTCGATCTGGCAGAATCATCGCGTCTTTTGTTGGTAGCTCGAACGAGGAATTGGATTTAGAGACTTCGAGGTCACCAAGAAAAACGAGTCTGTCGAAATCAAAGCTCTCTGCTTCCGCTGGCAAGTGAGCAAACGTCGACCAACGGCCACGATGGAGCCGTAAAGTGAAGTTGCTCTTGTCTGGACTATCGGTGGTTTTCGTTGTGATGAAGGTTAGTCGCTCGAGCGGCTGTGACTCCTGAATCTGCACAAGGACATCAACATCGGTCGGTTTGGCGACCAACTCAGTTATCCGCTGTATCGCATCCTGCTCAGCTGAAACATCCAGTGCAGCGAGAATTCGGCGTAGGGACTGCTGCGTCGTTTTGTACTCGGATTCAACTGCTCGATGCCTTGCGGTGATTTCTCCGACGATTCTGTCGTAGGAGTTCTTCTGTTGCTCAAGGTCTGCGTTGCGCGCTTTGATCTCTTCCTCGAGTTGCCGAATTTTCGCGATGTCGGCTGACGCACGCCCTCGGTTCGCGTCGCTTGATTTCTGAAGCTGCGCCACTGTGGACTGCGCCTTCTCCAAATCGCGTGAAAGCTGCGCAGCTGCGGACTGGGCAGTCTCCAAATCGCTTGAAAGCTGCGTTACCTTTGAATCCGATTCTGCCAGATGCGTTCGCAGCCCGTCAGCAGCATTAGCGTGCTCTGCAGAGCTATTGAATGCCCTCAGCGTGGTAGAAACCGCAATGACGGGGACGCCAAAAAGCAAAATCACAACTACTGCGCTCGGCAGTGAAAACCGGAAAGCGGGAGCTGCTTGGCCAGTAGCGCGTTCGATCCTGGCACGGGAGCCGCGGCAATAGAAGTAGAGGCTCGCCCAAGCAATAAGGGCTAAACATCCAAAGCCGATATCGAAAACCGTCACGACGGCCTCCTGTGCGGAGCAGACGAGCGCGCTCGCTGTACGGCGAGCATGTCAGACTTTGTTTTAATCGCAAAAAAAATGGCCGGCAACGACAGGAAGACCTGCCACCAGAACCATTTATTCGGATCAAACCAAAACGCCCCTTTGAAACGTTCAGCGTTGTGTAGCATCGTTTCTTGCACCATTCCGGCAAACATGCCAACGACAAGGGCGCCGGCAATAAGGCCGCAGAGTATCTTCTCATTTGGCCCTAGGCGGTGGTCTTCGACAATCATGTCGACGACCACTGCCCCGAGAAGACCGATCGCGACGACCATTACCAGGGCGTATCCAATTAGGTGTTCGATTGGATCAGGCTCGCCTGCAAAAAACGAAATGACAAATGCCGACGCGATCGGAATTGCTTCGCAGATGAAGCAGCCGAGCGTCCAATGAAAAACGGTTCCAGGTTGCTCGACTTGACTGGCCATGCGTCACCAATTCATAGGTTGGGCATAGCCGATTAGAAGGGTTGCTCGGAGAGCTGTCAACGAGCGTCGCCGGCGGCCACCATTTACCACCTGCACGGCATATGGTTATGGCCGCGGATCGCGGCGCCGGTCCGCCACATGGGACGAACCTGCGATCAACCATAAGCCGAAGGAGACGCAGCAGCCAATAGCTGCGGCTACCGCTACGCCAGTCGATAGAGCCGGCGACAACGCCCCCAGTAAGGCGAGGATTACAGCGCCAACGGTAAGCACCGCAAACACGGCCAGAAAAAAAGAAAGCCGTGCGCCGCCCATCCAACTTCCCCGAGTGGGAGGATTTGCCAACATCGCCTCAACCTCTGCGGTATGAGCTGCCTAATTCCCCGAAAGTTGGCGCCGATGGGCTGCCGTCTTATATCGGTTTTGCCTGGCCTTTACAACACGAAAACGCACGCGAACCGAGCACCCTGAACGCCGCCGAACCGCAGAAGTGCCGGACATAGCAGTACTTCGGGCACTAGATGTCAAGCGGCAATCCGCATGCCATTGTACTTCGCGGTTGCGACGGTGAAACCGTGCGGCGCCCTCAATTTCCAGTTCCGGCGGCGCCCGCCGAAAGCCTACCCCTACGTAGATCGCGTCGGCCGCCTGGAGCCGGACCAAGCGGCCAAGACAAGACATGGGGGCGATTCGTCCTGTGACACCGACAAGGTGCTTCAACGCTGCCGTCCCACCCCTCCGCTGCACGACAAGTAATGCAGCTCGAAGCACAGATGGTGCATCGCGTCGTAGGCGGTCGACGTCAGCCCGCGCAGCTTGTCGTCCGGAGTGAAGCCGTATTGTTCCATCCAGTCTCGTTCCCGACCGAGGAAACCCACCGTCGGCACGAGCGCCGCGCGAATGCATGTGGACCAAACCGCAGCAGAAGGCGGCCGAGAAATGGCCGGCCAGGAATAAGCCGCACCGGCAGCCTCATGCTGCCCTGTCCGGCGTCGGCGCGCAATCGGAACCTTACCAGTCGCGTGGCTGGAAAAAATTGTCGGCAGCGAGTCTTGTGGCGTCAAGAATTGGCCGCTGTTACGGAAATCCCCGAGAACTTTGGTGCCGCACTGCCGACCGCCGGCAGGTAATCGAAAGCTCGAATTCGACGAAACTTACGTTGAAAGCGGGCGAAGGGATTCGAACCCTCGACATCCAGCTTGGGAAGCTAGCGCTCTACCAACTGAGCTACGCCCGCGCTCTTCCGCCCGTGCGGATTTGCAAAACGATTGGCGAGAGCCAGTTTAGTGCCGCTGGGGGCGTTTTGCAAACGCGGCTAAACCGTTGTAAAGCGGCTCGTTTGAAGCCGCCGAAACACCGTTTGGCCGCAGCATTTGGTTGGCCGGAAAGGACGCTATAATCTCGGGCTCACGGTTTTCAATTCATGGGAGGCAATTATGAAGTCGCGAATCGCTTTGGCAGTGGCAGTCACCCTGGGTTTATTGGTCGGCTGGTCGAGCGCACAGAACCTTGTGCCTCCGCTATCACAAGCCACTGCCCCGGTGGTCCCACCAACGCAACCGCCAGGCCAGCCGGCACAGCCCTACGCCCCTCCAACGGCGTCACTGCTGACCCTGCCGACGCCACCGGCAGGCGGCTTCGCAATTGAACAGATCACTTTGCGCAACAAGGCCATCGTCCTGGTCCGCATTAATCGCACCACCGGCGAGGCACTCGTTTCGTTCAGCGGCGCCGCTTGGACCAAGCTGGCCGAGAAGGCTGCCGTGCCCACAGGAGATTTCCAGGTACTGCTGGCCCAGTCGGTCACGGATGGCGCGTTCGAAACCGCGCGCTTCGATCGAATCAGCGGTCGGACGTGGGTCCTGTCCGATCTCGTCTGGACGGAACTGGCGGTACCGCAATAGCCGCGCTTTCGGCGGCCGTTCACGCGGTGCGGCGGCGCTTCGCAGCCGGCGGTATGTGCTGGGACGATCGCGCGCTGCGCCGAGACCGGCGGCGAGGTTTCTGCGCGGCCGACGAATCGACCTCGGCTGGGTTGGCTTGCGTCTGGCTGTCGGCCGCCGCGGGCAGCGGACCGATCACGATCGGGCAAGCGACCGAGGTGAACCAGGCTGGATGCTCCAGCGGTTTTTTTCTGCGTCCTGCCATGCGTTATCCCGAAAAGCGCGACGCTCCTTGCTGGTCGCTGCTGCTGATTCCAATGGTCACTTTGGATTTGCCCGATGCTAGTCGGGGCTTGACAGCATGCGGCCATCGGCGGCTGCTGTTTGGAACTGCGTCGCCAAGACAAGGCCGGCCTGTGCACAGCGGACTTTAGGGGTCTGCGTGCGCCGGCCTCCAATGCCGTTGCCTGGCGATGCGCCGCGCGTGAGCGCCGTTGGAATATGCCCGGCCCGGAGGTCTGAACGCGACTCCGCCTGTTTTGGCCGGATGCGGGCAGATGACTCGCCGCTTGGCGAATCAGGTGTCCACAGCGTGCCGCGGATTATCCGTCCGGCAACTGCAATTGGTCAAGGCGCGGACACAATTGAAATTGGAAGTGCGCGGTGCAGTAACATTTGGTGAGCGATCGAGCAAACCGATCGCGTCGTGCACAAGCAAAAAGCGACGCGCTCCAGCGAAGGATCACGCGCCGCTCATTCGTTACATGATGCGGCGATGCTTGTTGGTTCGCTGCCAGCGGTTGTTGCGATGGACTGCCAAGACCAGGGCCACGAGCGCAACACCAGCGAAGGCAAAAAAGGTGTACATCCTGCACCCCGATCGCAAAGAAGTGATGTGATAGCGACGCGTCCTTGAGATGTATCGACCGAGGATTACTGAGTCTTAATCTCCTTTTCCTGGAGTTGCGGCACCGCGGAGATCGCTCAAAGCCGGTCCCAAAGGGCCTGTCGGAGTGGCGGGGAACGAAGTGTCGCGGCGCGCGGCGCGAACCGCTCGCACATTGAGCAGTCAGCAGGAACTGTGGTTCCGAAGCAATCGGACCAAGCGGCTATTTTTCGAGAGCGTGGGCGCCGTGGTCGCGCAGCACTCCGCCATCGATGAGCCGGCGGCGGATGCTTTCCAACTGCTCGTCGAGCCGCTGCAACTGGTCAGTGGCAGCCTGGCGTCCAGCGTAACGCCCAGCGAGCTGCAGCGCCAGCGCGAGCAACAGCGCGAACTGGCCGGCCAGAACAGTGGGCAATCCTAGCCGCCACAGATCGCTTCGCCCGTTGACCAGGCTCAAGCCTACCAAGGCGGCGCCGCAAGCAAACACGCCCACTCCAAGCCCCATGATGGACCAACTGACGAATGCCAGCAATCGGGCAGGCTGCGGCGGATCCTCGGCCTCGACGCGTACCGAAGGCAGATCCCAGCGAACGTTGGAACCCGGCATCGCCTGCCGCACCGGTGGGCTTGCGTGCAGCACGCGCTGAAAATGGCGCAGACGCTCGTTGAGCTCCCACGGATCGTAGCGCAGCGCGACGCGCTGGCCGCCATCCGGAGGAACGATCGTGGCGGCCTCTTCTGCCGGCGGGCTGGTGCGGGGCGCCGGGCCCGCTTGCAACACCGATCCGCAACGCGCGCAGCAGTAGCAGTTCTCGCCAGGCGAGACCAGGCCGGGCACATCCTGGCGACAGCTTTTACACCACATGCGCCGCTAGTAATGTTGAGTTTGGGGCTTACGAAGATTGGCTATGCCGCTCTATCACCATCGGCAACGCGCCTGGCAAACTGTAGCGCAAGCGCAAGCTTTTCCGCCGCCCTGTGTAGCGGAAGCCGTGAGGCTTCCGACGCTTCGGCAAGCCTGCGGAATCCCCACGCATTCCACGACTGCTGCCGCCGGCTATTTTGCCGCGGCGGTCGTGGGCGCGGGGGGCGGGTCGAAGTTGCGGATCGACTGGCCGTTGTCGGCATTGAATGCACGCAACGTGCTGTCTTGCCCGCCGGCGATGATCGTGCGACCGTCGATCGAAGCGGCGCCGGCATAGACGAAGTCGGTAGCGCCGCCAAAGGTGCGCACGTTCTGACCATCGGTGGCGCGCACCGTGCGGATCGACTTGTCGCCGCTGGTGGCCAGCACGTTGGGCGTATCACCGAGGAAGTTGATCGAAGTGACTTCCTTCGAAAAGCCCTGGATCGTGCGCTTTTGCTCGCCGGTGGCCAGGTCCCAGATCTTGACGGCGTTGTCGGCGCCGGCCGTCGCCAGCGATTTGCCGTCGCTGGCCCAACTGACGCCGAGCACGTGGTGCGTGTGGCCTTCGAAAGCCCGAACGAACTTGCCGCTGGAGACCTCGAACACCTTGAGGAACTTGTCGGTGCCACACGAGGCCAGCAACTGGCCGTCGGGCGAAAAACGCACGCCCAGCACGGTGTCGCTGTGAGCGTCGGGCAAGCTGCGGACGAGCTTGCCGCTGGCCACGTCCCACAGCTTCAGCTCTCCGCTGCGCGACGGAGCGCCGCCGCCCGAGGCCAGAAGCTTTCCGTCGGGGCTGAAGTCCAGGGCCGTCACGCGATCGACCGGCAACTCGCTGGCGGTGCCCAGCGTTCGAGACCATTGCCACTGAGGCAACGTGTCCCAGGCCACGGCCTTGCCCCCCGCGGCTGCCAGCAACTCGTGGTCGCCGGCGAAAGCCACGCCGCGCACGCTTCCGCTTCCACAGGCATAAGCATTCAAGGCGACGCCGCTTTCGGCGCTCCACGTGTGCACGAGCGAAGCGGTGTTGCCGGTGGCCAACTCGAGTCCATCGGCCGAAAAGGCCACGGACAATAAGGGCAGCTCCGTGGCAGTGGCGGCTGTGCGAATTTCCGTCAGCGTTTTCTCGGCCGCGGCCACGCGTTTTTCGGCCGTCGTCACTTCGGCCTTCACGCCAGGCAGCCGTTCTTTCGCCTTGGCGGCCGCGGCCGTGGCCGAAGTGAGTGCCTTGCCGGCCGCCAGCTTCGAGGTTTCGGCCGATTTGCGTTCCTGCTCGGCCGTCTCCAAAGTTTTTACTGCGGCCGCCACCTTCGCCGTCGATTGCTTGAGCGCCGCATCGGCTTGAACGAGTTGCTTCTTGGCCGCGGCTTGCGCATCCTGGGCGGTCTTGAGTTTTGCGGCGGCATCGCGAGCGGCTTTGTCGGCAGCGGTCACGGCTTCGGTAGCGGCCTTGTCTTTGGGCGATTTTTTCGCCGCGGCCTTGGCTGCGACGACGGCCTGGGCCGCCTTCTTTTGCGCTGCGTCGGCCGCAGTCACTTGCCCGGCAGCGGCGGCGACGGCCGCATCGGCCTTCGATTTGCCGGCCTGGTCAGCGGCCAGCGTCTTGTCGGCGGCCTGTTTGTCGGCCACTTGCTTGTCGTGTGCCGTGACTTTTGCCGGCAGGGCTTTTTCAGCGGCGGCCAGTGCGTCGGTGGCCTTCTTGACGTTCTCGGCCTCGGCCGTGACGGTCTTTTCGGCCTCCGCCGCCTCGGCCTTGGTTTCGGTCAGGTTGTTCTTGGCGAGCGTAACGGCCCGGCTGGCCGCGTCGACCCGCTCGCGGGCGTGCAAATCGCCGCGCAGCTCGGCGACCATTTTACCGTCGCGCACGTTCCAGAGCTTCGTGACTTTGTCGGCACCGGCCGAGGCAATGCGCTCGCCGTCTGGCCGCACGGCCAGCGCAGCGACCGAGCCACCATGCTTGAACTCGCGCACGAGCTTGCCGGTGCTCACGTCCCAGAGCTTCACCAGCCCATCGACGGATGCCGAAACGAGCTGATTGGGAATCTTGCGCAGCGAAGCCAGGGCCGTCACCTGCTTGCCGTGGAGGGCCACGAACTTGCCGGAGATGACCGGTTGCTTGCCCCCTCCGGTCGCTGACGCTCCCGGCTCGCTACGTGGTGCCGGCGCTCCCGGCTTCGCAGGCGATTTGGGAGTCGCCGACCACGCCCCAATCCAGATGCGCGGCTCACCGAAGGCCACGGCGACTTGCTTGCCGCTATCGACGAGCACGGCTGCCGCCACCGGGCCGGGCGCATCGAGTTGCCCCAGCGGTTTGCCATCCGGCACGCTCCATAGCCGTAGCGTGCGGTCGGCTGATCCCGAGCAAAGCTTCGTGCCGTCCGAGCTGAAATCGAGCGCGGCGATCGCGCCCGAGTGGCCGGCGAGCGTGTGCAGCGTCTTGCCGCTGGCCGCATCGACCAAGCGGATGCTGTGGTCGGCATTGGCCGCGGCCAGGTATTTGCCGTCGGGACTGGTTGCCAACGGCGAATCGGCGGCGAGCTTGTCGATCGAAAGTGTTTGATTGCTGGGCGCGCGGCGCCAGAGCTTGATCGTGCGGTAGCCGCCGGAGGCCAACAACGAACCGTCGGGGCTGAACGCCAGCGATTGGATCAAGTCGAGGTCGGCCACGCCCGGCTGCGAATAGATGCCGCTGTGGAGCAAGGCGGGATCGGTCAAACGGCCGATCGTGCGGCCGGTGGGCACCTGGTAAATGAAGATCTGGTTGGCACGGCCGCATGCCGCGAACTGGCCGTCGGCCGACAGCGCGACGGCAAAGATCGGGTTCACGCCTGGCGGAAGCGGCTGCCACTTGATCGTTTCGTTTTCGGTGCGCACCGTGCCGGTGGCTCCTTGGGCGATCCACAATTTGAGCAGGCCCAACTCATCTGGCTTGAGCGGACTGGCCGCGACCTTGTTGTCTTCGGGCGGCATGATGCCGTCGCCGCCGCCGCGAGCGCGCTCCAGCAGCAAACTCTTTTCCGGATGTTTGGCGACGACGGCCGGTCCGTTGTCGCCGCCCTTGGCGATCGTCTGCGGCGTTTCGAGCACGAGCTTGCCTTCGGCATCGGCCGCGTTGTGACAAGCCAGGCAGTTCTTTTTCAACAGCGGCAGAATCTCGTGTTGGAAATCAACCGGCTGCGGATGCTTGATTTCGGCCACGGGCAGCAGGTCGGCAGCGTCGTCGGCTGCCTTGCTGGCCGACGAGATATGGCCAAGCCACAGCAGGGCCGCCAGGCAGGCGATGATCCAACGAATCAGACGGCAACGACGGCAGCAGGGCATGGGCATGGGCATGATTCCAATATTAGCTTGCGATCATTTCGCCCCCGGCTTTTGACCGGGAGCGGATGCGGCGGGCGGAGTTTTAGCGGGCGTTTTGACCGGCGCGGCCGTTATCTTCAGCCGCGCCGGAGGCGAGTACAAGACGACCGTTTCGGGCTTGGGCTTGGCCGCCGCCATGGCAGCGGCGACGCGCTTGTCGGCCGCGGCCTTGGCAGCCGTCAGCGCCTTGGGGTCGGCAGTCAGTTTATCCAGCCGGGCCTTATATTCGTTGGCGGCGCGCAGGCCGCCTTCATCGCGGCGATAGTTGATCTTAGCCTCGCCATGCAGCACAAGCGAATACTCGCCGAGCACCGTGCCGGCCGGCACGTCGATGACCAATTGACCTTCGTTCTTGCCGGCGGCAATCGTCAGCGGCTTCGCCTTGAGCTTGCCGGGCAAGCCCTCGATCGTCAGCGTCAGGGCGTCGTTGTAGCCGGAACGCGTGACCTTGATGGGCACTTGCAATTTGCCGCCGAGTGCGACTTCGATGGCATCCCGGCCGCCGAGTTCGATCTTGACCGGCAGGCTTTCGTCGGCCGTGGCCGCCAGCACGATCGTGTGGGCCAGCCGGCCGCTGACCAAGGGCGTCGGCTTGCGCTGCGAAGCCGGCGGAGACCAAATGGCCGTCCCGCTGCGGGCCTTGCGAGTGACCTTTTCCTGGCCCAACAGAGCCGTGCCCAGCACTTCGATCGTTCCGGCCCAGGTCGGCTGATCGGCTGCGGATTCGAACACCAGGTTCGCGGCCGTTTGACCGGAGGGAATGATCACTGGGCGGGCCGTGATGCCTTTCGGCAGCCCGGCGGCGGAAACTTCGATGTCGCCATTGAATCCATCGCGGCGAAAGGCGACGACGTCGAGCATGACCGTGCCGCCACGCCGCACGAGCAGGCTCCAAGGCTTGACCGTTTTCGCTTTGGCCGTGGAAGGATAAATGGGGACCGCCACCAGACGAAAATCCGGTTGTGGCTCGCGAATGGCCAGCGTGTAAGGCCGCGGCGAGGTGGACGAGGCCAGATCACGCACCAGCACCCGATAGGTGCCATCGGCCGGCGCGGCAAAACGATACACCGGATCGGCTGACGATACCGGAAAACCGGGCAGCGTGTTGGAAGACGGCTCGTCATCGACTTCACCCACGTCGGTGACCTGCTCTTTGCCCTGGGCATCGCGCGTGACCCGCTGCACGAGCAAGTACGGATCGCTCGGCTGGCCGCGGTGTTGGCAGTTCAACTGGAACCAAAACGCCTGGCCCGAGCGCGCCTCGAACTGGAGCCAGTCGGCGTCGTCGACGCCCGCGAACCAGCCGGCCAACTCGCAGGGAACCGTTAGCCGCTGGGCCGCCTCGGGCTTGTCGTTGGGCTCGTGTTCGAGCACGACCGGAGCTGCGGCATAGGTCAGCAAATAATTGTTGGCCCCGTCAGCCGGCCAGCGAAACGAAAAGCCATCGAGCCAGACGCTGCGGCTCGGCAAGTAGCCGGCGAAGTCAAGCTGCGCGACATGCGGGCCGCCGGGATAGTCGACCGTAATCGGCAATTGCGCGAGTGGCCGGCCGTCGAAGCCAGTGGCCGACGGACTTCCGCCCGGCAAGTTGCGGCCGAATACCGTGGCAGGCGCCTTGCTAGCCGGAGCACCGCAGGGTGGAAAGACGAAATCGACGTGCGGTCCCGTGTGGACTGCCAGGCGGTAGAAGAAGTCGCTGCCGCCTTGATAGGTCATGTCATAGACGGCAATGGTGTACTGGCCGTCGGCGGGGATTTCGACGTCCATCAGCGGATCGCGATCGATTGCGTCGCGGCTGTGGCCCAGCTCGCGGCCTGCGGCGTCGACCAGCGAAAGCGTGCCATCGAGGCGCGAATCGAGACGTTCGGCCCAGAGCTCGAGCAGCACGCGCTGGCCTTTGCGGGCCGCAAAACGGAAATAATCGATTGCGCCCGCTCCCGTGCGGCCATTGACGATCGACTCGAGCGCGATCGTCATGGCCTTATCGAAGCTGATGTTCGTGGCTTCTTCGTTCAACTCGGCCAGCCGGCCGACGGCGAACGTGCGCGGGTTCGAGATGCCAAAGCGGCCGACAGCGCGCACGTCGTACAATCCCGGCGGCACGTCTGCCGCCACGCTGACCACGAAGCGATTGGGCACCGCTTCACCGGGCAAACCGGCCAGAATCGGAGCCGCGCGCTTCGGCTCGGCCTTGATGCCGGGATGCGAAAAATCCAGGCGGTCGACGCCTTCCAGGTCGGCGCCGGCAATTTCAACTTCGACCGGGGCGCCTTGTCGGCCACCGGCCGGAAAGACGGACAAGAGCTGCGCCGTGGGCAACTGGCCGAAAGCCGGCAAAGCGGCCAACGTCCAGCCGGCAAGGCTCAGCAGCGTGCGCGCGACAAGGCGGTGTCGAGTGATACGGTGAGTCATGGCGTGAAAAAATGGGCGGGGCGGCCGCGCATCGGAATCCGCAGAAACCCGCGCTGGCCGCAAGCGGCGTGACTGAATTAGTGGGTAAACAAGAATTCCTTGGTATTGACCAGCGCCCAGACGACGTCTTCGTACGCCTGCTGGGGAACTTTGGCCCGCTCAATGTGTGCGCGGGCCAGCGCGAGCTCATCGGCGGCGGGCGGGCGGGAATAGACGGACAAATACAACTCGCGAATCTTCTCCTCCAGCGGCCGCTTGTCGCCGGCGAGGCGGGCCGCGGTGCTCGTGCCGGAAGTCAGCTTGCCCTGCACTTCGGCCGAATTGAGCAGGTGCAGGCTCTGGGCCAGGTTGGCATCCTGCGAGCGTTCGCATTCGCAAGCGCTCGAGGCTTCGGGCCGGCCGAAGACGGTCAGGAAGTAGCTGTTCACGCCGCTGTCGGGCAATTGAATAGCGCGCGTGCCGGCCGGCAAGCCGCCAAAACTGGTCGGCGAACCGCTGACCGCGTCCAGCGAATCGAGCAGCACTTCGGCAGCCAGGCGGCGCGGATAAAACCGCGAAAAGTTCTGCTTGTCGCTGGCGTTGTAATCGTTCGGATCCGAGCTGAGTTGATACGTGGTCGAGCGGCAGATCGTGCGGACCAGCTCCTTGAGGTCGAAGCCGCTGGCGGCAAAGTGCCGCGACAAGCCCTCGAGCAATTCGGGATTCGATGCCGGGTTGGTCACGCGCATGTCGTCTTCAGGCTCGACAATGCCGCGGCTGAAAAAGTGCTTCCAATAGCGGTTCACTAGCGCGCGGGCGAAGAACGGATTGCCCGGCTCGGCCATCCAGTCCACCAGCGATTGGCGCGGATCGCGTTCGGGCGAGACGTCGGAGGGCGCGGCACCCAAGCCCGTGGGGCGCAGGGTCTCGCCGCTCTTGGGATTGACGCTCGAAGCCAGGCCGCGGCGATGAAACACGCGCGGCTCCGACGGATCGGCCGTGATTTTGCGGCCCACGCGGCTGAAAAACGCGGCAAAGCCGTAGTAGTCGCGCTGGCTCCACTTCTCGAACGGATGATGATGGCAGCGGGCGCACTGGATCCGCAAACCCAGGAACAATTGCGCGGCGTCTTCGACCTCTTGCTCGACATCCTTCACTTCGCGATACCAGGCCACGGCCGGGTTGTCCGAGACCTCGCCGCTGGCGGCCAGGATCGAACGCACGAATTGGTCGTACGGTAGATTGCGGTTGAGACTGTCGCGGATCCAATCGTGGAAAGCGAACGTGCCGTGCGCGTAGCCGGGATCGCGCCGCTTATTGCGGAGGATGACGCTCCACTTGTTGGCGAAATAGTCGGCATAGCCGCCATCGGCCAGCAGGCGATCCACGAGCGCATCGCGCTTCGACGGGCTTTTGTCGGCCAGGAAGGCCCGCGTTTCTTCGGCCGTAGGCAGGCGTCCGGTAATGTCGATCGTGACGCGACGGATGAACGAACCGTCGTCGCACACGCCCGATGCCGGCATGCCCAGCGTCTTGAGCTTGGCGAACACGGCCTCGTCGATGACGTTTCGCGTGGGCGGAAAATGGTCGGTCTTAGCGCCCAAGGGGACGGTGGCGTGGAACACGGCCACTTGTCCCTGGTAGCGGGCCATCACGGCCACGTCGCCCGACAGGTCGAGCGTGGTCACGGCGCCACTGGCAGCGACTTCGGCCATTTCCGTGTTGTTCGGCTCGTATTGGGCCATCCGCGTCACGTCCTGCATCGAACCATCGCTATAGTGGGCTAGCACCCGCACTTGCTGCCGCGCGTGGCGCTGCATCGATCGCTCGCGCGGATAAACGCTGATCCGCTGGAGGGTTGGATCCTGCGGCGTGCCGTAGGGCATGCCTTGGGCAATCCAGCGCCGCAGCAGCCGATACTCGTGGGCGTCGTGCGCCAGCCGCTGGCCGCCGCCGTGCGGGACCGCGTTGACGGCCTTTTTCAGCAGCAGGCTTTCGTCCGGCGAGCCGGGGAACAGCCGCCGGCCGCGGCCCTCTTTCACCAGATGCTCAAAATCCTCGGTCGGCTCGAAACCCAGCAGCGACAGCCGAAAACCATTCTGGCCGCCGGATTTGCCGTGGCAGCCGCCGCTGTTGCACCCGAACTTAGTGAATACCGGCACGATTTCGTTGGGAAAATTCACCGCCAAATCGCCGCGGCAGTTTCTGACATCCACTCGCGCCCGGGCAATGAGGCCTCGCGAGTCGCGAGCTTCGATCGTCGCCTGGCCATCGGCTAGCGGCCGGACCAGGCCGGAGGCGTCGATCTCGACGAGGCCGCTGGGCTGAGAACTAAATGCCACTTTGCCGGTCAGATCGAGCAGGCGACCTTTGGCCGTGCGGCCGGTGACAATCAACTGCTGCCGGCAGTCACGACCGCTCAAAACGGCCACTGCGCCGGGTTCGTCGGCCGCAGTCAATTCCAGCGAGGCAATCGGCTCGCTGTCGGCGGCTTGGGCAGCCGCCGGCTTAGTCGCGGGGGACTTAGCCGCTGCCGGCTTGCTCGAAGTGGTTGCCGCCAAGGCGATTGGCACGGCCAGGGCGCAGACTGCCAGGATTAGCGGGCAGCACGCGAAAAAACGAGGCGATCGAACCATGTAACAGTTCCTTCTGGCGGGGTTCAAACGCAGCGGGGGCGGAAGGCAGGCGCGGGGGGTAGGTTGCGTCCGTGATTATCCCGCGCCGGCCAAAACGATGCAACAACTATTCAACGCATTTGCATGCGTAGATGGGTGTTCACGCGGTCAGCCCTTTCATGGCCGAGTAAAATTGGCAGGCCGAAACCCAATCCAATTGTAGGCAAGTCGGACGCGACGGAGACGTAACTAATGACTGATGTTGAAATCTCACCCGGTGTGTGCGGCGGCGAACCGCGAATCGCGCGAACAAGGATCCCGGTCTGGGTGCTGGAACAGATGCGGCGATCGGGTGCAACGAACGCGGATATCCTAACTGCATACCCCGCGCTGCGAGTTGAGGATTTGTCCGCCGCGTGGAATTATGCGGATCGAAATCGCGACGCGATCGACACGCAGATTCGCGACAACGAAGTGGCATAGTCCGCGGTTACCGCCGCGTGCTGCGAGCGGCGACTACGACGGCCCCGAGAAAACAGGCCAAAGCGCCGACTGCCAGGAGCCAGAGCGTCGTGCCGTGTTCGTGGGCGAAATGAGCCAGATGGGACTCGTGAGCGTGTTCCGCGAAACCGCGCTGGGGAAGCATGCGGCTGGGATTGTTTTGAGCACGCAAAAACTCTCTGGCACCGTCGCGTAGAGGCATGGCGGTTTCTCCTGGCAGCAGCCCGGAATAATGAAACGATCATCGGCAACGCGAGCACATGGTGTGCCGCGGCGACTTTGGCCATATGCGAGCGGTGGGATGTATGCCGCCGCTGACCGCTTGACGATCAACGTGACCTTTACGCGAGCGCCGACCGCCGACAGCTCACACGCCTACAGGCTCACCTGGGCAAAGTCGCCCACCAGCCGTAGGAGCACCTCGCGGGTGACGTGGCTGGTGATCGGCTGACGCAGCCCACCGGCGGGTTTTGCGTAGCGGACCAGGCTCAAGCGGCCGCCACGGCTCACGAGCAGTTCGTAATAACTGGTGCGGTCTTCGTCGCGCTGCGGCGGGTTAGAGCGGAGCTGAACGACGCAATGCTCGGCGTCGTGTTCGATCGGCGAGATGGGCTCGAGCAGATAGGTCAGCCGCTTGGCGAGCTTATCGGCCACGAGCTTGAGTTGCTCGATGCCGGCCTGGGCAAAAGCTTGGCTCTCGAACTCGAGCGAAGTAAAACCGCAAGCCAACGAGTCGACATCGGCCAGATGCAACGTCAGCCGCTGTCCGGCGGCGTCGGCGGTGAGCGTCTGAGGGGTATGGCTGGGAATGCTTAACCGATCGAGGGCCGATCGGATTTCAGTAACGAGGGACATCGAAAACTCCTATCTCGCCGCAGCCGCTGCCTGCTCGGTCGTGTGCTCGGAGCCGTCAAACGATAGCACCGTCTTGACGCCTTCCAGCATCGTTTCAATGTGTACCGGTCGGGCCCAAAGCCGGTACAGGTTTTCCAGCGTGTCGTGGGCGTAATTCATTTGCAGGTCGATCCCGTTGTATTCGTGCCCAAGAAACAACTCGCCACGATTCTTGTAGTTGCCGTCGCGCACCGAGATCAGCGGCTGGCCGCGGTTGGTCAGGCCGAACAAGAGCCGCTGCTTGATCTTGGGAAATTCGCGGCTCTCTATCTCGTAATAATCGGTTCCCGGGTTGTATCCGAACGAGAACAACTTGTGCTCGCGGCAAAAATCGAGGGTCAAAAACGTGTCGATGAACGTCAGATCGTTGTGGACTTTCCGGACTTCGAAGATCTTTTCGCGGCCCAGCCCGGCGCCGGTGTCCCAGTGGCGTTTGGCGTCCAGGTCGTCGCACTCGTCGTACTCGCGGCCAAAACGCCCGCGGTTCCAGCGGTCTTCGATGTCGCGAAACAGCTCGATGCCCAGCTTGTAGGGGTTCAAGCGGCCCTGGCTGCTAGCCATGGTGCCGGAGTGATGATCGCAATAGCAGACCAGGTCGGCGGCGGTGAGCCCCTGCCGGGTCATGATCGTGGAGTGCCAGTAGCTGGCCCAGCCTTCGTTCATGATCTTGGTCTGCGCCTGGGGGGCGAAGTAATACGCCTCGTCGCGGACGATCGACAGCACGTCGAGCTGCCACATCTTCAGCGGCGCGTTTTCGAGAATGAAGAGCATCACGTCGCGCACCGGTTCCTTGGGAAAGTGCGAATGCTCCTGCTGGTCGCGCGCGCGGCGTTTTTCCGTTTCGGCCGCCAGCACGTCGGGCGGATTGATGAAGTGATCCATATAGCCCTTGGCGCGGAAGCGCCCCGCCTCCGGAAGGTCGTCGCCTTCTTCCTCCGCGGCCTGGGCAAAGTCGAACTTGGGCGGCCGGCAATCTTGCCGCTTGATGTACGTGGAATGCACGTCGATCAGGTCTTCGATGCTCAAACAGGCATCGATGAACTGCTCGACCTCTTCGACGCCGAAGCGGTCCATGTAGCGGCGAACGCGATTCCCGTTGTTCGCCATTTGATCCATCATCTTGCGGTTGGTATGCCCAAACCACAGGTTGTTCTTGAAGAAGTCGCAGTGGCCGTACACGTGGGCCATCACCAGCTTCTGATCGGTGAGCTCGTTGGACTGCATGAGATACGCGTAGCACGGATTGTTGTTGATCACGAGCTCGTAGATCTTTTGCAGTCCGTAGACGTAGCCCTTCGAGAGCTGCTCGTATTCCATGCCGAAGCGCCAATGCGGATAGCGCGTCGGAAAGCCGCCGTACGCGGCGATGGCGTTCAGTTGGTCGTAATCCACGATCTCGAAGATGGTGGGATAGAAATCCAGGCCGTAGCGGCGGGCATGGCCCTCCATTTGTGCCTGAATCGCGACCAGCTCAGGAGGCAGGGTATGCAGTTGCGGGATGGTGGCCACGGGGATTCACCTTCCGCGCGTCAGTGCGCGGTGCGGATTCTATTTGCCTTTGCCCAGAAACATTTTGATCGAGTCGAAGATGCCGTCTTTGTCGCGGATCTCCGAGAGCAGCAAGTTGTCCACTTCGGTTACCAGCCGGTCGCGCAGCGCCCGTAGGTATTCGCCGCTGCCATAGGGGCTTTCGACCTGACCGTAGCAGAACAGGTTGGAGGCGGGCAGCAGCTCCTCGCGGAGCAGGCGGAGGCTGATCTGGTTGTCTTCGCCCCAGTTGTCACCGTCGGAAAACTGGAAGCAATAAATGTTCCAATCCGAGACGGGAAATTCGTTGGTGATCAGCTCGTTGCAAACTTTGTAGGCCGAACTAATGCGCGTGCCGCCGCTTTCGCGCGTGTGGTAGAACGTTTCTTCGTCCACCACCTTGGCGGCGGCGTCGTGGATGATGTAGCGGACTTCGAGCCCGCCGTATTGGCTCTTGAGCCAGGTATCGATCCAAAAAGCCTCGGTCCGCACGATGTGCTTTTGCTCGTCGGTCATCGAGCCCGAGACGTCCATCATGTAAATGGCGACGGCGTTGACTTCCGGATGCGGCTCGGTGGTCCAGGCGCGGTAGCGTTTGTCTTCGCGGATGGGCACAACCCGCGGATCGTGGCTGCTATAGGTGTTCGAGGAAATCTGGCGCCGCAGGGCCTCCATGTAGGTCCGCTTAAAGTGCCGCAAACTCTCGGGCCCTGAGCGGCGGATGCTCGTGTAGCGGGCTTTTTCGTGGACGATGTTCTTCTTGCCCTTGGGCTCGATGCGCGGCAACTGCAGCTCGTCGCCCATGATCTGGGCCAGTTCTTCCAGCGTGACCTCGACTTCCAGCACGTGGCCGCCGGGTTCGCTGCCCGCCTGGCCGGCGCCGCCTTCCTGGTCGCCGTCGCCACGGGCCACCGGCGTGCCTTCCTCGCCTTCGCCCTGGCCGACTCCGCCCGAGCCGTTCTTGCCGTAGCGGAAGTGCGGCACGTCCAGGCTGGGCACCGGGATGCTGACCAGGTCGCGTCCCTTGCGGCCGATCATTTCGCCGTGCGTGACGTACTTCCGCAGATTCGCGCGGATCTTACCCCGCACAATCTGCTTGAATCGCGAGTAATCGTGTTCGATCTTCATGACCAAAACTTCGCCGGTTGTCAGTTGTCAGTGGTCAGTTGTCAGCCGTTGCCAATCAACTGACAACTGACCACTGACACTCCCTACCCGTGCTTCGTATCGCCACGGGCAAAGATGCTGGCCACATAATTCAATACGTCGCTCGCGCTCTCTTCGTCGTAACCGTAGTCGCGAATCAGGCGGCTTTTGACTACGTCGATTTTGGCCTGGGTATCCGCGTCGACGACGTTGGACACCAGGCTCGTGAGCTTGATCGTGTCCTTCTGGTCCTCGAACAGCTTCAGCTCCAGGGCCTTGTACAGCCGCTCGTTGGTCTTGTAGTCGAACGTGCGACCGTCGATGCTCAAGGCACCGATGTAGTTCATGATCTCGCGGCGGAAATCGTCCTTGCGACTTTCGGGAATGTCGATCTTGGTCTCGATCGAGCGCATCAGGCCTTCGGCCGGCTCTTCGTACTGGCCGGTGAACTTGTTGCGCACCTTCTCGCGCTGCGTGTAGGCCTTGACGTTGTCGATGTAGTTACCGCACAGCCGCTTGAGTGCGTCTTCATCAGCCGCGATGGCCCGCTGGACTTCGTTCTTCACGATGTTCTCGTACTCTTCCTTCACCACGCCCAAGAGTTCGCGGTAATGATTGCGAGTCTCTTCGGCGGTGATCAGGCTGTGATGCTTGAGCCCGGTCTCCAGCTCGTTGAGCACCATGAAAGGATTGATGCTCGTGGCCTCGGGATGCGCGACCAGGGCGTTCGAGATTTTGTCCTGCACATAGCGGGGCGAAATTCCGATCATCCCCTCGTTCACCGCGTGCTCGCGCAGCTCCTTGATGTTGTCTTCGGTGAAGCCGGGCAGGCTTTTGCCGTTGTAGAGCTTGAGCTTTTGCAGCAGCGAAAGGTTCGCGTTCTTGGGCTGCTCCAACCGCGTGAGGATGGCCCACATGGCGGCCATTTCGATCGTGTGCGGAGCAATGTGCTTGCCTTGCACCCGGGTGCGGTTGTAGTCCTTCTCGTAGATCCGAATCTCGTCGGCCAGCGTCGTCACGTACGGCACGTCGATCTTGACCGTGCGGTCGCGCAGCGCCTCCATGAACTCGTTGTTCTGCAGCCGCCGATACTCGGGCTCGTTGGTATGCCCCAGAATCACCTCGTCGATGTCGGTCTGCGCGAACTTCTTCGGCTTGACCTTGTGCTCCTGGCTGGCGCCTAGCAAGTCGTACAGAAACGCCACGTCCAGCTTCAGCACCTCGACGAACTCGATTACGCCGCGGTTGGCGATGTTGAACTCGCCGTCGAAGTTAAAGGCGCGCGGATCGCTATCGCTGCCGTACTCGGCGATTTTGCGATAGTTGATGTCGCCGGTCAGCTCGGTCGAGTCCTGGTTCTTTTCGTCCTTGGGCTGGAAGGTGCCGATGCCGATGCGGTCCTTCTCGCTGAGGATCAGCCGCTTGACGCGGACGTCCTCGACCACGCGCGTCCAATCGCCCTCGTAGTGCTTCAGCCGTTCGGCATACACATAGCGGCAGAAGGGGCACAATTCGCCCTGGATCTTCAGCGGGTAGTCCTCGGGCGACCGGCCGGCGTTGAGTTTGGCCGCCACGTCGTCGCGAAAGCGCCGCGGAATCAGGTGCAGCGGCTCCTCGTGCATCGGGCACCACTGCACGATCGACGCGTCCTTGAGATCGGCCCAGCCCAGCGTGTACAGGGCGCCGTCATCGTGGCCGGAGTAGCGCTCGAGGCCCTTCTTGATCAGCCGGGCGATGGTGCTTTTGCTGCTGCCCACCGGACCGTGCAGCAAGAGCACGCGTTTTTCGATGCCGTAGCCCTTGGCCGCGCTCTTGAAGGCGTTGATCAGCAGGCCCAGCGTTTGGTCGAGGCCGAAGACGGCATCGGCGCCGTCGTTGTCGGGATCGCTGAAGAAGCGGTAGCGGACGTGCTTTTCGCGATGCTTCTCCACGACCTCGGTGCCGTAGGAGAGGATCATGTCGTAAACGCGCTGAAACGCGTTTCGGGTCGCGCGGGGATTGGTCCGCACCAGGTCGAGATAGGCTTCGAACGACCCGATCCAGTTCTTCTTGCGGAACTGTTGCAGGTCTTGACGATCGGCCACCAGCGAAATGATTGAGCGTCCTTCACTCATTTGCGCGTTCTCCCCGCTCAGGCACCAGTTTGGTTCAGAAACGTCCGGAATCCCTCCCGTCGCTTGATGATTCAAGCACTCGTTTTTTTGGCGTCCGTGCGTGTGTAGGCTGGAGCGGACCGATCCCGCGTTTTGCCCCCTCCTCACTGCCCTGCCGCTGGCGTTTCTGCCAAGCCCCCGACGCAAGTCTGTATTGTCAGACAAGCAAAAGAGCCGCCGCCGTTCCATTTCATGCGAAAGGGAAGGGCTTGCGTCTCTTGACGCGGTTCAAACCGGCGGGCGGTGCCGTGAGAAGGTCACGCGAAGGCGAAAAAGTTTCGCGCTTTACCTGCTGCGCAGCGTGCACGTCGGCCGAACCCGACCTGCGAAGGAAACTTGGAAAAGAGCAGCAGGGAATTGAGGGCGATGCGAAAAAGTACAGGTAGGTTTCTAGGCTTTTTCTCGCATGCCGAGGGAAAAAGGCGTTGGGCTCTGGCTCGGCCGGCTCGCCCTGGGGCAAACCGCCCGGGTCAGGACCGTTTCGACCCCAACCTATTTCAAGTATTGCCAGGATCCAAAATCGCGACAATACCGGTTTTGGGCCAAATGCACGAACCGTGCCATACGGCGCGGCCTTAAAAACCAACCAAGCCATTCATGCGCAACGCTTTTCGCCGCGAAAGGCGCGCGCGGGAAATACCGCAAAGATTTGATCGCCGACCGACCAGAATGCGGCCAAACGGAGCAACGCGCCGCATTTTCGCCGGCTTGGACACCCGTGTTTCAAGACGTGAGCAGCCGCTGCACGCTTTCCAGCAGCCGGTCCATTGCGAATGGCTTGCGGAGGTAGTCGTCGACCCCCAACATCTCGGCGTAAGCCTTGTGCCGGCTCCCCTCGTTGGCGGTAATCATGATCACCCGCATCGGCACCGGCCGGCTCCGCCGCAGCTTTTCCAGCACCAGGAATCCGCTGCGCTTGGGCATCATCATGTCCAGGATCAGCAGGTCCGGATCCTCGCGCTCGGCCATCGCCAGGCCTTGGTTTCCATCGCGGGCCACCATGATCTGATAGCCGCGGGCCTCCAGCGCCAGACGCATCGATTCGATGATTTCGTAATCGTCATCGACCAGGAGAATGCGCTTCTTTTTTTCAGCCGTCTCGGGGGTGTCGGTCATGGGCTACAACGTCCTTGGATGCAAAAAGAATCGCCGCCGGCTGCGAGCGCTGGTTTCGGGGGCCAGCGGCCCTATCAGAAGTATCCGAGATGGCAACGGTTTGCAAGCCGCGCAGGATCGGCTTTCGCCTCAACCGCCGCCCGTGTACGTGGCGAAGCAGCGCGGTGTTTCCCAGAGCCGGGCTTCGACGATCGGGAACCCCTGCGAGGCCGTGAACTCGAAGATCAGCCGGGCGATGTTTTCGGCCGTCGGATTCACGTCCAACAGGTACATCGGCTCGCCCATCTCGCGCAGCGCCGGCACTGCCGGGTCGTCGCGGTGCAGCAACATCCGATGGTCCAGGTTCTGGTCGATCCAGTTACTGACGACGTTCTTGATGTCGGAAAAATCCAGCACCATGCCACGTTCGTCCAGCTCGGGCGATTCGATGGCGATGACTGCCCGGCCGTTGTGGCCATGCAGATATTTGCACTTGCCGTTGTAGTTCAGCAGCCGGTGGCCATAGCAAAAGTCGATTTCTCGGGTCACGCGAAACACGTCGAAACACCTCATGCCTTGCGGGGTTTTGCGAAGTCGGGCTACGGAATTTACGAAGCCAGCCGGTTATACGGCTCGGCCGGCGGCAGGGCATAGTCCGTCGGATCGCCCATGCCCGCCAGTCGGAACGCGGCTTGCCGTTCGGCGCACTTGTTACACGAGCCGCAATGCCGACGGACCTGGGGCGAAATACACGAAAACGTGAGCGCCAAGGGATAGTCGCGGCCCAATTCCATCACTTGCCGCTTAGTGAGCTGCTCCAGCGGCCGCACGATTTTCAACCGCGCGCCGTCGCCGCGATTGAGGGCCATTTCCACGTCCTGAAAAAATGCCGGCGTGGCATCGGCAAACGGATTCGAAGCCAGCGTCCCTAAAGCTAGCGTCGGCACGTGATGCAACTGGCACCAGAGCGCGGCCTTAATCATCAGCAACGCATTGCGCCCCGGCAAGTACACCGCTTCGTCCGGGCTGGCAGCATCGGGTACGTGCCGGCCGCTGACGCACCAATGTTCGCCATAGACGTCGGCCAGCGGCAAATCCAGGGTCACTAAGGGTCGTAGCGCGGCCGCGGACCATGCCGTCGTATAATCGCGCACGGCTTGCAGCTCGGCATCCTGCCAGAACAGGCCCGAGCGAATATAAAACGGCTGGACCGTCTCGCGTTGTTCCAGCAGCCGGCCCAGCAAGATCGAACTATCCAAACCGCCGCTGAGCAGCAATCCGATGGTCGCAGGTGGCGGCGTTGAAGTCATGCGGCCATTCTAGTTGACGCCCCGAACCACCGCGACTCTGACATCAAGCCGCCATAAAGCCGCGACCGGTGGTCGCGGGATGCGATTGAAACGCCCGCGACCACCGGTCGCGGCTTTATGGATGGATGTCCTGGGGCGAACATTGACCTGATCTTGAAGCGCGCGGGGCCGATGGCTAGACTCCTCGCCGCACGATTCTGCCTATCTTTCGCATGTCACGTCTCGCAGTCTCTTGCCTGGGCCGGTTTTACGCGCGAGCAAACTGTTCGTAACGTTTTAACAATTATCGAGTTAAGTCCATATAACGCTAACAGCAGCAAGCCTGCTGGTACGGCTTGGAACGATACCGGTTTGGCGCTGGCGGACAACAAAATAGGCATAGTAGGGCAACTGCACTCGCATTTTTCTTGAATCACGGTAGGTGGCTCTTAGAATAGTTGTTTAAGAGCCCAATCTCCCAAATACCAACAGCTTCGGGTGATCTATGAAGGCTGCGGTGGTTGGCGCTCTGACAGTTTTGAGTGTCGCGGTGCTCGCGGCGGTCGGCGCTCGGGACGCGGCGGCGGTCGCGACTCCTGCGGCGGGAACCGCCTCGGCTGGCGACTTGATTACGCTCACCTCTCCGCTGGGCGAGCACAAACAGCAGTTGACGGTGATCGATCCCCGGACGCGTGTCATGGGCGTTTATCACGTCGACAACACGAGTGGCGAGATTGCGCTGAAAAGTGTCCGCAATTTTCATTGGGATTTGCAGATGTCGGAGTTCAATGCGGCCGCCCCGCTGCCGCGTGAAATCCGCTCCTTGTTAGAACAACGCTAACGCGTCCGCTGGCTTGACCGGGAACCGTACGTGCCGGCGGATCAAAATTCGCCCGCGCCGCCCCGACTGTAGGCAGCGGGGGCAGTTGATTCGGAGATCGGCATGGCCAGTAAGTTCCTTTCCCTCGAAGAAGCCGCAAACCTGCTTGGCATCTCGACCGATGCGCTCACCGAGCTGCGTCTGCGCCAAGAAATCTACGGCTACCGCGACGGCGCCAGTTGGAAGTTCAAGCCCGAGGACGTCGACCGCATCAAGGAGAGTCAGGCGTCCGGCGGCGCGTCCCCCTCGTCCATCGGTAGCGCTAGCGGCGACGACCTACTATCCATGGACCTGGTATCCGAAGACGACGACGGCATTCATCTCAGCGATATCAAGCTGGGCGGCACCGGCGGTTCGAGCACGGTCATCGGCCAGTCGGCAAAACCCGACGCGGCTCCCGACAGCGGTCTGAAATTGACCGAAGAAGAATTCGTGCCCGGCAGTGGCCTGGGCAGCGGCCTGGCACTCGGCAGCGGCACCGGCAGCGGGCTGAACCTGTCCAGCGACGCCGGCAGTGGATTGGCATTGGGCAGCGACGCCGGCAGCGGATTGCATCTGTCCGGCGGATCCGACGCGCTGGCAGGCGCCGGGCCGGGCAGTGATGCCGGGCCGGGCAGTGGCCTGGGACTCGGCAACGACGTGGCCATGGGCAGCAGCCTGGGCCTGGGCAGCGACATCATCCTGGTTTCGGCCGACGAGCGCGGCCCTTCGAGCGACGTTCGTGGCCCCTCGAGTGACGTGGTGCTGGCTCCGCCGGACGACGACGTCTTATCATCGCCCAGCGAGTTGCCGATCGATCTGGCCGATTCGCCCACGATGGTCAAAAGCGGCAGCGAGCTGGCCTTGGGCGAGAGCGCGTTGCTCGGCGGCCCGGGCATGGTCGATCTGAGCGGCGCACCCTCGGGCGGCTCTAGCCTCCTCGGCGGCGAAAGCCTGCTGCTGGCCGACGAAGGCACTTCCGGCGATTCCAGCCTGCACCTGGCCGACGAAGACGTATTGGGCGGCGCCGGCTCGGGCGGATCGGGCAGCGACATCACGCACCGACCCAGCGATAGCGGCATTCTGCTGATTGATCCTAGCGACAGCGGCTTATCGCTCGACAAGCCGATCGATCTGTCGGGCAGCGACGCCATGCTGCAAACCACCGACTTTTCGGCCAGCGAAAGTGCCGAACTCAAGGCCGACGACGACTTCTTGCTCACGCCGCTGGAAGAAGCCGCCGAAGACGAATCGGATTCGGGCTCCCAGGTGATCATGCTCGACACCGAGGGCGAATTCGACGACGCCACGGCGACGCTGCTGGCGAGCCAGATTCCCGGCCTGAATTCGTCATTGCTGGTCGAAGAAGAATCGCCGCTGGGAGGGCTCGGCGGCATGGGCGGCGAAGCGCCGGTTGCGCGCGGCCCCGCGATGGGCGGTGCCGGCCCGGTCATGGTGCCGGCCCAGCCCGAGGTGCAGTTCTCGGCCTTTTCCGTGGCCGGACTGGCCGTGTGCAGCATTGCCTTGGTGATTTGCGGCATCATGATGTACGACGTCGTGCGCAACATGTGGAGCTGGGATAGTCCCTATGGCGTCGACAGCGTGATTCTGAAAACGCTGATCAAATAAACGCCGTGTACGCCCGGCCCTCGATGGTCTGGCTGTAGCCGGTGGATTCGAAAGGAGTCGAATCTCATGTCGCGGACAAAAGCGGTCTGCTGGTTGGCCCTCTGGGCCGGTTGCTGCACTGCCACCGGTTGCCAGTTCGTGCCCCGCAGCCAATTGTCGGCCTCCGAGAACCGCGGCCGCGCGCTGGCCGAGCAATCGCAAGCCCAATTGGCTGAAATCGCCAACCTCCGGGCTCACAATCGCACCGTCGAAGACCGCCTGATCAAGGCCGAAGAAGAATTGGCCCTGCTCGAAGAGCAAGCCGGCCTCGAGCACAAACGCGTCACCAATTACGAAAGCGAACGCGAGCGGCTGAACGAACAGCTTGACGGCCTCGTGGCCGATTCGACCGGCTTGCGGGCCGGCTCTGATCGCCGCCTCCGCGAACTGTGCCAGCGCTATCCGGCACTGCGCTACGACCCGCGATCGGGCATCTGCAAGCTCGATACCGACGTGCTGTTCGAGACCGGCGAAGCCTCGCTGGCTCCCGAGTCGCGGCAAAAGCTGAACGAGTTGGTGCGGCTGCTCAAATCGGCCGAGGCCCGCAATTTTCGTGTGATGGTGGTCGGCCATACCGACAATCGGCAGGTGGCCAAACGCGACACGCGCGAGCGCTATCCCGACAATTGGTATCTCAGCACGGCCCGGGCCCTGCACGTGGCCGAGTACTTGCAGCATCAGGGCCTGCGCGAAGACCAGGTGGGCGTCGCCGGCTACGGGCGTCACGAGCCGATCGCCAGCAACACGACCGCCGCCAATCGCCACCGCAATCGCCGCGTCGAAATCTTCATTCTCAGCCCCGAGACGCCCATCGTCGGCTGGACCGAGACCACCACCAGCGTCTACCGCTAGAGTCCGCGGTTTTCACCGTGTGGGGGGCTGGCGGCGCGCCGAGTTCGGTCGTCGGCGGAACGGTTAGTGCATCAGTGACGTCCCATGAAGGGCTTGTCATGGGGCATCTTCTTGGGCCGGGCTAAGCAGCGCGCTGGCGTAGATTTCAAAAAGCCAGCGCGCACGAGGCTCGCAAGGGCCCCAATCGCGGCATGCCGCCTGTTTTTACTTGGGGCCGAAATCGGCTTCGGTACCCGGTCAAGCGGCCAATCTCCGACAAGGATGCATTCATGTCAACCATCATCGAGTTTGACGACGTCCAGCAATTCGTCGAAGGTTTGCGCGATCACCCGGAAATGGCGGTCTTTCAAGTAATCGAAACCGGCGTGGAGTATCACCAACTGCATCACGTGGCAACCGAGATCGTCGAAAGAGAGTCCGTTACGCTGCGGTTTTTCGTCTTGGCGAAAGTGGAAATGCTCACCGGCAGCGTAGAACTGCGGCATTGCTGCGGTGAGTATAGTTGCCGACTCTATACGCCGCCGCCGATCCCAACTGCCGCAGAGAAAATCCTCTGGCAACTCAAGCAATTGGGCGACGAACTCGATCTGCAAGTGCGCAGCGGCTACAAACCTTTCGGCCGAGTCCCGACGGGCTGAATAACACTGCGAAATCGACAGCCCGCAGCTCTTTTCGCCCCAAGTCCTTATTTCGCAATAGGACACTTCCAAAATAGCGGCGCAGGGATTCGAACCCCGGACACGCGGATTATGATTCCGCTGCTCTAACCAACTGAGCTACGCCGCCAAACCAAAACCCTTGACCGGCAAGGACTTCTTGATCGAATCCGGTGGCCGATTACAACGTTGCGCGAGCGGCGTGAGACGACGCTCGACAGCTTGCCAGGGGGCCAGGACGGTCAAGAGAGACAAATCTACCTGTGAATTCGGCCAGCGACAAGCCTTCATGGATTTGCGGTCGAGGGCCACCGTAGCCCCACGGCGCGGCTCGTTGCCTTGCTAAGATAGGGCGCCTCGGCGCGAGCCCCAGGCAGACGCCGCGTTGGCGAAGGTTCGATCCCTCCAAGCCGCCATGATCGGCAGGCACCGCATCAGGGCAGGAACTATGCACCGGCCAATGAGCCCCGCGGATTCCCGTTCTGCCTTCTGGACCGATCTAGTGCGGTCGCAGGGTACGGCCGATGCCGTCGTCTTCGGCCGGGTGCTGATCTTCGGCAGCCTGGCCACGCTGATCTGCATCGTCGAGATCCTCACCGAAAACACGATCGCCATCGACGTCACGCCTTACGAAATCCTGGGCGCGGCGCTCAGCTTGATCCTGGTGCTTAGAACCAACGCCGGCTACGACCGCTGGTGGGAAGCCCGCAAGCTTTGGGGCGGGATCACGAATCAATGCCGCGACCTGGTGTTAACCGCGCTGCGCTATGGGCCGGCCGACGAGGGTTGGCGCGACGGCCTTGTGCGTTGGACGGCGGCGTTCGGGCATGCCTGCCGATGCAGCCTCCGCGGCCAGCGCGATTGTCCCGAGCTGGCATCGCTGCTGGGCGCCGAGCGCGCGGCGCCGCTCGTTGCGGCCAGGCACATGCCGACGTACGTGTCTTCCATGATCGCGCAATCGCTCGCCGAAGCCTTCGGGCAAGGCAGGATATCGGGCTTTGCATTTCAGCAGGC
>DATATB010000103.1:0-32840 GCA_036268995.1 Pirellulales bacterium | reverse complement strand
TTTCAATAACAAAGCCAAACTGACCATGAGAAAGTCGTACGGCTTTCGCGAGTACGAAACCATCGAATTGGCGTTGTATCATCAACTTGGCAACCTCCCTCAGCCCGAATTCACCCACAGATTCTGCTGAGGAGGCTTTTTTTTGAATGTCGTCCGCTCAAGGCTTGTCGGCTCAAACGCCTCCTCGAATAGGGAGCGGTGCGAGCCAATTGCAAGGATAACCTCGGCTAGAGCGTCACAGGTGACAAGCAGCGGCAGGTGCCTCGGGACTAAGCCGAACGTCTCGAGGATTCTCGGCTTGTGCGCTAACAGCATGTCGATTCGCTCGACACCAAACAGCTCGACGTTCTTGGCGCCGGTTTCCTTTTTGATTCGGTCCTGAATTGGCTTCTCAGAGACCCCAGACATTCGTCGATTTGCGAAAAGGAGATAATGGTCCAACTCGCCTTTGTCCACGAGCTTCTTTATTCCGGCCATTTCTTTGGAAAGAACGGAAGATTTCGCTGCGCCGGAGAAGTCCGTATCGCTAAACTTCGCCACGGGGCTCTCCGTCTGCTTAGCCTGCCCGATGAATTTACCTTTGTAGGGCTCCTCGGCGTTCGGCAAATCAGCGGCGGTGCCCTCAAATCTCATGTCCCGCGATCCATCGGGGCCGGTACAGAACGGGACGACCCCCGTTCCGAGGATTTCGGCGCAGATGCAGACCGCGAGGCGTTCAAAATCCTTGTCGCTAAAGTCGTGGTAGTCGAGCCGCATCTATCTGATTCCGGCGGAATTCATGATCCAAACCCCGACGTGATTGTACCCGTTCCCTGGGCGGAAGGCATGCGAACCGAAAAATCGTTAATCTCCCTAGCCGTGCGGAGCGTTACTAAGGGCCGAGTTCCCGCGCGAGATTCAACGAGCGGTCACCGCGATCCGTACCACCCGCCGCAAGGCTATTGTCAATCGAAAAGAAAGACCGATCGAGGGCACCGTCGGCAGAGACGCTGATCGTGGGATTAGAACTGTGGTGATCGGCGTGGGTAACGGTCGGTCATAATTAGTCTGCGAACGCGAGCACGGCGCCATGGTATCGCCAGATCCGGGCAACGTAGGAATGAGTTGAGTGGCGAAGGCGCCGCGCTCCTTAGCCGGCGAGTAGATTATCTTCGACGCGGCGGATGGTGTCTTCGAGCTTGCAATCGCGCTGGCCGACGACGAGGGGGGCGCTGGACTCGATGAGCTTGTTGATCTTCTTTTGCGCGGCCACGACGGTGCTGTGGCTGCGCTTGCCGAAGTATTGGCCGATCTCGCTCAAGGCGGCCCGCGTGTGTTTGCGTGCCAGCCACATGGCCAGCATCCGCGGATGATCGACGAGTTTCCCCTTGGCCGGAGATTGCAGCGTCTTGGGTTCCAGGCCGAATATGTCGCACACGGCCTGCTCGATATCCGCCAGCCGCACGCCGCGGCCGTAGCTGGGCAGCATGTCGGCCAGGCACTGCTCGGCCATCGCCAGAGTGACCGGCGTCTCGTGCGCCTGGCTATGGGCGTGCAGCCGATTAAGCGCCCCGGCCAGGGCTCGGGCGTGGGTGGTGAGCTGAGCCGCCACGAAGGCCTGCACGTCGTGCGGCACTTCCGTATCCAGCCGGCTGGCCATTTGCCGGACGATGCCCAGCCGGGTTTCGTAATCAGGCGGATCGATGCCGCAAACCAGCCCTCCCTGCAAGCGCGCGCCAAGTTCGGCTCCCAAGCCGGGCAACTGCGCCGGCAGGCGGTCGGCGGCGAACACGATCTGCCGGCCATCACGGATCAGGGCGTCGATCGTGTGCAAAAGTTCGCCGAGCGTGGCTTTTTTGTTGGCGAAGAACTGCACGTCGTCGATCAGCAGCAGATCCAGGCCGCGATATTTGCGGCGAAAACTGGGCAGCCCGCTGCCGCGCACCGCATCGACGTAATACGTGGTGAACTGTTCGGCCGAAAGATACACGGCGTGCAGCGACGGCCGGCTCTTTTTGGCGGCAATCCAAATGCCTTCGAGCAAATGCGTTTTGCCCACTCCGGTCGGCCCGTGCAGCACCAGCGGATTGGTGCTGCCCAAGCGCTGGGCCACCGTCTGGGCGGCCAGGTGCGCCAGGCGATTGCCGCCGCCGAGCACGAAGGTCTCGAGGCTGGCAAATCGCCGCGGGGGCGGCTGACCGCCGGATTCGGGGGCAGCCGGTGCTGGACCTTCACGCCGCTCGGGCGACGGCGCCGGCTTTCGCGGTGCGGGACTGGCGGCGAGCGCCAGTTGGCTGTCGATCTCGAAGGAGATGGGCAGTGGCTTGCCCAGGGCCGCCACGCACGAAGCTTCCAGCTCGTGCCGGAAATTCTTGCGCAACCAATCCTGGAAGAACCGATCGGGCACGCTCACGGTCAGTCCCCCGTCGGCCAGCGACAGCCGCGTCCGGCCCCCGAACCAGAGTTCGTAGCGGTCGCTGCCCACCTTTTCGGCCAATGCGAGCTGCAACGCCGAGACGATTTCCCTATCGCTTTTGGTCACTTCCTTGATCCTTGGGCGCGCAGCGCGGGCCGGGAACCCAGGCTCGCGAAAAGCACAGATTCCGACTACGAACTGTTGGCAAAGCGAATGAGCGTTTGACCGGCGGCGTCGATTGCCGCACGGCGTCCCAGTGTCACCCGGGGTCGCTGATTGTAGTGGTGCTAGCTGGCCTGTCAAAGCCATTCGGCCGCGCGCGATCCGGGTATCTCGCGGGATCAAAAAAGCGACCTGCTTTTCTCCGAAAAACCCGACCGGTCAAGCCTCCGTACCCCCCATAAAAAACTTTTTTTCCGATTCGGGCAGGAAGTGCATAAACTGTCGATTCGCGCTTCGGCAACGGCCGCCGTCTCGCGTCAGTGTATCTATAAGTTGTTTTGAGGAAATGTGTTGTGAAAATTGTTCGCGTCTTTTAAGCGAACCGTGTCCGCAGCGCTGGCATGCTCACGGCTTCAATTTCTCGGCCAATGCGGGCGGTCGAATTTAAAACGTCCGCAGATACACGTCGCGGCGGTCCCAGGCGACCATCTCGAGCGCTTCGTACATGGCCACGGCGGGGTGATTGGCACGATCGACGGCCAGCACCAGGCGCTGCCTTCCGCAGCGTGCCGCGAACCACCTGGCATAGCGCACCAAGGCCGCGCCCCAGCCGCGTCCGCGCACCTCGGGCATCAAGGCCACATACACCAGCTCGAACTGATCCAGCACCGGATGATCGGCCAATAAGAGACAGCCGACGTCGGCCCCCTCGAAGCGCGCAAAGAACCAATGGGCCGGCAGACTGGCGGCCGTGGACTGGTATTCGTCGAGCAGTTGGCTGCCGGTACGAAGGCCGTTGAGCCCCGCGCAATCGAGCGATCCTACATACGTGCGGTCGACAATCGCTTCCATGCGGGCCCGGTCTTCGGCCGTGCAGGGCTCCAATTCCAGCGGCAATGCCGGTGGTTCGCTGGATGGCGCGGGACAACTGCCCACCAGGTACACCAATTCGGCCAAGAGCGTGAAACCGGCCGCTGACAGCCGGCGGATGTCATCGCAATCGGCCGGCGCCACGAGCGCCTGGGCCATGTTGATGCCCGCCGAATTGACCTCGGCCAGCACGGCAGACAGCAGCCGGTCGGCCACGGCCTCGTTTTCGCCGGCAGCCAGCCGCGGCGGCCAGACATTGACCGCCTGGCCGGGCTGGAAATGGGCCCAAGCGGCCCCCACGATCGCCTGCTGTCGCCGGGCCACCCACAATCCGCGCCAGCGCTCGTCGTCAGCTCCGGGGACGTTCAGCAGGCTGTCGATGTGCTGCTGCCGAGCCGGTTGCGGCAACAGCTTGGAAAAGGTCAGGTCCAGCGCTGCCGAGCGCTCGGTGGCCGCGGCCTGGCAAATCTCGAGGTCCTCCGTCATGCAAACCGTTCCTTGGTGTCCTTGCCGGCCGTGTCTTTGGCAACCATGCCTTTAGCAACCATGTCTTGGGCAATCGTCGTGGCTTTGAATTATACTGAAATCGTTCGATTCGCCTGCCACGATGCCGCCGGAGCTTGCCGCCATGCGCTTCACCGAAGCATTACCCGTCTTTGTCGCCGCCATGTTATGGGCCGCGCCCCTCTCGGCTCAATCGGCATTCGAGCAACTCGAACAACAGGTGCAGCGCGACAATGCCCGCTCGGCCGCCGGCCTGCCGGCAGCCGCTCCGCCGGCCCAGGAGCCCGGCTACCTCGGCGTGATTGCCGAGGATCGCCAGGGCGGCGGCAAAGGCTTGAAAGTGATCGAAGTGATTGCCGGCTCGCCGGCCGAAAAGGCCGGGCTCAAGGCCGGTGATTTTATCACCGCCATCGACGGCCACGCCGTACACAGCATGCAAGACTTCGAGCGGATTCTCAGTGCCGCGCCGGCCGGCAAGCAACTGCCCTTCCAAATTACCCGCGCTGACAAATCTCAGAACATTGAAGTCACGCTCGGCCAGCGCCCGCCGCCGGGCCAACGGCGCTTCGGGCAATTCGGCCAGATTCCCACGACGGAAACACCGGCGGCGCCGGCCGAAGCGCGCGGCGCGACGTTGGGTGTGCGAATCGCCACCATCACTCCCGACTTGCAGCGCAGCATGGCACTGCCCGGTGCCGGCGGCGCGCTGGTGGTCGCGGTGGTGGCCGGCTCGCCCGCGTCGCAGGCCGGCATTGCGCCGGGCAATGTGATCCAGTCGGTCAACGGACAACGCGTCGAGACGCCGTCCGATCTGTCGAGATTGATTGGCCAATACGCTCCCGGTCGCGAGGTGACGATCGGTTATTACAACGGCACGGCCACCGTCGAGCGTAAGACCGTGCTCGCTGCCGGAACCGCACCGGGGCCACAACCGGGTGAAGCCAATATCGGCTCAGGATTGGGAGGCCAACCCTTTCTGCCCGGCGAAGGAGCCGGCGGACTGATCCCGGGCCAGCCGCCCGGTGGCCAGTTTGGCGGAGCGCCGATGCCCGGGCAGTTCGGCCCCCTGCCTGGCCAACCCGGCGGGCCAGGTCAATTGGCTCCGCCCGGCCAATACGGCGGGCCCGGCCAATTCGGAGATCACGCACCCACCTCGGCCGACGTGATCCGCATGCTCGAGCAGCGCGTGCAGGACCTGGAGCGGCGCGTACAACAGTTAGAACAGAACCGCGACCAGCCGCAGCAACAGCCGCCGGCCGGCGGTCCTAAAGCGACGACGTCAAGCAATCAGCAGACGTGAAAGCGCGGCCTAAAGGCCGCGGCTAAGTTCACTTTTTGCTTTTCATTCGGCGAGCGACGAACGCATTACGGCGAATTAATCTAGTGCCAGACTTGGCGATGAACCGGCGGAGGGGGATGATCGTACAAGGTGGAAGAACAGACAGATGCATTCCACCCGAGTTCATCGTAGGGGACAAGCCGATGAGAAGCCGATGGTTTTGGGCGGCTGTCGCGTGCGGATTGGTAACGCCTTGGTGCAGCCAGGTGGCACAGGCCCGCGGACACGCCCCCGCACATCATGCCACTCACCATCATCCAGGCCATCACGCGGGCCATCATGTGGCGCATCACGTCGGACACCACGCGCCGCATCATCCGAGCCATCGCGCTCACACGGTGGCGGCCAAGCCCCATCGCGGCGGGCACACCACGCATTTCGCCCATCACGATCCGCACCGCAATCTTACTGTGAGACACCACAACCGGTATTACAACAGCGGTGGCGGATACTACGGCACGAACTACGGCAGGACCGGCGGGGGCTACTACGGCGGAGGCGGGTACTACGGAAACAATTACGGAAGCGGCTACGGCGGTTACAACAACCATTACGGGAACGGCAATAACGGGTACGGCTACGGCAATAATTACGGCTACGCCAACAATACGATCTCGGCCGACCAGGCGGCATTGCGCCTGGCAATGGCCCAGCACAGCCCACTCGCAATCCAACAAGCGGAGGCGCAGCTGAGGGCCGACGAGGCGCGACTGGGTGTTCCTCTAACTAACTTTCCCAGCGGCGGTCCCGCAGTTGCTAGCGGTCCCGCAGGTGCAGGTGGTCCAGCAATTGGCGGCGGACCGACGGTTGCTGGCGGCCCCGCTGCGGCCGGCGGCGGTCCCGCGGTGGGCGGCCCTGCTGTTGCCAACTCGGCCGCCGGCGGTGGTGACGGGCACCTGAATGCGGTCCATCACCAGGTGCAGCATATGTGGCGCACGACGCACCTGGACCGCAGTCAGCTAGCCGGCGGCAAGCCGGCGTCGAAAACTCCTGACACGACGACACCCGCGGACAAAGGCTGAGCTTCGCCCGCCGCGCCCCGGATCGGTTCGCGTGGTTCCACCAGAGGCTGGCTCGGCGCTGGCGATGCGCGAACAACCTGTAACCCCGTACGTTCCTGCCTGGAGAGATTGGCGATGACACGCTCAGCCTGGTTCGTGATTGCCGTAGTTGCCGGCGGCATCGCCAGCGGTCCGTGCGGTTCGATGCAGTGCCTGGCCGCGGATCCGCCGGCTGCGACCGACGATTCCGACAACGTCGATCTCTCAGACGTTTTGCGGCAGATGAACGTGGGCGAAGGCAAAATCGCCGAGCTGATCGACGACTTGGACGGCGTGCCGGTGAAGACGGCTGCCGAGGCCCAGCAGATTTGCTCGCTGCTCGAATCGCTGCCTCGCCCCAAGGGGGACAAAGTACCGACGCGCCCCGTGCTCGACGCCATGCTGCTGCTGTTTCAGCAGGTCGAGAGTGCCGCTGCTTACGACGTCTTGCAGTCGAAAGGCACGCCTGAGTTGGATCGCATCTTCCAAGCGCTGAGCGGCAGCCACGATCCGCACACACACGACAGTCTGATGATGACGCTCAAAATTCTGGCGATGTATCACACCAAAGCGGGAACGCAATGCGTGGTCGATGCCGCGCGCAAGCCGTTTCTGCCCAAAAACGAATTTTGGGGCGTGGTGCTCGAACAGTTTGACTCGAAACATCCGCAGTCGATGGAAGTGATCCGGCAGTTGAGCACGCCCCTGCCGCCCGGCATGATCGGCGTGGCACTGCTGGACACGGCCAACGAACTGGAAAGCGAAGAGGACGAGTTTCGGCACCCATTCGACACGGAGGCGGGCGTGGCCCGCTTGCAGAGTTGGTTGAGCAGCAAGAAGCCGGAGGAATTCAGCTACGCCGTGAGCGCCGCGGCGTGCTTGCCATATTTGAAGCGAATGGAGCGCGACGCGCTGGTAAAGCTGGCGCTGGAACATCCCAGCCCCGAAGTGCAGATCGAGGGCGCGTTTGCGTCGGCCGAGATCAGTAGCAGTGGCGACGGGGTCGCGCTGTTGGTTAAGTGGTGCGCCGACCCGCGCTATGCCCGCAAGGCCATGCGCTACTTGGAGGAGTTGGATCGCGCGGACGCGATTCCGGCGGCGACCAAGGACCCAAAGTTCCAGGCCACCGCCGATATGTGCGATTGGCTGGCCGATCCTAACGAATACGGCCAGCCGCCGGATCGGATCGAGCTGGTCGATACTCGTGAGTTGTTCTGGCCGCCGACGGGAGACAAGCGAACCGTCTGGCTGTTCAAGTACGAATTTGATTCGTCAGAGGCCAGCGAAAAGTCCGAGGTCGGGCTGGGCATGGTCGGATCGGTGACGTTTGCACTCGATGGCGAGAACGGCCCTGAGCACAAGCCGCTGGAAATGTACGCGCTGCATTGCTGCTGGGAGTTACAGGTCAACCAGGATCCACGAGCGCCGGAAGAGCGCAGCGTCGAGGCCGGCATGGCCATTTTGAAGAAAGCGAATCCGGACCTGATGCCGTGAGTGAAGAAAGCGCGGCCTAAAGGCCGCGGCTAAATGACACTTGCTTCGCATGTCATTCATCATTCCGCATTCATCATTCCGCATTTCCCGCCCGGTCACTCCCACTCGATCGTGGCGGGGGGCTTGGAACTGATGTCGTAGACGACCCGGTTCACGCCTTTGACTTCGTTGATGATGCGGGTCGAGATGCGCGCGAGCAGTTCGTAGGGCAGGTGGCTCCAGTCGGCCGTCATGAAGTCTTCGGTGTTGATCGAACGCACGGCGATGGCGTCTTCGTAGGTCCGCGCGTCGCCCATCACGCCCACGCTCTGCACAGGCAATAGCACGGCAAACGCCTGCGAGGTCTTGCGGTACAAGCCGGCAGACTTGATCTCGTTGACCACGATGGCGTCGGCCTCGCGCAGGCGTTCGAGCCGCTCGCGCGTGACTTCGCCCAGGCAGCGCACGGCCAGCCCGGGTCCGGGAAAGGGATGCCGCCAGACAATATCTTCCGGCAACCCAAGCTGCTTGCCCAGCCGCCGCACCTCGTCCTTGAACAAATCCCTCAGCGGCTCGATCAGCTTGAATTGCAGATCGTCGGGCAAACCGCCGACGTTGTGGTGCAGCTTGATCGTGGCCGCCGGACCGTCTTTGGCCGCTCCGCTTTCGATCACGTCGGGATACAGCGTGCCCTGCGCCAGGAACTCGGCGCCTTCGACTTTTGCGGCTTCCTCCGCAAAGCAATCGATAAACGCGTGGCCGATGCGCCGCCGCTTTTCCTGCGGATCGGTGACGCCGGCCAGCGCCTTCAAGAACCGATCCTCGGCCTTGACCACATGCAGCTCGGTGTGGAAATGATTGGTGAACTCCTCGATCACGCTCACTTCTTCGGCTTTGCGCAGCAGGCCGTTGTCGACCAGGATGCAGGCCAATTGCGGGCCGATGGCCGCCGAAATAATCGCCGCGACGACGGACGAATCCACGCCGCCCGACAGCCCGCAAATCACGCGCTTGTCGCCGACCAGGTTGCGAATGTCCTCGATCGCCTGCTGGGCAAAGTCGGTCAATTGCCAGGAGCCGGTGCAGTGGCAAATGCGGGTCAGGAAATTGGCCAGCAACTGCGAGCCGGCCTGCGTGTGCGTCACTTCCGGATGGAATTGCAGGCCGTAAATCGGCAGCCGCTCGTGCTTGACCGCGGCAATCGGACACGTGCCGGTGCTGGCGATTGGGCGAAACTCGCCGCTGACGCGCGAGACCTGGTCGCCGTGGCTCATCCACACTTCGGTGGTTGCCGGCACGCCTTCGAATAGCTCGTTGTCGCCGACCACTTCGCACATGGCCCGGCCATACTCGCGGGCCGGCACGCTCTCGACGCGGCCGCCGAGCGCTTCACAGGCCAGTTGCATGCCGTAACAAATGCCCAGCACCGGGATACCCAGGCGGAAGATGTCGGGATCGCACTTGGGCGCTCCCTCGTCGTAGACGCTGGCGGGGCCGCCGGAGAGGATGATGCCGCGCGGCGCCAGCTCGCGGATACGGTCGGCCGAAATGCTGTAGCGCACCAGGTCGCAATACACGTGGTGATCGCGCACGCGGCGGGCGATCAGTTGGGCGAACTGCGAACCGAAGTCCAGCACCAGCACCTTTTCGCCGGTCAGGCGGTGGCCCGGCGTTTCGGGTGTTTCGACGCTCATGGTCATGGCGGATCTCCGCGAAACTCACCCCGGCTGCCAGGCGTGGCCAACGAAAAAAGCCCTCGCCACGGAACCGGCGGGGCCAATCCAACTGCCCGGCGGGGCAAACGGACTCTTGGGTGGAAAGAGACGATTATAACGATCGCGCTGCCGCTGACGAGGGGCCGTGGCCCAGGGCGGCTCGTTGAAGGGCACCCGGGCCGTGACTATAGTAGGGCCATAGCCCCCGCCGCCTGCGATTCCCGTTGGAAGGGCGATTCCTCATGGATGGAGCATCTGGTCGAGCGTCGTGCGTATCCTGCTGACCAACGACGATGGCATTTATGCCCCAGGGCTGCGGGCCATGGAGCAGGAACTGGCGAAGCTGGGCGAAGTGTGCGTGGTTGCGCCGGCCGTCGAGCAAAGCGGCGTGGGCCACTCGATCACGTTCCTGCGGCCGCTGGTGGCCCGAGAGGTCTTTGATGGCGACCGGAGACGCGGCTGGGCCGTCGAGGGGAGCCCGGCCGACTGTGTGAAGCTGGGTGTGTTCGAATTCTGCTCGCAGCGGCCCAACCTGGTGGTCAGCGGCATCAATGGGGGGCTGAACGCCGGGATCAACGTGCTGTACTCGGGCACGGTGGCGGCGGCGATCGAAGGGGCATTCTTCGACATCACGAGCATCGCCGTCTCGCTCGAATTCAACGAGCATGCCGATTTTGGCCGCGCCGCTCAAATTGCCTGCGAGGTGATCGAGCAAGTCCTGGCACAAAAAGGGCCGCGTCCGCAACTGTTCAATCTGAATATCCCGACGGCCGCACTCGCCGGGCAGTACACCGTGCGGACGGTGCCGATGGGCGTGAACCGCTACGGCGAGGATTTCGAAAAGCGGGTCGATCCGCGCGGCCGCAGCTATTACTGGATGCTGGGCACCATGCCGGAACTGCCCGCCGAGCCGGAAACCGATCTCACGGCTTTGGCCAAAGGCCTGGTGACGATTACTCCGCTGTGCTTCGATTTAACGGACCGGGCCGCGATGCAGGCGATGAAAGGCTGGAATTTTCCACTTCGTAGGTGACAAATCACCGGCGGCTGATTTCAATGGAGGTATCGGACATTTCCTCCTGCCCAGCCACTCACTTCTCAGCCGGTACACACCTATGAAGCCCATCCGCATTCTACTTCTCTTGGCCGCGATCGGCGGCACGTTTGTCTGCGAGGCGCAAGCCGAGCCTTGGATCTTCAATCGTTCGTACTACAGCCATCTGCCGGTCCAAACGGTGCAAATGGCTCCCCGCAACGTCGGCGGGCCGTACTACACGCGGCCGCAGGGGGCGTACGTCAAAAGCGGATACCGCAATCTCCGCAGTTTCATCAACATCCACGGCCAGACGGTCGACCAGTACAACGTCTACGAAAGCTGGCTGCAAAACGGCGGGCAGTTCTAAGAAACGCGGAAGTCGGAATGATGAATGATGAATGGAGGTCGCAGAGTGCCTCCTCGCAATTCATCATTCCGCGTTCATCGTCCATCATTTCCTTCACGCGTGCTCGAAGTTTAGCTTCTCGCCGTACGCGGCTTCGGTGAAGGCTTCGATCGCCTCGGTGAGGCTCATTAGCGGAAACTTCATCTTGTCGGTGTCGGTCTCGCCCAGCCCGAGCTTGCCGGCCTCCCAGAGGTGACGGACGGCTTGGGTTTTGAAGCCCAGCAGGCGGGCACCTACGACGTCAGCCGCCACCGGGTCGGTGCTGGCAATGACCAACCCGGTCTCGACGGTGTGGCCGCCCAGCGGACCGGTGGCGATCATTGCCGGATGCCCGACAGTCACGGCCAGGTCGATCGGAAAGCGCTTCGCCATGGCCGCGATGAATGAATGCATGTCGGCGAAGAAATGATTGGCGTGCTTCTGGTTCCATCGCGGGTGGCCGTAGTAATCGGCCGCCGGAAACGACATGGCGATGTTCTTTAGCGCCATCGTCACCGTCGCCGTCTCGTGCAGTTTCAGTTGGCTGACGGCAATCAGCGTCTCGTACTCCAGCACTCGGGCGTTGACCATAATCGACTTCTGCGGACCATCGACGTCCTTTTCCGGCGCGTAGTCGAGGTCGACGGAAACGAACGGTTCGCGGTTGTGGTCCACAAACTCGACCCCTTCTTCGCGCACTACATCCATCAAGCCTGCGACGCGAAAAACCTCATCGGTTTCGGCCGCGCCCGATCCGCCGGTGACGACAATATGACGGGGGTTCAGCGGCTTGATGGCCTGCAGCACTGCGCGCAGCGTATCGGGCTGGGTCACGGCGGTTTTGTCTTTGGCATCGGCATAGGTTTCGTTGGGTTTGACCGCCACGAGCTTTCCGCTCACCAGCGGCTTCAAGTCGATCGATACCAAAGCCGCGGCAATCGCCAATTCAATATCGTAATTCTGTGTGATCGCGACTTTGGCCATCAGATGACTCCTTGTTGGACTGCGTCGCTGGCGCTTGGCAAAGAGACCTTGGACGGACGGGCTAACGAACCACTGGCGGCCACTGGAGGCCTGCGGGCTCGCACCGCCGCTGGGCCGCCATACGGGCGGCCTTGTTGAAACGCCCACGAATTCGCCGGTCGTGGGCAACTGGATGGGACGCACTGGCGACATCCCGAGAGAAGGCAGGCGGCTGGCCTGCGGAGGAATCGTAGATGCCGCCCCGACGGGGGTCAAGCCTGCGGCCTAGTAGCCAATTACTTGCAGAGCGACCGATTTGCGGTGATACTGAGTGCCATCGTCAGGCTGGTAAATCCCGGCCGGCGACCACCCGCCCTTGGCCCAACCCGCACATGGCGCCGCGACCGAGTTGGCAAACCGGCATACCATCCGCCAACTTACCCTGCGGCGCTCGACTCGCTGATTTCGAATGTTCGTGGACCTCTCGCCTGTTTCACTGCCTGGCCGCGCGCCGGGCTGTTCGGATTTTCCTCCCCTAGCCAACAGTTCGAATGGAGCCGCTTGCTATGACGACCCCTTCAGCGGGCACGACCCGCCGTGAGTTTGTGAAAAGCACGGGCCGCGTCGCTGCGGCCGGCAGCTTGCTGAGCATGGCCGTGCCGCACGTTCACGCCGGCGAAGACAACACGCTGAAAGTCGCCTTAGTGGGTTGCGGCGGCCGTGGCACCGGCGCCGCCGCCAATGCTTTGAACGTCAAGGACAGGGGGCCGATCAAGCTCGTGGCCATGGCCGACGTGTTTCAGAACAAGTTGGACGCCAGCCATAAGAACCTAACCAAGCAATTCGAAAAGCAGATGGACGTGCCCAAGGACCGGCAGTTCATCGGCTTCGACGCCTATCAAAAGGCAATGGAATGTCTGCGCCCCGGCGACGTCGTGATCTTCGCGACTCCGCCGGCCTTTCGCTGGGTGCACTTCGGCCATGCCATCGCCAAGGGCATCAACGTCTTCATGGAAAAGCCCACGACCGTCGACGGCCCGAGCACGCGCAAAATGCTCAAGCTGGCCGACGAGTCGAAGGCCAAGAATCTGAAGGTGGCCGTCGGCCTGATGTGCCGCCATTGCGAAGCCCGGCAGGAACTGTTCAAGCGCATCAAGGACGGCGAAATCGGCGACATCTTGTTGTTGCGGGCGTACCGCATGCAGGGGCCGATCGGTTCGGCCTTTGTCTCGCCGCCCAGCGGCAGCGACATGACCGAGCTGATGTACCAGATCAAGAATTTTCACGGCTTCCTGTGGGCCAGCGGCGGCTGCTACAGCGATTTCCTGGTCCACAACATCGACGAGTGCTGCTGGATGAAAGACGCCTGGCCGGTCAAGGCCCAAGGCAGCGGCGGCCGGCATTATCGCGGCGAGTACATCGACCAGAACTTCGATCACTACTCGGTCGAATACACGTTCGCCGACGGCTCGGAGCTGCGCCTGGAAGGCCGCAACATTCCCGGCTGCAAGAACGAGTTTGCCAGCTATGCCCACGGCACGAAGGGTTTGGGCGTCATTTCGTCGGCCAGCCATTGGCCGTCGAAGGCCCGCATCTACAAGGGCCAGAACATGGACGCCGACAAGTTGGCCTGGCGATTTGGACCGGAGAAGAACAATCCGTACCAGGTCGAATGGAATGATCTGGTGTCGGCCATTCGCAGCGATCAGCCCTACAACGAGTGCGAGCGCGGGGCCAAGGCCAGCCTGGTCACTTCGATGGGCCGCATGGCTTGCCACACCGGCCAGCAGATCACCTACGACCAGATCCTGCAAAGCGACCACGAATTTGCCCCGATGGTCGACAAGCTGACCATGGACTCGCCGGCGCCGGTCCAGGCACGCCCCGATGGGAAGTATCCCGTCCCCGCGCCCGGACTGGTCACCAAGCGCGAATACGAAGGCTAAAGGGGTCCGTTGGCCCGTTGTCCGTTGCAGGGGTGCCATGCCCACGGCCGCCGTGGGCATGCGCTCCCGACGCCTCTTGCATGACTTTCTCCGGAGTTGCTTGCTGATGAAATGTTCGATGCGGTGGCTGCTGTGCGCAGCTCTCATGAGTTGGGCCGGCCAGACTGCCATGTGCGCCGAGGTGGAAAAGATATACGAAGAGCGGCCCGTCGTGGCCTCGGCTGCCGCACACGAAGCGGCGGCGCAAGATGCAACCGCGGAGCCTCTGCCGGCGACCGCCTGGCAAGGCTGTCCGGTGCCCGAGTGGATTTGGGGAGCCGAGTACAAGTCGCCCTACACGCTGCGCGTCGAGTTTGCCGGCGGTACGAAAGCCGCGTGGATCAAAGCCAGTTGCGACAATAGCGCCCGGCTGCTGGTCAACGGCCACGAGGTTGGTCGCACCGACGATTGGCAGAGCCCGGTGGAAGCCGACCTGCAAAAATACGTCGTGCCGGGCAAGAACATGCTCACCGCCGAAGTGCAGAACGCCGGCGGCGTTGCCGCCTTCTGTGCCAAAATCCTACTGGAAATGCCCGACGGCTCGCGGCGGTTTGTGGTCAGCGACTCGTCGTGGCGGGCGGCCGAGTGGCCGGCGGCGCGAAAGTTCAAGCCGGTTCGCCAGGTTGCCCGGCTGGGCGACAAGCCGTGGGGCGACGTGCTGGCCAAAGCGGGCGTGTCCGGCGACCGTTCGGGCAGCGAGTTCAAGGTGCTGCCGGGTTTTCAGGTCGAGCACTTGTTCACGGTTCCCAAAGATGTGCTCGGCTCGTGGGTCAACATCACGCTCGACAACCGCGGCCGCATCATCGCCAGCGACGAACGCGACAAGGGCTTGTGCCGCATCACTCCGCCGCCGATCGGCAGCAATGAGCCGACCAAGGTCGAGCATCTGGCGATCAAAACCGGCCCGGCCCACGGCATGCTGTATGCCTTCGATAGCCTGTACCTGTCGATCAACGGCGGCCCGGGCAGCGGCCTGTATCGCGCACGCGATACCAACGGCGACGATCAGTACGACGAAGTCGTCAAGCTCGCGAGCTTCCAAGGCGGCGGCGAGCACGGGCCGCATGCCCTACGCTTGTCGCCCGACGGCAAAAGCATTTATGTCATCTGCGGCAACCACACCGATCCGCCGGCCAAGATCGATGCCAGTCGCGTTCCGACCAACTGGGGCGAAGACCTATTGCTGCCGCGGCAGTGGGACGCCAACGGTCATGCCCGAGGGCGCATGGCCCCCGGCGGCTGGATCGCTAAGACCGATCCCGATGGCAAGACCTGGGAGATCATCAGCGTCGGCTATCGCAACGCATTCGACATGGCCTTTAACGCCACGGGCGAGCTATTCGCCTACGATGCCGACATGGAATGGGACTTGGGCTCGAGCTGGTATCGACCGACGCGCGTGCTGCACGCCGTCAGTGGCAGCGACTTCGGCTGGCGCAGCGGGACGGGCAAATGGCCGCCGTACTATGTCGACAGCCTGCCGCCGATGATCGAGATCGGGCCTGGCTCGCCGGTGGGCGTGGCCTTTGGCTACGGGGCAAAGTTCCCGGCCAAATATCAAAAGGCGCTCTATATTCTCGACTGGACGTTCGGCACGATCTTCGCGCTGCACTTGCAGCCCTCCGGGGCGACTTACACGGCCACGAAGGAAGAATTCGTGGCGCGGGCGCCGCTGCCGGTCACCGACGTGCTCGTCGGTCGCGACGGGGCGCTGTACTTCACTGTGGGCGGGCGCGGCACGCAGTCGGAACTGTTCCGCGTGACCTACACCGGCGGCGAATCGACGGCGCCGGCCGAACTTGGCAAGCAGGCCTTCGCCGACCAGCGAGACCTGCGCCACCAGCTCGAGGCGTATCAACACCGGGCCGCCAAACCGGCCGAGGCGGTGGAGTTTGCCTATCCGCACTTGGGTCATCCCGATCGCTTCATTCGCTATGCTGCCCGGATTGTTCTCGAGCAGCAGCCGGTCGAGCTGTGGCAAGCGCGCGTGCTGGCCGAAAAGAACGCCGAAGCGTTGATCACCGGCGCCGTGGGCCTGGCTCGGCAAGGTGACAAATCGCTGCAAGGGCAACTGCTGGCGGCGCTCGACCGGCTCGAGTTCAGTTCGCTGGGCCAGTTCCAGCAGCTCGAACTGCTGCGGGCGTACGAACTGGCATTTATCCGCATGGGCGAACCGGAGCCCGCGACCGGCGCGCGGATCGCGGCGAAGCTCGACGCGTATTATCCGGCAGCCACCGATCCGTTGAATCGCGAGCTATCGTCGCTGCTGGTGTATCTCAAATCGCCCAACGTGATTCGCAAGACGCTGGCATTGATCAAGCAGCCCACGCACAGCGCCACCAACATTCAGGCCACGAGCGACTTGCTCGCACGCAACGCGGGCTATGGGCATGCGGTGGCGGGGGTGCAGGCCAACGCGATCGATCCGCAGAAGATGCATTACGTATTTGTGCTGCGGAACCTGCGCGACGGCTGGACGCCCGAGGAGCGGCAGTTCTATTTCAAGTGGATGCGCGATTCCCGGCGGTTTAGCGGCGGCCACAGCTTCCAAGGCTTTTTGCGCAATATCGAAAACGAAGCCTTCGACAACGCCACGGATGCCGAGCGCTTGGCAATCGAGGGCGCCGGCCTGCGCAAGCCCTTCCAGATGCTCGAACTGCCCAAGCCCAAGGGCCCAGGGCAGAATTGGACGCTGGCCGAACTGCTGAGCGCCGGCCAGTCCGGTCTCAAGGGGCGCAATTACAAGCATGGCCAGCAGATGTTTGCCGCCGCGCGCTGCATTATCTGCCATCGTTTTCAGGGCGAAGGCGGATCCACCGGCCCCGATCTCTCGCAACTGGCCGGCCGCTTCGGGCTCAAGGATATGGCCGAAGCCATCGTCGATCCCAACAAGATCATTTCCGATCAGTATCGAGCGTCGACGGTCCTCACCAGCTCGGGCAAGGTGTATACCGGCCGCATTTTGTCGGAGTCGAAGGACAAGGTGATCATCCTCACCAATCCCGAGGATGCCAGCAAAGTGGACGAGATCGCTAAGAGTGACATCGAAGACATTCAACCTTCGCCTGTTTCGCTGATGCCGGCCAACTTGATCAACTCGCTGAATAAGAACGAAGTGCTCGACCTGCTGGCCTACCTGCTCTCGCGCGGCGACCCCAAGGGGCCAATGTTTCAAGGTGGAATTAAGAAGAAGTAGGCGCGCGGCGTAGGGTTCTTGGAGATAGGTAGACGATACCAGCGAGCCGCGAAGGGGCGGAAGTCGTTAGCCAGGGGCGAAAGCCCCTGGAAAAACGTGCGCGGGAAACGCTTTAAGCCCCGAAGGGGCGACAGTCCGCTTGCGCCCTTTCAGGGCTGTGGATACATTTTTGTGCGCGCTGGGCGTCCAGGGGCTCACGCCCCTGGCAAACGACTTTCGGCCCCTCCGGGGCGAAGAAAGCAACCAGCGGGCGCAGCCACAAATAAGACGCTCACTTGGCCGAGCGGCGAGCGCAAGCTTGCCGGTGTTCGCCCGGCTCGCCTGGATTTGTTTATGGAAACCAAACTCACCGATAGTCAGCTCGATGCGTATCTGGATGAGGCGCTGGCTGACGACGAGTTGGCGGCCATCGAGCAGGCCGTGCGCCGCGATCCGGCAGCCGCGGAGCGGCTGGCCGAGTTGCGCAGTCAGCGCGACGCGGGCCAGCATTCGCTGGGTGCGATTTGGCGCCGGCAGCGATTGACGTGTCCCGCGCGTTCGCGCTTGGGCAGCTACTTGCTAGGCATCTTGCCGGCCGACGAAGCCACGCAGCTTCGCATCCACGTCGAGGTCGTCGGTTGTCCTTATTGCCGCGCCAATTTGGAAGACCTACGGCGCGAGCATGCCGGCGAAGATCACGAGCGATCGGGCCGGCGGCAGAAGATCTTCGAATCCAGCGCCGGCTTGCTGGGCCGCAAAAAAGATCGCTGATAGCGATTCATAATGGTAGCGGAAGCCGTGAGACTTCCGACGGCCTACTTGGCAATGTCTCGGAATTCTCACGAATTCCACTACCGGCCGGATCGTGTCCGCTTACTTGCCCCCAAAGCGGTGCGTTGACGGCGACCGGCGGCCCTCCTACACTCAACCGCACTTTCCAATCCAGTCGCCTGCCCCCCATCCGGAGGCGCTGGCTTCCTGTCCGTTGGCCCTGACACATCGAATTCCAGCATGGCAACAACAACCACCACCACACCGGCCACCGGCGCCGACCAGTTGACCCAGTTATCGATCAATACGATCCGCACCCTGGCGATGGACGCGGTCGAAGCGGCCAATAGCGGCCATCCCGGCACGCCCATGGCCTTGGCTCCGTTGGGCTACACGCTGTGGAACCAGGTGCTGCGTTACGACCCGGACGATCCGAGCTGGCCGTCCCGCGACCGTTTTGTGCTTTCGTGCGGGCATGCCTCGATGCTGCTCTATGCCCTGCTGCACCTGGCGCGAGTCAAGCGGCTGGGGCCCGACGGCAAGCCGACCGACGAGCTGTCGGTGCCATTGGAAGAGATCAAGCATTTTCGGCAGTTGCACAGCCGCACGCCCGGCCATCCCGAGCATTCTGAAACCAGCGGCGTGGAGACCACGACCGGGCCCTTGGGCCAGGGCTTGGGCAATAGCGTGGGCATGGCCATTGCCCAGCGCTGGTTGGCCGCCCATTTCAATCGGCCGGATTTTGACCTGTTCGACTACAACATCTACGCGCTGTGCAGCGACGGCGACATGATGGAGGGCATTAGCCACGAGGCGGCCTCGATCGCCGGGCACCTCAAGCTCTCGAACTTGTGCTGGATCTACGACGACAACCACATCACGATCGAAGGCGATACGTCGCTGGCTTTCGACGAGAACGTCGGCACGCGTTTCAAGGGCTACGGCTGGAACGTGATCCACGTGCCCGACGCCAACGACGTGGCGGCCATCGCCAAGGCGCTCAAGAAGTTTCAGCGCACGTCGACCGGTCCCACGCTGATCATCATCCGCAGCCACATTGCCTGGGGCTCGCCGCATAAGCAGGACACGCACTCGGCGCACGGCTCGCCGCTGGGGGCCGAAGAGATCCGGCTGACCAAGGCCGTGTACGGCTGGCCGGAAGACGCCAAGTTCCTCGTGCCCGAAGAAGTGCCCGAGAACTTCGCCAAGAACCTGGGTGCCCGCGGGCGCAAGCTGCACAAGGCTTGGACGAAAAAATTCGCTGCCTACGAACAGCAATATCCCGACCTGGCGGCCCAATGGAAGCAGATGGCGGCCCGCGAGCTGCCGGCCGGTTGGGAGGAAGTGATTCCCAGCTTTCCGGCCGATGCCAAGGGCATGGCCAGCCGCATTTCGGGCGGCAAGGTGCTCAACGCGGTGGCTCAGAAGATTCCGTGGGTCATCGGCGGCGCGGCCGATCTGGCCCCCTCGACGATGACGCACCTCACGTTCGACGGCGCGGGCGACTTCGAATCGAACAATTATGCCGGGCGGAATTTTCACTTCGGCATCCGCGAACACGGCATGGCCGCGGCGCTCAATGGCATGGCGCTCTCGATGGTCCGTCCCTACGGGGCCACCTTCTTCGTGTTTACCGACTACATGCGGCCATCGATGCGCTTGAGCGCGATCATGGGCCTGCCGGTGTTGTACGTGCTGACGCACGACTCGATCGGGCTGGGCGAAGACGGTCCCACGCACGAGCCGATCGAACATCTGGCCGCGCTGCGGGCGATTCCGAAGTTGGTGACCATGCGGCCCGGCGATGCCAACGAAGTCGCCGAAGCGTATCGTGCGATCTTGAAACTCACCGATCGGCCCGTGGCCCTGATCTTATCGCGTCAGAACCTCCCCACGCTCGACCGCGGCGTGTATGCCCCGGCTGCCGGCGTGGCGCGTGGGGCATACGTGCTGGCCGACGCTGAGGGCGGCCAGCCGCGCGTGCTGCTGATGGGCACGGGCAGCGAGCTATCGCTGTGCGTGGGGGCCTACGAGCGGCTCAAACAGGAGGGGATTGCGGCCCGGGTGGTGAGCATGCCCTCATGGGAGTTGTTCGAGGATCAGGACCAGGCCTACCGCGACCAAGTGCTGCCGCCGGCGGTCACGGCCCGCGTGGCGGTCGAAGCCGGCTGTCCACAAGGCTGGGACAAGTACATCGGCCCGCGCGGCCGGTTTGTGGGCATGCATGGATTCGGGGCCTCGGCCCCGGCTCCCGCACTCTTCAAGGAGTTCGGGATCACGGTGGACAACGTGGTCGCGAGCGCGAAAGCGGCGCTCGAGACGGCGTAGGCGGCGGCCGGGGGGAATCTTCGGGCGGACTCCCCAGGCTGACGCCATGGGGCTCGCCAGGATATTGCTAGCGGCCGGTGGGGTCGACTGTTTTCAAGTTCCGGCGATTGCTGCAATTCGCTATATTCGCCAACTCTGGGCACATAGTGCCTTGGCAAACCCGGTAGAATTTGAGCCGGGCGACATGCGGCGCGGCCGCGTGTGGGGCCAGGGGCCGTCCGGTCCCCAGTCGAGCGAATCGAGAGTGCGATGGCAACGACCAGGCCCAAGGCCACCTCCAATTCGGCAGACGGCAGCACGGACGCCAGCCAGCCGCGCGCACGCAGCGCCAAGGACAATCTGCGCGAGATCATCGAGAGCATCGCCATCGCATTCGTGATCGCCTTTTTGTTTCGGGCGTTCGAGGCTGAAGCGTTTGTCATTCCCACCGGGTCCATGGCGCCCACGCTGATGGGCGAGCACAAGGACCTGTTTTGTCCGGAGTGCAGTTTCCGCTTCCAGGTCAATGCCAGCGCCGAGCAGAAGTTGGTGTCGAGTTGCATCTGTCCGAACTGCCGCTATCGGCTCACGTTCGGGGCAGTGGGCGAGGATGGGCCGATTCCGCCGACCTATAAGGGCGACCGAATCATCGTCGCCAAGTTTTCCTACGAAGTGGCCGACCCGGCCCGCTGGGACGTCGGCGTCTTCAAGTATCCGATCACGCCCAAAGTCAATTTCATCAAGCGGATCGTCGGCTTGCCGCGCGAGAGCCTGCGGATTTATCACGGCGATATCTACACGTCGCCCGAGGGCGCCGAGCAGTTTGCCATCGAGCACAAGCCGCCCGAAAAAGTGGCTGCCATACTGCAAGCGGTCTACGACAACGATTATCCCGTTCCCGAAATGCTGACTAACGGCTGGCCCGAGCGTTGGCACGGCGAATTGGGCGACGAGTGGCGCCACCCCAAGGACGATCTGACGCGGTACGAGACGGATGGCAAGTTGGCCGACGCCTGGCTGCGATACAGTCATGTTGTGCCCAGCTTCGACGATTGGGAGGCGCTCAAGCGCGGGCCGCTATCACGCGGTGAGCGCCGCGCGATCCATCCGCAGTTCATCGGTGATTTTTACGCCTATGATAACGGCAACACGATCCGCGAGGGGGCAATGCACTGGGTGGGCGACCTTGCCTTGGAGTGCGAACTGGACGTGCGCGGCACCAGCGGAAAGGCTGTCGTCGAACTGATCGAAGGCAACCGCGCCTACCGTTGTTCGTTTGACGTCGGCGACGGCAGCGCGGCGCTATCGGCCGAAGGCCTGCCGGAGTACAAGCCGCGAGCCGCCGGCCCCGTGATCAAAGGCGCGGGCAAGCACACGGTGCGGTTTGCCAATGTCGACGATCGGCTGCTGGTGTGGGTCGACGGCCGGCTCGTGGAATTCGACGCCAGCACGAGCTACGATGCCGGCGCGTTTCGCGGCCCGGGGCCGCGCGACCTGGCGCCCGCGGCCGTGGCTTCGCAAAGTCTTTCGCTGGGCGTGTCGCATCTGCGCGTGCTGCGCGATATCTACTACATCGCCGAACGGTTGGCCACGGGCGTCAATCCCGGCGAGATTACGGATCTGCGCGGCGATCGAACTTTGAACGACTTCTCCACCGGCCCCGACTCGGTCGATGCCAACGCGTCGGTGGCCGATCGATTCCAGTACGTGCAGTTCAATCTGGAAGACGGCCAATTCCTGGCGCTGGGCGACAACAGCCCCAGCAGCAAGGACAGTCGACTGTGGCCCACGCAGCATTATGTCCAGCGCGAGCTGTTGATCGGCAAGGCCCTGTTTATTTATTGGCCTCACGCCCTCAACCGCATCCCCTACACGCGGGTTTGGTTTCCGCTGTTTCCGAATATCGAGCGCATGAAATTCATTCACTAAGGGAATGCGGAAAGCTGAATGCTGAATGAAAAAGGCGAGTAGGTCGTAAGCCTCCTCGATTCATCATTCATCATTCCTACTTCATCATTCCTTCCTGGCGGTCACGGAGGACACGTCATGCCCATGCTTGCCGTTCAAGGATTGGTCAAGATTTACGGCCGGCGCCGAGTGGTTGATGGCGTCGACTTTCAAGTCGATACCGGCGAGATCGTGGGGCTGCTGGGCCCCAACGGCGCCGGCAAGACGACCAGCTTCCGCATGGCTTGCGGCATGATCGAACCCAACGAAGGGCACGTACACCTCAACGGCCTGGACGTGACCCAGTGGCCCATGTATCGACGCGCGCGCGACGGCGGCATGGGCTACCTGGCCCAGGAATCGAGCGTGTTTCGCAAGCTCACGGTCGAGAAGAACTTGCTGGGCATGATGGAAATGCTGGGCGTCGACCGCCGCAGCCGCAAAATCCGCTGCGACGAGCTGCTCGAACAGTTCAATATTTCACGGCTGCGCAAGTCGCTGGCCATGTCGCTCTCCGGTGGCGAGCGCCGCCGCCTGGAAATCGCCCGCTGCCTGGTCTCGAATCCCAAGCTCATCCTGCTGGACGAACCGTTTACGGGCATCGATCCGGTCACGATCGCCAGCATCCAGGAAATCATCCGCAACCTGCGCGCCTCGGGGATCTCGATTCTGATTACCGATCACCAGGTGCGCGAGACATTGCAAATCACCGACCGCAGCTACGTCATCCGCGGCGGCAAGGTGCTCTGCCACGGGCATCCCAACGAAGTCTTGCAGAACCCCGAAGCCCGCAAGTATTACTTCGGCGAGGGCATGGACCTGGGCATCAACGAGCGGCGGCCTCCCGATAACCGCGACCGCGCCGCCTAGGATCGACGGAAAAATCACTTCGCCGCAGACCCCTCTCCCCCTTGCGGGAGAGGGCAGGGTGAGGGGCCGGAAAAAACGGAAGTTATTTCTCCGTCGATCCCTAATCGCCTTCTTTGAGTCCCAAGCGCGCGAGCCATCGTCCGCGAGTTGGCGGTTTCGATTCCTCGGACTCGACCTTGGCAGCCGCCTTTTCGTTCTGGCGGCTGGCGCTCTGCCGCCGCAGCTCGTCTAGCTCGGCTTGCTGCCGGGCGAACTTGGCCCGTTCCATCGACAAGTCGATCTCGGCGTGCATGAGCTTTTCCTGCCACTGGGCTTCCAGCCGCTTGAGCCGCTCGCGCTCGCCGCGAATCCCCTCGTCGTGATCGAAGATCTCGGCCATGGCCGCCACGCTGGGCAGCAGCACGGGCACGTTGGCCTGCTGTTCGAGCCGCTCCTTCAGTTCGCAGATTTCGCGGTCCTTGGTCAGCACGACTTCGTCCGTGATGCGGATCGTGCCTTCGATCGTGAGCCGGTCTTGCACCAGCGCCTCATCGTCGCCCGCGTCGTCGGCTTCCAGCGCGGCGAGCATCCGGCGCTTCTGGCTTTCCCAATCGAGTCCGCCAGTCGGCGCGTTCTTGGCGACCGGCGGGGCCTGCTGTTCCAGCTCCGCGTTGCGGCGCTTGAGGTCGCGCACATCGTTCAACGCCCGCTCCAGCCGCTCTTGCAATTGCTCGCTATCGCCTTGAGAAGTCGACTCGGCCCGCGCCTCTTCGAGCTGCCGCAAGGCCTCGGCCAACTGCCCGGTCATGACGTCCCGGTCGGCAAGCACTTTGCGATACGCGTCGTCGTAATTCTCGGCCGGTTCGGCTTCGCGAAGCTGCCGCTCTTTCGTGCGGAAATACACGGCCATCCGCCGGCGCTGGAGTTTCATCCGCGTCCGCCGCAACTCCAGCCGATCCGCATCGCTTTCGAGCCGGGCTTCTTTTCGTTTCAAACGCCGGCGCTCGCGGGCCACCTCATCGGCGGCAAATTGGTAGTCGGCCTCGATGCGCCGCCGCACCTGTTGTTCCAATTCACTCAGCCGCCTGGCCAATGCCGCATCCAGCGCCGTCAATTGCTGCTGGTAATGGCGATCAAAGTCGGCCGCCGCGGTCTGCTGCCGAGCGAGCCGCTCCGCCAGCCGGGACAGGCCGTCGCCAGCTGTGGCCGCAGGCTCCGCGGCCATTCCGTCGGTTTCGTCGTGAGTGATTTGCAGCAATGTTTGCATCAAGTCGACAGCAGCTCACTTGCCATGCGCAACGAGTCGAGCATGGTCGGGCGGACCATGATTTTCGAGCAATCGGTAAATTCAAGCAACCGTCGAAGCAACCCAGCGGCCGCTTGGCCTTTTCGCGTCGAATGCGAAAGCCAGCCGGCGCGCACTTGGCGATGCTCTAGCAACAGCACGTCGAAGATAAGACATTGGGGGCGGGCATTCGCCCCGCGATTTGGGACTCGCCGGTGCCTAAAGGCAGGCCCGCGAGCCAATAGTTCTATACGTCACGCCCGACGTCGGGTCAAAACTCCATCGTGTGAATCCACGGTCGGGTCGCAACGATGGTGGCGAGCACGCCGCTGGGATCAGTTTTGCCTGAGGGCATTGACTACGTTCGGGGGAGTGCGACCGGCCAGGCAATCGGCCACCTGGCTGGCAGCCCGGCGCCGGAGGTCGGCCAGCGACTCTGCGGAGACAAAGGCTGCGTGCGGCGTCACGATCACGCGCGGGTCATTCCAGGGCGGCGTCGCCAGGTCGGGTGGTTCGGGCTCTTGCACATCCAAACCGGCTCCGGCCAACCGGCCCGCAGCCAGCGCCGCGGCGAGTGCATGATGGTCGACCAGCGCGCCGCGGGCCGTGTTGATGAGGTACGCCGTGGGTTTCATCAAGGCCAGCTCGCGCGTGCCGATCATCTGCCGCGTCGCGGGGGTGCTGGGCACGTGCAGCGACACAAAATCGCTCTCGACGAGCAGATTATCGAGCGGCCGCCACGGCACGCCGCCCACTTCGGCCGCCGGGGTGCGCGTGTGCGCGATGACTCGCAAGCCCAGCGCTTGCGCTTTGGCCGCGACCACGCGGCCGATATTGCCTAGGCCAATCAAGCCCAAGGTCTGACCTTGCACACGCCGTAGCGGCGGCGACACCGGCAAGGCATAGATGCCGGTCTTGGTCTGCCAGTGATAGTGGCCTACCTTGCGCGCCAGCGCCAGCATCAGGGCTAGCGTGTGCTCGGCGACTTCGATCAGGCAATAGTCGGGCACATTGGTGACCAGCACTCCCAAGCGTGTAGCCGTCGCCACGTCGATATTGTCCAGGCCGATGCCGAGCCGGGCCACGATTCGCAATTGCGGCGACGCGCCGATCACGCTGGCCGTGACGCGGGCCCAAGTCGTCATGATGCCGGCCACCGATTCTCGCGCCGCCAGCTCGGCCAGCGACGCTTCGTCGGTTCGATCCGCAACGACCAATTCGGTGCCGGCCGCCTCGAGCACGCTGCGCTCGATCGACAGTTCGGGCCAGGCATAATCGGTGAGCAGCACCTTGGGGCGTGGACTTTCGGGCCTCATTTTTCCACTTGCCAGATGCGGATCGTCAGATCGAGGCTGCCGGTGGCCAGTTGCTTGCCGTCGGGCGAAAAGCTGACGCCGACCACACCGGCCTTGTGTCCTTTGAAGTCGTGCAACTGCCGCCGGCTGGCAACGTCCCAGACGTGAACGCCGCCGGGCGCGACTTTGCGCGTCGAGCCGGTCGTGCAGGCGAGTTTGCTCCCGTCGACGGAAAAGGCCATCTCGTTGATTTGCCGCACTTCACCGTCCAGCTTGCCCAACCGCGTGCGCTCGGGCAATTTCCACAGCGTGATGCCATGCGTGTCGGCCAGTGCCAGATGGGCACCATCGGGCGAGACCAGCACGCCTCGCAGCTCATCCGCCGACTTGGGCAGCTCGGCGACAAGCTGCCCGCTTTCGATATTCCAGAACTTGGTGCGCTGATCCTCGGCGCAGGTCACCAGTTGCTGGCCGTCGGGCGTGAAGTCCAGGCCGTGGATGATGCGATCGTGGGCCTTTTTCCACCAGGCCACGCGCCGCGCTTCGGCCACGTTCCAGAGCATCACCGAACCTTCCTGGCCGGCCGAGGCCAGCAGCGAACCGTCCGGAGAAAACATGACGCGCGTCACCGCACGCGGGTGCTTGCCGAGCCGTTGCTGAGTGGGCCGCTCGCCCATGCCCCACAGAACCACCTCGTTGTTCCAATCGCCGGTGGCTGCCAACAGCCCGTCGCTCGAGACCGACAAGCTGGTGGAAACATGCTGGAGGTTGTCGTGGCTGATTAATTGTCGGCCGGTGGCCAGATCCCAGGCGCGGACATGCCGCGAGCGGTCGGCCGCGATCAGTCGCTCGCCGTCCAGCGTCCAAGCCACGCCGTCGATTTCTTCCAGCCCGTCGCGAAAGACGCGCACCTGCTGGCCGCTGAGATGGTCCGGACGGGCCCACTGCCGCCGGGCGTCGTAGTACATCGGATGGCCCCAAATCTCTTCGAATTCTTCAATTCGCCGATTGCCCAGCCGCTCGAACAGCCGGTGGGCCGTCTCGCGGTCGCGGGCCGTACAGGCCAGGGCGCAGAACTCGTGATCGCGCAGATCGGAATGCGGCAGCCGCTTTTCGGCATCCAAAAATCCCTGCCGAGTGCGCTCCCAAGAAAAATGGTCGGGCGAAAACAGCTCGTCGTAGGGCAGATAACGTTTTCCTTCGAGCACCATTGTCGTATAGGCAAAATCGCCCCATTGGTCGTGCGTGAGCGCGGCGGCCTCGCTCGCCCAATCCGCGCAGTTGATCGGCGGGCCGCCGTCCCGATGCATGAAGCAGTAGCGGGCCGATTGAAAAAAGGCCGACAAATACGTCGGATCCGCCGCGGCCGAGCGGCGCAGAAAGCCCAGCACTCGCTCGGGCGGCCAATGCAGGTGAATCGCCAACAGCGTCAGCGAGCGATACAGCTCCGGTTCGTTCTCGTCCAGCTTGCGGGCCTCTTCCAGCAGTTCGCCGCACCGCACCAGCAGGCGTTGGCGCTCGTCTTCGCTGAGCTTGCTGCGCTTGAGCTTGTAGCCCAGGTAAGTATTCGAGATCGCATGCTGGCGAAGCGAATCGGCCCAGACGATGCGCGCTGCCACCGACTCGGGCCGGCCGCGCGCCCAAGCCTCGACGCAATTGAGAAAATGCTGCCACTCGGCGTCGGTGTCGGCATAACGGCCGGACATGCCTTCAAAGAACATGCGCAGCCGAGTAACGCTGGAGGGAAAGGCGGGGCGATGCTTGCGAAACGAATCGTGCAGACTCTCCAGTTCGTCGAACCGCTGGTGATTGGCGAGATACCAGCTTTTGGTCTTGAGCATCTCTTTGCCGATGCTCTCGGCGAAGTGATCGAGCGCGTTGTCGGCCAGCGGCGAGGGCGCGCCGGCTGGAGGCACGATCACGACCGGCGCGATCGTCTTGCGCGTTCGCAGTCGAAAGCTTTCGCCCGCCTTGGCTTCGCGCCAATACAGCCAGCGCCAGAGCGATTTTCCTTGGACGGTCGTGGCCGTATTGCCCACCATCGCCCAACCCGCGGCTGGCATGTCCAGCTTGGTGGACAGCTCTTTGGTCCAGGTGCCGCTTCCATTGTCGTCGCCCCAGACCACGCCGACATACAGCGGCGTATCCTGCTGGATAAAAATCCGGACCATGCCCGCCGCTTCGGCAAGTTGCTCGGATTTTTTGGAAGCTGCCGCTTCATCGTTCGGCGGTTCGATGATCAGCGCGGTGGCGCCTTCGAGAATGGGGAGCAATTTTTTCGGACATAGCTCGGCAATGGGCACCGCGTGAACGGGCAGTTTGCAGCGCACCGTCACGCCGCCGACATTGGCCGACTCGGCCGAGTCCAATACGGATTCGACGCCCGCACCGGCACTAACGCGCATTTCGAAAGTCAAACAGCCAATAGCGGCTGCGACCGCCAGCCAGACCCTGGGGACCAACATTCGAGCAACCATCCTGCTTCTGCCGCGATTGCGCAACTTTCAGTCAGAGATTTACTTGGATAAGGCAGGACGTGCCCCCCGGGCCCGCCAATGTGCCAGCCTATCACGCCCCGCGCGTGTAAGCCACCAGAGCGGCGGCGAACCCTGTAGGCGGGCATGGTAGAATAGTGATGACGCTGCTGATGCGGGAATCAAAGAAACGTAACGGGTGGTTTGCCCCAAGTTGCTGGCCGTTTGCCGCTATGATCCGACGACTTCGACTAACTGGATGGCCGGGGGGATTTGCCGCAGGGCTGTTGGTCGCCGTGGTGGGGGTCATGCTCTCGGGCCGTGTTCAGCGGGCGTTTTTCGCTCCCGGCGGGACGCTGGAAACAGCCGCTCCGCCCCCAGCCTTTGAACTGGCCGGCCCGAACCTGTTGCGTTTCACGCCGGACGGCGTGCGGCAGTTGCAAATCAGCACAACCGAGGTGCGGCCGGCGCCGGCTCCACCGCCCTTGTTGCTGCCGGGCTCGGTCACGATCGATCCCAACCGCATGGTCCGCGTGCATTCGCGATTTGCCGGCGAAGTCGCTTCGATCGGCCAGGTGCCCGATCGTCCGACCGACTCGGAAGGCCTGTCGCACAATGGCATGCGGCCCTTGCGCTATGGCGATCATGTCACCCAGGGACAGGTGCTGGCAATCGTCTGGAGCAAGGATATCGGCGAAAAGAAAAGCGAGTTGGTCGATGCGATCACGCGGACGTCCGTAGATCGCGCAGTGCTTACACGCCTGCATAAGGCCCCCAAGGATCTATTCCCCGCGCGCACCATTGAGGAGGCCAAGCGAGCTTATGAATCCGACCTGGTGGCTGTGGCCCGGGCCGAGCGCACGCTGCGCTCGTGGCGGCTGACCGAAGACGAGATCAATGCCGTGCGGGACGAGGCCGCGCAGGTCGAGCGCGATCCGCAGCGCGAGGACAAGGCGGCGGCCCGTAGTTGGGCCCAGACCGAAGTCCGCTCGCCGCTGACCGGCGTAATTGTGGAGAAGAACTTCAATGTCGGCGATATGGTGGATCCGGCGGCCGACTTATTCAAAGTGGCCGATCTGAGCCGCGTGCAGATTACCGTCAGCGTCTACGAAGAAGATTTGCCTCCCTTGCGCGCGCTCCAGCCCGACGAGCGGCATTGGTCGATCGACATCAAGGCCGATCCCAACGACGTGCCCGTGGCCGGCACGTTTGACGTGATCGGCGACATTATCGATCCGACGCAGCATTCGGGCGTGGTGATCGGCTGGCTGGACAATTCTCGCGGGCATCTCACGGTCGGGCAGTTCATCACGGCCACGGTGCCGCTGCCGGTGGATCCGCGGCTGGTGGTGGTGCCACCGGCGGCTCTGCTGGAAGAGGCCAATCATGCCGACGTGCTGGTGGAAGTCGATGCGACGCGCCGCGAATATCGACGGCAGCCTGTGGCCGTCGTGCGGCGCCAGGAGCAACTCATCACAATCCGCAGCCAGCCCACGCCCGACGAAGTGAGCCACGGCTGCCAACCGCTGCTGGCCGGGCAGCGCGTCATCAGTGCCGGCGGCCTCGAACTCTCCGCCGAATTGACCAACGACGAACCGCAGGCCAGGTAGCGGTTAGCGCTTCCGTACTGTCGCGGATAAGTGCCGCGTTGAAATTACGCGTGCCGGCGGCGATAATATGCTGGCATCTCTTTGCGGGTCGAGAAACAGTGGGGCGGACTGCCAGGCTGCCTTGCGATGGATAGCTCATGCCGACTGTCTTACGGGTCGATGGTTACCGATTTTACTTTTACAGCCACGAGTCGCAGGAACCGGCCCATGTGCATGTTGATCGCGGCGATCTTTCGGCCAAATTCTGGTTGCAACCAGTTGTTCTCGCGCGAAACTTTGGGTTTTCGCCGAAAGAATTAAGACGGATTCAACAGCTGGTGGTCGATCACGAGATGGCGCTTTTGGAGGCTTGGAATGGGCATTTTGGCGCTGGGCGCTGACGAACGGGTCGTTGACGTGAAGTTCACCAGGGATACCCTCAGCGTCGCCCTGCGCGACGGCCGAACGATTACCGTTCCGCTGGCGTGGTATCCGCGTTTGTCCGGCGCTACCGCCGCTCAGCGAAAGAACTGGCAGGTCGCAGGCGGCGGCTACGGAATCCATTGGCCCGATCTCGACGAGGACCTTAGCACGGAGGGTCTACTTCGCGGCGCACCAGCGCCCCGCCCGGCCAATGGCAACGTCCCGCGCAATCAAGGGCGGCAGGCCAAGCGCTAAGGCAGCTTGCTGATGGATCGCGAGGCTTGAACATGCGAATTGCCGTCGGCGGAATCCTGCACGAAACCGCGACCTTTATCGAGCGGCCCACCACGCGCAGCGATTTTGAGCAAGGCATTGGGCTGTTTGTCGGCAGCGAGATTCTCGAACACTTCGCGCAAGCGAACCTCTGCATCGGCGGCTTTCTCGAAGCCGGCCAGAGCCAAGGTTTCGAAGTCGTGCCGCTGCTGTGGACGTTTGCCTGGCCGGCCGGGCTGATCCAGCGCACGGCGTACGACGCGCTCAAGCACGAGTTGCTCGAGCGTCTACGCACGGCCGAAGACGCCGGCGGCCCGGTCGATGGCGTGCTGCTTGACCTGCACGGAGCGATGGTCATCGAAGGCATCGACGATGGCGACGGCGACATGATCCAGGCGGTGCGGGCATATCTCGGCCACGACCGGCCGATCATCGTCACCCAGGATATGCACGGCAATCACACGCCTGCCCGCGCGGCGGCCGCCAATGCCATCGTCGGCTACGACACGTATCCGCACGTCGACATGCGGGCCCGGGGCGTCGAGGCAGGCGAGTTGATGGCCCGCACGGTACGGGGAGAAATCCGGCCGCGCACGGCCCTGCGGCAACTGCCGCTGTTTTGGGCCGCGCAGCGGCAAGTGACGGCCCATCCGCCGATGGATGAGCTGATGCGCCGGGCGCACGAGTTGGAGAAGCGGCCGGGCATGTTGAGCGTGACGGTGGCCACCGGTTTTCCTTGGGCCGACGTGCCCGACGTCGGCGCCTCGGTCATTGCGGTAGCCGATGGCGATCCGCAGCGTGCGCAAGCCGCGGCCGATGAATTGGGCGACTGGATCTGGGAGAACCGCCAGCGGTGGTTCAGCCCGCCCTTGAAAGTTCGCGAGGCGATTACCGCTGGCCAGCAGGCGGGCCGCTTCCCGATTTTTCTCGCCGATCATGCCGACAATACGGGCGGCGGCGCGCCAGGCGATTCCACCGAGATGCTGCAAACGTTTTTCGACCTGGGCTTGAAAGACGCGCTGTTGCTCTACCTGGTCGACCACGAGGCGGCCTTGGCCGCGAAGGCCGCTGGGGCCGGAAGCCGCATTCGGCTGGCGGTGGGCGGCAAAAGTGCGGCAATCCAGGGCCCGCCGGTCACGCGCGAGTTCGAGGTTGTGGCGGTGTCTGATGGCCGGTTCAAGTACGATGGGCCGATGTATGGCGGTCTACCGGGCGACATGGGACCGTCGGCCTGGCTCCGCTCCGATGGCGTGTCGGTCGTGGTGGTGACGACGCGCGTGCAGCCGCTCGATCCGGCTTTTGCCCGCACGCTGGGAATCGATTGCCGGGCGATGAAATACATCGGCGTCAAATCGGCCGTGCATTTTCGCTCGGGTTTCGAGCAACTTGCCGGCTCGATTTACAACGTCGATGCCCGGGCCATCCTCGCCCAGGATTGGGCCAGCCTGCGTTACCACAAGCGCACGCGAGACGTGTTTCCGGTCGAAATCCGACCGACTTGAAGGCTCCGCCGTGCGAACGGTTAGGCGAAATCCGATCGGCGCTGCTGCATCGCGGCAACTAAAGCAGTGACATCCGAATCAACCGCTCAAGGTGCGATATCTCCCCCGCATCTGCGAGCCGCAGCGCCTCGAAATATGCTGTCGGGTCTGCAGTAACTTGAAGCGCGAGCGGCTGCCCAAATAGTTCGCGCGCTGCTTGGTCGAGAAGGATGCGCGCGACACGCCCGTTTCCATCGACGAACGGATGTATTGATAAGAAGCGATGATGGAACCGCGCCAATCCCGATATTTTGCAATTATCGTCGCTCGCCCGTAGGCGCAACTGCTCCGTGCGCCACCATTTTACAAATGCAGCGAGCAACTCGGGAACTTCCTGTGGTCCGGGCGGGACATAATTCGGCTGCTCGCCAAGTCCGATAGAGACGTGTATCGATCGGAGCCTGCCGACGTGCCGCTCTGGCATTCCGCTGCCCTCTGCCGCAATTGAGTTGAGCCAGCAAAGCATCCCAATTGACAGCTGCGACGTTGGCTCTTCGATTTCGTGTAACGTCTCGTGGGGCCTCGCGAGCGACGACTGCGGCTGGGGCACTTGCGCTAGCGAATTTGTACGCTCGAGAATGACGTCCAGCTGCTGCCGAATATCAAATAGCGTTGTTTTGTTCCGAATGATACGACGGGTGAGATCGTAGTTTACGGTACTCCAGAACGACTGCTGCTCCTCGACCGTCATTGGAACTTGCAAATACTGAAGGCGGATGCCATAGCCCTTCGGGCTATTCAGCTTTGCCAGTATCCGCTCGGCATGATACAAGACGCACGACTTGGGCGCTGCGTGCTCGGTAAGGCGTTGCCGTTGCGTGGGCGTCAGTCGTTGGTTTGTAAAAAAGAGTATGCCATCAGCCGAGTGCTTTGCGACGCCGAGAAAGTCCCCGCGAAATTTTTTTGCCTCCTCAGCAGAATCTGTGGGTGAATTCGGGCTGAGGGAGGTTGCCAAGTTGATGATACAACGCCAATTCGATGGTTTCGTACTCGCGAAAGCCGTACGACTTTCTCATGGTCAGTTTGGCTTTGTTATTGAAACCC
>DATATB010000102.1:0-50306 GCA_036268995.1 Pirellulales bacterium | reverse complement strand
CCGTGTAGTGGTGTTCACGTTCCGCCGCATTCTTACACCGGGATCCAACATGCTCGTCAGCCCCTATCAAGTCCTGCGCGCGATCATTAAGGATTCCCGGGGCAATCAGGCGCCGACCGAGACCGAGCTTTGGGCCGACGCGCTGCTGGTCATGGGGCATCAGCGCTGGCGTGCCGAGCAAATGCCGATCTATCACGACCCTCGCAGGTATGTGCTTGGCCAACTTGCGCCATTAACGGGCGAGCAGAGCCCCGTCTACAGGTTCATTGCCACGCGAAGCGCGGAGAAGGTGTCAGCATGAGACGAGACCTGTTACATCGCGCCGCTGAGTTCGGCGCGATCAACGCGATGCAAGTCGCATCGGCAATCGAGTCATGCGTGGTCCACGACGAACGCGAGCGGCCGGACGCCATTGCGTTTTGGCTAGATGAACTGAGGACAAATCGCCCCGATCTATTCGAGAGAAAACGATAATGTCAACGATCAAAATCAGCGACGAAGCAATGCCAGAGTTTCAAGCCGGCAATGGCACGGTCGGCGAGACCGCCGCTCAACTCTTCGATAGCACCTTTGCCGTCCACAAACACGTTGTCGTACATGCCGACGACGCCAATTCTGGGACCATCTCGATAGGTAACAGCGCCGCACGCGCGTCTTCGGGGTTCATCCTCAAGGCCGGCGACACTTCCCCTCCCATCTACATCGACGATCTGAGCAAGATTTGGTTAATCGGCAGTGCTGCTAGTCAAAACTTCTCATGGTTGTGCTGCTGAAAGGAAAAGACAAATGGAAATATATGGTGAGGTGGCAGACTCAAAGAGTCTCTGCCACGGCTGCACGACTTTTTCCGTCACCGCGAAACCAGTCTGTCTCTCTTTCCCTGTGGCAAAGGGGCTGCTAGTTCGCACCCCGGGGCCAGCCGATCCCGGCGGCGGCAACACGGCCTGCATTTGGATCGGCGGTCCTCGCGTGACCGCCGACACGTCGGCCACGGGCGGTATGTGCCTGCCGCCGGGGTCAGCTTTGGTTTTACCTTGCAGTGACCCATCGCTGATCTATGCGATATCCACCACCGGCGGCCAAATCCTTTCATGGATGGGGGTCTAGCAGTGAGACGCCAAAAGCAACGACCCGACCCGAACAATCCGGCACCGATCGGCGATGGCGGCAACCTCGTAAATTACGTGCGCGATTCGATCAATCCGCCAGCCGGCAGCGCGAACAATTTGCAGTTGCCGCAAACCGCAACGTCGATGGGGCCGGTTTTGCAAAGCAAGTTCGTCGGCGCGATGCCCTCCGGCTCCGTGAAGCCCAAAAACACAAAGGGTCAAGGCAACTCTTTCCACGCTTACCAAGACAGGTCAGTCTAATGTCCGACCAAATGATTCGCACCGGCACGATACCCGGCACCCCCGGCGGCCCGGCCTATCGTGGCAAGTCGCGCAAGCCCGCGCCGCCCGTGAAACGTCCACTCGATTTATCCAAAGTTCAACCACAAAGGAAACGCAAGTGAAAGACCACCAACTCCCCTTCGCATACGAGACGCAGGCAGCAATCCAGCACGCCAAAGATCTACCGGCGGTAATGGATTGGCTCAGCGCCGATATCTACGCCCGATTCTTCGGCGGCGCGTTTTATCCGTTCAACGGCGGCGATTCGTTTGGCGAAGCGGTTCGCCAGTCCGTCAGCAAGATCACGCAAACCGAACCCGACCTTTTCAACTGGTGAACCCGATGACGCGAGACAACACCGAAGAAACGATCCTATGTGCATGCGAGCAGGCACAAGCAAAAAACCCCACCCACCTCCGTGACATGATTCGCGCCGACACGTTCGCGCATACGTCCGCCGGCACGTCGCTACCAATGGCCATCGCGGCGGCCATCAGCGATTACCGCGACGACAATCCCACGCAGTTCCATCCGCGTCGGGCTCCGACGCTAGTTGCGACGAGCCGGGACCACACGGAAGAGCGGCTGCTTGAGGCGGCCAAGATGGCGGGGGCGATTTCGCCCGAGCAAGTCCGCGAACTCATCCGCTTCGATGTCCACGTTCGCGTGCATGACGGTGGCAGCAGCCCGGCAGCGGCGATTGCCGCATCGATCGTCCATGCCAAAAAGACGAGCCCCAATCTATTCGAGCCGGCCGCATGAGGCATATCCGAAAACAGCCGCCGGCCGCCCCGCCCGCGCCGTTCGGCGACCCGGGCTTGGCAACTGGCTTGCCGAGCAAAGCCCCAGGTTTTTCGTTGCCGACGTTTGGCCTACCAAATTCAACTCGCCCGATCATGGGCACCGCAACTCAACCAAAGAAAAAGAGAAAACGATGATTGGTTCCCCCGCCCGGCTAATCGCTCGCATCGGCGAAGACAGCCTTCGCACCAGTTCGGACCTAGCCGCAAACATGATGTACTCATGGCTTATGGCACTCGAAGCATTTTGGGTGGCCAGCGGCAATGAGCCCGCCCCGACTACCGATCCCGTCGATGACGTGCTCGCGCTGGTGCAGAGCAGCGGCGCCAACATGGAAAGTGCATCTGTGTATTGGCTCCGCCGCAAGCTGAATTCGTACGTCAACGGCCAATAATACACAACCAACTGAGTGAGGAAACAGACAATGAACCGAGCATTTAAACCAAAGTCGAAAGCACCAATCCACGCGAAGTACAACCATATCGTTGCCGTCGATGGCAGCATTCATCCCTTTACGGTCGGATCCGAGCGGTCGCGCAAGATGGCTATCAATGCGGCGCAAGATGCAGGCGATATTCACCTCGCAACGCTTGAAGCCCAGAAGGGCGCGCCGCTTTCCAAATCCGAGATTCGGTCTGGCACGCATGATGCCCCGCCAGCCGAACCCGCCAAGCCCGTCAGCCTAAAAAAGCCGCCGGCCGATGACGTGTCGAAGATTGCGGCCGCTCGCGATTCGGTCGCCAATTCGCGCGGGCATACCCCGGCAGAGCGTGCCGAGCACGACCGCCGGCTGAAAGCGATGAATAAGGCGCTTGCCCGGGCGGAACTGCGCAAGCAAGATCGCGAAGCGCAGGCCGCTTATCTCGCAAGCCCGGAAGTGCAACAGATGATTGCCCACGCGGCGGCAAACCTGGACGCTGTGACCGGCAATGTTGGCTCAACACCCCAGGCCGTTCGGGACGCTCGCAGATTGTGGGATTTGACGAGTTCCTCAAACCCGATCACGCCGGAGGTTTACCGGCAGCTTGCTACGGCCGCCGGGTTCACCCCACCCGCGCCGAATCGGAGTGCAGGTATTTCGCAACCCGGGGCCATGCTGGGCGATGCACAAGCCAAGTCGGATGACATCGGGGGTGCGCAATGAGCCCCGACGAAATGAATCAACTATCGGACGACCTAATCGATATGGTCAGCCGCCTTTCGCTCGCTCAGGAAATGCTGCAAATGGTTTTGCAAACCTGTCTCGACACCCTTGACGCGAACGAGCGCGCGTACGCAGCGGCCGTCAAGCTGAAAAAAGCTTAGCCGCCCGGCAGTCCTAGCGCTGCCATCTCTTCAGGCCGCTGATTCTCAGTTGGCCCATCTCCCCGCCCCATTCGTTCTGATTCTGCGCGCTCGCGCCAAGGCGTAACCCATGTCGGATGATCTAACGCAAACAATGGCCATCGACGCCAGCGCCGCAATTGCGGCGCTGACGCAACTTGATAGCGCCTTTCAGAATTTCAATAGTGCCCTTGTATCCACGTCGAGCAAGTTCGGCACGTTCAATACTGAGGCGGCTAAGACCGTTGCCGTGTTGAGCCAAATGGCGAGCAAGAGCACCACGGCGGCGGCGGCAATGGAAAAGCTGTCGAGCATACGCGCTCCGGCAGCGACCGCCATTCCGCTGCCCACGAGCAACACGGCCGCGCTCAACCAGCAGCTTGCGGCCGTGACGAGCGGTTTCCGATCGGCCCAAGCCGCCGCCAGCACGATGGGCCAACAGTCTAGCAATGCGCTGAATGCGGCCACACGATCAGGCAACGGGTTTGCCGTATCGCTCGAAACGGTAACCCGCGTGGTGACCACTCAGGCGATTGTCCGCGCATTGAGCGGCATTAGATCGGCCGTCGAAGACAGCTATCAAAGCTTCACCAAATTCAATCAGGCCGCTGCCGAGATTCAAACGATTCTCGACCAGCCACTAAGCCAGATTCGCCAAGATGTTCGCGCCCTGTCCGACGAGTTCAATGCGCCCATCCTAGATATCGCCGAGGCTAAGTACCAGGCACTTTCAAACGGCTTCGTCACGGCCAGCGATTCCAGCCAGGTGCTCACGGCCGCGCTGAAGTTCGGCAAGGTGGGTATCGCATCGGCCACCGATTCGGTGGACTTGATCTCGACCAGCTTGAATGCCTACGCCCGCACGGCGGACCACGCCGAAACGATCAGTGCCAAGCTGTTCAAGACGGTCGAGCTAGGCCGTGTCGTGGGCACCGAATTAGCAAACTCATTCGGCCGCGTTGCGCCAGTTGCCCACGAGCTAGGCGTGTCAGAAGACGAAGTTCTGGCCGCATTTTCCAGCATCACGATCGGCGGCGTTAAGGCCAGCGAAGCGGCAACGCAAATCCGTTCGTCGCTCACTGCCCTCTTGAAGCCCTCCGACGCTGCCAAGGACGCACTGCGCGCATTGGGCGTTGAATCGGGCGAAGAGTTAGTTGCGGCCAAGGGGTATCAGGGAGCGCTCAAAGCACTCATCGGCACCACCGATGGGTCCGCTACCGCGACCAGTGAGCTATTCCACAATATCCGCGCCCTGTCGGGCGTGTTGCGCGAAACCGGCACCGGGGCTGACATTTACCAGCAACATTTGAAAGCAATCTCCGAGGCTTCAGCGTCCTTGCTCAATCAGAAGTATCAGTTGCGAATTGAATCGAACGCGGAGCAAGTTGCCACGCAAATGAATCAGTTGGGCAATGCCATCAAAGTCGAAGTCGGCGAGCAGCTTGTCAGCGCCGCCGGGCTGGCGCTAAAGCTCGCGGGTGGGGTCGATACTATCTCTGCTGCTGGGAGCGCCCTGCTACCTATCATGGCGGCTGGAACTGCATCGCTCATTTTGTACGGGGGCGCTTGCGCTGTCGCTTCTGTCAAGGCATCGTTGTTGAAGTCGGCCAACGAAGAGACATCGGCCAGCTTTAAGATTCTAGGCCGCTCGCTGGCCGCTGTTACCCTAGCCTTTAGTGCCTATGAAATTGGCGCGGCCGCCGGCAAACGGATCGAAGATTACCTTACATCGGGCCGCAAGGACGCTGAAGCAGCGTCGAAGATCCTCATCGCGGGTAAAGAGAATGAGGCGGCTGCCGCTGCGAGCATCGCCCACCACACGGCCGATGCCCAGTATCAGGATGAGAATTCGGCCGCTGCCAAAGTGCGGGCATTGTGGAACCAGCAGACGGACGTGGCCAAAGAGCAAAACGAGAAGCTGATCGCTGACGACAAGTCGGCGATGGACAAAATCGTTTCGCAACACGAAGCCAGCGCCGCTGCATCTAAGGCCGCTTTTGAGCGGGCGAATGATGACATTGCGAACTCACGTGAGCGTGTCGGCAGCTTGAAAGATCAGCTTTCCGATCGCAAGTTCGATGCGTCTAATCGGGCGCTTTCGCCGCTCGCGCAATCGAGCAAAGATGACCAGCGCGCTATCGATTTGGCAAAGCAGGGTGCAACCGCACTTCGGCGCGGCGACTTAGAGGCCGCGAACTCAGCTTTCCAACGCGCCGAATCGTACGCCCAAGCTGCCGAGTCGGCCGCCGCTGCCAGCAAAAGCACTGTTGCCCAGTCCAACGCGGAAAACGTCATTCAGGGCATTCTCTCGACCCGCATACGGGCCGAAGCCCAATATCAGGCGACCAAAAAGACTTCGGCCGCTGCCGCGAAAAAGGATGGGCAGGCCGAACTCGCGCGGGTTAAAAAGCTGAAGTCTTTGCAATCGGACGTTTCCAAAAACAGCCAGCTTTTCGGCGACGATGGCAAGCCGGTCGGCGGGAAGGCCTTGGAGCAACACGTTGCTGCGGCCAAGGCATCAAAATCAGAGTTTGAAAAGATCGCTGGAGTCAAGCTTGCCCCGTCCAAGAATAACTTGGACTCGCTGGCCAAAGTCATCCAAGGGGATTTGGCCACCCGCAAGTTCGCGATTAAGTTGATTCCCGATACCAGCAAGCTGGATACCGGCAATAAGCACCTAGGCGAACTGCTGAAGGAAGGTGGGCTACAGCGAACGAATCGACACGATACCGGCAGCAACGCGATTAACGCGAAGCAAAAGACGACCAACGAAAACAATCAGGTTGGCGAACACAAGCGGCTTGCTCTCGGCATTCTAAGCGAGAAACCAACGTGGCTCGAAAGCTTCGTGAACGCGGCTAAGCAATCCATGTCGGTGACGACGTATGCGACGGCGGACAAGCAGCAGGCGCAGCTAAACGCATATCAAAGCCAACTAGCCGCAATAGCAAAATCCCCGGGCGTGCCCGATGCCAAGCAACTCGCGACGATCAATAGCGGGTTGCAAACGCTGTCACCGCAATTGGCTGGCCAACTCGTCCTGCAAATGCAGCGATTGCAAGAGGCCGATGTGCAGCTTGCACAAGCCATCACTGCCGCTAAGCCGGCCGCCGCTGCTGCCCCGCAGCCGGCCGCCGAAGCCCATAGCACTGGCGGCTTAATCAAAGGCTATTCGACCGGCGGTCTAGCGTACCTGGCGGCTGGCGGGTTCCCCGGCGGCCCAAAGGGCACCGATACCGTGCCGGCATGGCTCAGTCCCAATGAGTATGTTGTTCGAGCCGGACCGGCCCAGCGTTTTTTCAGCCAACTCCAGGCGATGAACGCGGGCCGTGCGCCCGAGTACCGGGCGGACGGCGGCGACACGCACTACCACAATTACGATGTGGGCGGAATCCACGTACACGAAACCAAAAACCCGAAGGCCACGGCCCGGGAAGTTCTAAACGCTCAGAAGCGCCAACAGCGTTTGAGCTAAACCCAACTGAGGATTTTTCATCGTGACAAGAGAGCTATTCCACAACAATTCGACCAACACCCTTGAATACACGATCAACAGTTCGGTGACTACGCTCACGGTAACGTCGGCATCGTCATTTCCGGCGAGTGGCAATTTTAGGTTGCTCGTCGATTCGGAAATCATGCTGGTGACCGGAGTATCGTCTAACGTCTTCACAGTTGTGAGGGGGTACGAATCGACGACCGCAGCGTCACATACGTCGGGGGCAACCGTTTCGTCGATCCTTACTAGCGGTTCGCTCGCCCGCTGGGCTGCGGATCTTAATCACCAGCGCTTGACCGGCGGTCCGCCAGTCGGCCGGCTATTGGATGCAAGCGGCAACGCGCTCACTTCGGCATCGTTTACCGTGACGAACGGGGTTACCGGGGCGACGGTTACCGACGGGCCGGATGGCACCCTTCTTGGTTTCTATCCTGCGCAGAGTTCCGGTTTCCAATTCGTCACACTGTTGCGGTCGATTAGCGCACCGTTTTCGGTGGTCACCGCATTGCAGTTTTCGTTTCAGTCGGCCGCCGACGTAGGGTTCTGGGCCGGTTTGCTGCTGGCCGATGGGTCAGGGATGAGCGTCTCGCATTCGTTCTTCCTCTCAGATACGGGCGGCTTTAACCTGGCTACGTCCAAGATGAGTAGCAACACGTCGGAGTCGGCAAATTACACGCAGAATTTTGTCTGGTGCAATGCCCCCTATCTGTGGCTAAAGGCCGAAGACGATGGGTCAAGCACCTTGACCTTCAGCTTCAGCCATGATGGGTACAACTGGAATACCAGCTTTTCCGTCTCAAGAACTGATTGGCTATCCGCCGGCCCGTCGCAATGCGGCTTGTTCTTCACGACGCTGGGCAGCGCATCGGGTGGGCAGCCGAATGGGCTAGTCACGTTTGCAAGCTACATCGAAGGCTAACGAATCAATACAGCGCAAGCAAAAAGCCCCGCCCGGCGAAAGCCGAGCGGGGCTTTTTTATTTGAGTAGCCACCACGCGATAAAGCCGACCATAGCCAGCAGTGCCATAGCCAGCGGCCACGGCGACTTGCGGCTTGGCGGCTTGTCGCCTTCGGCAAAGGCCATCGCGTCTGGGATATCGTCAGGGTCGATGCTCAACCACTCTTCCAATCCGTCGTCAGATGCCATGCCGATGATTCCAGCCGGTCGAGTGCGTGCCGGAATAGACATTGGCCCGGCGATAGACCCTATCGCCGCTATAGCGGCTTAGCGGTGGTGCGTAGGACGGGGCCGGCTGATTCGCTTGGAATGACGGCACCAGCGGGACGAGCATTCCCGGGATATTGGACTGCTGATAGGCCCCGTTTGGGGTCCAGACAACTTGGCCGCCCGTGGAATAGTTGGCGGCGGCTGCCGGGGTGGCCAGGATCAGAAATGCGATTAGCGTTTTCATGTTTGTTGTCTCCCTCTATTAAAAGTATAGGTCAGGCAGCTTGCCAAAGCGCTTTTCTCAGGCTATCGAGCAGCCGTTTTCTTTTTACCCGCACGTTATTGACGGTTAGTCCTAGTTGCGCTGCAATGTCCGTGTCTGATGCGCCGCTCACTAGCACGCGCTCATCGGGTAGCAGCATGGCCATAATGCGGTTGTATTGCTCTCGGTCGGATGCAATGTCTTGCGGGTCTCGTGTCATGTTGAAAGCCTACGTTGTGGGAGTTCTGCCGGGCGCCAAAATGCCCTGTTTTACGGCATATCAGACGCTTTGACCTTTCGCTACAGCCACTACGATCAGGGCTAATCGCGACACGACAAAGCCCGTGAAATGCCATTTGGCGATAGATCAGGCCATTTCGCGTAATGAATTGCCGCTATCTGACGTAATCATTGCAGAGGGCAGCAAACAACATTCATTCAGGGGGAGTCACGATGGGCGCGATGGGTTTATGCAATCAAATCAAAACACCCGCATTCAAAAAGCGCATATCCCGGTTTCAGGCGGCGTTGCTAAAAGGCGAAGCAATCCGCATGCCCGATGGCGGCTGGACTGTGGCCGATATGTTCGTGCTTAATCAAGCTGCCCACAACATTCTTGGCGATGTCATACTCCGGGAAGGATTTATGATGCAACTAGACATGCCGGTTGCCAAAGTCTCGCCGAAGAAAAAGAAAAAGATCGTGTAATGAATCGGCGGTTCGCTACGTTATCCGTGCATAACGGCCGCTTGTGGCCGGCAAAACCTTACTTCTCAGGTCAACACAAATGAACTCGACAGTGCAAAACGAAATCGAGGCAGCCGGTCACGTCGATGGCAATGCCTGGAGTAATGGACATGCGACGAAAGGCCAGCTTCGGCGGCTGCGGCAGTTCTATGCCTTACGGTCGGTCCGGTTGCCAAGCTTTGCGGCGTGGTGCGCGAATGTTAAGGAAGTGGGCGAAGAGCCAAAGGGATTTATTGCGGGGTGGGTTACAGGCCGTGGTGACTCCCATCCGTTGTGTCGTGGCTTCTGGAACAAAATCACCGGAGAAGTCGCCAACCTGGACGATCCCGATTACCTCGAAGGGTTCATCAAAGGCGCCCTTGGCGTCTAATAGCCAAAAGTAAGGTTCGCCCCGTCCGCGCAAGTTGCGGGCGGGGCGTTTTCATTTATGACAAAACTACTCACCGCGAAAGACGTGGCCGAATTGTTGCGCATATCCGTGCGGACCGTCTGGCGCTTGGTTTCGACCGGCGCGATACCCGGGCCGATCAAAATCGGTGCGGCTACTCGCTGGCGTGCGGACGATATCGGAGCCATGATTGATTTAGCACCCCAGGGGAAACAACATGGCTAGCGTGTTCAAGAGGCGACGTACGGTCAAAGATAAGCAGGGCAATCCGAAACTGGACAAGCACGGTAACCCCGTCATCGTCGAAGCGAAGCGATGGACGGTTCAATGGGTCAATGCCAAAGGCAAAACCCAACGGCGACCGGGCTACACTGATAAGAGCAAATCCGAGCAGCTAGCCAGCAAGCTTGAAAAAGGGGCCAGCGACGGCTTTTTAGAGCACCGGAAAACGCCGTTGACCGATCATTTGTCGGCATACGTTCGTCACCTACAAGCCGAAAATGACTGTCCGAAGCACGTCAAGCAGACTGAAAACCGCATCAAAGCGATGATTGCGGGATGCGGCTTTGAACGGGTGCAAAGCGTCAATCTCGAATCGCTGAAAAGCTGGCTGCTTGAACAGCGTGAGGCCAAGGAATTCGGCGTCAAAACGTCAAATTATTACGGGGCCAGCCTCAAAAGCTTCATGGCTTGGCTTGTCGAGGCAGAACGGGCCGAAATCAACCCGCTAAGCGGCTTTAAGCCGCTGAGTGCAGAGGCCGACAAGCGGCGGAAACGCCGTGCCATCGACCCCGATCAGTTCGTTCGGCTGATTGAAGCTACGTGGCTTGGCCAGCCTTATCGTGGCATGTCCGCCGTCGATCGTGGAATGCTCTACGCCACCGCATGCTATACCGGCTTGCGGGCGGGCGAACTGGCCTCGCTGACGGCCGAATCGTTCGACTTGGCGGCCGGGCTGGTGCTCGTTCAAGCCGCCTACACCAAGAACCGGAAAGAGGTTTACCAGCCGTTGCCGGCCGATCTGATTCATTTGCTGACGGCCTGGCTACCCGGCCGGACGGGGATCCTATGGCCGGGTACGTGGAGCGAAGACCCCGCCGGCATGCTTCGGCCAGACCTGCAAGCCGCCCAAATCCCCTACCTTGATGCCGGGTGCTATTTCGACTTTCACGCGCTTCGGCACCAATACATCACGAACATGGCCCGAAACAACGTCACGGCGAAGATGATGCAGGTTCTGGCCCGGCATTCCACGATCACCCTAACGCTTGACCGCTACTCGCATTTGGTCGGCCCCGATAAGCGGGACGCACTGGCAAAACTGCCCGCTTTGCCGGTCGAATCTTGGGCAGTAAATTTGACACAAAATTTGACACAACCCGTCGTCGTGGAGTGTCATTCCGTGGCATTGGCTGTCACAATGGCAGACGGCGATTCGGCCGACGATGGGGAGCGTAAACCCGTTTCGGACTTGTACTTGGCATCGCCTGTCCCTAGTTGTCACGACAATTCAGAAGCACGCCCGGCTGGAATCGAACCAGCAACCTGCGGATTAGAAGTCCGCTGCTCTATCCGATTGAGCTACGGGCGCGTTGAAGTGAGTGCCGAAGCGGTCGGCTCGGCAGAAGTAGTATAGCGAGAGTCGGTTTGGCGCCCGATGCCCCCCGCGATGGGTTTTGCAAAGGTGCCACACGCGAATGGGGGCGAAACGGGCGTTCACCCGTCGGCATATTCGCTCGGAACGGCCTGGCTGGGCAATGTTTCGCGCCTAGCGGCTGAATCGGCTGGGGCGGCGTTGGCCAGGCAGGTGAGGGCAATGCGAATCTGGTCGTACGAAACGCTGCCGCCGAGCTTTTCGAAGACCGGCTTGAGACGTTCTAAGCCTGTTTCTTCCGCGGCTTGGCGGATGCGATCGAAGAGTGCCTCGCCGACCCAGGGAGCCGGATCGCAGACGCAGTGCTGCTGCAAGTATTCGGACAAGTATTGCACGGTCGTCGACTGGGCCCGGCCAATGCTGCGAGCGACGTCTTCCAGCGATTGCCCTTGGCTGAACAGTTCGAACGCCTGCCGCTTGATCGCATTGGGCGGGCGGGACCCAGCGGCCGGTCGCGAGCGAGCCGGCCGGGGCGCGTCCACGTCGGTGGCCAATTCGTGGCGCTGGCAGTAGTCGACGATGGCCGGCAGGAACTCGGCGGCATACTGCTCGCACTTGGTCGCGCCGACGCCTTGCACGGCCAGCAGGCCCTCGCGCGTGCTGGGCCGGCGCCGGGCCATGTCGCGCAGCGTGACATCGGAAAAAATGATGAAGGGCGGCAGCCCGCTCTCATCGGCCTTCTGACGGCGCAAGGTCCGCAGCGCTTCGAACAGGCCGCGGTCGACGCCTTCCCAAGCATCGACTTCCACCTGCGCGGCTCGCCGTGGCTGGGCCGAAGGCTTTAAGAGCTGCGGAGTGATCTCGCCGCGGAGCAATTGCCGGCCGCTGGGCGTGACGTGCAGCACGTCGAATTCGCCTTTGCCCAGGAACTGCTGCTCGGTCAATTGCTCGATCCAGGCGCGGACATTCTGGCGGCTGTGCTCGGCCAGGATGCCGTGCGTGCTGAGCTGATCGTGCCCTTCGCCGACGATGCGCTGCTCGCGCGAGCCGACCAGCACTTGCGAGACATAAGCCGCTCCGAACCGTTCCTTCACGCGCAGCACACAGGAGAGAATCTTCTGTGCAATCACTAGCGAGTCGGCGACGAATTCCAGTTCGTTGAGGCAGACATCGCAGGCGTCGCATTTGCCTGGGTCCAGTTCCTGGCCAAAATAATCCAGGATCGCCCGATGCCGGCAGTGGATGGTGGCGCAGAACTTTTCGATTCCGGCCAGCAGCTCATTGCTGGCTTGCACGGCCTGCGGATTGGAGTCCTGTTGCAGTCGCCGCCAGGTGACGAAATCGGCGGCCGTATAAAACAAGTTGCATTCGGCCTCGAGCCCGTCACGACCGGCGCGGCCGCTTTCCTGCTGATAGCTCTCGAGCGACTTGGGAGCCCCGGCGTGAATCACGTAGCGCACGTCGGACTTGTCGATGCCCATGCCAAAAGCCACGGTGGCCACGATGATTCGGGCCTGATCGTTGATGAACGCGTCTTGATTGCGGCGGCGGTCTTCGTCGGCCATGCCGGCGTGATAAGGGAGAGCCCGGTGGCCCAGGTCGCACAGCGCGGCACACAGCGAATCGACGTCGGCGCGGCGGATGCAATAGATAATGCCCGACTCGTCGCGATGCCGCTCGATGACCTCGCCGACCTGCCGCAGCAGCTCGTCGCGGCGAAAAACGCGATACACCAAGTTCGGGCGGTCGAACGAGCCGACCAGCACGTGCGGATCGGCCAGTCGCAATTGCGAGACAATATCATCGCGCACGCGGGGCGTCGCGGTGGCCGTATATGAGTGGATGCCGATCCCGCCGAACGCTTCTTTGAGCACGCTGAGCGAGCGGTATTCGGGCCTAAAGTCATGCCCCCACTGGCTGATGCAGTGCGCCTCGTCCACGGCCACGAACGAAAGCTTCACGCCCTGCAGGAATTCAAACGTCGGCCCGCTCATCAGCCGCTCGGGCGCCAAATACAGCAGCTTGAGCCGGCCCTGGCGCACGTCGTCGGCCACTTGCCGCCGCTCGGCAGGCGAAAGCGTGCTGTTGACGCAAGCGGCCGGCACGCCGCAAGCCTTGAGTGCGTCGACCTGGTCCTTCATCAGCGAGATCAGCGGCGAGATCACCAGGGCCAGCCCGCTCATGTGCATAGCCGGAGCCTGGAAGCAGAGCGACTTGCCGCCGCCGGTGGGCAGCACGACCAGCGAATCGCGGCCATCGAGCACGGCCTGCATCGCCTCGGCCTGCAACGGCCGAAACTCGTCGTAGCCCCAATATTGGCGAATGATCGACCGAATCTGTTCCAAGTCCATTTGCCTTTGCAACGGGGCCCGAGCCGGCCGATTCCCACTTCCGCCACTCTATCGCGATCGGAAGGCCGGCTCAACGGCCGTGGCGGCAAACGTTCGGTCCCGATTCTGGCAATCGGTTGGAAAGACGTAGCAATGGGAAACCGGCGTGGCACGCGGTAAGATCGTAAGCCTTCGGGCCCGTAGCTCAGTCGGTTAGAGCAGGGGAGTCATAAGAGTCTGCATGCCGCAGCAACAGTGAGTCGAAATCGGCATTTCAGACGGGTTTTTCTGGGCTTTCCGCAGATTTGCCGTGTTGGCATCGAGGGAGTAAAAGCGGGCTGTTGCTGTCGGTGTCAGGTGTCACTGACACCCGCTGCCTAGTGCGGGTCAGTTGGAGACTTTAAGCGAATGGTTGCTGGCCACGGCGAGCATGCTCCGCGCGGTAAGGCTGCAATTTGAGCTCAAGCGTATTGATTTCGGCCTGTAGAGCATCGCGACGTTTTGCGCGGCCTTCGTGTTCTTTTGCTTTCGCGACGACAGCGCCGCTGGCGTGCTGTGATGCAAGTGCCGCGCGGACCTCCGCGAGCTCAGTTGTTTTTTTGGCGACCTCGTGCTCGCCAATCGCAAGGAGCCAGTCCAGATCTTGGTCGGTTAGCCAGCCATGATCATCAAAGCCGAGCCGAGCGAACGCCCCGAAAAGTCGAAAATGCAAGTCCCTTTGGAAGTCAGGTTCAAGCGTTGCGATACGATATGCCTTCGCACTATCAGGATCTGGCAGCGCCAACGTGTGGATCGAATCAAAATTGGCATAATACCTTCCCGGCGCAGCGCCAGGTATCGCTCCAAGGTAAAAGCGATCGGGGGCGCGATCGCCATCACGAATCTGGTCTAAGAAAGATCGGGCCTTTTCGAATGACTCGCCGGCTTGGCCTGGTGGGTCTTCCGACTTTCGCGTCACGGCTGCCGCAATGCAGGTTGGTTTGTGCGCAATGGCACATGGCCGCGACAGGATCAAGCACATATCGTGCTCAGTCTTCTCTGAAGCGGCCTTGCCGCCTCCCCAGTCTCGGCCAGTAGCGAAGAGGGGGACGTTTTGCAGTACATCACCCTGACTCAGCGGCGACGCTGGGTCAGCGGCCCTCAGAATTGGCATCGGGCGACTCGTTGAAATAATCCGTAACCAAGCGCCCGGCATCGGCATAAACCGGGTCCCATTCGGGCTCTGTGTCCAGACTAAGTCGCTGGTCGCCGACCAGTTCGGCCGGAACGCGCGACCAGCCGCTAATCGATCCGCCTCCGGTGGACAATCCCCCTCCGAAGATTTTCATGCAAAGCGGCATATTGATCGTAATTGGACTTGTCGGCTCGCGGCGCCCCGCGAGCCGCTCAAGCCTAGTTCTCACGAGCATGGGAATCGCCGGATTGTTGCGCAATTGCGAAAACGTGGCATCAATGCTGGTAATCCATGCTGTGAGAGCGTCTGCGGTCTTGCAAGTTTGAGCCTGTATAGTCGGCGTAACAGCGTGTTCGCCTAACAGAGCGAAACATCCCGCCCCCGCCAGCGATGTCTTACCGGAGCCGCCCAGCCCGAGAATTAGAACGACGGGAAGCGTCGCATCCTTCCGGTTTTCGACTTGGTGTATCCAGACATCGGTGCTCTCTGGTCTACCGTGGACTTCAAGGTGCCCAGCAAAACGCTCTCGGCAAGGCGATGTTGTCCAAGCAGTTCGTGCGCCTTCAAAGACAAGCCGACCGTGATGCAGCGGCTGGAGCGCACGCATTCCGTAGAACGACTCCAGATACGACGATCGATCCTGTTGAAGTTGATCAACCGAAACCGGCAAGGTATTCACATCGTGAAATTCCATTCTCGCTCCAAACTTTCGATGGCCGTAGCTACGGTCTCCTCGGCAGATTTCCACCGACTAAGCACTTCCTGGATTTCATTGACCGCGTTAGTTCCAGCTGTTTCGCGGTTGAAGTTGAACGAGGCCACGAGTGCCTCTTTTGGTTCTTCGAGCGACACAAACGCGGGCTTGATCTCTAGCCGAAGGCGTGCCCAGTCGATGTCGCGGCTCATGTATCCGCCGAACCGCGCGTCTGGTTGGTCAAAAAACTTGAACAGCGAACTGTTCTCGCGAAAAAACAACGAGCGACAAGCTCTCGGCAAATCCTCTGGCGGAAGCTCGAGCTGCCAGCAAAAATTGAGCCCCGCGGCAACATATGGAGTGTGCGGTAGCAGATCGACAATCGTTCCGAGTTTTTGCTGCACAATGCGTCCAGAATCGGCGCCGGGCTTTGGCGTGATCTGTATTTGCTCGGCGAAGACGACAAGCGTAAATTCAGCCGTAGTGAGCTGTACAAGCGGCGGCGCGTAAATGAAATCTTTGGATACGTCGTCGCGACTCGCGATTCCGTTCTCGACGAGCCAAAGCTGCGAAAAGACTGATGGGTTGAAGCCGCGCGCTGCCACAACGGCATTTGCGGCAGTGAGCGTCTTTTTCATGCAAAGACCTGGCCTGATCGTGCACGGTCCGCCAAGCCCAGGGGGCAGGAATTTAAATGTAGCTTGGGGCCTGACCGGCCGCAATTGGCAAGATGGGGAATTATACCGTGTGCCGGAAGCCAAACCAGACCAGACTAGGCCACTCCATGTTTTCTGCCAAACTGGCTGGTGGGGTCTTGCAGGCTGCTTGAATTGTCCATTCTGTATCGATCCGCCCAGGAGGCGGCGGCGCGTAGCCCGGCTGCCATCCTAACCGCCGATACCGCGAAAACGCCCAGTTCGTCCGACGCCGCTGCTGCACGACAGGTAGTGCATCTCGACGCACAAGTGGTGCACAGCGTCGTAGGCGGCCGACGTCAGCCCGCGCAGCTCGTCGTCCGGCGCAAAGCCCGTCCTGTCCATTCGTTCGCGCAGCCGGCCGAGGTACCCCAGCGCCGGCACCAGGGCCTCGCGGATCCGTGCTGCCTGCTCGGTGGTCAGATCGTTGGCGCCCTGCTGTCGGCCTCCAAGTCGCCGCATTTTGACCAGCCGGAACCGGCATGGTACCGTCTGACGACGGCGTGGAATCTTCCGCGCAGAAAAAGCCCATACCTGGCCGGCAGGCGTAGCAGGAATTTACGCAGCCCAGTCAGCGCCTGGGGCAGCCGGCCGGCAGAGCCCGGGCGGCGGCGACGACGCTGAATGCGCCGCTGCGAAGCCTGGTCGACATATGAGGTAAATGATGAATGAGCCTCGCCTTAAGCATGTCGGTGCGGATGCGATCTTGGCGGAACGCTCGAAACTGCTCGCGCTCTACGATACGGCGAAGGTTCAGTGTGCTGACGACCCGGTGAAAGTCGAACACGGGCATGTCGCTGAGCAAGCTTTTCGGAACTACCTCGCGCACTTTCTGCCGAAGAAATATGGCGTCGCCAAAGGCCACATTATCACGCGTGATCTCACCTACGATGGACCGCTGGAGGAGTGGGACCTGATTGTGTATGACGTTTTGGAATCACCCGTTCTCTATGTGCGCGCAGATTCTGGCGCGACCCCGCTACTCGGCATTCCGGTACAGCACGTCAAGGCGGTGCTCGAAGTAAAGGCAACTCTGACGCAAGCCAATGCCGAAAAGGTAACCACGAAGCTGTTGAAACTGGAACAATTCAGACGCCCGCAGGACAAGGGCAAGGACGAGCCCGGCGAATACCTGCCATGGGATTTCTTTTCGAAGGCAGTCTTTTTCGAGACCGCAACGAAAAACAAAGATGATTACATCAAGAGCCTCAACAGGCTGCAACCGTTGGGCCTGCACACGTTCACGCAATTTGAAGGCGCGATCATTCTCCGGAGCCAACACGATCACAATGCGTCGGGCGCCATCTCATCATTGATGATCGGAAACAGCGCACCGGACATACTGTTCGCCGATGATCGCTTTGAGGTCAGCGAGCCAGCGACCTACAGGATGGGTGACGATTTGGGCGAGATGTTTAGCTTCACGTTTTCAGCCGGCTTTAGCGTAAATACGTTTTCAAGCGAAATGATGGACTTGGTGTCACGCCTGAACGACGGACCGATGCGCGACATCGCCGGTGGGTCAACCGATTTGATCGGCTACGGTCATGATCCAAAAGGGATCGACCGCACGTCGTTGTGGCCATACAAGCCGGCATAACTCAACACGCCCTCCCGAAGAATGGCGTGTTGGATCGGAAAACTCGATCCTGCCGTTCTTGCAATCAGTCGGCGGTCGCCGTCTGATCCTCGACAGCCCATGCCTCCACGTCGATGGGCGGCGTGAGCAGCACGATCAGTCGCATGGTCGACAGCGCCGACTGGGTCTGGCACGTTGGACTCCATGCGACGCGATTGTTGCGTAATGCGTCCCGCTTGTTAGCAGCTCGCCACCGGCAGCGGTAAGATATCGTTCTGGCTCGTCATCATGGCAGCACCGACCTCCAGTACCGGGGGTTGAAATTAGTCAAATATGCCATAATTTACGGCTTCGGGCCCGTAGCTCAGTTGGTTAGAGCAGGGGACTCATAATCCCTTGGTCGAAGGTTCGAGTCCTTCCGGGCCTATTTGAATGAACAGCGGTAAAACCTGCTGGGAACGCGTTGAAGGCCAGGTCGAGCCGTTGTTCGAGTTTCGCCAGAGACCACCGGTCCACGCACTGCGGCAACACGTCGCTGAAATTTGCGACGTGCGACTTCAGCCCTTATGATTCGGGCATGACCCAAGGCGTGGTCGCAAGCTCGCATCTTCTCTTCGAGGAATGCGGCCGATCCAAGTGGTCAGGAGCGGTGGCTCGATGGACGCTTCGCTGGGATCCTTGGTCGGTCGGCTGGACCACCTTTCCGACGAGTTCCGTGAACTTCGGGATGGCGTGCAGAAGGCGATTCAGATTGCCGACGCAGACCCGGAGATGGCTCTGACCCGTGCCCGCAAGGTACTGGAGTACGTCGTTCGAGACGTGTACGAGCGGCGGATCAAAGAACCGCCCGGCACGCGACCTTTGGAAAACCTGCTTCAGCGGCTCGTCAAAGACGGTTTTTTCCCTGACCGTCTGGACGCCTACGCCAATACGATCCGAAAGCTGGGCAACGTCGGCACGCACACCTTCGACGAAAAGATCGCCGTCGCCGACGTTTTTCAATCGCTCACGCAATTGATGCCGATCATCGAATGGTACTTCGAGATTGAGCGGCCTGGATCTCTCGATGGGAAAATTGCTCAGCAGCCCCGACCAGCGCAAGCCCAAGACCGGCCGAAGGAACCGCCGCCCCCTGTTGCTGGCCGATTGACCGTCGTCCCCAAAGGCTTGCGGTCGTTCGATGCTCACGACGCTGATTTCTTCCTCGATCTGCTGCCAGGTCCTCGGGACAAAGACGGCCTGCCCGAGAGCATCGGCTTTTGGAAGCATCGAATCGAGAACCAGGACGAGGCGACGTTCACGGTGGGCTTGATTTACGGGCCGAGCGGCTGCGGCAAATCGTCGCTGGTGAAAGCCGGTCTGCTCCCCAGGTTGTCGGGCGATGTAATCTCCGTCCATGTCGAGGCCACCGCAGACGAAACCGAATCCCGGTTGTTGCATGGCCTGAGAATGCGGTGCCCCAGCGTAAACCAGGAAGTGGGCCTCAAGGACGCGCTGGCCGCTCTGCATCGAAATCAGGGGGGCCAAGCCGGCAAGAAGGTGCTGATCATCATCGATCAGTTCGAGCAATGGCTGCATGCTAAACGAAGCGACGAGAGCACGGAACTATTGGAAGCGTTGCGGCAGTGCGACGGAGGCAAGGTCCAGTGCATCGCGATGGTCCGTGATGATTTCTGGATGGCCGTGACCCGATTCTTTCGGGATTTGGATATTCCGCTCGTCGAAGGTCAGAACTTCAAGGCCGTTGATCTGTTTCCGTTGTGGCACGCGCGCCAGGTTTTGGCGGCGTTTGGTCGCGCCTACGGTGGGTTGCCAGCCGAGACGGGCAATGGAAGCGGCGACCACAAGCACTTTTTGGATCAAGCCACTGCTGGACTGGCGGAAGACGGCAAGGTGATCTGCGTCCGGCTGGCCTTGTTCGCCGAAATGATGAAGGGCAGGCCGTGGACGCCTGCCACGCTCAAGGCGGTCGGAGGCACCGAGGGCGTGGGCGTCACCTTCCTTGAAGAAACATTCAGTGCAGCCACCGCCCCGCCCGAACACCGCTACCATCAGCAAGCGGCCAGGGCGGTCCTCAAGGCCCTGTTGCCGGAATCGGGCACCAACATCAAGGGCCATATGCGGTCTTACGGCGAATTGCTGGAAGCCTCGGGCTATGCCGACCGGCCCAAGGATTTCGCCGATCTGATTCGCATTCTCGACAGCGAAATCCGGCTCATCACGCCGACCGACCCCGAAGGCAAGGAAGGCGCCGATGGCCCGACGCCAACGGTCAAGGCGGGTGAGAAATACTACCAACTGACGCACGATTACCTGGTGCCGTCGTTGCGAGAATGGCTGACCCGCAAACAGCGGGAAACCAGGAAGGGTCGGGCGGAATTGCGGTTGGCCCAGCGCTCGACCTTGTGGAACGCCAAGCCGGAAAACCAGCAGCTACCTTCGTTCTGGGCTTTTCTCAGCATTCGCTTGTTGACGGACAACCAGCACTGGACCGGGCCGCAGCGGAAGATGATGCGACAGGCTGGGCGAGTGCAAGGAATACGCTCTGGGATCGTGGCTGTGATGATGATGGCAATCGTGTTTGCAGCCTGGGAGATGACGGGTCGATTCCAAGCTGCTTCGCTCGTCGAACAAATCATGGACGCCGACATCGCCCAGGTCCCAGGCATTGTCGAAAAGCTCGATGGCTACCGCCACTGGGCCGATCCGCTGCTGACGGAAGAATTCAAGCAAGCAAAGCCAGGATCTCCGGCGAAACTCCACGCGGCCCTGGCCCTGCTGCCGGTCGATGCGGGCCAGGTGAACTACCTGCGGGACCAACTGCTGGTCGTCACGCCCGAGCGGTTTCCCGTCGTGCGAGACGCGTTGCTGCCCCGCAAGGCGGAGGTCATCGAACCGCTTTGGCTCTTGGCCCTCGACTCGAAGCGGGAGACACGGCCAAGATTCCAAGCGGCCTGTGCGTTGGCGAGCTATGCCCCCGACGACCAGCGCTGGGGGCAGATCGGCACGCTCGCGGCCGGTTATCTGGTGAGCCAGCAAGCCTCGGACTTCCTGGCCTGGCGTGAAGCGCTGCGTCCCGCCAAGCAACAACTCATCAAGCCTCTCAGCCTGATCTTTCGGGACGCAGCCCAGAAAGAGCAGCCTCGCACTTACGCCACAGAGACGCTTGCGGACTATGCCTCCGGCCTGCCCGAAATCCTCATCAGTCTGTTGGCCGACGCGGAGCAATTCCAATTTCAGGTGATTTTTGACGGGCTCGCTGCACACCAGGCTCGGGCCGCTGCGCTGGCGGAAACAGAATTGGCGAAACGAGTTGGCGAAAAGACTAGCGAGGACGAGAAGGTAGCCTCGGCACGGCGGCAGGCCAACCTTGCGACGGCCTTGTTGCGTATGGGGAAAAACGATGACGTTTGGCCGTTGCTCCAGTTCAGCCCCGATCCGCGGGTCCGCAGCTACCTCATCCACTGGCTGGGTCCCTTAGGGAGCGACCCGCAGGCGATCGTCCGGCGATGGCAAGCCGAGTCCGACGCGACGATTCGCCGAGCGTTGACGTTGGCTCTCGGCGAATTTACTGACACCCAATTGCCGGTCGCACAGCGGCAACTGCTGATCGAAGAGCTCCTAATCGCTTTCGAGAACGAATCGGATGCCGGGTTGCATGGTGCGGTCGAGTGGCTATTGAGGAAATGGAATCAAGGCAGCCGGCTGCAAGCCGTGCAGCAAAAGCTCCAAAGCCACGAGGAGCAGTTGCAGGCCCGCAAGACGGCGGACAAGCGGCAATGGTACGTCAATAATCGGGGACAGACGTTTGTGATTCTGGACGCCGATACGTTCGAGATGGGATCGCCGGCATCAGAGCCAGGCCGGTCGGATGATGAAACCCAGCATCGCCGTCACATCGGACGTCGCTACGCCATTGCGTCCACGGAAGTGACCAAAGAGCAGTTCGGGCGGTTCCAGGCTCAGCAGCCCAAGGTCGCTAGAATAAAAACCGACCTGTGGGCGAAAACGGACGACTCGCCGCAAACGGAGATGACGTGGTTCGAGGCGGTCTGGTACTGCAACTGGTTGAGCGTGCAAGAGGGCATTCCCGAAAAGCAATGGTGCTACGAGCCGGCCGCGCAGCAAGACAAGCAGACAGCCGAGTATGGTTCAGGGATGAAGGCGAAGGACAACTACCTGCAACTTGCGGGTTATCGACTGCCTACGGAAGCGGAGTGGGAATATGCGTGCCGGGCACGGGTGGCGACGAGCCGCTATTACGGCCCGACGGTGACGCTACTGTCGAATTATGCCTGGTCTCTGGAGAACGGCGAAAATCGGACGTGGCCGGTTTCCAGACTGAAACCGAATGACCTCGGGTTGTTCGATATGCACGGGAATGCAATCGAGTGGTGCGACGACCCGTACCGGAGATATCCGGACGCAGATGGCAGAGTGTCTGAAGATTCGGGAACGACAAGCCCTGTTGTCGAAGGGGATCGCCGTGTGCTGCGTGGCGGGGCGTACTTCAATCCTCCGGTGACCGTCCGCTCGGCCTTCCGTAACTTCGACACGCCGTCGACCCGTTACGGCCTCATCGGTTTCCGTCCTGCCAGAACTTACCCCTGATCACATTATCCCTTTACCACTTACCCCGCCGCAGGTGGGTCGAAATTTGAAACGGCCGGGTTGGTTGGTGAATTCGTGTGGCGGAAATGATTGGTCATGTGGCGGAGGACGTTATGAGCTGGCGATTCGAAAACTCGCGGTTGTTGCTCGGCTGCCGGATGTTGACGCTGGTGGTCGCGGCGACGATGGCAGACCATGCCGCGGCGGCCGAGCCGAAAGACCTCGGGCCGGGGAAACTTTCGCCGGAGGCGCTGAAGCTTTCGGTGGGCAGGCCGTTGGGCGCTTTTGCGCTGGTGCCCCAGCCGATGCCGATTCCGGGCGTGCTGGCCTGGACGATCGAAACTCGCCGGCATCGCGGCGATCTGACGGCGATGGACACGAGTCCCGATGGCCGGCTCGTGGCGCTGGGCGGCGATGACACGACGATCCGCATCTGGGAATTGGAGAGCGGCAAGTTGGTGCGCACCTTGGTCGGTCACGATCGCGACATCCGTGCGCTGAGCTGGTCGCCCGACGGCGGCACGATCGCCTCGACCGGCGGAACCGATCGCACCGTGCGGCTCTGGAATGCGAGCACGTCGATGCCGCTGCGAGTCTTCAAAGGCTTTAAGGACGACACCGAGCTGGTGCAATGGTCGGCCGACGGCAGCGTGCTTGCCGCGGCCGGCGGCGCGAGTGGCTGGATCTGGCTCTGGCGTTCCGATACGCAGCAAGGTGGCCAACTGACTGAAATGGGCGAGGAAGTTCTTGCGATCGATTGGTCGCCCGACGGCCGCTCGCTGGCAGTCGCAACCAGGAACAAAGCCGTCTCGATCATCGACGTGGAAAGCGGTAAGGCGACCGCCAAGTTCGGCGACGACCAGAATAGCCCGTACTTTGCCCGCTGGTCGCCGGACGGCACGCGACTGGCCGTGGGCACGCATGCCGATGCCTCGGTGTACGAAATGCCCAGCGGCAAGCGGCTCTGGAACATCGCCGAGCACGGCTTCGACGGCTGTTGGTCGCCCGACGGCAAACAATTGGTCCTGGTGCTACCGAACGAGGTGCAAGTGTTCGGCGTCGCCGATTGGAAAAAGCTGCAATCGTTCAGCGTCTATGAGTATGAAATGCAATGGCTGGGCGCGGATCGCGTGCTGGTGCTCAACGATACGGATTTGAGTTGCTGGCAGCCGAGCACTGGCAAACAGCTCTTCCGTCGCCAGCTTGGCGGACACTGGCCGCCGGTGTATAGCGGCAATCAGCCGCTGGTCACGGGGCTGGGCACGCCGACGCTCGCGCTATGGGACCGCGATTCGGGCCGCAAACTGCGTTCGCTCGACGGCGACCAGGCAACTATCAGCTCTGTCGCCTGGGCGCGCAAAGGCGATTTGCTGGCTGCCGTCGCGGATGACAAAACGGTGCGCGTATGGGACGCCGGCGCCGGCAAGCTTTTGCACACGCTCGATCATAAGCCTCACGACGTCACCGCCATCGCCTGGTCTGCCGACAGCAAGTTGCTGGCCAGCGGCACCAGCGATGCCGCGATCCGGCTCTGGGACGCGTCCGGAAAAGATCGCGGCGCCCTCAAGGGGCACGCCAAGCCGGTGGCCGCGCTTGCCTGGTCGCCGCGCGGCAATCTACTGGCCAGCGGCGGCGACGACAACGTGGTGAAACTCTGGAATGTCGCCGCGAGCAAGGCGGACCGCGACATTCCCACGTCCAGCGAAGTGCACGTGCTGGCTTTCAGCCCCAACGGCGCGATGCTGGCCGGCGGTACGGCGGACGCCGCCGTGCAGCTCTGGCAGGTCGCTGGCGGTAAAAAAATAAATGTGGATATCAAGTACGACGCTGAAGGCTCGGGCATCGCCGCCCTGAGCTGGTCGACCGATGGCAAAGTCTTGGCCGTGGGTCGGGAAAACGCGGTCGGGCAACTCTGGGATTGGCAAGCGAATCGAACCGTCGAGATTTTTACCGTCGGCGAGTTTCGCTATCTGACCTGGACGCCCAACGGTAATTGGGCGATCAGCGGCGACAAGGCGTGCGCCGTCTATTACTGGGACCGGAGCAGCGGCAAGCTGGGCGGCGTGATCGTCAGCCAGGACGACTACGTGCTGCTCGTCGCGCCCAACGGTTATTACCGTATCGACTCCAGCGTCGAGCCGGACTTTGTGTTCGCGGTCCAAACGCCGGGGGAGCAGCTCATGCTCACTCCGGCGGAGTTCGCCGCCAAGTTTCGCTGGCGGAACAATCCCTCGGTCGTCAAACTCGGGAAGCCGTAATATCGCGGCGGCGCCCAGCACCGCCGCATTCGGATTTCATTTCCGTTAGTAGAGCCCGGGAAGCAGCCTGCTAGTCGACCTGCAAAAATTGCGATATTCCTGGCCGAACGCTTCGAGCAGGGCGGCTTCCTCAATCTGGATGCGGTGCAACAAGGCCGCCGTGCAGGGAACGAGCACCAGCGCGGCGTTGATCCAGTTGTTCGTCGACAAGGCGATGCCCGTCAGGATCAGTAGCGTCCCGGTATACGACGGATGCCGCAGCACCCGATAGATGCCATGGCGCACCAGGCGATGATCGCGGCAGATGGCGACGTTCGTCGTGAAAAAGCTACCCAGCGTGAGGATGGCGTTCCAGCGAAACGCGGCGCCATAGACTAGGAGTCCCAGGGCCACGATCGAGCAGTTGGCCTGGTTTGAGCTGATCTGAGCGGCAGGCCCGAAGTCTTGCGTCAGCCCCACCAGCGCGCTGGCGGCAATCACCGCGATCAGCAGGGGAAGCGAGCCGTGGTCGCGCCGCGTCGATGCCTGGCGGGCGGAACGCATGAACAGCGCCATCCCAATTTCGGAGGCGCCCCACATGCTTGCCACGGCGATGAACAGCATTTGGAAATCCATAGTCTAACCCTTTCTTTGCGTTGGTCTTGCCCTTTTGGGCGTTGCAAACAGGCCGTAGGCCGGCGGATTTTTCCGCCGCGCGGCTCCCAGCCTTATCAAGCGTGCTGCGACAGCTCTTGTTACACGCTTGGGGAGATCGCGGCTTTTTTTCGCCTTCTGTAACATGTCGAACGGGCCGTCGCTTCTTTGGGTGTGAACCGTGCCTACCCCGGGCCGGTGCGAAGCACCCGATTCGGCTGGTTTTCGGCAATACCTCGCCGCAGCCGCCTGAAGGAGACGACCATGCAGTTCGAAACAAGAGAATTCGGCGCCAACGTGCGAGGCGTAAACCTGTTGGCCGCCAACGCAGGCGAAATCGAGCAGATCAAGAGCCGGCTGTACGAACACCGTGCCGTCATCATCAAAGGCCAGGAGCTGACGCCCGCGGAGTTCTGCGACGTGGCCCATCGGTTCGGCCAGCCGGTGCCCTACCTGCAGAGCAACTATCACCACCCCGAGCATCCGCTGATCTTCGTGTCGTCAAACGTCAAGCGCGAAGGCCAGACGATGGGCGTCGCACGCACCGGCGGCTACTGGCACTCGGACACGTCGTTCCTGCAGCAACCGATCCCGCTGACGATGCTCACGCCGCGGATCATTCCGAAACTCTACCGCCGGCGGACCGACTTCATCGATCTGAGCGAGGTGTACGCCGCCCTGCCGGCCGGCCTTAAGAATCAGATCAACGACGCGCTGTCGGTCCACAGCGGGCGTTTCCGCTACAAAGTTCGCGAAGCCGACGCGGGACTCGATATCTGCGAGATCCTGAAGATCATCGACAAGACGGTAGCGCCGGCTTATCACCCGGCCGTCATCACCCATCCGGTGACCAAGACGAAAATCCTGTTCGTGAGCAGCGGGTTCACCGTCGCCATCACCGATGCCTCGCGGAACAAGCTGAGCGGGCTGCGGCAGGAGCTCATCGACTTTGCCGAGAGTGGAGCCTTCACCAAGAGCGTGCTGTGGGAGGAAGGCGACGTCATCATCTGGGACAACCGCTATCTGCTTCACAAGAGCGGCCGCTACGAGTCCGCCAGCGGAGACGTCCTGGAGCAAGTCGAGAAGGAAGAGGACACGATGATGTTCCGCATCAGCATCAACGACGGCTACGCACTGAGCGCGTAACATCCGCGACCGGATGCCGCTTTTAATTGTGCTGATGCGACTAAAAGCCAAACGCTGAACCTGAAGGAGCCTCGCCATGATCGCCTTGATGAAAACCGCCGAAAGCTGCCAAACGCTTGCCCCGAGCTTCGTCTCGGACGTGCTCTCGCCGTACTTCGACCACACGACTTATCTGAAGGAAGTCGCGGTCAGCCTTCGGCCGAAGAAGGACGCTGGGTTCGACGCGCCGCTGGACATTTCGGCCCGGGGTGTGTTCCGCATCGAAAAGTCGTGCTACATCCAGTCGACGGGGCACTTCAACGCTGTCGAGTTCAACATTTGCTTCAATCAACTGGCTTACGTGATGTACGCCCACGGCTTCGTGACGGGCTACTTTCCGGAGCGTTACTCGGAGTCGGGCGACCGGTTGAGGGTGCTGAATGCCGAGAACTTCGCAAACAAGCAACTGTCGTCGATGCTGATCGTGAACCTGGCCAGCAAGTTCAAGAAGGAGATTCGCGGCAAGCAGTTCTACGGAGAGCTCGAGATCGGCAAGGTGCGTGCCACGCCCAACTGCATGTTCAGCACCAACCACATCAAGTTCTTCGACGACGATGGCGGGTTCAGCGAGGGTGAAGTAACGCTGGCGCTGCTGCTGCCGCAAAATGCCTGAGACGCATGGTCCGTTGTCAGTGGTCCGTTGTCAGTGGTCAGTGGTCAGTAGGCGGCCAGCCGCCGGAACAGCTCGATGATGCACGACAGCTAAGCGCTTAGGTCGTGAGCGCTCCTACCCCTCACCCCCAATCCCTCTCCTGCAAGGAGAGAGGGGAGACACGACGACGGGCCGGGCTATTTCGACCGCAGGGCGTGGTAGAGGTTGTGGATGAAGGCGGCGTTGTCGCATTGCAGATAGTGCATGAGGCCGCCCATGCGGGAAAAGCTTTTGCAGAAGCGCAGGTAATAGGCGGCATTGGTCTTGGGCGGCTCGCCTTGGCTCCAGTCCCAACCGCCGCCGTCCTGCAAATCGACGACGTAAATGGCGTGGTTGTCGAGCACGCTCTGGCCGCCTTGCAGCCGCAGGTTGTTGACGCAACTCACGCTCTTCTCGAAAACCTGCGGACCCATGATGGCCGAGCCGACGGACATGGCCACGCCGCCTTCGAGCCCGGCCACGGAACCGCCAAACAGCTTGAAATCCCACTCGGCGGCCCGGCCGATGGCGGCACCGTTGAAGACCGGATGATTCGAAATGATGTCGTAGCCAATGCCCGGATGCACCGTCACGGGCACGCCATGGCGAAAGGCCTGGCCGATGATCGACGCCTGCTTCCAACGGTGCTCGACCTTCACGCGGCCGGCGGGCCAGCCTTGCGTGGTCATCGCGCGCAACAAGTCGGCACGCGCGGCGGTCAGCGGATGGCCCGGCTGACTGGTAATGGCGGCGGTCAGCTCGTCGGTCGTGGGCAGCGTGGCGCCGTCCTCATAGATAAATTTGCCCAACGATCGGCCGTAGCCGAGCCCTTCCAGCGCGCCGGCCATGAGCGCCAGGTGAATGTTAGTGGCCGTTTCGTGCCAGGTGCCGAAGGTGCCTTGGGCCACGTTCATTTCGACGCTTTCGGTCGACGCGCCGAACCAGGCGTATTCCCAATCGTGGATCGTGCCCGCGCCGTTGGTGGCCAGATGGGTGAGCCAGCCGGCGGCCATCATGCGCTCAAGAATGCGGGCCGTTCCGTTGCGCAACAGATGAGCGCCGTAAATCAGCATGACGCTCGCGTCGCGGCGCCGGGCAGCGACGATGCGTTGGGCACAATCGTCGATCAACGCGGCCACCGCCGGCGGACAGGCTTTGGGCGGGCGGTCTGGATCGAGCAGAATATCGTCAGCCCGGGTGAGCGACTGGCGATTGGCCAGCGGCAGCACGCGGAGTTTGCTAAGGTCGAGCGGTTTTACGTCCATTAGATGCGCGTCGGTGACTGGCGGCCTGGGAAGAATGGGCGCGGCAAGGTTCGAAGCCGGCCAGACTCCAATTTATCGGCCTGGGGGCTGGCGGCCAATTGGGCGATGCGATTGCCGCGAAGTGCCGATCACTCGCCGGATTTTCGGCGGCCGGAACAGCCTCTTGAACTCGAGCTGCGTGAAACCGACGATTGGCCGGCGTAATCCGCTTGTTCGGCCGACGGCTGGCTGGCCGATGGCGGCGCCGTCCGCTGGGCCTGTTGCGTGTGCGGCTTGCAGCCGGCGGCTGGTATGGCCAGCGCGAGCGCAAACACAAACCACGGCCCAGTTAGCCCGGGCATGGCGGGCACCATAGTCTCGTTCCGTAGTTCGGGTACTAAGTGGCGTACCCCAGGTGCCTCTGAACGCCCGTGCACCGCGTCAAAATGACATGGCGCCCGCCTGGGTAACCGCCCATGCTAACCGTAGGGCCAGCCAGCACCAAATGATTGCGATTTTTTAATTTAACGGCGCATGGGGATTTCGCTCTTCGCACGGCTCCGCCGACCCTTTGACCTGGATTTCCAGACCCCGAGATCGGGCGATGGCGGGTCCGGCGGCATCGAGTTTGCAACGCTGCCGCCGACATCTGGGACGGGTTTGAACCGAACGGCAGCATGACACAGCAGCTTCGAAAGTGGTTTTGGACGTGACAGCTCGTACGGCCCCCGGAATGTTGCCCGCGCTCGACCCGGCGGCTGCCGCGCACCTTGCCCGGCTGCGGTATGTAAACGACGACATGGTGGGCATCAGCCGTCGAGTTGAGCGCGGGCGGTTTGCCTATTTCGGCCCCCGCGGCAAGCGCGTCCGCAATCGCGAGACGCTGGCTCGCATTCGCGCGCTGGCGGTGCCGCCGGCTTGGACCGACGTCTGGATTTGTCCCATCGCCAATGGTCATTTGCAGGCCACCGGCCGCGATGCGCGACACCGCAAGCAATATCGCTACCACGCGCGTTGGCGAGAGGTGCGCGATGCGACGAAATACCACAAGATGGTCGCCTTCGCCCGGGCACTGCCAAAGATTCGCCGGCGCGTGAAGCGAGATCTTGCCCGGCGTGGTCTTCCCAAGAACAAAGTGCTGGCCGCCGTCGTGCGGTTGCTGGAGACGACGCTGATTCGCGTGGGCAACGACGAATACGCGCGCAGCAACCATTCGTTCGGGCTGACGACGATGCGTAACGACCACGTGCGCGTCGGGCGTCGGAAGCTGCGGTTCGAGTTTCGCGGAAAGAGCGGGGTCGATCACGAAATCGAGTTGGGCGACGCCCGACTGGCGCGCGTCGTGGATGCCTGCCAGGATCTTCCCGGCCAAGAGCTGTTCGGCTATGTCGACGCCGAAGGGGCCACGCACGACGTTACGTCGTCCGACGTCAACGAATACCTGGGCGAGATCGCCGGCGATGCGTTCACGGCCAAGGATTTTAGGACCTGGGCCGGCACGGTATTGGCCGCCAAGGCCCTGCGCGAATTCGAGGACTTCGATTCGCAGGCGGCAGCCAAGCGCAACATGGTGCGCGCCATCGAGCGCGTGGCCGCCGCGCTAGGCAATACCAAGACCGTGTGCCGCAAGTGCTACATCCACCCCGAGATCTTCAACGCCTACCTGGACCGCTCGCTGAGCCGCACGCTCAAGCAACGCGCCGAGCGTCGACTGCGCCAGCCGCTGGACAAGCTGTCGCCCACCGAGGCTGCGGTGCTGGCCATGTTGCAACAGCATTTGAAGCGGGACGTGCGCCGGCCGAGCAAGCGGCGGCGCGCTTCGTAAGACGCGCCGATTACGGCTCGAGAATGGCAACGTCGCTAAAGATCAAATCGCCCAGCGCGGCGTGGCCCAACACGCGATTGATGCGCGTCAGCAGTTGCGCTTTGAACTCCGTCAGCGACGGATCGGTCAAGGCGGCCAGGTTCAAGTGGCGCACGGCCAGCAACACTTCCTGCCGGATGCGGTGTTCGAAGGTCTCGTAACGCTCGCTGAATTCGGTGTGCTGCGACTCCTGGATCGTGCCGTACAGGTGGAAGCTGACCAGCAGCGTCGCATGTTCTTTCGACGGCGGGACGGTCATGGCGAAGCTGCCGAGATCGACCTCCGATTCGTGGCCATGCTCGCCGTGCCCACCGTGGCCGCCATGCGCCGCGGGGGCCGGATGCTCCGCCTTGGCGACCGGATGTTCGCCGGGTGTTGCGGCCGCGGGGGTCGCCACCTCGGCAGTCGCCGGGGGCACGTTGCGCAAAAAGACCAAGGCCAGCAACATCTGGCCGACGCCGATGGCAATCAGCAGCAGCAGCGCCGGCAAGCGCAAGTACCAACGTCGTTGCACGCGGGGAGTCGTCATGGTTCGTCCGCCTTAACAGGCTGCTGGTGCCCCGAAGCCGCCGGACGGTCGTGGCTTGCGCCGCTGATGAACCGCCCCATCAGCATGATGTCGATCCGGGCATCGTGATTCAGCAATTGGGGATCGTCGGCGCTGACGGCCGGGTCGGACGTGCTGGCCAACACCAACTGCATGCGCTCCGGTTCGATGCCCAGCGAAGCCAGATAATCTCGCGTCTGGCGGCAGCGGGCGAACGTCAGGTCCACCGCATCGTGATAAGGCGAGCCGGCCGGAAGGGGCCGGTTGCTGGCCACGCCGCGGATTTCGATCAGATGACGCTTGCCGGCCAGACCCTCGGCAGCCTTGCGCAGTTGCTTCTGCAGGGCGGGCGACAGGCCGGGCTCGGTGGCATCGAAATACAGCGCATCGCCGCCGGCCGTAAGCCCGCGGGCGACCGCCGGCATCTTCGAACGTCCATCGCGCGGGCCGCCGCCGTGCCCCTTGCTGCTGGCCGTGCCGGTGGAGTGCAGGTCGGGCCAGGGAGCTTGCACGCCGCCCAGCCAGAGCCGCAGCGAATTCATGACGGCCTGTTCCTTCTTCACGTCCTTTTGACCGGCCATCGAGTACATGACGACAAAGAAGGCCATGAGAATGGTGATCATGTCGGCATAGGACATGATCCATTCCGGCAACCCTTCTTCGCAGTGGCAAGCTTTGCCCGACATGCCTGGCGGTCCTTAGGCGGCGGCCTTGTGTGCTTGATGCCCGGCACCCAGATAACTGCTCAGCTTCTGCTCGACGACGCGTGGGCTGTCGCCGTCGCGAATGGCCAGGACGCCGTCGAGGATGATTTCCTTGACAACCTTTTCATGGTGTCCGAGAAAGCCGATCTTTTCGGCGCAGGGCATGCAAATCATGTTGGCCATGGCGGCACCGTACAGCGTGCCCACCAGGGCCATGGCCATTGTCGGACCGATCGAGTCGGGATCGTCGAGATTGCCGAGCATCAGGATCAAGCCCAACAGAGTGGCGATCATGCCGAAGGCCGGTCCGCACTTGCCCATCGTCTCGAACATCTTTTTATCCACGTGCATGTGCGCCTCGTCGGATTCCATTTCCTTGTGCAGCACGGTTTGAATGACTTCCGGGTTCGTGCCGTCGATGGCCATTTGCAGGGCGACCACCAGCGTGTGGTTTTTGATCTCGCCCACGTTGCGTTCCAAGGCCAGCAGGCCGTTAGTGCGGGCGAACTCGGCCAGCTTGACCAGTTCGGCGACCAGCGCGCCGTGATCTTCGAGCTTATTGAACAGCAGCTTCTTGGCGACTTTGGGCAGCGTCAGAAACACCTTGAGCGGCACGCTGGTCATGACGACGCACAATCCGCCGCCGCACACCATGATCAGTGCCGGCCAGTCGACGAACTGTCCCAGCGAAACGCCGCCACCGTGGCTGCCGGCGATGAACAGCGCGGTGATCATCAACACGAAGCCGCCCAAAATGCCAACGACGGTTGCTAGATCCATGGCCGACTCAACTAATGGTGGGACTCTTGCTCTCGACGCTTAATTTCGGGCGCAAGCGCGCTGGCGTCGGTCGCAACAGGCTGCGACGGAAAACTATAGGACCAAATTCCCCCCAGCGGCGGTCAAAGCTGCCGTAATGCCGGCACCGGCGCCGGTCGGCCGGATGGGTTTTGAGGCGCCGAAAGCTCGTCTTCCGGTACATTCGGCAGATCTGGTCTAATCGCTACCCGCCGGCCGCAGGGGCCGCGCGTCCGAGCCTCCCAAGCCAAACGCACACGCTCACGATGAAGATGTCGCCGCTGCCAGCCCAAGGGCACGATTGCCGGCGCCTGGCGCTAGCCTGCCTCGGCCTGCTGGCCCTGCTGGCCGCTTATCACCTGCTGCTGATGTGGCTGATGCAGCAAGCCGGGCTGAAATTGGGCGCCGTGGGTCCGGACCAGCGCGTCGTGCGGCCGCTGCCGCTCTACATGCACTGGGCGCCGCGATTCAGAGTGAGCTGCCTGCCGGCCGTCGCAATCCTCGCCGGTCTGGTGACCTGGTTTGCGCCACGGCTGATCACAAGCGGCCGGTGGGCCACCTGGCGGGTCATCGGCGCGCTCGTCGGTTGCCAGTTGGCTGTTGCCCTAAGCGTCGGAATCGTCGATGGCGGCCCGCACGGACTTTCGCGGCCCTACGAACTGCTGACCGCCACCGACTACATCGGCGCCGTCGATCAGGTGGCATCGCCGCGGAAATTTCTGGCCCAGTATCCGCGGCTCATGCCGTCGCTGCCGCTGCACTGTCGCTCGCATCCGCCGGGAGCCGTGTTGTTCCTCTGGCTGGTTGCACGGCTGTTGGGCCCCGGGGCGCTGCCGGCGACGCTGGCCACGATCTTTGCGGCATCGCTAGCCGTGCCGGCCGTGTATTTGCTGGCCCGGCAGGTGCTGGACGAGCCGCGTGCCCGGCTGGCGACGTGCCTCTATTTGCTCGCTCCCAACGTGGCGCTGTTTTCGGCCACGAGTATGGACGCGGTGTTTGCCGTACCGCTGATCTGGACCATCTACCTGGCCTGGCAAGGCAGCCGGCAGTCGCCGCTTGTGTACGGCGCGCTGGCGGGGCTGTGCGCCGCAATGGCGGCGCTGATGACGTTTTCGATCGCCGTGCTGGCCGTGTGGGGGCTGGTGCTGAGCGTGATGGATTGGTGGCTGCGGCCCGATGCTTGGTCGCGGACGTGCCGCATGCTCGGCGCCGCGGTGCTGGCCGCGCTGGCATTTTATGCCGTGCTCTACGCGTGGTCGGGCTACGACCCCGTGGCAACCTTCCGAACGGCACTGGCCGGGCACCATCGCGAGATGGCCGGAACTGCGCACGAAACGCTCGGACGCCACTGGCACTTCGTCGTGGCGAACCTGGTGGCGTTTTTTACGTGCGCCGGGCTCGCTTCGACGGTCTTGTTCGGCCGGGCGCTGCGCGCAGCGCTCGGCCGCGTGGGACGCGATGGTCGGCTTCGGCCGCTCTTGCTGAGCCTGGCGACGGCAGTGCTGATCGTGGACCTGTTGCCGCTTTACACGCTCGAGGTCGAGCACATCTGGCTGTTCCTCGTGCCGTGGGTATCGATTGCCGCCGCCAGCCAGTTGCCCCTCGACGCGCGCGAGGGGCACATCGCGCCGGTCGCGAAGCTGGCCTTGACGCTGGTTGCCGCGCAAACGCTCGCGATGGAAATGCTGCTGGAAACCTACTGGTAGCGGAAGTTGTGAAACTTCCGACCGGCCGGCGCGGGTCGGAATTCTCAGGAATTCCGCTACAGCCGGCGGCGTTCGTCTTTAGTGCACGATCTCGGCGTTGGGAAACGCGTCGCGCAGCATCTTCACGCCTTCGTCGGTGACTTGTGTCTGATCGACGCGGACGCGCTTGATTTTGGTCAAGCCCTTCAAGTTGGCGATGCCGGCGTCGGAGACGTCGGTGTGATCGAGATCCACATCCTCTAGTGCGGAGAGTCGCCGCAGATGAACCATGCCGGCGTCGGTGACGTGGGTGCTGCCCAGGTCGAGTGTTGTGGTCATGCCCTTGAGCGCGACCAGGCCGTTGTCGGTAATGCGTGTGCCACCGAGACCCACGATCTCGAGCTTCATCAACGGCCGGAGATAACTGAGTCCAGCATCGCCCACGGTGGTTCCGGTGAGCTTGAGGCTTTGCAGCTTGGTCATGCCCTTGAGATTCGCGAGCCCGGCATCGGTGATGTGAGTATGGGCCAGGTTGAGCACTTGCATTTTTGTAAATCCGCGGAGATGCGCCAGTCCCGCGTCAGTGATTTGTGTGTTCTCGAGGTTCAGGGTCGAGAGTTCGTTCAGCCCTGCGAGTTTGGCCAGGCCCTCGTCGGTGACGCGCGTGTTGGCCAGGTCCAGCAGCATGAGGTTGTTGAAGCCCTGGACATAGTCGAGCGCGGTGTCGGTGGTCTTGGGATCTTTGAACAGCACGCGCACGACTGTGCCGCGATAAAGTCCCACCTTGCCGCCCGCATTCATGATTTCGTGCACCGCCTGCTGCGGGTCTAGCTGCTGTGCGTGGCCGATGCCTGCGAGCCCGACAATGATTGCGCAACAGCCCAGGGGCCCAACAAATTTCATGGAACGTGCTCCGGCTAAAGGTTCGGGCAGGTGGGAATTAATATGCCCGGCAAAACAGGCGGCAGGCCGCCTCAAGCCCTTACTCTAATCCAAAATCTGCCGGCTGGCGAGCTTCTGAGGCATTGCAGAACGCAAGGCGGCGGCGACATTCCGCAATGATGAAGCAGTGCCGTCCGCCACGTCTCATCCGGCAAAGGCCAAACATGCACCCGGCGGCAACGCCAGGCGTGGCGAAAACGCCACAATTGTCAGCAGGTTTCACGAGAAGTTGCCCGAATTCTTCGCAGAAGGGGGGCACGCTCGGCCTGCGACCCAAGAAAAATTAACTATTCGTAATTCTTTTGTGTTGCAACGGTTAGCCATCGTCAATGGCCGGTCGCTGACCAGCAGCCGGCGAGTCACACCCATTTGTGGCATCCGGAATGCATTAGCCCCAGTATTCAGCATCTCACGCATCGCCGTTGGCCAGCCAGTTGGCCATCAACCTATCACCGAGTCATGCGTGAAAACGGGGGCTATCGATGGAAATGAAACAGGGCCGATCCAGTCGCCACGAGCCAACCAAGGAAAGCGAACCGATGGGCTTCCAGTGGGTCGACATTTATCCGTTGATCGGACTAGTCGGCTTGGCCGGATATCTGATCTTAGGATAAACCGCCGGCAGCGGCCGCAGGGCTCGTACCTTCGATCGAAGCAGCGAGTTTGAACACCACGTCGCGCTGCAATCGAGCCGGCAGTACATGCGCCAGATTCTCGGCCGCGGCAGCCATACCCAGGCTCACCGCGTCTTGCGGGCTGTTGCCAAGTGCGAGCCCGTAGGCAATGCCCGCGGCCAGACAATCGCCGCAGCCGATGGGGTTTTCGACCTTAGCGACCGTCGGAGTCTCGAACCGCAACACCTTTTCGCTCGAGGACATCCATACCGGACGCTTGCCGGCAGTGACCACGACCCAGACCGCTCCGGCCTGGTTGAGCTGACGCATGCCCTCGACGAGGTCGGCATCGGTATCCAGCGAGCGTCCCAACGTGCGCGCCAACTCCTCGCGATTGGGTTTGACCACCATTGGACGCAATTCGAGCGTGGCCAACAGCTCCGGTCCGCGCGCGTCGATTACCGCCGCTAGCTTCGAGCCCGAAAGCAATTGGCGATAAAAGTCCGGGGGCGCGAGGGCCGGCAGCGAGCCGCTGAGCACGGCAATCTCGGAGCCGCGGGCGGCCTCGCGAAACGCATCGATATACGTAGCCAATTCGCCCGGCTCCAGCGGAGGCGAGTTTTCAACCAGTTCGCTGACGACGCCGCTAGTGCGATCGATGAGCGTGGTGCAGACGCGCGTCGGCCTTTGGCTGTCGATCCAAGTTACGTCCAGGCCCAGCGCGGCCAGTTCCTGCTCGATCGCCGGACGGGCCGGCCCGCCCAGAGGGCAGACCGTGCGACACTCGGCTCCCAGGTGCTTGAGCGCTACGGCGACGTTCAGAACTTTGCCCGACGCGCACCAATATGCCTGGGCGGCGCGGTTGACTTCGCCCAACGTCAGTTGGTCGAAACACAGGATTTGTTGCCAGGCAGGCGTCAGTCCGGCCGCGACAATCACCAGTGCTCCTCCAGCGTCGCGCGCAGCTGCTCGTCGGTCAAAGCACGCGGATTGCCGTTCATGCTGTTTCCCCGCGAGGCAGGGACCAACGCGTCAAGCTGCTGGCGAGCCATGCCCAAGTCTCGCAGCCGCCGCGCAATGCCCAAATGCTGCCCCAGATCGTCGATCGTGGCAACGAGCGCATCGGCCGCCTGGCGATCGTCTGCGAAATTGCGGTCCAGAACGTCGCGAGCCAAGCGCGCGAGCGCCGGCAGACAGGTTTCGCGGTTCACGCGCAATGCCACCGGCAACATCATAGCGCAGGCCAGCCCATGCGGCACGTCGGCCACGCACCCCAGCGCGGCGGCCACGCCGTGCGCCAGGCCCAAGCCCGAATTGGCCAGCGCCATGCCCGATAGCAGGGCCGCATGGGCCATCGCTTCGCGCGCCGCGCGCGAGCTGCCGTCGGCCACCGCCACCGGCAAGGCGAACAGCGCTTGCCGCAAACCTTCGACGCACAGCGCCCGCGGCACCGGCTGCGAAAAGCGCGACAGGTAACTCTCGATAAGCTGCGTGATGGCATCCATCCCCGACCACGCCGTGCGCTCGGGCGAGAGCGAAGTGCCCAACTCGGGATCGACGAGCGCCAGGCGCGGGACCATGCCCGGGCTGCGCAGGCTTTTTTTGAACGGCGGATCGCTGGACGAGATAACCGCGTTTTTCGTGGCCTCGGCGCCCGTGCCACCGGTGGTCGGCATGGCAATCACGGGCAGCGGCTCATGCTCGAGTTTCAAGCCCGCTCCGACGCCTTCCAGAAAATCGGCCACCGAGCGGCCGTGCCGATTCGTGGCCATGGCGGCCCCGGCCTTGGCCAAGTCGATGGCCGAGCCGCCGCCAAGGCCTAGCACCAGGTCGCGCGGCTGCGGCGACTGGCGCAAGACCGCGGCCAACTGGTCCACGTCGGCGACCGTGGGCTCGTGCGAAATCGTGACGGCCAGCTCCGGCTGCACGCCGGCGCTTTCAAGCGACGCGGCAAGTTCCGGCCATGATCGGGCAGTCAACGTTCGCGAACCGCTGACGACCCAAGCTCGCGAGCCAATCGTGGCCGCCAGTTGGCCGAGTTCGCGGCGGCGTCCCCAGCCGAAGACGATTTGCCGGGGAAGGAGCAGGTCGTAGGCCGGCACTCCTTCGCTTGTCACCGGCAGCAATGCCCCCAAACGCGATGTCGATGCGGCAGCCACTTCACCGAAAAAATCACTGCCTAGCGGGGATGGCTTTTCCGATCGACGCGCTCCAGCAACTCCTCAGCGCGCTGCAACAAACGCAGGCTCGACTCGCTGGGCGGGGCACCCGAGATGGCCGGATCCTGGGCCAACAGCGGCCCGCGGCAATGCTGACAGACGACCTGGCGGCCCAAGTACTCAACGCGGATATGCAGGCTGCGGCCGCACGTGGGACACTCTTGTGCAAAGTAGGTCGTCTCGGCCATCGCGGTAACTCCTTCTACCGTTGAGCTGCAAGGTGCGACATGGGCGTTATCCTACGAAGTTTGACCCCCGGATTCAATCAAATACTGCTGCGATTTGGCCCCTGCGGCGCTAAGAAAAAACTGCGCATTTTTCGACCAGCCCGCTAGCTGCCGGCATGCCGATTTAGCCGGTTTTGCGGGCCAGCCAAACCAGCTAACGATTCCATAACCTTACACCCCTCAGTTGCTCTCACAAGCACCTCAGGCCAGCCGGACATGCTGCACCTGGTGCTCCACCATCCATTCCAGCCACGCCTCCTGTTCCTCGGAGAGTTCCACCTCTGTTTTATTCTCGCTGTCCAGGGGCGAAACCAGGCGAAAGACACCGGATTCCAGCCACTCGCGCGCCTCGGCGAGCGACACCCAATATTCGCCTGGCCCCATCGCTGGCACGTCGTGCTCGCCAGGAATACTCATGAAATACGTAATTTCATGCTTAAAGCGATCCGACATCGTAAAGGGCACGAGATCCGTGCGCCCCACGGCCATCACTCGGGTCGACATCGGCAACACTCGCTCGGCTAGACAGTTCGAAGGGCCACATGGACGGGTTGGGCCGCCCCAGTATAACCGCCACCGGTGGCCGCTAGCGTCGCTGAGCCAGCGAAAAAAAACCTAAAGTTGAACTGACATGCTCGACCCGAAATCGATACGGAGGAGATGATGCTCACTCATACGGACCGAAGCCTGCGGTCACTGCTGGGGGCCATCCTCTTGTTGGCGGCCGTGTTGCCATCCTCGACCTTGGCCGCCGTGCGGCAACTGGCCGATTTCGCAGAGGTGGAAGCCGTTGTCACCACGCACTTGAATCACCGGCCGGGCTATCAGCCAGGCGATCTGATTTCGCAAGCCGATTGGGACGCCATTCTGGCCAGCCTCAGCCAGGCCGGCTGGACACCGCGTGATGCAGCGCAAACACGCAAGTCGCTGCTGCCGGCCAAGGACTTCCTGGTGCTCGAAGCCCGTTCGAAAGAAGGCCGCAAGTTCATGCGGCAAGTCGCTCGCTATCCTGGCGGCTACGACCGGCTCGATCGCTTGGCGCGGATGCCCTACGGCGTCAACACGGTGCGCCGGCTGATCCAGGGGCCCGACGGCTACAAAATGCTCGAGTACATGACCACGACTTCCGGCGGCGCCGAGCTTGGCCGGCAGTTGTCACAAGATCCCGAGGGCAAGAACTTCAATCGGCCGACCGGCCGCATCTACACGGCCGCCGAACTGCTCGACCGGCTCGAAGCCAGCCACAACGCCGATTTCAAGCGGCCGGTGGCCAAGTCGCGCTAAGCGTATTTCAAGGTTCATCCGTTGGCGGCAATCGTTCAACGTGGCCGGTGAGCTGGATTTCGGCGGCGGCTTTTTCTTCGGGCGGCAACTTGGGATGCAGTTGCTTGTCGCGATGCGCGGCTACCGCGCGGCCGGTCGCATGGCCCGCGGCGGCCCCGGCCACACCCAGCAGCGGCCTGCCCCACCACACCGGCACAAACGGCACGGCCGGCGTCATGGTCTCGATGCCGATCCGCGGATACAGCACGTGATACGTCTGGCGCTCGGTCTCCCAATCATTGCGGGCACGGGTATAGCTCAGCACGTCGCTCATGCCGTGGGTCGTTCGCCACAGGCCCAGCAGCGGCAGGTCGTTGACAGCCGCGTACGCGCCCGGCGCCTTGCGGCCGCGAAGGTCTTTGGCATAAGCCGCTTCGTACAGCACCAGGGCCGGCACGTCGGAATTGATGTACAAGCTGTTGGTGTAGGGGTTGTACTCGTCGCCGCCGAAGATGCGGCCGGGAAACAGGCTATAGCTCAACAGGCTCAGCGAGCCTAGGGTGTAACGCCAGCCGGGCCGGATCAGCTTGTTGGTGCGCAGACGCCGCCATTGTCCGCGCGGGTCATACTGATTCACGCAGACATAGACGTCCGTGAGATCGTTTTGCTCGAGGTACTCCTTGAGCTTGTCGGTCGTCTCGGGCGAGATCTTGTGGTTGTTGATCTTCGAGTTCAGCGGCAGGATCCGATCGGGGATGCCCACGACCCAGCCGATGCGATCGAGCGCCTTGCGCGGCTTGCCGTAGACGACCACGACTTCTTGCGGAGCGTCCTCGGAATGCGCGGCCGGAAAGTGGCCATACTCATACGGCAGGTGGGCACAGCCGCCGGCCAGCAGCCAAACGCCGATCCACCAGCGCTGATGGCGCGATGAGAGCATGCGATCAACGATGCGAGTGCGCCCCTTGGGGAGCTAACGGATCGGTCGAAAAATAACTTCTCCACAAACCCCTCTCCCGTTTTGGGAGAGGGCAGGGTGAGGGAGCGGAGAAAAACCGAAGTTATTTTTCGACCGATCCTAACGCAGACGCGTGACGGCCCGAATCATCACGGACTGCACGGGCACGCTGGGAAACTGCTTGACGCTGTGGACCTTGACCTGCGAAATCTTTTCCAGCACTTGCAGCCCTTCGATGACTTCGCCAAAGACGCAGTAGCCGCGCTGCTTTGGATCGTCGGACTGACAATCCAAGCTCGAATTGTCCGACAGGTTGATGAAGAACTGGCACGTGGCGCTGTCGGCATCGCTTGGTTGATGAGCCATGGCGATGGTGCCGCGGCGGTTCTTCATGCCCGGCGCCGCCTCATTATGAATCGGATAGCGGACCGGCTTCTCGTCGAACTCCGCCGTATAGCCGCCGCCCAGCACGGCATAGCCGGCCTCGACCTGGTGAAAGATCGTGTCGTTGTAGTGGCCGCTGGCCGCGTAGCTCATGAAATTGTAGACGGTGCGCGGCGCGCGTTCGGCATCGAGGCGCAGCACCATGTCGCCCATCGAAGTGTGCAGCACGACGATCGGATGCAGATCATCACCACGCGCCAACATCGCCCGCACGTTGTCGACCGGGCGAGCTTTGACCGCTGCACCGCTGGGCGCCGTCGTAGTGCCGGGCTGCGCGGCCGGCGCCTTGGCTTCCATCGTGGCGACGGCGGCCGGACTGCCGCTATCCGCGGTCTTGTTGCATCCGCAGACGCCCAACACGATGAGTGCCAAGCCACCCCATCCAATCCTGCTGCCGCAACGCATCGCGCATGCCTCCTTGCCTGCCGCGGGTGCCCAAAAAGACTGATTGCGGGCATATCTTCCGCGGATCGGCCGTTTGACGCAAGCTCGGTTGCCGCCGGGCACGGCCCGCAACCGCCATAAAGCCGCGACCGGTGGTCGCCGGGCGCCGGCTGCGTACAATAGCGCTGATAGCACGCAGATGAGTTCACCTTTCCCGTCGCCCGACAGCATGCCGCCAGAATCCGCGCCAATTCATCCCATCGAATCCTCCTCGTCCGACCAGTACGTGGGCCGCTGGTGGCACACCGTGCCCGAGACCGGCCGCATTTCCTGTAACCTTTGCCCGCGCAATTGCCAGCTCAAACCCGGCGATCGGGCCTTCTGCTTCGTCCGTGAAAACCGCGACGGCCAGATGGTGCTCAGCACCTACGGCCGCAGCACGGGCTTTTGCATCGATCCGATCGAAAAAAAGCCGCTCAACCACTTTTATCCCGGCACCAGCGTGCTGTCGTTCGGCACGGCCGGTTGCAACTTGGGCTGCAAATTCTGCCAGAACTGGGACATCTCCAAGAGCCGCGAAATCGAGCGGCTGAGCCAGGAAGCCACGCCCGACGCCATCGCTCAGGCTGCTGACACGCTCGGCTGCCGCAGTGTCGCCTTCACGTACAACGACCCCGTCGTCTGGGCCGAATACGCTATCGACACGGCCCGGGCCTGCCGCCAGCGGGGCATCAAGACCGTCGCCGTCACGGCCGGATACATCACGCCCGAGGCCCGTGGTCCGTTTTACGAATTCATGGATGCCGCCAACGTGGACCTCAAAGCGTTCACCGAGGATTTTTATTGGCATCTGACGCAATCGCATCTCGAGCCCGTGCTCGACACGCTCGTCTGGCTCAAGCGCGAGACGGACGTCTGGTTCGAGATCACGAACCTCGTGATTCCGCGGGCCAACGATTCGACCGACGAGCTGAAGCGGATGAGCGGCTGGGTGCTGGAAAACCTGGGCGACCAGGTGCCGGTACACTTCACGGCCTTCCATCCCGACTTTCGTCTGCAAGATCGCCCGGCCACGAGTCACGAAACGTTGCTGGCCGCGTACGAAATCGGCCGCCAGGCAGGGCTGAAGTTTGTCTACGTCGGCAATGTCCACGACCGTGAGCACGAAAGCACGTATTGCCCGGGCTGCGGACAGATGCTCATCGAGCGGGATTGGCATGCCTTGGGCGCCTATCGGCTGCGCGGCAACGCCTGCGACCACTGCGGCACCGTCATACCCGGCCGGTTCGATTCGCAACCAGGCACTTGGGGGCCGCGTCGCCAGCCGGTCGACATGCGCCGCTTCGCCGCCAGTGCGCCGCAAGGTCCGCTGCTGCCGGTGCTGAATTTGCAGCAGCCAAAGGTGCCGCTCGCGGCCAATCGCGCGCCGGCGGTCGAGGAGGAACTTGTGCTGTCCGAAGACCAGCTTTCCGCAGATCAAAAGCAAACGCTGCATCGCCTGGCCAGTAGCACCGTCGTCGATGCGGTGCTCAGCCGGCCGGAGGGGCCGCAGACGAGCCTCGATCTGGCCAAAGTCGAACACCTCAGCGTGTGGGGCGCCTTCATCACGCTCAAACGCCAGGGTCATCTGCGCGGCTGTTGCGGCCACTTGGGCAAAACCATGTCGGCCGTCGAAGCCGTCCGCACGGCCGCCGCGCGTACGGCCGTTGAGGACATGCGCCTGCCGCGTGTCAGCCCCGGCGAGCTCGAGTTCCTGGATCTCGACGTCACGCTGCTGTTCGGTTTAAAACCCGTGCTGGCCGAGGGCGAGGCCCGGGCCGAGGACATTGAGTTGGGCCGGCACGGGCTGCGGTTGCAGCGCGGGCAAGCGGCCGGCTTGTTCCTGCCGCAAGTGGCTCGCGAGCACAACTGGGACGTGCCGACGCTGCTGCGCGAACTTTGCGCCAAGGCCGGCTTGCCTACCAACGCCTGGAAAGAGCCCGACGCACAGCTCTGGACGTTCGAGGGATTGCAAATCCCGGCTGCGCTGACCGACGGCTGCCCACTATCCGAGTTGCCCCAGTCGTCCGGCGGATTCAACAACCAACAGATGCAGGCTTTGACCGAACATTGCCACCGGAATCTGGCGGCGCTGGCAGCCGGCGCGGTGGCGTTGTACTTCATGCCCGGCGGACCCGACGGCATGGTCAACGGAGCGAGCCTCACGCTGTTTGGTCCGGAAGGCAACGAGATCGTGTCGGCTGCACAGTTCGAGCTGGTGCGGGCCCTGCCGCTGCAAACGACCGTCTTTCAGTTGGTCGAACGGTTGGCCGCGTCGATCGGCCGCCAGCCGGCCGGCGTCGTCGATCGTTGCCGATTGCAGCTCGTCGTCTTTGGCGATCCGGCGATGCACGGGCCGGCCAGCAGCCCGGATTTGCGCGGCATCGAGGGCTCGCGGCGGGCCGTGGTCGTTTCGCATCGCGGCCACATGAGCTGGGCCTGCGAGCCCGACTTGCCGGCCGATGAACGGCTGGAAGCGGCGCTGGCGGCCGGCGGCATTTACGAATTGCAGTCAGCCAACGTATTCAGCCTCGCTGCGGCGACAACGGCCGAGAGCCTGCGCGGCAGCACCGCGCCGCGCGCCGTTGCCGGCGGCCAAGCGCGCCCCGCGGCCGTGGCCGGCAAGTTCTATCCCGGCACCGGCGCCGAGCTCGAGCGCGAACTCGATCAACTTTTCGCCGGCCTGACAATCGAGCCTCGGCGGTGCTCGGCCGTGATGCTGCCGCATGCCGGCTATCGCTTTTCGGGCCGGATTGCGGCACAGACGCTTGCGCAGGTTGAAATTCCCGACACGGTGATCGTGATCGGCCCCAAGCACACGCCGCTGGGCGTGGATTGGGCCGTGGCGCCGCACGATGTCTGGCAATTGCCGGGCCGCTCGATGCGCTCGGACGTCGAGCTGGCGCGCAGGCTGGCGGCGGCGGTTCCGAACCTGCAACTCGATGCGGCCGCCCATCAGCAGGAGCACGCCATCGAAGTCGAGCTGCCGTTGCTGGCCCGCCTGGCGCCGCAGGCCCGCGTGGTGGGCATCGTGATGGGCACGGCCAGCCTCGAGGCTTGCTTGGAATTCGGCGAGCGCCTGGCCGAGGTGATCCGCAGCCTGCCCAGCCCGCCGCTGCTAATCATTTCCAGCGACATGAACCACTTTGCGCCCGATCGGCAAACCCGCGAGCTGGACGCCTTGGCTCTGGCGGCCTTCGATCGGCTCGATCCGGCCGAACTGTTCAACACCGTGCGGCAGCATCACATCAGCATGTGCGGCGTGCTGCCGGCAGTGGTCGCGATCGAGGCTCTGCGCCAACTCGGCCGCGCCCACGTTTCGCACCAGGTCGGATATGCCACCAGTGCCGACGCGACCGGCGACACCAGTCGCGTCGTCGGTTACGCCGGAACCATCATCGAGGGCCCATGAACGCATCGCAGGTCGATGGAGATGTTTTTGCACCGAAAAAACGCGGCCTGCGCAGGCTGATCGAGCTTTGCCCGGTGGTGATCATTGCCGTTATTTTGGCGGTGGCGGCGCAGGTCGACGCGCATTTCTTCGATTGGGGCCGGTACATCGTCCCGTTCGTCCCCTTTGTTCCCGGCGCGGTGCAGCGCACGAATATCCTGCATTTGCTGGTGGCAATCATCTGCGGCTTCCTGATTTTTTGGCTGCAAGCCGCGTTGCGACACGTGAATCTCGAACACCTCTATGTGATTTCCTACCTCGTGTATCCGGCCACGGTGATGCTGCCGGTCGCCGCGATGGAATGGTGGCAGCGCGGCCGGCCGGGCAGGGTGCGGCTGGCCGCCGTGCTGGCGGCCTCGCTGGCCGCGGCCTGCATCTTTGCCATCGTGCAAACGTCGCTGGCCTGCACGGAAAGGACCGTGTCCGTGACGACTGCCGACAAGGCCGTCACCACCACCTACACACTCGCCAACCTGGTGTACTATCCGCTGGAAAGCCTGCTGCTCTGGCTCGCGATTCCGATGGGGCTAACGGCCTCGGAGCGCCGCCGCGGGATCGTGCTGGGCGCTTCGGCTGCTGCGGTGGTGCTGTACGTGGCGTGCTTCACGTGGATTATTTTTGATTACGCGCGGCGCTCTTTGGCGGGCGAGGGACCGTTCAGCCGCGCGTCGGCCGCCATGCTGCTCGCTCGGCGGGGAGACGACGCCGATATTGCCGCGCTGTGGCAGGCGGTCGAGACGGCCGACTGGGACGAGCCCGTGGACAATCCGAACGACTATCGTTTTCGCTGTATTGATCTGCTCATCAAGCACAATTCAGGGGCGGCCGCATACCGATTGGCGAAACTGCTGGACGTCGAGAACCGGCGGCAGCTGGCTGCGGTCGCGGCTCCGCTGATTGCCGAATATCGCATCTTCGACGCCGTGCCGGTGCTGTTGCGCTTCGCCTGCGCCGACGGTGATGCGGCCTGCATCGCCGCCTTGCAAAAGCTGCGCGTGCCGCAAGTCGGCATCGCCCTGCTGTTCTGGGGGGCGGTTGAAGAATCGTCGAAGGCCAAAAGCGAGGCCTTGCGCCAAGGCCGTGTAAACAGCGGTCTCGCGCCTGCGCAGCTCAAAGTGTCCGACCGGCTGCGGAATGACCTCGTTTCCTTGCTGGGCGACACGAAGGGCACGACGTTCGCCGATTGGGAACAACACTATCGACAGGTGATTGACCAGCGGCCCACGCCGCTATCGAAAGAACAGGCCAGGCAGGCCGATCGCGTCGTTGCGGCATTCCGCCAACTCTGGCCGCTCGAGGCACGCTGGAGCGAGATCAAGCAGCGCCGCATCTACGCGCTAGCCATCGAAAAGATGAAGGCCGCCGGCAAAACGAAACAGGCCGACTTGATCGAAGCTTCCGCCAAAGCCGACGCCACGAAAACCGAAATCAAATTACCTGCCAAGGGCACGCCGCTGTTCGACGCCCTGGCGACGCTGGATCAATACATCGGCCAAGCCCAGGCGGAAGTCAAGGAGCCCACGATCGATCTCGAAGTCCCCGGTGTCGACGAGCTCGAGGGCCAGGTGGCCAGGTTTAAGAGCTGGGTGGAAGAACAGGGGAAAGTGAAAAGTGAAAAGTGAGCAGTGGAAGTCTTGCATCGCCGACGGCCTTATTTTTCACCTTCCACTTCCTCCGGTCGCTGACGCTCCCGGCTCGCCATACTGTCGCTAGGCGACCATGTCCTTCGCGATTGCCCCTTAGCCGTTTTCAATCACGGTTTAATGATGTGCGGTGGCCCGGGCGGAATGGGGAAGTCGGCCGGCGGGCCTCCCGGTGAGACGAAATAATCGACGAGCCAATACAGTCCGACGCCCACGAGCGCCAACATCGTCAGGATCATCAAGAGGCGAAGCACGCCCCAAAAATCAGGCTTTCCCCCCACAAGAACCTCCCCTTCTGGCGTGCGAATGAATGAGAGCATTATCGCTGCTCATTCTCGGCATTCCTAATTGTGGTCGAGCAATCGAACCATGGCGGTCGCGCTGGTCGCGCCGCTCATCCGCGTAGGCGAAACTCTGCTGAGTGCTCCATCGATTCTGACTGTATCAGGTATTTTAGCGGCCCAAAAAAAGTTTCGTCAATTTTGTGACAAATCGCTCGACTTCTATTGAGCCCGTTCGATAACCTAGCCGTATTGTTATCGCTCCCAAGCGCGCTCTGCACCGGTAACTGATACGTTTCTCAGTACACGGTGCTGGCCTACACGATGGAGGCAGGGAAGAGCATCCCTGGGCACACATGTCGTCAAGCTACATTGATTCCAGCAGCCAGTCACGCGACAATGTTCAGGCAGTTACAAACGGACCACACTCGGCAAGTAGGAATTGGCCGGAACTGTCACTCGACAGTCTCTATGAACGGCTCGAATCCTGCACGGAGCCCAAGCGCATTCACGCCGTCATGGACGATTTGTTCATCGGCCTGCGCAATATTCGGCTGAGAGCCTCGCAGCCGGAGTGGGCGGCGCTGGTCGAACAATGCCGCCGGCACCCGTTGTCCCAACTGGTCTATGAAGATCCATTCACCTTCCGGGCTTCGAGCAAGCCGCGCGGATATGCCGGCGATGCAGTGATGATGGATTTCATCTATGGCCGCGAGGAGCAATGGCAGCCGCCCTCGGCCACTCCGCTGGGTTCGGCCATTTTCGACTACACCACTGCCGCTCCGGCTTCGGAAGGCGTGCGTGCACGCCGTGCGATCATTGCCTCGCGCATCGATCGGCTGGCCGAAGCGATGCATCGTCCGAATATCCTGGCGATCGCCGCTGGGCACTTGCGCGAAGTCGATCTCTCCGCGGCCGTGCGGCGGCGAAAGATCGGCAAATTCGTGGCCCTGGATGCCGACCCGCTGAGTTCGGCCGAAGTCGACCAGTCGTACGGGCGATTGGGCGTGGAAACCGTCACGGCCACGTTCCGCCGGCTGCTGGTCGACGAAGAACGCGAAAAGGAATTCGACCTGGTTTATTCCACGGGCTTGTTCGATTACCTGAGCCAACGCGCGGCGCGGCGGCTGGTGCTTTCGATGTTCGGCATGCTCCGCCCCGGCGGCAGCCTGCTGGTCGCGAACTTCCTGCCGGGCATTCGCGATTTGGGCTACATGGAATCCTTCATGGATTGGCAACTCATCTATCGCAATCGGTGCGACATGGTCGACCTCACCATGGACATTCCGGAAGAAGATATCGAACAAGTGACACTCTTGTCCGAAGAGGCCCGGAACATCTTGTTTTTGCAAGTCACCAGAAAGTAAATGCGGAAGTAGGAATGATGAATGATGAATGAGAAGGTGAAACCGAATGACATTACGTCACTCATCATTCATCATTCATCATTTCCCCGCCGCCCGGCGCAGAGCTTCGGATAGCTCGGCCGGGGCAATGGGCTTGGTGACATAGTCGTCCATGCCGGCTTCGAAACAATGAGTGCGACGGCCGTCCACCGCGTGCGCCGTCATGGCAATGATCGGCGTGCGCGTGCCCGTGCCGGCCTCGCGTGCCCGGATGGCTCGGGTCGCCTCTAGCCCGTCCATGACGGGCATTTCGATGTCCATCAGTACGACGTCGAACGCCTGACGCTCGATCGCGGAGACCGCTTCGGCCCCATTTTCGGCCGTCGTCACTACGTGGCCGCTCAGTTCGAGCAAGCCGACGGCGACTTCGCGATTGATCAATCCGTCCTCGACCAGCAAGATTCGGAGCGGCTCGACGTCGGTCGCGGCCGGCGGTAGCTGATCATTCGCCTCAGACCGGACGGCGCTGGCAGTGGCGTTGAGGATCGCGGCCAGCAGTTCGGATTCGCGGGCCGGCTTCGTGATCAATTGCAGTTGGGCAATATCATTGAACTCCAAAGGCCCGCCCTTTTCGGACGCCGGCACGAGCACAATGACCGGACAAGCGGACGTGGCCGGCCGAGAGCGCAATTGCTCGATCAGTTGCCCGGCATCGTCGGCACCCAAGTCCGCGTCGATGACCGCCACGGCGGGCTCGAGCATCTCGACCTGCTCGAGAGCTTTCGCACGCCCGGCCGCGGCCAGCGGCACCATGTCCCAATTGTCGAGCAAGTGCTCGTAGGCCGCGAGCTGGGCTGGATGATCGTCGACCACCAGCACGCGCACGCCGCGCAACCGTGCCCGACCGTCGTCCGCCTCCGCGGCCGAGTCCGGCTGCATGCCGAACTGCGTCGTGAAATGGAACGTACTGCCTTTTCCCGGCTCGCTCTCGACCCAGATCTTGCCGCCCATCAATTCGACGAGTTGCATGCAAATGGCCAGGCCCAAGCCCGTGCCGCCGAAGCGCCGCGTGGTCGAGCTATCGACCTGGCGAAACGACTCGAAGACGCAGTCCAGTTTGTCGGCCGGAATGCCGATGCCCGTGTCGCGGACGCGGAAATGCAGCCGCGCGGCCCCCTCGGCCGAGCTTTCGCAGGCGATTTCCACCGCGACCTCGCCGTGTTCGGTGAATTTGACGGCGTTGCCGACCAGGTTGACGAGCACCTGCCGCAACCGGCCAGGGTCGCCGACCAACACGCGCGGCACGTCCCGATCGACCCGATAGACGAGCTCGACGCCTTTTTCCGACGCGGCGCGGGCGCGGCTTTGCAGCGCGTCGCCGACAATCTCGCGGACGTCGAAGTCGATTTGCTCCAGGTCCATTCGACCGGCTTCGGCCTTGGAAAAATCGAGAATGTCGTTCAGCAGCCTTAACAGCGAATTGGCAGATTGGCGGACAATGTTGAGGTAATTGCGTTGCTGGGCATTGAGCGCCGTGGCCAGCGTGAGCTCGGTCATGCCCATGATGCCGTTCATGGGTGTGCGAATTTCGTGGCTGACCATCGCCAGGAACTGGCTTTTTGCCTGGCTGGCGGCCTCGGCCGCGGCAGTACGTTCGGCGACGCGCACTTCGAGCGTTTCGTTCAACTGCTGCAATTGGCGGAATCCGTCGGCATTTTCCAGCGCGGCACCGGCCAGCGTGGCGACGAATTCACCCAGCCGCCGCTCGTCTTCGCCGAACAGGTCGCGGACGTGCTCATGGCTGACATACAAACAGGCATCGAGCCGGCCGCGGACAAACACCGGCACGCACAACGCCGAGCCCGCGTACGCGGCCATGGCCGTTACATCCCGCTCTTCGGCCACCAGGTCGCGATTCGTGAGCGCCCGGCCCTGCTGCAGCGCGGCGGAGGCCAGCGCCTGGTCGATGGGCCGGTCGGTCGTCCCCGCGATCGGCAAGAACGAGCGGGCGTCGCCCGTGCCCGACGGCTGCAAGATCACGCAGTGCTCGCCGCGCAGCAATTGCAGGGCGGCGCGGTGCATTTCAGCCAAGATCGTTTCGGCCGACAAGGCCGAAGCAATCCGGCGGCCGGCGTCGAGCACCGTATCGAAACGGTCGGCCAGCGAAATGGTCGGGCCATCCAGCGCCGCATTGGAGCTGGCCGATTCGCTCGATTGCGACAGCTCCAGCGCCCGCACCGCAGCTTGGGCATCGGCCAGCTTGCGGTCGCAGTCCAGCAGTTCGAGCTGCGCATCGAACTGCGCCTGGGCCAAGCGCGTGAGCGCCAATTCGTAGCGAGCACCTTGCCGCTGCGCCACCGCCGCGCTCTCGTCGAGCAACCGCTGGGCCTTGCTCATATCGCCGCCCAGAGCCGTGATCAGGCCCCGCTCGCGCAGCGCGTGTGGCAAGTCGTTTTGAAAGCTGCGGGCCTTGCGCAGGGCCTGTTTGGCGGCCTGTTTTGCCGATTTCAATCGCTCCCGGCGGCGCTCGGGCAGATAGCCGCTGGAGCGCTCGGCCAACAGCCGGCGCGCCGTGGCCATCCAGCTCAAGGCCGGCGCAATATAGGCGTTCATCACGCCCGCGTCGCGCGCGGCCTGGATGGCCGTCTCGAGCTGTCGCATGCCTTCGTCGATGCGCCCCAGCGCCAGCA
>DATATB010000101.1:0-46070 GCA_036268995.1 Pirellulales bacterium | reverse complement strand
AACGGCCAGCAGCGCTACGTCGTGGCCCTGGAAGGCAAGGGGCCACGCGACCCGCTGGACCGACCGTATGCGGGCCGTCGCATGTCGGCCGTCGATCAGGGCTACCGCTACGCCATCAATCTGCCGTGCGATTGGATCATCGTGACATCGATCCGGCAAACCCGGCTCTATCACAAGGGCTCTGACCAACAAACCTACGAACGGTTCGACACCGAACAACTCGCCGACGATGAAGCCGCCCTGCGGCGCTTCCTGTTTCTGCTGGGTGCCGACCGCGTGGTGCCCGACGCCGGCCGGTGCCACTTTTACGACCTGTTCGCGGAGTCGGAAAAAGTCGGCCGCGAGTTGACCAAGGAATTCTACGTCAACTACGCCAACATGCGCCAGGATGCTTTTGAGCGTCTGAGCCGCGACAATCCCAGCGTGTCCCGCCTCGAAGTCCTGGCGAGCACGCAAAAGCTGCTCGACCGCGTGCTGTTCGTCGCGTTCAGCGAAGATCGTGGCTTACTGCCGGCCGAAACCATCCGCAAGGCCTATGAGCACCGCGACCCGTACCATCCGCGGCCGGTCTGGGAGAACTTTTGCGGGCTGTTTGGCGCGATCAACCGTGGCAATGCCGCTCTGGGCATTCACGCCTACAACGGTGGCCTTTTCGCCGACGATGCACTGCTGAATTCGTTCCAGGTGTCGGATGAGGTCTGCGGCTACTTCCGCGACCTTGGCGACTTCGACTACAAGCCGGCCTACGCGGCCAGCGGCGAAACCAAGGTTATCGACGTTGACATTCTCGGCCATATCTTTGAGCAGTCGATCACCGACCTGGAGCGGCTGCGCAACGAACTGGACGGGCTGGCCGAACCGCTCGGGGCGGAAAAGCACAAGACACGCCGCAAAAAGGAAGGCGCGTTCTACACGCCCTCATTCATCACGCGCTATATCGTCGAACAGGCGCTGGGCGGGGTGCTCACCGACCGCTTTGGGCAACTCCGCGGCCAGCAGCAGCAAGCCGCCAAGGGCGCGGCCAAGACGGCGCTAGCCGATCCCGGCGTTTATCAACTCGGCAAGTTGACCAAGCCGGCAAGGGCTGCGCTGGTCCGGTTTTGGGAAGCCTGGCAAGACGAGTTGACCACAATTCGGCTACTCGACCCGGCCTGCGGGAGCGGCGCCTTTCTCATCGAAGCCTTCGACCAATTGCACGCGACTTACGAGCGGTCGAACGATCGGCTGGCCGAGCTGCGCGGCCATCGCACGCTGTTCGACCTGGACAAACGCATTCTGGAAAACAACCTGTACGGCGTGGATCTGAACGAGGAAGCAGTCGAGATTTGCCGGCTGAGCCTATGGATCAAAACGGCCGAGCGCGGTAAGGCGCTGACAAGCCTCGATCATTCGATTCGGGTGGGCAACAGCGTGGTTGCCGACGCAAGTGTTCACCCGAAAGCGCTCGACTGGCAAGCGGCATTCCCCGAGGTGTTCAAGTAAGGCGGGTTCGACGTGGTGGTGGGCAACCCGCCCTATGTGCGCCAGGAATGGCTAAGCGATTACAAGGCGTACCTGGAATCGGCGTATCAGGCCTATCACGGCATGGCCGATCTGTACGTTTACTTCTACGAACTCGGCCTACGCGTGCTCAAACCGGGCGGCTTGCTGTCGTTCATCGTGACCAACAAATGGATGAAGTCGGGCTATGGCGAGCCGCTACGGCGGCTGTTCGCCGAAACTGCCTGGATTGAATCGGTCGTGGACTTCGGCCACGCAAAGCAGATTTTTGAAGATGCCGACGTATTTCCGTCGATCGTCGTAGCCCGCAAGCCGACCGAGGCGACGAAGCCGAAAACGGCCCGACTCTGCTCGATTCCGCGCGAGCAATTGCGCATCGATGATCTGAGCAGGCAGATTGAAACGGAAGGCGTCGAGCTTTCCCTTGAGCAACTGGGCGCGGACATCTGGCAGCTTGAACCGGGCGGGGTCACCGAGCTAATCGCCAAGATTCGAGCTGCTGGCGTGCCGCTTTCTGAGTTCGTTGGCTCCAAGCCGCTGACGGGCATCAAGACGGCCTTCAATGAGGCGTACTTAATTGACGGCGTGCGGCGTGAGGAGTTGGTTGCGGCTGATCCGGCATGCGACGAAATCATTAGACCTTACGCTCGCGGTGCGGACATTGGACGATGGAGTTTGGACCGCGCGAATTATTGGATGATTACGATTCCATCGAGCGGCGATTATTCGTGGCCTTGGTCCGACAGCGGTAGCAACGCCGAGAATGTTTTCAGCCAAACGTTCCCCTCGCTGTTCGCGCAACTCAAGCAATATGAATCGGCCTTGCGCAATCGTTCCGACCAAGGCCGGTTCTGGTGGGAGCTGAGATCGTGCGCGTATTGGGCTCGGTTCAAAGAACCAAAGCTGTACTATCAGTTGATCCAATATCACCCGTGCTACGCACTCGACGTGTCCGGAATGTACGGCAACAACAAGACGGCTTTCATCTTGTCTGCCGACCTGTACTTGCTCGCGGTACTTAACTCACCTCTGCTGTGGTGGCACAACTGGCGGTATTTGCCGCACATGAAAGACGAAGCGCTTGCGCCGAACCCAACTGTCTTGGAGAGCGTTCCGATAGCCCAGCCGTCAGACCGTATTCGCGAGCGGGTCGTGCCCAAGACACGGCGCATCATTGAAATAACGGAAACTCAACAGGCAATCCGCCGAACCATTCTGGACTGGCTGCGCGTGGAGCATGCCATCGAAAAACCGAGCTTGAAACTGCAATCGCCGACCGAATTGGATTCCGACGCATTTGTTGCGGAAGTGAAGCGGATCCGCGGCAAGAAAAACCCGCTGTCGGCTGCTGGGCTCAAGAGCTTGCGCGATGAATACGTCCGCACGATTGAACCGGCCCGGGCTTTGGCGGCCGAAGCGCTGGAGCTTGAGCGGCAGCTTAGCGACCTGGTGAACGAAGCTTATGGGCTGACGCCCGATGAAGTCGCGCTGCTGTGGGAGACCGCCCCGCCGCGCATGCCGTTCGCCCAGCGGAAGTCTTGAGCCCTCCGCCCGGCGCCCGGAGGGAGCACCGTGCTATGGCGCGTTCGAACAGCGGTTCAGTTTTGCACGGATCGACGTTGACGCGACATTCAATAAGTTATCATGATCTTGTTATGCCACGAATCGTGTACTGGGCTGGGCTGTGGGGACAGATTCAACGATGATCGGCAAACAAGTGACCGTGCAAGTGGCCGGCAAACGCCTGGTCATCTTGGAGCACGCCGAGTACGAGCGTTTGTGCCGGCTGGCCGGTCAAGCCGTTGCCGACGAGGATGATCTACCCGCGCTGCCGGAGCCGGACAAGCACGGCCACGTGCCGGCCATCGAATTCACTCGAATTTCCATCGCCCGCGACATCATTCGGGAGCGAAAGGCCCTGGGGCTGAGCCAGCAAGCGCTGGCCGAATTGGCCGGCATGCGCCAGGAAACGATTTCTCGAATCGAATCGGGCAAGCACACGCCGACCGCACGCACGATCGATCGCATCGATCACGTGTTGAAGCAGGCCGCCAGGTCGAAGTCCAAAGCCGCGAAGAAAGGCAAGTGAACGCGGTTAGGATCTTAGCATCCGCAGCGGCGGCACGCAGCCGCCCAAGGCCACTGGGGCTTTGCGGCCTTCCGCGAGCAACTGCCCGCAGTACCAGTGGGCGGTAAGGGACTCGAACCCCTAACCCCCTCGGTGTAAACGAGGTGCGCTAACCAATTGCGCCAACCGCCCGATTGTTCGCTTGCAGGCAATCGTATCGGTGGGGAGAAAGGGCTGTCAACGACCTACGACCGGTCAGTTGTCCGTTGTCAGTGGTCAGTTGTCCGTTGCCACTGACCACTGACCACTGGCAGGCGCAAGCGCCGCCGGGCGGCGATATAATGGCCGGACTTACCATCCCGGTCATGTAGGCCCCAGAGCACGCGGAGAGGCGACTTGTTATCGAGCGGACTGGTCGCGGTGCTGATTGTGCATTTGCTGGCTGTCAACCTGGCATCGGCCGGGCCGTTTGTCGGCCTGTGGCTGTTCTGGAAAGCCCGGCGAAATGCGGACCGTGCGGCCGCCAGCGCTGGGCGCAGGCTGGTTGTCTGGTCGCTGGCGGCAGTGGGGGTGGGCGTGCTCACGGGCGGGATCGCGCTGGCGTTGGCCTGGTGGGCGGCGCCGGGCTTTTTTGCCGCGGCCGGCCGCTTGCCGGCTTCGCGCTATTGGTTCGGGGGCGTGGAACTGGTGTTTTACGCCGCGTGCCTGGCGGCTGTGCTCGGGTTTTCACGCTTCGAGGACCTGACCCACCGGCGGCGTTTCTGGGGCATTGTCACGCTGCTGGTGCTGGCCGGAACGGACCTGGTCTATCACTTTCCGCCGCTGTTCGTCGGCTTGAACGTGCTGGCCAGCCGGCCCGACGACTGGAGCGGGCCGGTCCACTTCGTCCAGTTGCTGGTCGATCCGCAGGTGGCGGCGATGGTGCTGCACTTTGCCCTGGCGGCGGCCGCGGCCGGGGGAGTGGCGTTGATGCTGATGGCCACGCCCGAAGATCCATCGGCCGACGACCGGCTGGTCAAGTCCGGCGCCTGGCTGACATTGGGGGCCACGCTCGGGCAATTGCCCGTCGGAGCGCTCGTGCTGTTCCATTTGCCGCAGGCGTCGCGCGACGCGCTGCTGGGCGGAGATGCGGTCTCGGCTCTGCTGTTTGGGCTGTCGCTAGTCGTCACGCTCGGGCTGCTGCAACGGGCGGCCAGCATTGCCTTGGGCGAAACCGAGCCCCGGGGCGTGCGCACCGCCGCGCTGTTGTTCGTCCTGATCGTGCTGATGATGGTCGTGGCCCAGCAGCGGGCCGCGGGGTTGCTGGAGCCGGGCGCTGCAAGTTAGGAACGAACGCAAAATAACTTCCCGATTTTTCAGGCCCCTCACCCGGCCTCTCCCGCAAGGGGCGAGGGGTTTGCGGAGAAGTTATTTTGCGTTCGTCCCTTAGCCGAAAACCGGTATGCTGGGATGCGCTTTTGGGGCGATGCGCGCGACCACCGGTCGCGGCTTTATGCGGTGAGAGGTTTGCGGTATGAATCCGGAAATCGTGTCCATCGGCGATGAGCGCTCGGGCAGCACGGCCAAAATCCTGGTCGGCCTGGGCTTCAACTGTTTCAGCTTCCAGGTGCCGACCGACTTGCAACCGGTCGAAGTGCTGTATGCACCGCCCGACTTTGCCAGCGGCACCGTGCGGCCCAGCCACGGCGGCATTCCCCTGCTGTTTCCGTTTGCCGGCCGGCTGGCGGGCAGCGAAATCACGTTCCGCGGAGCGACCTACAGCATCGGCGATCTGGACGATCACATGGGCAATGCGATCCACGGCTATGTGCTCAATCGGCCGTGGCAGGTGGTCGAAGCCGGACCGTGGCGGGTTGTCGGCCAGTTTCACGCGGCGACGCTCGCGCCGGGATTACTCAAGAAGTGGCCGGCCAATTTCCGCCTGACCGTGGCCTACGAAGTCTCGGGCCGATCGCTCGTCTGCGACATCACGATCGACAATCCCGACGACAAGCCGCTGCCGATGGGCTTGGGCACGCATCCGTATTTTCGGCTGCCGCTGGGTTTGTCGGGCCAGGCGGCCGAATGCCGCATTCGCGTGCCTGCCCGCGAAATCTGGCCACGCGGCGAGATGCTGCCCACCGGCGAGCACGTGCCGCTGGCACCGGGCGATGCGATTGCCCGGGGCGTGCGGTTTGCGGACACGGAGCTGGACGACGTTTACGGCGGCCTGGAATTCCGTGACGGCGTGTGCAGCACGAGCATCGAGGATCCGGCCTCGGGGCGGACGATGACGCAGACGTTCGACGAATTTTTCCGCGCCTGCGTCGTGTTCAATCCGCCGCATCGCCAGGCGATCTGCATCGAGCCGTACAGTTGCATTCCCAACGCCTATGCCCTGGCCGAGCGTGGAATCGATGCCGGCTTGCGCGTGTTGGCGCCGGGCGAATCGGTGGCTACGCGGTTCACGATCAGCTTGTCGTAGCCGCTCCAGCGAAAAAGCCACTGACCACTGACCACCTCATGAAACGACACAGGCCGGCGCTGCGGCCGGCCTGTGCGAGCAAACTTCGATACAAGCCGATTACGGCTTGGTATTGGGCAGCTTGCCGTCCTTGATCAGGTCACCGAAAGTCTTGCCGTCGATGGCGCTGGGCTCGCCGGCGACCTTGTCCAAGGCGGCGTCGATCTGGGTGGCGTCCATGACCTTCTTGCCGCCCAGGTCCTTACCGAAAGCCTTGCCGAAGTCGTTGCGGACCTTCTTGTCCATGCCCTGGTGGCAGACACCGCACTTGGCCTCTTTGGCGGCGGCCAGGTCCGGATACTTGGCCTGGAAGGCCTTGTTGTAGTTCGGCCGGGCGTCGGCCGAAGAGCCGAAGCCGAGGCACACGGCCACAGCCACGGCGCCGGCAAGCGTCAAAAAGCCGGCCATCGACAAATTCGTTTTCATGCACCATTCTCCCAAATGCGTGTTCAAGGAAGGCGGCGGCAGATGCCGCAATCGCACGGCGCGCGCCGTGCCAACATCATGCTCCGGACTGCAACCGGGTTTGTTCGGCTGCCGCCAGCGATAAGTAAAGCCTCCCAAACTGCGCGTGTCAAGCAAACTGCCGCAGCCGAAAAAGCCTCATTGCGGGGGGCTTAGGACCTGGGCGTCAGGGGACCTATCGTAGCGGAAGTCGTGAGACTCGCGGTCAGCTCGCGCGAGTTCGGAATTCTCACGAATTCCGCTACCGGGGCGCGGAGCCGAGTTCCGCCTGCGGACCGGCCGACAATTGCACGTGGACCATGTGGCGGTACAGCCCGCTGGTGGAAAGCAACTCGTCGTGCGTGCCAATCTCGGCAATGCGGCCATCGGCCAGCACGAGAATGCGGTCCGCGTGCACCACCGTGCTCAGCCGGTGAGCGATCACGAAGCTGGTGCGGCCGACGAGCAGACCCCGCAGGCTCTGCTGGATCAGGCGCTCGCTGTCGGTGTCGAGGTTGCTCGTGGCCTCGTCGAGAATGAAGATCCGAGCATCGGCTAGCACGGCCCTGGCGATTGCCAGCCGCTGCCGCTGGCCGCCGCTGAGGCGCACCCCCCGCTCGCCGATGAGCGTTTCATAGCCGTCGGGCAGAGCCGTGATGAAGTCATGGGCGTTGGCAATGCGGGCCGCCCGTTCGACGTCCGACTGCCGAGCGTGGCGTGCGGCGTAGCCGATGTTGTCGGCCACCGTGCCGTCGAACAGAAACACGTCCTGCTCGACGATGCCCAAAAGCTGCCGGTAGCTTTCCACATCGATCTGCCGCAGATCAACGCCATCGAGTTCGATGGCTCCGGAAGTCGGGTCGTAAAACCGGGCGATCAGATTGCAGAGCGTGGTCTTGCCGGCTCCGCTGGCGCCGACCAGCGCGATCGTCTGGCCCGGCTCAACATCGAGTTGGATGTCCTTGAGCACCAGCTCGTCGCTGGCTGGATAATGAAAACTGACATCGCGCAACGTCAACCGGCCCTCGACCTGGTGACGATCGAGCTTGACGGCGCCGGGAGCCGGCGGCATTTCGATCGGCTCGGCCAGCAGGTCGAGCACGCGTTCCAGCCCTGCCAGGTTGTTCTGAAAGGCCGTCGCGCTTTCGACCAGCACGGCCAGGGGCTCGAGCAGCATGGCAAGATAGACGATGAACATCATCAGGTCGCCGATCGAAAGTTGCCCGGCGAGCACTTGCGAGCCGCCATAGAGCAGCAGCCCGGCCGAGGCCAGCGGCAGCAAGGCTTCCCAAGCCAACTCGACCAGCCGCGACCACCACCAGGCCAGCAGTTCCTGCCTGGCCATGAGATGTCCGCCGCGGGCAAAGCGGCCGGTTTCGTTGCGGCCGCGGTTGAAGGCCCGGACGACGCGCATGCCGGCGAAGGCTTCGGTGGCGTGGCTGTCGATTTCCTGCCGCTGGCGGCGGATTTGACGATAGAGCGGGCGGATGCGGCCGATCCACGTGCGATGGCTCAAGTACACGCCCGGCACAAGCACCAGCGAGGCGGCCAGCAGCCGCCAGTCGACCCAGGTGAGCACGCAAATGCTGCCCAAGAGCTGAATGACGGCGCGCCAGGGATTGTAGAGCAGGGCAAACACGAGGTCGCCGATGCCGCCGGCATCTTCGCGCAAGATGCTCGACACGCCGCCGCTCTTGAGCTGATAGACGCGGTGCAGCGGCAGTTGCGCCGCATGCCGGAAGACCCGTTTGCGAATGGCCACCTGCACGCGTTTGACCGCCAGCGTGGCGGTCGAACGACCCCAAAGACTTAACAGCGAGCCGGTCAGCGACACCGCCAACACGCCCAAGGCCAGGGCAGTTAATGCCGGCAGCCCGTGCGCGGGCAGATGCAGCACCTCGGACCAATGTCCAGGCAGCGGGCGGCCGGGCAGAACGTAGTCGATGACCAGTTTGGTGGCGGCCGGCGGCACCAGCTTGAGCAGCGAGGCAATCGTCACCGACCCCAGCGCCAGCGCGATGTAGCGGCGGCGCTTGCCCAGCAGCTTCCAGAACTGCTGGAACAGTTGCCAGAAAGAGCGGCTCTGCAGCCGGCCACTGTCGGCAGATGTCCCGCTGGCCGGCTGGCGGCCGCGGAGTTCTTGGACGAAGTCGCGAAATCGTTGTCGGCTGGAACGCGTCATGCCGCAATTATACGGGCCGCGCGTGAGAGAGGCTAAAGGCACGGCACATGAATGTGCCGGCTAGGTCAAAACGCGAAGTTGGCCTGGAACATCATGGTGTCGCCGGGATGGGCGGTGGGGGCCGTGTAGCGGTACATGATGTTGCGGTCGAAGACGAAGCCCAGCTCGACGTTGCCGCGAATGCGGCTGTTGCCGAACCATTCCAGGCCCAGGATCGCCCGCAAGTCGTTGTAATTGATGACGTCTTCGACGCCGTTGGTATGCACGACCGACCACTGGCTGCCGCCGTATTCGCCGCGGAGATAGGCCCAGACCTCGAAGTTGCCGACGTTGCTGATCCGCTCGGCGAACTTGGGATAGGGGAAGACGAAGTCGAATTTAACGTCCGGATTGGGCGTCCAGATCACACCGCCGGCCGGCAGCAGCTTGACGCTCAAGCGGTCGAGATACACGATGCCGGCCTCGACCTTCCACTGCGGCGATAGGGTGACCACGCCCAATCCCCGGCCGAGCACGCGGACGCTGTTCCAAGTGACCTGTTGAAAATCGCTGTAGGCACCCGCGCTGACGGCCAGGTCGGCGCCCCACATGGGCGAGAACTGCGGGCGCCACGAAGCGCCCAAGTAGGCGTCGTACACGTGGCCGGGCAAGTCGTTGGCCTGGCCGGGAATCGAGACCGGACCATCCAGCAGGTGAATGTTGAAGCCCGGCGTGATAATGAGTGGTGCCGCGATGCTGCCGACCGGGAAGCCAAACGACGCATTCATGATGATGTCGTCGATGCCGAAGCCGTTGTTGCCGATCTGCCGCGGCACCCAGGTGTCTTGGACTTGGACTTCTTGCAGCAGCCGGATGGCTTGCGGAAAAAAGCCCCCGGGCGGAGCCACGGGGCCAGGTTCATAAGCCGGGGCCTGTGCCAGCGGGGTCGTGCCGGGCGGCGCGTAGGGATCCCAGGCCGGCTGCTGCGTGGGCTGGATGGTGCCCGGCGGGGGAGCAAACGAGGTCGGGGGACTGCCATAGCCGGGCGGAGGCGCCACATAAGGCGAAACGGGGCCTGTCGGGAGCTGCGCGGCGGCCGGCGCGGTGGTGGGCGGCGGCGGGCCAAATCCGCCTGGCGGCAAATAGGGCGACGCCCCGCTGCCCGGCACCGATTGCAAATCGACGCCGTACGCTGGGCTGGCCGCCTGCGTGCCTCCGCTGGCCGAATTGTCAGGGACCGGTGTGGGAAAGATCACCCGCTGCCCGAGCGCCGCTGCCGGCGCCAGCGCGAGCCACATTCCCAGCACGAACCCCCATTTCGTGGCGCAACTCAGCGCTGGGTCCTCGCACGAGTCCTTCGAGTTCGGTAAACTATCGCGTCTTGATCCGCCAATTGACCCGCCGTATTCGTCGGCACCGGTTCGGGTTCACGTACGTATCAAGAGCGTCGGGCCGCTTTCAATAGCAGCCCCCAAGCGGGCGGTCAATGCCGCTTCGCGCCAGCAACAGCCGGCGAGCCAAAAGCCCAGACTTCAGAACACGCAGGAGGATGCATGACCAGCGAGCAACTGCTGGATTGGCAGCAACGCAAGCAAGAGATTCGCGAGCAAGCCCATGCCAATCGCAAAGCCCAGGAAAATAAGGACGAGCTCAGCAGCCTGATTTGCCAGAAGTTCGTGGCCCTGCCGCAATACGCCGCAGCCGGCACGGTAATGTTCTATGTCGACGTCCGCACCGAAGTCCGCACGCGCCAGTATCTGCCCGAGGCGCTCACGCACGGCAAGCGAATCGTGGTGCCCTACTGCGTCGAGGGCGAGTTGGAGCTGTTCCATCTGGCCAGCATGGATGAGCTGGCAATCGGCATGTACAAGATTCTCGAACCCAAGACCGAGCTGCGCAATCAGCCGGGCAAGCGGCTCGAGCCGGCCGACCTGGACCTGATCATGGTTCCCGGCGTGGCCTTTGACCGCAGCGGAGGCCGGATGGGCCACGGCTTTGGCTATTACGACAAGCTGTTGGAGCACGCCCGGCCCGATGCTCCGCTGGTGGCACTCGCCTTCGAGTGCCAGTTGTTTCCCGAGATTCCCACGCAGCAGCACGATATCTACATGGACTCGATCATTACCGAGCAGGCCGTGTACCCCGGCCGGGGCCGCCAGTCGTGAGCCAGCGGGCGGAAATCGACGACACGTACGCCGAGGCCTTTCGTAGCATTTACGCCGAGGTGCTGGTCACGGCCCGCGACCGCCGCTGGCTCGATCACGCCGTGGCGGCCGCGACGGGCAACGCCTCGAGCACGATCCTCTGCGATTGCGAGGCGGGGTTAGAACGGTACGTCGGCCCGGGCGGCGATGAGTCCTTCGCCACGCCCGACGGCCGGCCGGGGGCCGTGCTGCAATTCCACGTGCCGCGCTTTCGCGGCGACCGCTTGCAGGCGCTCGAGCGTTCGCTGCTGGTGCGCATCAGCCAGAACGTGCTGACTTGCCCGAGCACGGCCTGCTTCAACCTGCTGGACACCGAGGCGTATTACAAGCTGGGGCGTAAAATCGCGTTCTTCGGCGACGGCTACCAGTTTCGCGACGAGCGGCACGGCCGCCGGGTGTGGGTCATTCCGATCTTGGGCGGCGAGTTTGTCATCGACCGCCGCTTTGGCTACCGCGATGGACTGATGGGCGGCAACCTGTGGTTCTTTGGCCGCGATCTGGATGCCGCCGTGGCCGCTGCTGAGCGTGCAGTGCCAGCCGCGGCCGCCGCCGGCGGCGTGATCATGCCGTTTCCCGGCGGCGTGGCCGCCAGCGGATCGAAGGCCGGCAGCCGCTACAAGTTCTCGATCGCCAGCACGTACGAAAACTATTGCCCCACGCTCCGCGAAAAGCTCGGCGACGAGTCGCGGCTGCCGCCCGGCGTCGGCTCCGTGATGGAGATCATTCTCAACGGCCGCGACTTGCCGACCATCGCCCGAGCGACGCAGGCCGCGATCGAAGCCTCGGCTGAGACCCCCGGCTTATTAAAAATATCGGCCGGCAATTACGGCGGCCGGCTGGGCAAGAGTTTTATTTATCTCCGGCCCGAGCGGCAGCCGGCCGTGTGAGCATTTAGCCCCGGCGTTTACGCCGGGCGGGCCGCGAGACCGGCACAAGTGCCGGGGCTAATGAAGATCATTCATCATGACGTATGATGCTTCCGCTCTCGAGCGCTCAACCTGGGTCGACCGAGTTGTCCACCACGAGCGTGTAAGCTCGACGAATGATCTGGCCCGGCAACTGGCGGCCGATACGCCGCGCGGCAAGTCGCTGCTGGTGCTGGCCGACGAGCAAACGGCCGGCCGTGGCCGCGGCAGCAATCGTTGGTGGACCGGCGAGGGCAGCCTGGCGTTCAGCCTGCTGCTCGATTCGCCCGAGTTGGGCATTCCGCGGCGGCATGCGGCCATGATTTCGCTGGCCGCCGCCATTGCCCTGGCTGAAACGGTGGCTCCGCTGGTGCCGCACGCGCGGCCGGGCATTCACTGGCCGAACGACGTGTTTGTCTCAGACCGAAAACTGGCCGGCATCCTCGTGGAAGCGCTGGCCGACGGCCGGCACATCGTCGGTGTCGGCATGAATGTCAACAATCGGCTCGCGCTGGCCCCGACCGACTTGCAGCCGACTATCACCAGCCTGGTCGATCTCACCGGCCGCACGCACGATCGCACGCAGTTGCTGCTCGAACTGCTGGGCTCGCTGCAAGCGGCACTTCAGCAGTTGACCCGTTCTCCCGCGGATCTGGCCCAGCGGGCCGACAGCCTGTGTCTGCAACATGGCCAACGGCTGGCAGTCGACGTCGGTGGCAACATCGATGCCGGAATTTGTGCCGGCATTGCCGACGACGGGTCGCTCGTGCTCGACACGCCCGCCGGCCCGCGGAACGTGTATTCCGGCGTGCTCATTAAGCACGCGTCGGAGCGGAATTAGCCGGCACATTCATGTGCCGTCGCACGATATCGCACGATTCGCGAAGCGCGAAATCGCTCGCTCCGGTCACGGCACATGAATGTGCCGGCTAGTTTCGGCGCTCAATGCTCGTGGCGGCGCAGCGGCTCGACGTTGCAGTACATGTGATCGGCGTCGCAGCCTTCGACTTCGATCTGAATGGTCGTGTGGTTGATGTGAAACTGGCCGGCGAGCGCCGCGGCCACGGCCCGCAATACCTGCTGACCGCTGCTGATGGTCTGCTCGGCCACGACCACGTGGCAACTGCACGCGATCACGCCCGCGCCGATCATCCATACGTGCAGGTCGTGGGCCGCCAATACGCCCGGCACCGACTTGATCGTGGTCTCGACAGCCGCCATGTCCAGGCCCGCCGGCGTGCCTTCCAGCAGCACGCGCACGCTTTCGCGCAGAATGCCCCAGGAACTCCACAGGATCAACAGCCCGATCAGCATCGAAATCAGCGGATCGGCCGACGAGTAGCCGGTGAGCGCGATCACGATGCCGGCCACGACCACGCCGCAGGCCGAAAGGGCATCGCCGATCATGTGCCAATAGGCACTGCGGATATTCAAATCGTGGGCATGCCCGTGCAGCCAGGAACCGATCAGCAGGTTCATGGCCACGGCGGCCACGGCCACGCCGATCATCAGGCCGGGCTCAACCTCGGCCGGCTGGCGCAGGCGGACGATGGCTTCCCAAAAGATCATCGCGGCCACCAGCACCAGGGCCGCGGAGTTCAACATGGCCGCCAGAATGCCGACCCGGTGGAAGCCGAAGGTCATGCCGCTGGTCGACGGCTTGCCAGCCATGCGCACCGCGTACCAACTCAGGGCCAGGGCCGCCGCATCGGCGAAGTTGTGTCCCGCGTCGGAAACCAGCGCCAAACTCTCGGCCCAATAACCGGCGATCGCCTCGATGGCCACAAACGCCACGGTCAGAATCACGGCCAGGCGCAGCCGCGTCTCGGGAACCGAATGCTCGTGTGCGTGGCAATGATCGTGACCCATGTGATTGCAGGATAAACGCGCGGGGGGAAATGCGGAAGTGTGAATGATGAATGATGAATGGGGGAACGAAGCGGGACTTCGGCGAGCTCAGTCGAGCCGCGACAGCTCCGGCATTCATCATTCCTACTTCATCATTTCTTCCTATCCTTTTTCCGGCCCGAAGCTGGCCCAATGGCTGGGCAGGTCTTCGCGAACCGGCCGGCCGCGCGTCATGCGTGTGAAGCAGCGCTCGCGCTGGAGCCCTGCGCCTTCGACCATGCGGATGGCCTCGGCGTTGCCAGTCGGCAGGTCGATGACGACTGGCCGGCCGCGCGCGGCCCCGATCGCAGCGGCCAGCAGTTGTGGGCCAGCCGCTGCCGTGGCGATGCACGGCCCGATTTGCAATGCGGCGATGCCCGGCCGGCTGGAGCAAAAACCTTCGAGGCCGCGTGCTGTGCGGACGACCAGCGTCGGCTGGTGCTCGTGCTCGATGAGTGCCCGCAGCAGTTTCTCGCGATCGGTTCCCGTCGCGGCGCGATCGAGTTCCAAGATGCCGGCCAGATCGGCCGATCGAAAAACCTCGGCACTACCGCAATCCGGTTCCTGCAATTGCGGCGTGCCGCGATAGCGAGCCAGCTCGAAATCGTCGCGAAAGCCTAAGCTGGCGTACAGCGGCCGGCCCAGCGGCGTGGCGTCCAAGCGGACGGAGTCGGCTTGCCGGCTCTCGCAGTATTCGATGGCCCGCTCGAGCAAGGCACGGCCAATGCCCAAGCCGCGGCAGCGCTGGTCGACCAGCACCATCGCGATCCAGGCAATCGGGCCGAACAAGCAGGTGGCAACCGTGCCCACGTCGGCGCCATCCGCTTCGGCCACAAAGCAACCGTCCGGCTCCAGTTCCAGCGCCCGTCGCCAATCCGCTTCGATTTGGGTCCAGCCGGCCGCCTGCTTGAGCCGCATGCCCAAGGCGATATCGGCGGCGGTCATCGGACGAAGTTGCAGATTCATCGGGTGTAGTCCCGTTGTCCGTTGTCCGTTGGTTAAGGCGATCAAGTAGGTGCGGGCAGCCGCATTTTGCCACGATCGTGGCCGTCTGGTATGCTCGAAACAGCAATTTCCGCCGACCGTTCCTCCTGCCTGCCGCGATTCCCACCGATGCGCTGTCGCTTGCTGCTTGCCGCCGCCCTTGTCGTATTCAGCACCGGCCGGGCTTCGGCCGCGACCGGCTTTCACCAGTTGGGGAGCGTTTTTCCGGCGGCCGTGCAGCGCGGCACAACGGCCACGGTCAGCGTGCGCTGCTCGTCCTCGCTGGAAGGTGCGTACCAGTCCTTCTTTACTCCGCCCGGCATTCGCATGACCTATGCCGAAACGGGGCCGGTCAAGGTGGCGGCGGCCGGGCGCGGACGCGCCGGCACGCAGTTCAAGTTCAAGGTGACGGTACCCAAGGATCAATTGCCCGGTCGGTGCGAGTTTCGCCTCGCCACGCCCGTCGCGGTGTCCAGCGTATCGCACTTGCTGGTGACCGATTATCCGGTGGTCGAGGAAAAGTCTGGCGACAACGGCCGGCACGAGGCGGCCCAATCCGTGCCGCTGCCGGCGGCCGTGTGCGGCGTGTGCGATCGGGCCGAAGACGTCGATTGCTATCGGGTCCGCGGGCGAGCGGGCCAGCAGATTGTTTGCCAGATTTTTGCCCAGCGCATGACCGAGGCCGTACACGACATGGTCTCGCGCGGCGGCTATCACATGGACCCGATCCTCACGCTGTTCAACTCGCACGGCCAGGTCGTCGCGCAAGACGACAATACCTACGGCGGCGATGCCGTGGTGCATTACCGGCTGCCCGCGGCTGGCGAATACGTGCTGGAAGTGCGCGATACGCGCTATGCCGGCGACCCGCGCTATAGCTATTGTGTCGAGATCTCCGACCAGCCACTGATCGAGGCCGTCTATCCGCTGGCGGTCCAGCGCGGCACTTCGACCCAGGCCGAAGTCATCGGCTGGGGGTTGGACCGGCCACAAACCACGACGCTTGCGGCCGCGGCCGACGAGCCCATCGGGTGGACGCGCCGTCGCCTCGAGCTGGCCGAAGGCCCAAGCAACCCGGTGGGGATGCTGGTGACCGACTATCCGCAAGGCATGCTCGAGCCGCGGCACTCGACCCGCGAGAGCGCGCTGGCGATCGCACTGCCGATGGGCATCAACGGCCGCTTCAGCGAGCCGGGAGCGAAGCACTGGATTTCGTTTCAAGCCGTCAAAGGCCGCTGGTATCGATTCGAGATCGAGGCCCAGCGGCAGGCGATGCCGATCGATCCCGTCGTTGAACTCTACGATCCGCGCGGTGGCCGACTGCTGGAAATCGACGATAGCCCCACGAGCCAGGATCCGCGGCTCGTGTTCCAGGCCGCGAGCGACGGCCGCTACTGCGTGGCCATCCGCGATTTGCACGGCCGCGCGGGGCCCGAATTGATCTACAACCTGCGGGCAGAAGAGATCGGGCCAGACTTCGAGCTGCAAGGCGAATACTATTACGCGTTTCTCGCTCCCGGCATGCGCACGATCTGGTTCGCCAAGATCAACCGCGTGAACGGTTTCACGGGGCCGGTACGGTTGGAAGTCCGCAACCTGCCCAAGGGGGTGAGCGCGACGCCGGTCACGATTCCCAAGGGCATGGATCACGCCGCGATCATTCTTTCGGCGAGCCAAGACGCGAAAATCAGCGCCTCACTGGCCGACGTCATCGGCCATGCCGAAGTTCAAGACCCCTCGGGCAAGCCCCGGGCAATCAGCCATCGCGGCGAAGTCAACTGCGAACTGCAATCGCAAGGCGGAGGCCAAGGCCGCTGGCCGATTCACACGCAACTCGTCGGCGTGACACGGCCGCTGGACCTGAAGAGTGTGATCGCCAAGCCGGAAAACCTGGTGCTGGTGCCGGGCGGAAAGGCCGAGATCAACGTCAAGATCGAGCGCAGCGAGGGTTTTACGGATCCTGTTGGCCTGGAAGCCGCCTTTACTTATTTCACGATCAAGTGGGGCGAACAGTTGCCGCCGGGAGTGACCGTGGGCAAGGGCAGCACGACCCGGCTGACTGGCAAGACGCTGGAAGGCAAAATCGTGCTCGAAGCGGCTGCCGGCGCACTGCCGGTCGAGCGGTTGCCGATTGCGGCGATCGCCAGTGTTTCGATCAGCTTTTCGATCAACACGTTCTACGCCTCGAATCCGGTCTATCTGACCGTGCCCGCTGCGCCGGCGAAGAAGTAGCCGCCAAACCGCACGTCGTGCGATTGCGCCAAGTTCGGCTGCCACGCCGCAGGTGCTAGCGGCGGACTGCGCCTATTCCCGCACAAGCTATCGAAGCGGAGCCACAAAAGGGGGCGGTTGTAACGGTTGCACTGAATTTGCTGACCGCGTTGAGTTTTCCAACGCTACCGCTTTTTATTCGGGTTCCGATGGCCCCACCCGATTCAACTAGCAAGGATCGTATTTTCGGACCAGTTGTCAAAGACGCGGTAACAATAACGCAGGTTGGAATCAGTAAAAGGCGCCCAAACATGCGCGGCACGGCAGCGGCCTTATTTGCGGCGCTTTCCATTTCGTTAGGCTTTAGCGGACAGGCATTCTCGGCTCAGCCCGGCACGCCGTCACGCCTGGCCACGGTTTTGCCGCCAAACCCGTACGACTCGTCCAACTGGGACGGCGACGAAGTCCAAATGCCTCGCCAGGGCGCGGCCAGGCAGGACAGTCTGACGTCGCGTAATGCGCCGGACGGTCAAGGGCCCGCTGCGCTGCCCGACGACTCGTCGAGCGTTGAGGTCGCGCGGGAATTGGCCACCAGGCTGAACGATGAAAACGGCCAGCCTGTGATGGCCAGCCCGGACAACTACGACGCGCCGACGTGCTGCCCGCAGGCGTGCTGCCAACCGTGTTGTTGCTGCCCGTACTGGACGATCGGCGCGGGCGCGATCTTCCTCAATCAGAGCCGGCCCGGCCATTCGCAGATCATCAACCGAGCCGCCACTCCCGACCGAGTCACACCTCTGGGGCCGCCGGTGCTGACCGCCAACCAGTTCGATCCGGGCACGCATTTCGGCTTCCAACTGGACGTGATCCGCCACAATGTTGGCTGCTCGTGCTGGGATCTCGAAGCTCGGTACTTCGGCATCAACCGCTGGGATTCCACGGTGCCCATGAGCGCGCCTGCGACCGGCGCGGCGATTCCGTTCATCCTCCCGATTCGCATCGCCACCGGCGGACAGCCAATCTCGGCGGTGTACGAGTCGCTGCTGCAGAGCGTCGAATTCAACGCTCGACGCAGCATCAATCCGAGGCTGCAATTCATCGGCGGGCTGCGCTACATCGCCTTCGACGACAACGTCGGCATTACCGTCACTCCGACCGTGGGCCCCGTGCGATACAGCGCGATCAATACGCGCAATAACCTCATCGGCCCGCAGATCGGGGCCAATGCCTTTGTCTGGCAGGGCAATCGATTTGGATTGCAGGCCTTCGGCAAAGGCGGCATCTATGGCAACGCCGCCTCGAACAACGTTTCCGTGACCAGCAACCTCAATCAGCACTTCGCCGATTCCGCCAATGGCGGCCACACCTCGTTCGTGGGCGAAATCGGGCTCACCGGAACCTACCGCCTGACCAACAACTGGGGCATTCGGACCACGTTCGAAACGTTGTGGCTCGACGGCGTCGCGCTGGCCCCCAACCAGATCGCGGTCTCGAATCCTGGCTTGGGAACCGGCAGCGTCGCTTCCAACAGCAGCCTGTTCTACTACGGCGGCTTCGTCGGCCTGGAATACTACCGATAATCCCGCGCGGCGAGACATCGGCCAGGACCTGGCCGGCCCCGCATGGCGGATTGGTGGTTTCCGGTTTAGACTCAAGGTGCGTGGCGACCACCGCCCGGTCGAGCTGCGCTAGCCGCTCATTTCGTTGTTTGCCACGGCGGCCTGGTCGCCGAGGGCCGTTAGTTTCGAAGGCGACCAGCCCGATTCGCTTTCGTAGCCTCGCGCCGGACGCTTGCCAATCCCACCCATTGCCGGCAGCACGCGATTGACGAGGCCGGCAAGTTCAGCCGTCAGATTGGGAGCGAGCTTGTAGAGCAGTGCCCCGGCTTTGCCCAGCGCCGAGAGCACGATTTCCGAGTCGCCTCGCTGGCAGGCGTGCAAAATTTGCCGCGCGGCGCGCTCGGCGCTCATCGACGCCCCTGGCAATGCGTCGCCAATGCTGAACCACGCATATTCCTTGCGGTTCTGACCCTTGAACGTGGCGTTGCGCGGACTGCCGGTGCGCATCAAGCCCGGGCAGGCGGTGGTCACCAGGATTCCCTCCTGCGCCAATTCTGTTCTCAAGCCGGTAGACAGGCCGACCAATGCAAACTTGCTGGCGCTATATGGCAGCAAGTGGGGAACCGGCACTTTTCCGCCCAGCGATGCGACGTTCACGATGCGGCCCCAGCCGCGCCTGCGCATATCGGGCAGCACGGCCAGGATCGTGTGCAACGCGCCCCAGCAATTCACGTCCATTGCCCGGTGAAAATCCTTGATGGTCATGGCTGCCAGCGGCCCGACTTCGATCACCCCTGCGACGTTCACGAGAATCTCGATTGGTCCCCAGGCATCGTGTACTTGCACGATCATCTGCTGCACTTGCCGTCGATCCGTGACATCGCAGGCAATCGCCAGCGCCTGGCCGCTCCCGCCGGATTTTGCCAGCTTGCGCAGCTCGAATTTCGCCGCGTCAAGTTCGTCGCGACTGCGAGCGCAGATGGCTACGCGGGCGCCGGCGGTGACTAGCTGCCTGGCGATCGCGAGCCCCAGCCCACGCGAGCCTCCGGTGACAAGGACGGTTTTATCGGCGAACGAAAACCAGCGGGCGGCACCGAGCGCGGCCCTCACGCCAGCGCCCACGGCAATGCCGGCTCCTGCTGCCCATAGAGCCCGGCGCACCTTCGGTTGCATCATGCTCTGGCTCCTCGCGGCGCGATGCCACAAGCGATGGAAAACGAGGACCGCCGAAGTCGACTCGGCTTCGGCGGTCCCCGACAATCTCCCGTGTCCTAACCTCAATCCTGCGACGAATGTTCCGCTTCGACGTTGACTTCGCTCATGGCCAACTGCGTGAGCTTGTCGTCGGTTTCCTTTTCTTCGTCCAGGGTCTGCTGCAAGAGTTCGGCAGCGTCGTTGTGCCCCAGCAGTTCGGCGAGGGTGCGCGTGGTGCCGTAAGCCGAAATCTCGTAGTGCTCGACGCGCTGGGCCGCGCCGATCAGAGCGGCGTCTTTCACCATGGGCGAACCTTCTTCCTCGAGCAGATCCGAGCCTTCCGCGATCAGGCCTTCCATCGCCTTGCAGTGTTCGGCGCGGGCGGTTTTGCCCAGTTGCTCGAAGATCTGTTCGAGCCGCTGGACGTGGCCCTTGGTCTGTTCCAGATGCTCTTCGATCGCCGCGCGCAGCGTTTCGCTTGACGCGCCTTTGGCCATCTTCGGCAGCGCCTTGACGAGTTGCTTCTCAGCGCTCAACAGATCCTTGAGTTCGTGGATAAAAAGATTTTCGAGGGAATCCAGTTTCATCGCATTGCCCTTTCGTAGAGAGATTGGTTGAATTCGCGTCGACATGGTTCGTTGTCAGTTGTCAGTGCGACGGACAACGGACCAAGGACAACGGACCTCCGCCACTATTTCTTTTTCTTCGACGATTTTTTCTTGGGGACCTTCGCCCCCTTCTTGCGCGCTTCGGAGAGTCCGATCGCGATTGCCTGCTTGCGGCTCTTGACCTTTTTCTTGGACTTGCCGCTCTTCAGCGTGCCCTTCTTCTTTTTGTGCATGGCACGTTTTACGGACTTCTTGGCCGCCGATCCGTATTTCTTTGCCATCGATCAGTCTCCTTTGGGATTCAAACCAAAGAGTGCTCACCACCGGGTGCGGGCACGCGTGTGCGGGTGCAACTCGTGTGCCTTGCTCCCGCCGCTTGTGCAGTTCGTCGCTGCGACATTTAGTTTCCACCGGTCGCCCGTTTGGTCCGGCATTAGCAATTCGCCGGCCACCAGGCATTCCGACAAATTCGGCGAATCGAAAAAATGGCGAGGCAAGTCTGGATTGGCACGTCCGGCTGGACGTACGACGGCTGGCGCGGGCCGTTTTATCCGGCGGAAGTCCCGAAAACGCGCTGGCTGGCTCACTACGGCGAGCGCTTCCGGACTGCCGAGATTAACAGCTCCTTTTATCGCACTCCGTCACTGGAGGCGGTTCGCGCCTGGCGCGACGCCGTGCCGCACGACTTTATGTTCGCCTGGAAGGCCTCGAAATTCATCACGCATTGGAAGCGGCTTGGGCCGACGTCGCGCAATAGCATCGAATTGATGGTCACGCGGTTGAAAGTGCTCGCTCCGAAAATCGGCCCGGTGCTCTTTCAATTGCCAGCTCGATTCAAGGCTGACCGCGCGCGCCTGGCGTCGTTTCTCAAGCTCTTACCCCGCCGCTATCAGTACGCCTTCGAGTTTCGCGACCCGAGTTGGTACGACGCCGGCATTTTGCAATTGCTGCGTGACGCCGGCGTATCCTTGTGCCTGTCGGACCATCACGACGCGCCGGCGCCGTGGGAAGTCACAGCCCAGCACGTGTATGTGCGTGGCCACGGTCCCGGCGGCGATTATCGCGGCCGGTATCGCACGCAGACGCTGCGCAAGTGGTCCGACGAATTTGCGCGGTGGCAAAAGCGTGGTCACGCGATCTACTGTTATTTCGATAACGATCAGAAGAGCGCGGCACCCTTAGACGCCGCGAGCCTCGAGGCGCTCGTCGATGCCAAACCGCTGCCGCGCGCAAAAGCCGCTGCCCGGAGATCGCGCTAGGCCACGTGCAGGCTTTTGCCGTTAGTCGTCGCGCCACGCTGTGCCCAGCGCCCTGGAGGCTTGCAGGCAGCGACAGCCGCGAGGTTCACGCACCAGAGGGGCGCGTGTCCTTGCGCGATGCGAATCAGCGTTTGGACCGAATCGTGCCAGCAGTTCTCGACGTAGACATCCGAATAGGACCCGATGTGCGGCGTCAGCACGACATTCTCGAGCTGGCGCAAGGGGTTTTCAGCGGTCATCGGTTCGGTTTCGAGCACGTCGAGCCCTGCCGCGGCGATCCAGCCTGCTCGAAGCGCCCGCGCCAAAGCGGCCTCGTCGATGACTTGTCCGCGGGAAGTATTGACCAGAATCGCGGTGGGCTTCATCCGCCGCAATTCCGCTTCGCCGATGAGATGACGCGTGCCTTCGACCAGGGGCAAATGGAGCGATACGAAATCCGATTGCTCGAGCAGCGTATGCAGGCTGGCGCTGGCAACGCCAAAGTCCGCCGTCGCGTCTTCGCCCAACAAGGGGTCGCAGGCCAGGATGTTCAATTCCAGGCCCGATGCCTTTTTCGCCACCAACCGCGCGATCCGGCCAAAGCCGACCAGGCCCAGCGTGCGACCGCGGAAACTGCTTCGCGGATACGCACGGCGTGCATCCCAAACGCCCTGCCGAATGAGCCGGTCTTGCAAGGCAATTTGCCGCGCCACGTCAAACAACAAGCCGAGCGTGTGTTCGGCCACGGCGTGCATCATGGCCTCGGGCGTATTGCCCACCATGATGCCCAACTGACTGGCCGCCTCGACGGGAACATTGTCGGTGCCCGATCCAGTGCGCAGAATTGCGACGCAGCGCGGCAGCTTGGGGAGCAGGTCGGCCGTGACCACGCGCGATCCCCCGGCCACCCAGATTACGTCGGCATTGTCGGCAGCCGTCTCGACCTGGTCCGACCGGCTGCAGAGCCGTGCGTGGAGTTGAATGGAGTGCTGGGCAAGCCGCTCGGTCACCCAATCTGGCGCGGGGGGTAAGTCGCTGGCCACGAGCGCAACGTGGAATTCATTCATCAGCTTGATTTCCTTACGAACAACGATCAGCCAATTCCTAACTCTTTCAAATAGACGCGCGTGCGCTGGGCGATCGGCAGGGGCTTGTCGAAGGGAGCCGGATACATGTCCTGCTCAACCGTTGCAAAGCCGTCGTAGCCGGCCGCGGCGAGCGCATCGCAAAACGCCGTGAAATCGACGACGCCTTGCGACGGCTCGCAAAACATGTCGTTGGCCACGGCGATGGCAAAGGGGATCTGTTCCCGAGCGACCCAGGCTTGTTTTTCCGGGTCGACGCTCTTGAGGTGCAAATACGGAATCCGGCGATAGTGTTTGCGAAAAAACGCCACGGGGTCCCCGCCGCGGTACGCGTGATGGCCCGTGTCGAGGCACAGCCCGACGCGAGCGGGATCGGTATCGTGCAGAAATCGTTCGATCTGGTCTTCATATTCGACGTGGGTTTCAGCATGCGGATGATAGACCAACTGCAAATCGTAACGTGAGCTGACCAGGTCTGCCGCACGATGGGTCATCTCAATCAACCGCTTCCAGGCCAGATCGTCGAGCTCTTTTGGGCGCATGAGCTTGCCGGTGAAGAGGTCCGAGTAAGTATCGTCGATGAGCACCACAAAATGCCCACCGAGACGCGCCACTAGCTCACCGCCGCCGATCAGTTGTTGTTCCAACCCGGGCCAGGACTGCGGATCTTCCAGGTGCACCATGCAGGCGATGCCGGTCACCTTCAGCTTGCGCCGCGATAGCTCGCTGCGCAGCGTCTCCAGGTCGGTGGGCAAATAACCATAAGGCCCGAGCTCGGTCCACTCGTACCCGGCTTGAGAAACTTCGTCGAGGTAGCGGTGCCAGGGAGTTTGTTTGGGATCGCCGGCAAACCAGACACCCCAGGAATCGGGGGCGCAGCCGACTTTGATGCTCATCACCTTGGTCTCCGATCGAGGTCAGTAATGAAATCGCTGCAACTGGGCGCGATCGCGCTCGTACTCGGTGCGCAGCTTTTGGGTGATCGGTTCCGAGCTGACTTCGGCCGGTGCGACGTCCCACCAGACGCCGCCGCCAGGCAGGTTGCGATGCTTTTCGACTTCGGCCACCACCACGCACGTGCGCGGCTCGAGGCGCGCTTGCGCCAACGCTTCCTTGAGCTGTTCGGTCGTCTGCACATGCCAGGTGCGCGCACCGAAGCTTTCGGCGTTTTTGGCGATGTCCAGGGCCACGTACTCGCCTTCCAGCCGGTTCGTCTGCGGATCGCGCCGCCGGAACTCGTTGCCAAAGCTGACGCCGGTCCGCCACATTTGCAGACGACGGATGCACTGATAGCCGTGATTCTCCGAAACGACCACAGTGATCTTCAGGTTCTCTTGCAGGGCCGTCATCAACTCGGTGGGGTTCATCAGATACGTGCCATCGCCGATCAACACGTAAACCTCGCCCGCGGGTTGGGCCAGGCGCACGCCGATGCCCGCGGGTATCTCGTAGCCCATGCAGGAATAGCCGAACTCAAGGTGGCAGTTGCGTTCTTGCGTGGCGTCCCACAGCTTGAGCAAATCGCCTGGCGCGCCGCCCGCCGCGGCGATCACCGTGTCGCCGGAGCGAGCTTCCTGGTTGAGCGTCTGAATCAGCTCCGCCTGGCTCAGCGCTTCGCCCGGGTGGGGCGTGAACACCTCGCGCTGCAAAAGGTCGTTCCATTGCTTACGGGCAGCGGCAACCTCGGCGAGATAGCTCGGCCGCGGGCGAATTCCGGTGGCAACCGCGACATCTTTCAGCACGCGCAGAGCCACGCGCGCATCGGCCACGATCGGCAGCGCGCCTTGCTTATACGCGTCGTGGCCGCAGACGTTGATGCTGATGAACCGTACGCGCGGGTTTTTGAAACATGATTGCGATCCCGTGGCGAAATCGGTCAGGCGCGTACCGACGCAAATCACCAGGTCGGCCTCACTGACGATCGTCGCGCTCGCCCCGGTTCCTTCCAGGCCGTGGCCGCCCATGGCCAGCTCCGAACGGTCGAGCATGGCGCCTTTGCCTGCAAACGTCTCGCCCACTGGAATGCCCAGCGTTTCGGCCAGCTCCTGCAATTCGCGGCAAGCATCGGCATGATGCACCCCGCCGCCGGCGAGGATCACCGGCCGCTCGGCTTCCCGCAGCAGCCGCACCGCTTCGTCGATGCGGTTTGGATCGGGCAGACGCCGCTCGACTCGCCATACGTGCCGTCTGAAAAAGTGCGACGGGTAATCGTACGCGTGGGCCTGAACATCCTGCGGCAGGGCAATCGTCACGGCTCCCGTTTCCACCGGATCGGTCAGCACCCGCATGGCTTCCGGCAACGCCGTGAGGAGCTGTTCGGGCCGCGAAATACGATCGAAAAAGCGGCTCACGGGCCGGAAGCAGTCGTTGACGCTCACATCGGCCGAGATCGGGTGCTCGAGCTGTTGCAGCACGGGCCCCTGGTGGCGCGTGGCAAAATAATCGGACGGAAAGAGCAGAACCGGCAAACGATTGATCGTCGCCGCTGCCGCGCCCGTGATCATATTGGTCGACCCCGGTCCGATCGAGGCCGTGCAAGCGAGCGTCGCCAGCCGGCGATTGGTTTTAGCGAAAGCGATGGCCGTGTGAACCATCGATTGCTCGTTGCACGGCTGATAGTAGGGCAGCTCCTCGCCGCATTCTTCCAGGGCTTGGCCGATGCCGCAGACGTTGCCATGGCCGAAAATGCCGAACATGGCTGGAATCAGACGCTGCGAACGACCGTCGCGCTCGCTGTATTGTGCCTGCAAGTACTTGACCACGGCTTGCGACATGGTCAGACGGACGGTCTCGGTTCGGGAAGTCGTCATGGATGGCTCTACTCCAGGCCCAAGTGATTGCGCACGCGGCCGGCAACTCCCGTCGCTGCCCGGAGCAGCAGGCTGGTGTCGTTGCCCATCGCGAGCCAGTGGACACCTTGATGGATCCACTGGATGAGGATTTCGGCGTCTTCGCCGACGGCGAGCCCGACTGGAATGTTTTTGCGTCGGGCCGTGGCAATCACGGTTTCAATGGCTTCCAGCACGCGCGGGTGCCTCGGCTCGCCGATCAGCCCCAGCGAGCCGGCCAGATCGTTCGGGCCGACGACGATGCTGCTGAGTCCGGGCACGGCGAGAATCTCTTCGAGATTGCGAACCGCGTCGACGTGCTCGATTTGCGCAATCACGATCATGCTTTCGTCCGCCTCGCGACAGAACTGCGGACCGCTGAGCCGGCCATAGTTCGACGGTCGGCGCGGACCGAAGCCGCGCACGCCGGCCGGCGGATACAGGCACGCGGCGACGGCCCGGCGGGCTTCGTCGGCCGTGCGGACGAAAGGAACGATGATGCCCGCGGCGCCGATGTCGAGGACCGGCTTGATGAGCACCGGATCATTCCAGGCGACGCGTACCAGCGGGACCGTCTTGGTTCCCTTGGTGGCCATGATGTGCCCCAGCACGGTTTCGAGCGTCAGCGCGTTGTGCTCCATGTCGATCCAGACGAAGTCGAGCAGATCGCACAGCGCCTCGGTCACCGTCGGGTCGGTGAAGCTGATGCAGGTGCCCAGGCAGACAGGGCCTTGCGATAGTCTTTGCTTGAATGAGCGGGCCAGGTTCATCGCGTTGCCTCGACACAGGATGCAGTCATTAGCGGATCTGCTTCAGATAAAGGGACTGGCGGCGCCGACCGCACAAGCGGCCTGCTGACGTCGACCGCCAGCCAGCAAAGGGTTGCCAGGCAGTAGCTCAGTGAGTAGACGATGAACACGAGCTGAGCCTGATCGCGCTTGAAAAAGTATCCGGCGAAGGCGGTTCCGGCCGCTCCCGCGAAGGAGCCGACCATATTCATGGTCCCGCTGACGATGCCCGTGTTGTGCTCGCCGACGTCGGCGCAGGCGGCCCAGGCCGGGGCAATGTTCAGATCGTTGCCGAAGAACGCCGCGGTCAGAAAGAACCCCAGCGCCCACAAACTGCCGGCCCAGGGAACCAAGAGCGTGGCCAGCGCCGCCAACGAGAGTCCGGCCGCGCCGCTCAGCCGCCGCCCCCATTTTCGGCTTCCCCAGCGCCGGACGATCCAATCGGACAACACGCCTCCCACGAAGCAGGAGACGATTCCGCCTGCCAACGGCAGGGCCGAAAGGCAACTGAATTCCCAGTCCGACACGTGCCGCTGCGAGCGCAAATACAGCGGCAGCATGTTGGTAAAGAAGTTGCCGGCAAAACCGACGAAGCCGTACATCAGGCTAAGCGCCCACACGTTGCGCGAGCGGAGCAAGTCCACGATCGGCAGCCGAGCCGGATTCTGCGACTCGACCGAGCGGCCAGCGGCAATAAACTCCAATTCGGCGCGATTCACGCCCCGCTTATCCACGGGCTTGTCGCGGAACCAGGGCCAGAATCCGGCGCACCACACGAGCCCCAGGCCAGCCATGACCCAGAACGGCGTGGTCCACGTGCCAAACAGCCACAGCATTCCCGTAAACAAAAACGGTACGATCGCTCCGCCCAGCCGGCTGAATGTCCAGATCGTTCCCATCGCGGACGCGCGCTCGGTCACCGGCATCCATTCGGCCATGACGCGCGACAAGCTGGGAAACTCGGCCGCTTGCAGCACGCCAAAGGCGAAGCGCAACACCAGCAGGAAGACAAATGCGGCGCCTGTGCCGGCATGGAACCACAGGCCAAAGGCCGTCGCACCGGAAAGCAGCGACCAACCTGTCACCAGCACCGTCAGAAGATTCCGGCCGCCGATCCGATCTGCCAACATGCCGCCGGGCATCTGAAACAGCCCGTACGCCAGCAAGAACGACGAGGCGAGGTAGCCCATCTGCTCGTCGTTGAAGCCGAGGTCGTGCTTGATCTCCGCAGCCGCGACTCCAAAGCCCAAACGATTGAGATAGGTCAGTAGCGCCAGGCAGCAGGCCACGGCCAGCACTTGATACCGGACTGGCGAGGGCCTGTTGTCGACGGCGATGTTGGCTGGGCGGCTCATGCGTCGTTGGTGTTTGCTGCTGCGCCTGCCTTCAGCGCGCGACGGAAGGACGTAGACCTTGGAATGATTCGGTCTCGGCCACGGTCCGAGCCTCGACAACTTCGAATACGTAGCCGTTGGGATCGCGGAAAAAGAATCGCTCGAACGGCGTCGCGCGATCTGCAGGAATGATTTCGGCGCCTGCCTGTTTCAGGCGAACTTTGAGATCGGCAAAACCTGCGAGCGGATACGACACGGCACAATGCCGGGCATATTCGCCTTCGTGCGGCGAGGGCTCGAAGTCTTCGACCTGCACGAGGTGCAGCTCCTGGCCGGGGCCAATTTCGAGCCACGCCGCAGGCACCTGCACATTGCCGGGCCGCTGGATTGGCCGCCAGCCCAGCGTGCGGACGAAGAAATCGCTGGTGCGCTGGACGTCACGCGTGGCCAGGGTGAAATGCAGGATCATGCTTGAACCGGTTCGCTAGAACTTTCGGCTCCAGGTGGAATGCCAGCGCTCGACGACGACTTTGGTCTGCGTATAAAACTCGACGGCGTGCCGGCCTTGCGCGTGCAAATCGCCAAAAAAACTCTCCTTCCAGCCGCTGAATGGATAGAAGGACATGGGAGCGGCCACGCCGACGTTGATGCCGATATTGCCGACGACGCATTCGTTGCGAAAGCGCCGCGCGGCGGCGCCGCTGGATGTGAACAAGCAAGCCATGTTGCCGTGCACGCCCGAATTGATCAGGTGAATCGCTTCGTCGATGCTTGCGGCGCGCAACAAACTCAAAACGGGCCCAAAAATCTCCGTGCGGGCCAGCGTTCCGCCCGGCGCGACATGGTCGAGCACGGTGGGCGCCACGAACGAGCCGCAGCCGTCCGCGCTGGGTTTTCGGCCATTGCCGTGAGCCCGGGCTACGGCGCCTTCGTTGCGACCCGCTTCGAGCAAACGTTCGATGCGCCGCTTGCTTTCGGAGCTGATCACCGGGCCCATGTCGATGTCCGATTCCAGTCCATTGCCCACCCGACGACTGGCGGCCGCGTCGCAGATTGCCGAGGCAAAACGCTCTTGTTCGCTGCCGACCGTGATGACGACCGACGTGGCCAGACACCGCTGACCCGCACAGCCGAAAGCGCTGTCGGCCACGATTTTCGTGGTCATCTCCAGATCGGCATCTGGCAGGATCACGACCGGATTCTTGGCGCCCCCTTGGCATTGGGCGCGCTTGCCTTGCGCTGCCGCCCGGCCATAGATGGACTTCGCCACCGTGCTGGACCCGACAAACGAAATCGCCTGCACGCCCGGATGCTCGAGCAGCGCGTCGACGGTTTGCTTGTCGCCATGCACGAGCTGCGCGACCCCTGCCGGAAGACCCGTCTGCGCCAGGAGCTCGAACAGCCGAACCGCGGTCAGCGGAACTTGTTCGCTCGGCTTCAGGATAAAGCAGTTGCCTGAGGCAATCGCGTAAGGCAAAAACCACAAGGGGATCATGGCCGGGAAATTGAACGGCGTAATGGCCGCCACCACTCCCAGCGGCTGCCGGAACAGATGCTCGTCCACGCCGCGGGCAATGTCCTCGTTGTTATAGCCCTGCATCATCAGCGGCATGCCGCAGGCGGTTTCGACGTTTTCGATGCCACGGCGCAGCTCCCCGCGCGATTCGACCAGCGTTTTGCCGCATTCCTGGGTGACTGTTCGGGCGATCTCCTCGAAATGTTCCTCCAGCAACTGCTTGAAGCGAAAGAGGCATTGCACCCGCTCGGTGACGGGTATGCGTCGCCACTCCTCAAAAGCGCGCTGGCCGGCAAGCACCGCCTGATCCACGTCGGCGGCGGGCGACAGCGTCACGCGGCCGAGTTGTTCGTCCGTGGCTGGGTTCGTGACCGCCAGCCACCGCCCCGACGAAGCACGCCATTGTCCATTGATGAGATTGAGCGCGTCCATGGATCCGGTCGCAAGGAGTTCGAGGGGGCGATGAATTCGGAGCCAGCGAGCGGTTATAAGCGTGGCGATTCTATGTCGTCGGTCTCCGTGAATGACTTGACGAACCACTCGTGCTGCGCCTTGAGGTAGTATTCGAGCAGCGAGGTCGCGCGGGCCGAGTCGTGCGCGAGAATGGCCTCGACCAATTCGCGATGGCCATGAACCGTGCCTTCGAACGAACCGGCGTCGGTCCGGTTGCGCTGCACCATGAGCAAGCGGATTTGCGAGCGCAGATTCAGCCAACTGGCAAGTAGCCGTCCGTGATTGGCTGCCCGCACAATGATTTCGTGAAACTCGAGATCGAGCTGGGCTAGCCGCTTGGGATCGGTCACCTTCTCGGTTGATTTCAGATTGGCCTTCAAATCGGCCCAGGTGCTCTCGCTTGCATGGGCAATAGCCAGCCGCACCGCCAGGGCTTCCAACGGCGTCCGCAACGTGCAGATCTCGTCGACATCCCGGCGCGACAGACGGCTCACGGTGGTGCCTCCGCTAGGGGTGCGACTGACGAGCCCTTCTTGCTCCAGAGACGTCAGCGCCTCGCGAACCGGCGCCCGGCTGACCTTGAGTCGCGTGGCAAGTTGCGCTTCGGCAAGGCGTTGACCGGGTCGGAAATGCCCCCCGAAGATCGCATCGCGTAAGGACTCGGTGATGCTGTCCGAGAGATTTTGCCGGCTGGCGGGCTTCAAAAACGCGGATTCACTTTCGGGCATTCACGGGTCTCCCGCAAAACAATCGATTTAGCGCTGGGCCGACGTTGCTGAAGGGCGGCCTTGGACGACGATCACTTAGGGCTGGCGGGATCGTCGACCTGTCGACCGTCGACTGTTTGGCACTCTAGTGCCGCGTGCCTCGCGTGTCAAACTTTTTCCGGTCCGCCAGTTTGCAACCCATTGTTGATAAATGGGTTAATCGATCTGGCAATGATAAGCTGCGCTCGCCGTTTCCTGGCAGTTACGCGGTTCAGATCAATTCGGCGATGGGCTGGCCGTCGGTGAGGATCGGCAGAGGGCGGCCGCTGTTGTCGTGATAGACCTGCGTGGTGTCGATGCCGAAGCCGCGATAGATCGTGGCCAGCAGGCAATTGCTGTTCATGGGGCGTTCGGCCGGCTCCTCGCCGTGCGAGTTGGTGGCGCCGACCACCTGTCCCATCTTCAGGCCGCCACCGGAGATCAGCACGCTGATGGCCCGGCTCCAGTGATCTCGGCCGGGCCATTTGGCTCCCGGTCGCATGTTCACCTTGGGCGTGCGGCTGAACTCGCCGGCAAACACGAACAGCACCTTGCGGTCGAGGCCGCGCGCGTACAAGTCGTCGATCAAGGCCGGCACTGCCACGTCGAAGGTCGGCATGCGAGCCTGGTAGGCCTTGAAGATGTCGCAGTTGACCGAGTGGTCGTCCCAGTTGTTGGGCGAAATGACGCTGGTTGGCTTGTCGATGGGAAAATTGGCACTGATCTGCACGAAGCGCACGCCCGCCTCGACCAGCCGCCGGGCCAGCAGCAGGCTCTGGCCGCCCGTGGTGCGGCCGTAGCGATCGCGCACCTCATCGGGCTCGCGTGACAGATCGAATGCCTCGCGCGTCCGCGAGCTGGTCAGCATGTCCAGCGCGCGGGCATTGAACTTGTCGAGCGCCGTCATGGTTTGCGACCGATCGACCTCGCGGCGGAAGCTGTCGAAGCGCTGCAACAGTTCGAGCCGCTTACGCAGCAGCGCGGTGGCGTCGCTGGTCACCGTGAGGCTGCCGGCGCCGAAATTCGGCTTGGCCGGATCGCCACTGTACATAAAGGGCGTGCAGGCCGGGCCCAGATAAGCCGGCCCGCCGCCGTACAGCTTGTTGCTGGAGACGAACAGCGGAATGTCGCGCACCTGATCTTCGAGCTGCTGAGCCACGATCGAGCCGATCTCGGGAAACTCGCCGTCGGCGGGGTTCAAGCCCACGCTGGCGTAGCCGGAGAGCATGCGATTGGTGCCGGACGCGTGCTCGTTGCGGTTGTGGTGCAGGCTGCGAATGAGCGAGAACTTGTCGGCGCGGCGGGCCAGGTTGGGCATCAGCTCGCAGATTTCAATGCCCGGCACGTTGGTGGCAATCGGCTTGAACGCGCCGCGGCACTCGGTCGGCGCCTCGGGCTTCATGTCGAAGGTTTCCAGATGGCTGGGCCCGCCGGCGGCCCACAGCCAGATGACCGAGAACTCGCGTTCGGCGCCGGCCGCTGTTTCAGCCGCCAAGACCTGGGCCAAGCTGGGTTCCATGCCGGAGGCGAGCGCGCCGAGCGATAGCCCGCCAATCTGCAGAAACGCGCGTCGGCCGAGCGGTCCGGGGCAGTGAGGCAAGCGGTGTGGCAAAGACATGGTCAACGGAACTCCGCGGCGGCGGGAAACGGGGGCCGGATGGATCGGCCGTCAGTGGACGTACATGAATTCCTTGGTGTTGACGATCGCCCACAACAGGTTGCGATACGCTGTGAGCCGGCTGGCTTCCGATCGCACGTAGCCTACGGCCTGCTCCAACTCGTCGGCGCGGGGCGGCCGCGCAAAGGCCGCCAGAAACAGCTCCTCGATCTTCTCGGCCTCGGGACGCTTGTCGTGGCGAACAAAGGCATCGCTCAGGCTGCCGGTGCCCAGCAGCTTGCCGCCGATGAACGCATCGTTCATCAGAAACAACGACTGCGAAAGGCTGGGCTTGGCCGCGCGTTCGCACTCGCAGGCGCTTTCTCGCGGCGGCCGGCCGAAGAGCTTGAGAAACTCGTTGCCGTAATTCTCGTCGGGCAACTGCACCGCCCGGGTCCCCGTGGGCAAACCGGCATAAGCCGTGGGCCGCCGCGTGACGCTGTCGATCGCGTCCAGCAGGACTTCGGCCGGCAGTCGTTGCGGATAAAACCGCGAATGGCACTGCGTCTCGTCCAGGTTGTCGTCGTTCGGTAGCGAGCTGAGCTGGTAGGTGGTGCTCGTGGTGATCGTGCGCAGCACATGACGAACGTCGTAGCCGGAGCGAGTGAATTCCTGGGCCAAGGCTGCCAGCAGCGGCTCGTTGCTGGCCGGATTGGTCGAGCGCATGTCGTCCAGCGGCTCGACCAGCCCGCGGCCGAAGAAATGGGCCCACATGCGGTTGGCCAGCGCGCGGGCGAAGTACGGATTGTCGGCGCGGCACATCCAATCCACCAGGTAGTGCCGCGGGTCGTCGTACATGGGCACGTCGATGGGCGGGCCATCGAGGCCGTGCGGCGGCACGACTTCGCCGCTGATGGGATGCCGCACGTCGCCCACGGCTCGGAGGTAAATGATCTCGTCGGCCCGGCGTTCGTCGCTGGCGCGGTTGCCGCCTTTTCGCGTGACGCGCGCGAAGAACGCCGCCAGGCCGTAATAATCATCCTGCGTGAAACGCTCGAAGGGATGATTGTGGCAGCGGGCGCAGCCGATCCGCAGACCCAAAAACACTTGCGCCGTGTCGTCCACGTAGCGATCGAGATAGCGGACTTCGGCATACCATTGGGCCGGAGGATTCACGGCCTGGTTGCCGGTGGCCGTGATGATGGCCCGCACCATCTGGTCGTAGGGCATGTTCTCGGCCACGGCGTTGCGCAGCCAGCGATGAAAGCCCACGGTGCCCGGAATCCGCGGGGACTCGCCGCGCCGCTTGTTGCGCAACACGTCGCCCCAGCGCTGGGCGAAGTAATCGGCATGTTCGTCGCTGGCCAACAGCCGTTCGACCAATGCTGCCCGCTTGTCGGGCCGCCGATCGGCGACAAACTGCCGAACCTCTTCGACGCCGGGAAGCCGGCCGGCCAGTTGCAGCGCGGCGCGGCGCAAAAACGCGCCGTCGTCGATCGCCGGCGAAGGAGCCATGCGCAGCTCGCGCAGCCTGGCGAACACGTGCCGGTCGATGAAGTTCGCCACCGGCAGTTCGGGCCAAGCCGCCTGGGGATGTTCCAGCGGCATCGTCAGCCGGGCCGTACCGACCTGTCCCTGGTACAGGCAGACAATGTTGGTCTCGCCATGCCGCTGGCCGATCGTGACCAGGCCGTGCTCGTCGACCGAGGCCAGCGAGGGATCGTTGCTACGAAACTCGGCCAGGTCCGTCACGTCGCGCCGCACGCCGTCGCGATAAACGGCCGTGACGACGAGCTGTTGCTGCTGGCCGCAGCCGGTCATGCGGCTGTCCGGCGAGACATCGAGCCGCTCGAGCGTGTTTTCGCCGAGGTTGCCTCGCGGCGCGCCGGTGACAATCCATCTGAGCAGCCGCTGGCCGGCGGCGGTCGCAGCGATCAAGCGCTTGCCGCCGCCATGCGGCAACTCCGCCAGCGGTTTGCGCAGCAAGAGCGAAGATTCCGGGCTGCCGAAGGTCACGCGGCGACCGCGCGACTTCTTGACGATCGAATCATAATCGGCCTCGGGATCAAAACCGAACAGCGAAAGCTGGAAGCCGCCGCGGCCGTCCGATTTTCCGTGGCAGCCGCCGCCATTGCAGCCGGCCTTGGTGAGAATTGGCAGGATATCGCGGCGGAAGTCGAGCGGCTCGAACTTATCACCGGCGACGATCTCGACCGGCAGGCTAGCGCGCCACGCGCCGGCAGTAATCACGATCTCGGTGCGGCCGCTCGCTAAGGGCTCGACAATACCCGAAGCACTACAGCGGGCAATGCGCGGATCGGCCACGTGATAGGCCACCTCGCGCGTCACGTCGCGCAAGCGACCGGCTGGCAGCGAGGCCGAGACGAGAAGCTGCCGTTGAGTGTCGCGGCCGCTGAGCGCGATCCGATCGGGTTCGACACTCAGGCCGGTGACATCATTCCAGGCGAGTGGCGGCGCGCCGGCCTCGCGTGTACCGGCCGTCGTTTCCTCGGCCACGACTTCATGGGGCCACGGCGGGGCAACGCCGCCGGTCAATGCGGCCGCGACCAACAGCACTGCCATGTGCAGCGGGGAACAACGACGCGCTTTCACGGGCGTGGGGCCTTTGAGGCGGGCAACATCCTGTCGGACAACAGCCGCCGGGCGCTCGAAGGCAGGAATCAGAAGCGCCGCGCCGGCTGGGTGCCATAATTACATCAAAATTCCGTTATGCGTCAAGGAAATTCGGCTGAACGGTAGGTAATTGCCGGCCGCGGCGGCACGGCCATCAGCGAGGCTCGCGATTACTTGCCGATGATGGCAATCGGCAAACCGTCGCAACGACGTACACGCGGCGAAGTGCCGTCGTCGACAGCTGCGACGATGCGGACGGGCACGCGCGCGGTGCGGCCCTCGAGTTCGGTTTCGGCCACAAGCTCCGCGCCGGCAACCAGCGGCGCTGCGCCGGGCGCGGCCGAAAAGGTGATCGAGCCGCTGCTTTCCTTGGCCGCCAGCGTGGTCTCTCGAGCCGAAAGGCCGGCCGGCAGCTTTTCGGCGCGGATGCGAATCGGCGCCGTGTGGCCGCCGCGGCGGATCGCGGCCAACTGGAGCGTGGCGGACTTGCCGGGTTTGATCGCCAGCGAGTCGGCCTTGGCCACAATCCAGACGGCCTCGCGCTGCGGCACGAGCGATAAGTGATAGTTTCGCCGCCGGCCCGAGAGCGAGGGGCCATACAGATCGCGGATCACCACGAGGTAATCGCCGTCTTCTGGAACCTTGAACTTGCCCGCCGGATCGGGCGTGTCCAGCGGCAGCCAGGCTGGCGACTCTTTTTCCTTCGGCTGCGGCGTGTCGGCCAGCGTGGTCAGCACTTTGCCTTGCGCGCTGCGCACGGTGATGTCGAGATCCATGGGCTCGCCGGCGGTCTGCCCTGTGGCTTCGATCCAGAATCGTTGCCCTTTGCGGGCGGCGAAACGATACCAATCAACATCGCGCGGCTCGGCAAAGCGGCCGGCAATCTCGGCCGGGATGCTGACCGGCTGGGCGTGCTCGCCGGAATTATTGTCGCCGGGAAGTTCAAGCTGCACGTCGCCGTCGACCAGGTCGAAACGCACACTGCCGGAAGCCTGTGCCGGATAATAGCGGAATCCGTCGACTGTCGCGGCCGAGGCTGGCAGCCAACCGCCGCCGTCGGGATCGCCTTCGGTCGGTGCGGCAATCGTCGCGGTGGTTTGCTGAAGTTGCGCGGAACCGCTCACCGGCGGTTCGAGGTTGTAGCCATACAGCGTCACGCGCTGCGACTGGCCACGCGTGAGGACCGAAGGAAAGGCGGCCACGACGACCGGGCCGGTCTCGATGGATAGCGCGTAGAAGTTGGCCTCGGGCTGCCGATAGGCGCGCTCTTGCACGCGGACTAGGTAGTGGCCATCGCCGGGCGCCACAAAACACAGTTGGCCGTCGCGAGCGCCGCCATCATCGTGGGCAAGTTGACGGCCATGCGAATCGAAGACCGACAGCGCGGGCTCAATTTGTCCGTCGAGCGAGAGCGAACGGCAGGTGACCACCACGCGGTCGCCCGAGCGGGCCTTGAACACAAACCAGTCCAGGTCGACGGCCGGCTCGATGCGTCCATGCACCACCAGCGGCAGCACGACGTCCTGGGCCGACTCCGACGTGTCGTTGCTCTCCTTCTCCAATATCTGTGGCAGTGGTGAAATAGCCAATCGCCGCGGATTGGAAATTCCCGCCGAGGTGACGGCCCACAAGTCGGAGACGCCAACGGCTGAGGCGGCCGGCGTGATCGACCAGCGGCGGCCCGCGCCCGACAGCGACAAGAGTGGATCGAAGCCGAATAAGGCCTTGGCGGCGTCGAGTCCGGCGCCGACGAGTTCGACGGCTTGAACTCGGCCGCTTTGTGCGGAGCACGGCCGCAACTCCACTAGCCGGGCTTGGCCAAGGGTGATGGCAGGCACCAGTGCCAGTATCGCAAAAATTGTTCGCAGCAGGCGGCAGCGGCGCAGCATGGATGCAGGGGACCTCGAAAGCCAATGGATCGATAGAGCACAGAATAACATCCGCCAGGATGCTATGCGCACCGACTTATGCTGACGGCAATTCGGCAAGCTCACCAAGCAAGGTCGCCGGAAGTCGATGGGAAGTGGGATTTAACGGGCGTTAGGATTCGTTACCGCGCCGCTCGTCCTTGTGCGGCCCCAAAAAGGGGCGGTGGCCAAGCAGCACGCTAACGGTTACGGTTATCGCATTGTGCTGAATGCGGATTTCGGATCCGCCTGATTTTCGAAGTCTGCTGGCGACAAAACACATTCGAGGTGAGCAACGATGCGCGACGCTCGGAAGACGGCCATCGTGACCGGTGCTTCGCAGGGGATCGGCGCGGGAATCGTGAAAGGGTTTGTCGAGCGGGGTTTCGACGTCGTTGCCAACTCGCGGAAGATGACTCAATCGACGGAAGTCGCGGCTTCCGACCACGTCGCCCTGGTAGACGGCGACATCGGCGAGCCGGCAACTGCGGCCCAGATCGTGGAGACGGCGCTCGCGCGCTTCAAGTCGATCGACGCGCTGGTCAACAACGCCGGCATCTTCTTCACCAAGCCGTTCACGGACTACACGGCCGAAGACTTCAAGTCGCTCATCGCGACCAACGTCGGGGGCTTCTTGTACGTCACGCAACTCGCCATCAAGCAAATGTTGGCGCAGAAGACTGGCGGGAGCATCGTCACGATTACGGCGGCCCTTGCTCGCAACCCGATCCGAGGCGTCACGGCGGCAGTGCCGATGATTACCAAAGGCGGCCTGGAGACGGTCACCCGACACCTGGCGATGGAGTACGCGAAAGACGGCATCCGCGTGAATGCCGTCGCGCCCGGCGTCGTGGACACACCGCTGCATAGCCAAACCCCGAGGGACGTGATGGAGAACCTCTCGCCGATGGGACGGATCTCGACGATCAAGGAAATCGCGGATGCGGTGATGTATCTGACCGACGCCACGACCGTCACCGGTCACACCCTGTACGTCGATGGCGGCGCTCATTTCGGCCATTGGTAAATCGATTCTGCCATCCTCGACACGCAGTGCAAGTTCTTCGAATCGCACGCCGGCGTCCCTGATGTACTCAATCGAACCAAAATTCGGAGATTCACAGCATGGCATCCGCGCTCATCAGCAATCTGCTTGACGTCCTCGATCAACTGGCAGGAGGCGTACACCCCGGTTTCCGGCCAGTGCATGCCCGAGGCGTGATGTACTGCGGCACATTCACCCCTTCACCCGGCGCGGCGAAACTAACGCGCGCGCCGCACGCCGACCGGCCGTCCACTCCGATCACCGTGCGGTTCTCGTTGTCGGCGGGAATTCCGACCGTGGCTGACAACGACCCGGCCGGGGCCAGCCCGCAGGGGATCGCGGTCCGGTTCCACTTTGACGACCACGTGCACACGGACATCGTTGCCCATTCGCACAACGGGTTTCCCGTCCGCGATGGGGAGGAATTTTTGGAATTCCTCCGAGCGGCGGCCGCGAGCGGGCCAGGCGCCGCCATGCCGCCGCCCATCGTGGCCTTCTTGGGCTCCCACCCGGCAGCGAGAGCTTTCGTCGAAGCTCCGAAGCCGATCCCGTCTAGTTTCGCCCGGCAGGCGTACTTCGCCGTCACGGCGTTCAAGTTCACGAGCGCGGCCGGCGAGAGCCGGTTTGGCCGGTTCCGCTTTAGCCCCGCCGCCGGGACCGAGTTCCTCAGTCCCGAGCAGGCGGCGAACAAAACGGCCGACTTCCTCGCCGCCGAGATGTCGCAGCGCCTGGCCAGGGGACCGATCGAGTTCCGCGTGCTGGTGCAATTGGCCGAGGAGGGGGACGTGGTCACCGACTCCACCGTCCCTTGGCCGGAGTCCAGGCAGCTTTTGGAGTTCGGCACCCTGGTGATCACCGAGCGCGTCGACGAGTTGGGCCCGGAGCGACGGAAAATGATCTTCGACCCAGTCCCGCGAGTGGACGGCATCGACTCGGCCGGCGACCCGCTGACCGAGGTGCGGTCGGAGATCTACTTGCTCAGTGGCCGGCGGAGGAGGGCTGCCGCGGCGACATGAGGCCGATCGGGCTAGCCCATTTCAATGACCGCGTTTGGGCCGCTCGCCAGTTTGAAGCCGGCGCGGTATGAAGAAGGTGCGGCGGCAATGGCGGATGACGTGCCTGGCCCCTTCGCGCGTAAAGGATGACAAGTGGTTCAGACCCAAGAAGTTGCGTTTCCTCAGCTAACCCGCGCAGAACTCGCGCTCGTCAAACCCTTGGCAACGTCTTGCGACTTTGCGGATGGCGAAACCATTTTTCCGGCCGGTCAGGCCGAAATCGATTTGTACATCGTTGAATCCGGGCAAGTCGAAATTCGCAATCCAGCGGCTGACAACCGTGTGATTGTCACCCATGAACCGGGGCAATTTTCCGGCGATATCGATCTGTTGACCGGTCGGCCGGTGCTGGTCAGTGCCGTCGCCCGCGGTGCAACGCGCGTTTTGCGAATCCCCAACGGCCAGCTCCGGTCGCTGCTGAATCGGGTGCCGAGCTTTGGCGAGAAACTGATCGTCGCGTTCGCCCGCCGCCGCGAGATGCTGTCGCAATTGGGCGAGATTGGCCTGCGGGTGGTTGGCCCTGGACGCTGCCGCGATACGAACACCGTTCGCGAGTTTCTGTACAAAAACTTCGTCCCGTTCAGATGGTTTGACACGGAAACGGAAGCGGGACAGCACAAGCTGGCGACGCTCGGATCGCCGCGAAAGACACCGGTTATCGAATTCAGCGACGGACGAACACTGGTAAATCCCACATTGCACGAGCTGGCCAAGGAGGCCGGCATCTGGAGGCATTGCCCGTCGCAGGAGATTGATTTTGCCATTGTCGGGGCCGGTCCGGCGGGCATTTCCGCAGCCGTCTATGCCTCATCCGAGGGTCTTTCCACTTTGATGCTCGATAAGCTTGGACCCGGTGGTCAGGCCGGCGGTTCCTCGCGCATCGAAAACTTCATTGGTTTTCCGGCCGGGTTGAGCGGCGCGGACCTGGCGATGCGCGGGGTTCTGCAAATGCTCAAGTTCGGCGCCCGGATCGTGGCGCCGGTGAACGTCGAGAAACTCGTTCCCGCGCGATCCGCCGGCGAGCTGCACGTGCTGCAACTGGATTGCGGCGCCCAGATTCGCTGCCGGGTGCTGCTGCTGGCCTTGGGCGTGCGGCTGCGCAAGTTGGAGGCGGATGGAGCCGACCGCTTCGCTGGATCCGGCCTGTATTACGCCTGCACGGCCGTGGAAGCCGACCTCTACCACGAAGCCGACGTCGTGGTCGTGGGCGGCGGCAACTCGGCCGGGCAGGCCGTCATGTTTCTGGCCGAATGCTGCACGTCGCGCACGGTGCATCTGGTTGTCCGCAAAGTCCTGGGGCCCGGCATGTCGCACTACTTGTCGCAGCGCATCCGAGCAACTGCCAACGTGGTCGTTCACGAACAGACCGAGATCGATGCGGTCCATGGAAGTTATCATGTCGAAGCGATTACGCTGCGCGACAACGCCGCTCAAACGAAGCCGCAAATGCCTTGTTCGGCCGTGTTCGTATTTATCGGCGCCGATCCACCCGGCGAGTGGCTGCCGCCCGACATCGCTCGCGATGACAAGGGTTATCTGTTGACTGGCGCCGACATCGTTAGCGCCGGGCTTTGGCCTCGCAGGGATCGTGCCCCCTGCCCGTTGGAGACGACGGTGCCTGGCATCCTGGCCGCCGGAGATATCCGTTCGGGGTCGACCAAACGCGTGGGCTTCGCGGTGGGCGACGGCTCGTTGGCAGTCACTTGCGCCCATCGCTTGCTGTCGATCAGCCGCTGACCTGGAGAGTTCGATGGAATCGACATCGACGACGGCCGGCCTGGCACCGTCGGAAGTGCGGCTCGCCGGTCGAAGCATCTCGCCGGGTTTCGGAGCGGGAAAAGCTTGGGTAGCCGGTGACATCTTGAAATGCAGCGGCCCGCCGTTGTCGATCGGACAGAACCAGGTCGACGGCGAGCTGGCTCGTCTGGCACGCTCTTTCGAGGATACGCTGGCAGAACTCGATCGATCCGCAAAGCGGATCGAAGTCGAATTCGATTCGGCGCTGGCCGGAATCTTTCGTGCGCATGGCGAGATGCTGCGGGAGCTATTTGCGTCGGGCGAATTCCAGCGTGAGATGCAAGCCTCGCTGTTGAGCGCCGAAACGGTCGTTCGCCGGGTCTTGACGCGCTGGCACCAGAAGTTCGAGGCGCTGGAAAACCCCATCTTCCGTCAGCGCGCCGACGACGTGCTGGATTTGGGCCGCAACATCATCCGTCGGCTTCGCGGCGAACAAGAGGCCGGATTGAAAGCCATTCCGGCAGGCAGCATTCTGGTTGTCGAGCGCCTCCTGCCGTCGGATGTCGTCTCGCTGCCCACGTCCAATGTGGCGGCGGTGGTCGTCGAAATGCTGGGGCAAGGCTCGCACGCGGCGCTGCTGGCGCGTGAAAAGGGAATTCCTACCATCACGGAGATTCCGGGAATTCTGGCCCTGGTTCGCAGCGGCACCGAGCTCTTGGTCGACGGCTTTCAAGGCACGCTCGTGATCGCCCCCACAGCCGCGACTCAATCCGACTTCCTGGAGAAACTTCAAAAGTGGCGGGCGACCCTGGTGCGTTGCAAGGCCGCCTGCCGCGAGCCCGCGCGAACGGTCGACGGCCAGTTGATTAAGGTGGAAGCCAATATCGGCATCCAGGGCGACGTTGCGCTGGCGCTCGACAACGGGGCCGACGGCGTCGGGCTGTTGCGGATCGAGCAACTCTACTTTGCCCGGCCGGTTCCGCCGACGGAGGATGAATTATCGAGCGAGCTCGAAAGCCTGATCGCACCGCTGGGCGACCGGCCGGTCACGATTCGCCTGTTGGACATCGGCGGCGATAAGCCGCTGCCTTATTTGGGCCTGCCGGTGACTTCGAATCCTGTTTTGGGACGCCGCGGCGTGCGATTGCTGCTCGATTACTCGCAACTGGTTCGAACGCAGATCGGTGCGATATTAAAACTTTCGCAGGCGCATCCCGTGCGGGTGCTGATTCCGATGGTCACGCTCGAAGACGATATTCGGCGGATGCGAGAGATCTTTGACGCCATGAGCACCGAGCGAAAGGTGACCCGTCCGCCGGAGTTTGGCACGATGGTCGAGACGCCGGCCGCGGCATTGGCGATACCGGCGCTTGCGAGCCATGTCGACTTTTTCTGTGTCGGCACCAACGACCTCACGCAATACACCCTGGCCGCGGCGCGCGACGATGCCTCGGTCAATAATTACTATCTCGATACGCATGAGTCGATCATGCGGCTGCTCGGCATTATCCTGGCCGACGCCGGCACACGGCCCGTGACGCTCTGCGGGGAGCTGGCTGGTCGAGAAGCGTACGTGCCCCGTCTACTTTCAATGGGCTTTCGCGCGCTAAGCGTTGCGCCAACCGTCATTCCCGCAACCAAGGCGCTGATCCGCAATCTCAAAATTAGCAGCGCGGCTCTGAAATAAATCCCTAGGCACCGGCGGTCTCGTCCAGCTGCGGGGCGGCCGGCTGGCGGCGGCGACGTTGACGCCAGCCCATGCCGGCCATGCCCAGCGCCGCGAAGCCGGCCAGGATCATGCTGGCCGGTTCGGGCACTGCCGACGGGCTGTAGTCGACCGCCACGTACCCGATGCCCCCGGTCATCGTGCCCAGTGCGATCGAGAACGAGCCGGTCGTCAGGTCGTGGAACGCGCTGGTGTTGAGCGCGAACTCATTGGCATTGAGCCCACCGGGCAAGCCACCTGCAACCGTCAGGAAGTCCCACTGATAAGACAGCGACGGATTGAACCCGGTTGGCGTACCGGACACCGCGACGTTGAACGGAGCCAAGGGAGTCGAGTTGACCGTCAGGCTGTTGGTGGCCAGCAGGTTCCAATTCGTGCCGGCCGAACCGATCGAAAGGTTCGACGAACCGCCGCCGGCATTGAGGATGTTGAAGCCGAAGGTGCCGCCGCTGTTGAGCGTGCTCGTTCCGACGTCCGTGCCGTTGAACGTGAGCGTGCCAGGCACCGCAGCCGAAGCACCTGGCGAAATCGTAGCGCCCGAATTAATCGTGACGTTGCCGAGCACCGTGGCCGTGCCGGCCAGCGTGCCGCTCGAGGTGACGAGTGACAGGGGTTGAGCCGCGCTGCCGTAGCTGCCGGTGCCTGCGCTGAGTATGACCGTGCCACCGCCGTTGAGCGTCAAGGTGCCGCCGCTGTTGTTGCCCGACCAGGTGCCATTGCCGCTGGCCGTGAACGTCTGACCGCTGCTCACGTTCAGATTGCCGCCGCCGCTGCCTACCGAGAAATTGCGGCTGCTGGTGAAGCCCGTCGTCACGGCCAAGGTGCCGCCGCTGGAGAGCGTCACGCCGCCGGACGCGTTGCCAAGGTTACTGTCGCTGGAAACCGACACCGTGCCGTTGCTGATGTTGGTGCCGAGGCTGTAGGTGTTCGTGCCGCTGAGCACCAGCGTGCCCGCGCCCGTGGCATTCAGCGCGCCGACGCTCGGCGAAGTCTCGCTGATCGCGCCGCCGATCGTGTAGGTCATGCCGCTATCGACCAGGATCGTGCTGGACGAGCTGCCCAGCGTGAAGGCTCGCGTAGTGTCGATGTTCGCCACGGCCTCGAGCGTGCCGGCGTTGATCGTGGTCAGGCCGCTGATCGCGCCCAGGCTCATGCTGCTGTCAATCTGGATGGTGCCGGCATTGATCGTCACGCCGCCGGTGAACGTGTTCGCCACCGCGCTGTTGGGCTGGCCATTGCCGGCGTTCGATAGGAAGAGAGTGCCCGGCCCGTCCTTGATGATGCCGCCGTTCTGGATCTGGGCGCTGACGAGCATGTCGACGCCCGGATCCAGCGGATTGCTGCCGTCGTGCGTCGAGCTGCCGATGGTGAACGTGCGATTGGCGCCGCCCAGGTCCACCACGCCGGCCAGCGAACCGTAGCCGTTGTCCGTCCATGGGCCGGTGCCCAACCCGCCGCTGCCGTCGAGCTGCGACAGGCCGTTGATGATCGATGCGCCGCCGCTGGTCATCGACACCACGACGTCGCCGTTGAGGATCAGTTTGCCGGCGGCCGTGTTGCTGCCCGATTCGGAATTGACGCGGATCTGCGAGCTGTCGTTGTTGGCGTCCTGCTGCGAGAACGTCAGGGCCACCGTGTTGCCGGCGCCCGGCGCGTTGATCGTCAACACGCCGTTGCCGCCGGCGCCGGAGCCCTCGTCGCCGTGCAGCACCAGCACGCTGCCTCGGCTGAGGTTGTCGTTGGTATCGTTGATCGTCGAGACGAACTCCATCCGCGAGCCGAAGTAGTTGGGATCGCTCACGGTCCAACTCGAGCCGCGCGGGGCGATGAACGTGCCGCCCGTGCCATTGAAGTCATAAATGCTTTGGGTCGAGCGGCCGATGTTCATCGTGCCCCCGGCCAAGGTGACGGTCAGATTGCTGGCCAGCACGTTGTTGTCCCCGTTGGAGATCAGCAGGTTGCCGCCGGTGATGACCAGGTCGGCGCCGGTCTGGAGGTTCGCGCCGCTGGCCTTGGTGGCCGTGCCATCGCCGACGATGCCAATCGCGCCGCCGGTGGTGCTCAGTTGCAAAGTGCCATTGGTAACCAACGTCTGGCCGCTGTAGGTGTTGTTGGCCGAGCCGGCGAGCACCAGCGTGCCGCCGGTGCTGTCGAAGTTCAAATTGCCCGAGCCACTGACGACGCCGCCCAGGTTGAAGGTCTTGCCGCTGTCGACCAGGATGGCGCTGGCCGCATTGCCCAGCACCACGCTACGGTTGTCGGTGATGTCGGCCGCGGCTTCGAGCGTGCCGGCACCGATGGTGACCGCGCCGGTGCTGGCGCCCAAGCTCGTGGGCGTGAAGATCTGCACGGTGCCGCCATTGATCGTCACGCCGCCGGTGAAGCTGTTGGCAGTGGTCGTGTCGTTCAAGGCCAACGTGCCCGAGCCGCTGGTATTGACCGTCAGCGTGGTGCCGGCGGCGAGTTCGGAGATGCCGCCGCTGACCGTCAAGGTCGTGCCGCCGGCCAGGTTCCAGGTCTGACTGGCTCCCAAGGCCAGGTTGGCGCTGATCGCGTCGGGGCCCGAACCGCTCAACACCGTGATGCCGGTGCCGGCGGCATAGGCTCCGGCTGCCGCGTCAATCGTCAGCGTGTTGGCGCCGCCGATCGAGGAGCCGGCCGTGCTGGAGGTGCCGGTGCCGGTGAAGGTCAGGCTGTTGATGGTGAAGTCCTGGCCCAAGGTGGTCGAGAGGTGCGAGGCGGTGTTGGCCGTGAGGAACACGTCGCTGTTGCTGTCGGGAATCGCGCCGGTGCCGGTGCCCATCGGGCCGTTCACCCAGTTGGAGTTGCCGTCCGTGAGCGTGTTCCAGTTGCCGTCGATCGCGCCGCTGAAATAAATGGACGTAGGCGTGCCGGCCGTCACGATCAGCAACTCTTGCGTTCCGGTGTTTTGGAGCGTGTAGATGTTGCCGTCCGTCGGATGCGCGCCAAGCAGGAAGTCGCCGCCCACCACGTTTTCACTGCCGAAGGTCATCAGCACGTAAGTCTTGGGCTGGGCCGTGCCGTCGATGGTGATGGTGTCCACGCCCGAGGTCAGGCCGAAGTTCAGCGTGTTGGCGATGTTGATGCTGCCGTTATTGGCACCGCTGAGATTGAAGCTGAGCGTAGCACCGTTGGTGGCGTCGAAAATCATGCCGCCGGCGCCGTTGACGGCCAAGGTGCCGGTGCCGCCTGCCACGACGCTGGTGCCGGTGCCGACCGCGAGGTTGCCGGCGATCGTGTTGCCGAGCGTCGTGGACAGGATGCCGGTGCCCGAAAGCGTGACGCCGCCCGTGCCGCTGGCCGATCCCGTGGCATTGTCCAATTGCAGCATGCCGCCGCTGACACTGGTGCCGCCGCTGTAGGTGTTGTTGCCGGTGAGGGCCAGGGTGCCGGGTCCGGCGACATTCAGCGTGCCTGGCCCGGCGCCGTCAGCGAGGGTGCCGTTGATCGTGTAAGTCATGCCGCTATCGACTTTGATTGCGCTGGTGCCGCTACCCAAGGCGAAGTTGCGGGCCGTCGTGATGTTGGCCGCGGCTTCGAGCGTGGCGGCGTTGATCGTGGCCGTGCCACTGACGTCGCCCAGGCTGGTGCTGGTGAAGATCTGCACGGTGCCGCCGTTGATCACGCTGCCGCCCGTGAAGGTGTTGGGATTGAGCGTGTCGTCCAGGGCCAGAATGCCGGCGCCCGTTGCGTTGAGCGTGCCGCTGCCGCTGATGCCGCTGCCCGCCGTATTGGTGATCGCGTAGGTCTGGCCGGCGTCGACGAGGATCGTGCTGCCGGGATCGCCGAACACGAAACTGCGGCCGGTGCTGATGCTGGCCGTGGCTTCCAGGACGCCGGCATTGATCGTGGCCGTGCCACTGACGTCGCCCAAGCTGGTGCTGGTAAAGATCTGCACGGTGCCGCCGCCAATCACGCTGCCGCCCGTGAAGGTGTTGGCATTGAGCGTGTCGTCCAGGGCCAGAATGCCGGCGCCCGTTGCGTTCAGCGTGCCACTGCCGCTGATGCCGCTGCCCGCCGTATTGGTGATCGCGTAGGTCTGGCCGGCGTCGACGAGGATCGTGCTGCCGGGATCGCCGAACACGAAACTGCGGCCGGTGCTGATGCTGGCCGTGGCTTCCAGGACGCCGGC